>JAAZNU010000141.1 GCA_012798135.1 Veillonellaceae bacterium | reverse complement strand
GCGGGCCACGGCTTCCTGGTGCGTTGCTTTCGCCTGGCGCAGGTTGGCGGCCAGTTGACCTCCCTGGAAGAGCGGCATTGACACGGATGGCCCTACCGCCCAGAGGCGGCTCGGCCAGTCGAACAACATCCACGCGTCTGCGCTCTGAAACCCGGCAAGGCCATTGAGCTTCACAGTAGGGAAAAATGCCGCCGTCGCGACACCGATGTTGGCATTGGCTGCGGCCATGCGACGTTCGGCGGCGGAGATGACGGGCCTCCTTTCGAGCAGTTCGGAAGGGAGGCCGGGCGGGATACCCAGCGGTCCCAGCTCGAGCGGTCGTTCGGCCAGGTGAAAAAGAGAGGCGTTCTTTCCCGTCAACACCGCCAGCGCATGCTCGAATCTCGCCCGCTGTAGCGCGTTGTCCGGCATTTGAGCTTCCGCACTTTTGAGGACGGTTTTCGCCTGGGCGACATCGAGATCGGAGACTATGCCGCCTGCTCTGCGGTTTTGGACCAATGCGAGGGATTTCCGGTAGACTTCTATGCTGGATAGAAGCAAGGCCTTGTCTGCATCGAGGGCTCGAGCGGCGAAGTAGTCCACTGCGACCTCAGCCTGTATGGCAAGCCTCACTGACTCGACATCTTCAGCAACTGCTTCCTTTTGAGCCGTGGCGGATTCGACTGCGCGGCGCACCCGGCCCATAGATCAATCTCATAATTGAGATCGAAGGGGACGGTTAAACTGTCATAGGTTTCGCCCGGTCTTCCTCCAGCCGGACGATTTTCGGAGTCGCGCAGCCTGACAGGCTGAAAAAAGGCTCCAAGACGCGGGAAAAGTCCAGAGCGCACGACATCGGCGGTGGCGCGCGCCTGATCGAACCTGGCGACAGCCGCCTTGAGCTCCTGGTTGGCCGCCGGGGCTGCGTCCTCCAGTTGATCGAGCTCACTGTCGCCAAAGATTTCCCGCCAGTTCCCCTTGGAAAGATGAGCCTTGGGGGTGGCAATTTTCCAGTCACCGACGGCCCCCGTGTAGGACTCGGGAATCTGCGTCGCTTCCGGTCGCTGATAGTCGGGACCGACAACGCAGCCGGCCATCAGCATGACCATCAACAACGGGAAGGTAAGAATACGGCTGATGATCGCCATAGCGTGTATGCGACGGCAGGGCATCTTCGCAGACCTTCTTCCGTTCTATTCGTTTCGTTTATAGGTACGGTGCAGCCGCTCACGAGGGATTCCGTAGGGTTCAGGATCACACGGTCTTTTGCATCCAATCCCGAGAGGACTTCAATCGTCTGGCCGAAGTCACGTCCGAGTTTCACCGTGCACACCTCCACATTGCCCCCTTCCTGCACGATGCCGACCTGCGGCCCTTCCGAACGGAACAGGATCGTATCTGCAGGAAGCGTCAGGACCGGCTCCGTCTTCACCTCGGTGAATCGCATCTGGGCGTAGCTTCCAGCCAGGATTTCACCCTTCGTGTTGTCTATCTCCAGCTCGACCAGGAGAGTCCTTGAATCCGCCGCAATCAGCCTGCGGTGCGAATCACTTTTGCCGGAAATGACCGGCCGGGAAGCTCCGGGAGGGTCATCTCAGCATCCTGCCCGGCGCGGATGCTTCGCGCCATCACCTGCGGGACCTGCACGAAACCCCGGAGCCTTTGGGTTTGAGCCAGATGAAAGAGCTCTTTCCCAGCGCCTGCCAAGATGAGATCTCCCGAATCGATATTGCGGACTGTAATAGTGCCTGCAAATGGAGCAGTCACGCGAGCGAAGGACTGGAGCTTCTCGAGGCGCCTTACCTCCGCTCGTGCAGACTCGGTAAGGGCGGTCTTGAGTTTGAAGTCGGTTTGCTTCTCGGCGTTTTCCTGCTCGCTCACACTGGCCGTCTTCAAGAGATCGGCCCACCGATTCGCAGTGAGTCTAGCAAGTCCGAGGGCTGCTTCCGCCTGAGCGAGCTGTGCCCGGGCAGGTTCGAGCTCCTGGTTAAGCTCCGGCGTGTCGATCTCGGCCAGGATCTCACCTTTGTCGACCTGGGAGCCAATGTCCACAAGCCGCCGTCTCAAGTAGCCATTGGCTCGCGCATATATGGGCGCTTCCGCCCATGGCTTGATCTCAGTGGGCAGCGGCAGGCCCACTGTGGATTGCCCGGGCTTTGGAGAGACGACGCTCACGGTTGGAATGGAGAACTGGTGCGTCTCGGCGTCCAGCTTGCTCTGCTGGCGGCTCGTCGGGATGAGCCCGCTCAGCACACCGATTACGATCAGTACACCGATGGCGGTGAATAGGTGAATCGGCGAACGGGAGAATCGGAAAAAGAATGAATCAGATCGTCGCATTGAGGTTTCCTTGATTGGATACGTTTGCCAAGCATTGCTCTCACTC
>JAAZNU010000205.1 GCA_012798135.1 Veillonellaceae bacterium | reverse complement strand
TGCTTATGCTGGCAGAAACAGCGTTGTCGTGACCGTTTCCCACCATGGCAACACTCCGGAGACTGTTGCTTCAGCGGGCAAGGCCCGTGAGATTGGCGCGGCTTCTATCACTTTGACCTTTGATGAAGGATCTCCGCTGACCGAATTTGGGGATCATGTAATTGTTTATGAATGGGGCGCCGATTCAGATTTCGGAAATTCAAATGGCGTGCTGGCCATGAAATTGGCGGTCGAAATTCTCCAGAGGACCGAAGGATACGCCGGATACG
The DNA here is from genome assembly GCA_012798135.1 of Veillonellaceae bacterium. The sequence continues at coordinate 1,317 of JAAZNU010000205.1, read as the reverse complement.
AAGGATTCCTCAGTTCTTGCTCGATGGTCGACAGGGTCATAAAGACTGCGAGGAAAAACACAATCGCGGCTGCCGAGCAATTCGCTAAGGATTACAAAGATGAACCCGTTATTTATGTGCTCGGCAGTGGTACAGGATTCTCCGCAGCCTATTCATTCTCCGTATGCATCCTTATGGAAATGCAATGGATTCATTCTTCTCCCATCCACTCGGGAGAATTTTTTCATGGTCCGTTCGAGATCACAGACCCAAAAGTTCCCTTTATTTTATTGAAAAGTTCCGGACGCACGAGAGTCCTAGATGAACGGGTACTCAAGTTTCTGGGTACGTACGGGAAAAAGTACATTATACTTGATTCCACCGAGCTGGGGCTGCCCGAAATAGGTTCCGAATATTCCGAATACTTCGATCATATTTTCTTCACGGCAGTGCTCCGTCAATATGCAGAAAAGCTGGCCGAAACAAGGGATCACCCTCTTTCGCTTAGAAGATACATGTGGAAGGTAGAGTACTGACTCGAGAATACTTCTTCCGGAGGTGTCCAGCATGATGGATTTTCATACGCATCTGATTTTCATGAAGGAAGTGAAAGATAAGGAACGATGGGACAAGGTAGGAAAGTATTTCATCTATCCCGATTCGAAATATCCATTCGGAACCCGCTCTATGGCGGAAATTGAAGCTAGAATGGATTTCGGGGGAATAGACCGGATCGTCGTCCTTCCCGTGGATTGTGAACGGATTCGTGGGGAAGCCCTGCTTACGAACGAGGAAGTGAAGCTTCTCTGTGGGCATTCGCAACGACTAATTGGTTTTGCGAGTGTTGATCCGGTCAAGGCGACGGTGTTGGATGATCTCGCCGATGCGAATGCCATGGGGCTTGTCGGGCTCAAGCTGGATCCGGGGTTGCAGGGATTCAGACTCTCCGACCATCTCGATCATCCTATGTGGAAGATGGTAGAGGGATTCCATTGGCCTGTGGTACTGCATTCCGGGTTCACATTTGCTCCCGGAGTGACTATGTACGGATCAAAGCTTGAGGAAATAGAACAGTTAGCATTGCGCTACCCTGGGATAAACTTCGTCGTGGCGCACTGGGCCTTCCCCTGGGTCATGGAATCGGTTCTCATAGCGATAAAAAATCCGAATGTATTCATTGATGTCTCCATGGCGTATTTCGACAATCCCAGGACTTACTCGAAATTCATACTTGAAAAGATGATATCTCCTTCGATTGCCGAGAAAAGCGTACGTGAAAAATTGATATTCGGCTCCAATTATCCGCGGGTTCGTATGGAGAGCCTGAAGTCGGCATAT
>JAAZNU010000191.1 GCA_012798135.1 Veillonellaceae bacterium | reverse complement strand
TTTTCCAGCAAAATCCCAACAGGTATTTTCTCGCTGCGGACTCGCTACGAATTAAGTATTCATAGGCTTTGAGCTCCATGGCACCATCCTAATACAGGTGCCAGATAGGGAGCAATCACCTATTATTGTCGCGCGGTCCGGAAAATGCAAGTCCTTAAAGCGGTGAAATATCCGAGAGGGGTTCAGAAAAAGGGCAGTGCGGTCCAGGACAGTCGTTCGACCTGTTTCGAAACGGAGTCCGCGGAAACGATCGTTTCGTACACCTGGCGAAACCGGGGCCCCGAAGCTTCGGCGCGGATCAGGTAGAACCCCGTTTTCCTGCATTCGGGGAAGTACCCCTGTTCGTCGGCGGGATGGACGCGTAAGGAAAGGAGGGCAAGACCACCCCCGCTTCCGCCCCGAAACATAAGGCCGGTGAAGAGGTGTTTCTTCGACGGATCGGCGACTGCCTCGACCTGGACCGAAAGGCGCTTTTCCAGGGAGCCCTCCCCGGGATCGAGGGCCACCGTGACTCCTTCGGGTTCAAAGCGGATTCGAAGCTCGTGGGGCCTCGCGAGGTAAGCCGCGTACCGCTCCTGGTCGAACGGGTTCGAACTGCGGCAGAAAGGGAACGGCATGGAGGCCAGGACCCGGTCTGACCCGTCGGGTTCTGCCGAGTTCCCCTTGAGGAGGAGGCGATCCCGGTTTTCCGGCCGGGAATCGTCCTCTACCGAGAACGCGGCGGAAAATCCGGACAGGAAGGCGTTCGCTGGATCGTGCCCCTCTGGAACGAGGCGAAAGCCGATTTCGAATCCCGCGGGAAGGTCCCCCGGCGAACCGGTAAGGCGGAAACGGACGATCACCTCACCGTTGGACCCCGCGAGCGAGTTTCCCTGGACATCCTCCCCGAAGACGAGGAAAGCCTGCCCGTTTCCCGAAAGGAGGCACGCTCCGTTTTCGGCTTGAAGGGAAGCCCCGTCGGAAAGAGAAACGTCCCCGATCGCGGAAAGGCGGTCGAGTGCGGGGCCGTCCGAAAACTCGGATCCGCCGAAAAGGGAGTAGAAATCGAAGTACGAAGGCGGAAGGGAAGGGTCTCCCATGAACGGGTCTGCGGTCCTGTAGTCCAGGTCGTAGATTTCGAGGGAACAGGACAAGGGCCCCTGCCCCGATTCTTCCCGGTAAAGGAGGAGATTGCCCCTTCCCGCGAGGACCCCGTCCCCGGGAAGCCCGTCTTCGAACGGCTTGCCGTTGAGCCAGCGAGGGAGGACCCCGTCCTTTTCCATCTGGCCTAGAATCCAGGCTTCCCCGCGGTTGACTGCGGAAACCCCCTCGCAGGAACAAGTCAACTGCTCCTGGTGAATTTCCGAAAGGCTTGCCGTCGATCGGGCCTCTTCCAGGGCCAGCCCGGCCAGGAGGGAGCCGAGGAAGAGAACCACGAGAAGGAGCGGCAGGATCATTCCTCTGCTCTTCGGTTTCCCTTTCACGGTGCGGTTCCGTTTCGGATCCGCCAGGTCCGGCTTGTGACGCTCAGGACGTACCGGCGGTCCTCGTCCTCGATTGGCTCGGGCCATCCCGGAAGGCTGGCCGGGGAAACCGAGTCCGGGTGGCGCCTTCCCCCGCGGGAGAGGACTGTGAGGGTCAACGTCCGGTTAACGGGGTCGAAAGACGGAAGGAAACCGGAGACTCCAAGGACCCGTTCCTGGAGGCCGGAACCGGACGTCACGTCTTCCGTGCAGAAGGCCGGTTCCTGCCCGGGGACGAGGACCACCCTGGCCCGGATGCCGCGCAGGTAATGAAGGCGGGCGTTGTGGAAGATGCACGAAGGAGTCGAAGAACGGACCGAAAGGGTTCGGTTCGAGAGGTCCTTCACCAGGAAAGGGACGCCGGAAGGGGGGAAGAGGACCCAGGACTTCGTCACAGTCGACCCGAATCCCCTGAAGGCCTGAACCTGGCCGTCCGTGACCGGAACTGAAAGCTTCACGGCCCGGTCCTGGGACGAGGACGTTTCCGCCGCTAGGCCTTCGTTAACGATCGTCGTGGGAACGGCATAAAGCAAACGAAGTTCTCCTCCCGCCACGGAAACGGGTCCCTCCCATCCGTTCACAGCGGCCAGGGCAGCCTTGCCGACCGAAAGGGAAGCGATGAACTCCTCCGCTTTCGTGGGCAGTCCGAGAGACGCGTTTTCGACCGGAAGGCGGAGGATCTGCAGGACACTCTGCCCCCGCCTGCGGGCCTCGGCAAGGGCAAGGACTCTTTCGTAGGACTGGATACAACCAGAAAGGACCCCGATCGCCGCTCCCGCGATGGCGGTGCAGAGAAGGAGAGAACAGAGCAGTTCAACGAGCGTAAACGCGTCGCGACTTTTCCCCCTGGTGAGCAATCACGGTCATCGTCCCTTGGGCGGATTTGATATCACTGTGAAGTTACCACCGTCTGGGCGAGAAAAGTGAAATGAAAAACACTAGAGAAAATTAAAACGACTCAACGACAAGAATGACATCAAAATTCGACAGGTAAAAGTTAAAGCAAAGAAAAAGGAGCAAGGGGATACTGCAGGAATCCCCTTGCTCCCTGGACAAATCCCGTCAGGGATTATTTCGGATCTCGAAATCTACTTAGTCAACCCGCATCCAAACGCAAGAAGTACTTCCAAAAGTCTGGTCCGTAGAATTCGGCACATTCTCGTTGCCGTCATAAATCGGAACATTCCCGGGGTTCACCATGAGAGTCAGCCTATCTCCAACGCCCTTTGTCACTACATCTTTCGAAATAAAACCGACCCAATTACCCTTTGTTGTGTCTGTATAAACCTTAAATTGTTCTTTCTTCAGGTTCTTTTCCATGTATGGCTCAAGCGACTCAATTGCTGTAGGCCATTTGTTATTGTCCGCATAGCACATCAACGCTGCGGCTTTCATGCTTCGAAGATCGCTGACGATTTTGGTCGCCTGGGCCTTGTCCGTTCCGGCTCCGGCAACCAGCAGCAGGGCTCCGGCGAGGATACCGATGATGATCAGGACGATGAGGAGTTCGACGAGGGTGAAACCCTTTGCCTTGCGGTTCTTCAGAAACTTCTTCATGTACGTTTCGCTTCCTTTATTTTGTGAAAGTCTTTGTGTCAACTTCTCTTTTCTTCTTTGGTTTTCCACCTCCCGGCATAAACACCTGCAGGATAAAGACGCGATACCCGACGGCCGTTTCGTGCCGCTAAAGCATTGAACGATGTTATCCTATCACTCCAGTTCCAGTTTGTCGAGCCCCTTTGAAATCAATACGAAAGAGACTTCTAGATTAAGGCCTGGATCGCGCCGACGATCGGAAGGTAGATGGCCGAGGCGATCATGGCCACGACAAGACCCACGGCGATGATCAGGGCGGGTTCGAGGATCGAGGTCAGACGCTTGATCTTCTCGTCCAGCTCGCTTTCGAACCAGTCCGCTACCTTGTTCAGCATGGCGTCGACCTTTCCCGTTTCCTCTCCCACGACGATCATCTGGGCCACCATCAGGGGGAAGATCGGCATCGTCTTGGCGGTCTCCCCGAGTCCCCTGCCCTTTCGCGCCGCGTCCCGGAGCCCCATGAAGGCTTTTTCCACCGGGATGTTGTTTGCGACCCCGGCCGCCATTTCGAGGGCGTTCAGAACGGGGATCCCTGCCTCGAGCAGGGAGGAAAGCGTCCTCAGGGCCCGGGCCATGATGCTCTTGTAGAAGATGTCTCCTACAAGGGGAAGCTTGAGCTTCATCGCGTCCATCATGGGCTTCGTTTTCCTGTAACGGTTCATGAGGAGGACAAGGAGGACGAGGACGAGAACGCCCCCGGTGAAGATGTACCATTTCTCGTTGAGCCAGATTGCGAACCGGAAGGTCAGCGTGGTGATCTTCGGGAGTTCGACGTTGAGGCTTTTGAAAGCCATGGCGAACTTGGGCACGATGACGGTGATGAGGATCCACAGGACGAGCAGGGCGAACAGGCTGACCACCGCCGGGTAGGTGACGGCCGAGATGATCTTTTTTCTCAGTTCGTCCTGGCGTTCGAGGAAAGTCGCCACGCGCTCGAGGCTTCGGTCCAGCATGCCCCCGTCCTCCCCGGCTTCGATGATCGAGCAGATCAGGGAGGAAAATTCTTTCCTGGACCGAAGGGCGGAACTCAGGGAGTTCCCGCTGTCGACGAGCCGCTTGACCTCTCTCATGGAATGGGCCAGCCGCACGTTCTTCGTCTGGTCGCTCACGACCGAAAGGGCGTTGCCCAGGACCACCCCGGCCCCCAGGAGGGTCGCCAGCTGCCGGAAGAGGACGGCCTTGTCCTTCAGGCTGACTCCGAGGTGCATCCGGAAGCGGTCAAGGATCGGGACGCTCGTGCCCTTCCGGTTCTCGAGGACGCTGATGGGGACCAGGTTCTGCTCTCTCAGCCACTGCACCACCTGGTACTGGGACTGGCCGGCGTGAGTTCCCTTGACGATCTTTCCTTCTGCGTTCCGGGCCTTGTAGCGGAAATCCATGCCGATTCCCTCCCCCCTCTAACGGATTTGTCGCGAGGCCGGGGACATGTCCATGAGGATCCGTTCCAGCTCTTTCGGGTCGAGGGCGAACTGCATCGCCTGCTCCGTGCTCAGGAAACCGTCCCAGACGAGCCGGGCGAGGTCCTGGTCCATCGTGTGCATGTTCTGTCCCCCGCTGGTCTGCATGATGCTGCGGATCTGGGCGGTTTTCCCTTCCCGGATGCAGTTCCGGACAGCGGGGGTCGCGAAAAGGACCTCCGTGGCCACGATCCTTCCGCCGCCCATCAGGGGGATCAGCTGCTGGTAGCAGACGCCGATCAGGACGTGGCTGATCTGCATCCTCACCTGCTGCTGCTGGTGGGGCGGGAAGACGTCGATGATGCGGTCGATGCTCTGGACCGCGTCGGGAGTGTGGAGGGTCGTCAGGACGAGGTGGCCTGTTTCCGCGGCGGTGATGGCGGAAGAGATGGTCTCCAGGTCCCGCATCTCTCCGATCATGATCACGTCGGGGTCCTGCCTGAGGACGCGCTTGAGGGAATTGGCAAAGGAGCGCGTGTCGAGGCCCACCTCGCGCTGCTGGATGATTGCCTTTTCCGATTTGAACAGGTACTCGATCGGGTCCTCGATCGTGATGACGTGACACCGCCGCGTGGTGTTGATCTGCTGGATGATGGCGGCGAGCGTCGTGCTCTTGCCGGACCCAGTCGGGCCCGTCACGAGGAAGACTCCCCTTAGCTTGTTCGCGATCTCGTCGAGGCACTTCGGGAGCATCAGCTGCGAAGTGCTTCTCACCTGTGTGGGGATCATCCGGAAGGCCGCCGCGAGGCTGCCCCTCTCGAAGAAGCAGTTTCCCCGGAACCGGGCGCTATCCCCTCCGGGGATCTTGAAGGTGAAGCTGAAGTCCAGTTCCCATTCTTCCTCGAATTGCGCCAGCTTCTGCCTCGTCAGGACCTCCGTGACCATGCGACGAATATCCTCGTTAGTGAGGGTCGCAGGCCCGCCGATGTAATGCAGGTCGCCGTCGATTCTCAGGGCGGGAGGCAGGTTGACGCTCAGGTGCAGGTCGCTGGCGTTTCTGCGGATCACCTCGTTCAGCAGGGTGTGAATGCTCTGTTCAAAGGCCACTGGTCATCACCCCTTTTCTTCCTATCCCGTGATGCAAGGATCGGATCAGTTGATCGTCGTTTCCTGGAGCACTTCCTCCATGCTGGAGATCCCTTCCAGGACTTTCAGGAGACCGGCATCCCGCAAGGTCTTCATCCCGTTTCTGGTGGCCGCCGCCTCGATGTCCCGGGCCTGGGCCTGGTCGGAAATCAGTTTCCGGATCTCGTCGTTGACCGTCATGATCTGGAACACCGCGGTCCGTCCCTTGTACCCGCTCCAGCGGCACTGCTCGCAGCCCACGGCACGGTAGATCCGGGAGCCTTCGGGGATCCCGTATTCCCTGCAGAGGTTCGGGCCGGGCTCGAAAGCCTCCTTGCAGGCAGGGCAAAGCTTTCGAACCAGCCGCTGGGCGATGACGCCGATGACCGAGGAGGAGATCAGGAAGGGGGCCACGCCCATGTCGTTCAGCCGGATCACGGCGCTCGGGGCGTCGTTGGTGTGAAGCGTCGACAGGACCAGGTGCCCCGTCAGGGCTGCCCGGACGGCCAGCTGGGCGGTTTCCGTGTCCCGGATCTCTCCCACCATGATCTTGTCGGGGTCCTGGCGCAGGATCGACCGAAGGGCGTCCGCGAAGGTGAGCCCCGCCTTTTCGTTGATCTGCACCTGGTTGATTCCCGGGATCATGTACTCGACCGGGTCCTCGACAGTGATGAGGTTGGATTCCGGGTCGTTGATCTTTTCCAGGACCGAGTAGAGGGTCGTCGACTTCCCGCTTCCGGTGGGGCCTGTCACCAGCATCATGCCGTAGGGCTTGCTGATGATGCTGTCCAGGAGCAACCGGTCCTCCTCTAGGAGGCCGATCCGTTCCAGGCCGACCGCGCTGGAGGCCTGGTCCAGGACGCGCATGACCATCTTTTCGCCGTAGACCGTCGGCAGGGAGGAGACCCGCAGGTCGACCTTCCTTTCCTGGAACTTCAGGAGGATTCGGCCGTCCTGTGGACGGCGCTTCTCCGAGATGTCCATGTTGGCCATGATCTTGAGGCGCGAGATGACCGCCGGGTGGAGGTTCCTCGGGAAGTCGAGGGCATCGAAGAGGTTGCCGTCGACGCGGTAGCGGACTCGCGAGGACTTTTCGAAAGGTTCGATGTGCAGGTCCGAGGCCGCCTCCCGCACGGCCTGGTCGAGAAGGCCGTTGACGAGCTTGACCACCGGGGCGTCGTCGATGGAGGCCTCCGCTGCGGCGTCCAGGTCCTTTCTCATTTCCTCGGCCGCGCTCATGTCGACGATTTCCACGATCGCGTCGTCGACGTTGCCCCTCACGCTGTAAAAGCTGTCCATGTCACGCCGGATTTCCGAGGGGATCGCCACCCCGACTTCGACCTCCATGCCGGTGAGCATCCGGATCTCGTCGATGGCGAGGATGTTCAGGGGATCCGCCATGGCGATGAACAATCGGTTGTTGTCGAGGACAGCCAGGGGAAGGAGTTCCAGTCGGCGTGCCACGCTTTCGGGCACCATGCGGAGGGCCTCGATCATCGGGCGATATCGGGCGAGAGTCACCAACGGAAGCTTCAGCTGGTTGCTGAGGGCTTCGGCAAGCTGGCGCTCGGTGAGGAACCCGTTCTTGATGAGAATTTCACCGAGACGAAGGTTCGTGAGCTGCTGTTCCATCAGGGCCGACTGAAGCTGCTTTTCGGTGATGGCTCCTGCGTTCACCAGGAGATCTCCAAGACGGAGCGGGCTCGGGCTGTCGACCAAGAGTCGTTCCTCCCCTCTCTTGCTGCGTTGAATGACTAAACGGTTTTTTCAATTTTAAATGAATGGAGGAAAAAATGCTACAGGCGGGGTCATTTAAAACGAAGGAAGGGGAGTCTCGTAGGAGACTCCCCTTCGTAACTGAAGAAGGTTTCCGGCGGCGATCTACTCTCCCACGGTTAGGACCGCAGTACCATCGACGCTGGAGGGCTTAACGGCCGGGTTCGGCATGGGACCGGG
>JAAZNU010000183.1 GCA_012798135.1 Veillonellaceae bacterium | reverse complement strand
TCCAGGAGGTGGTGGAGTTTCTCAAGGAACCCGAGCGGTTCCGGGCCCTCGGCGCCAAGATCCCCCGCGGCGTGCTCCTGGTCGGCCCTCCCGGCTGTGGCAAGACGCTTTTGGCCCGCGCCGTGGCCGGTGAGGCCAATTGCGCGTTCTTCTACATCAGCGGGTCGGACTTCGTGGAGATGTTCGTGGGCGTCGGGGCCTCCCGGGTCCGCGACTTGTTCTCGCAGGCCAAGCAGCATCTGCCGGCCATTGTGTTCATTGACGAGCTGGATGCGGTGGGGCGGCTGCGCGGTGCCGGCCTGGGCGGCGGACACGACGAGCGCGAGCAGACGCTGAACGCCCTGCTGGTGGAGATGGACGGCTTCGACCCGAACGCCGACATCATCATCCTGGCGGCCACGAACCGGCCGGACATCCTGGACCCGGCGCTCCTCCGCCCGGGGCGCTTCGACCGCCGCATCGTCGTGGACAATCCCGATGTGGCCGAGCGCGAGGCGATCCTGCACATCTACACCAAGGACAAGCCCGTGGCGTCTGAGGTGGACATCAAGACCCTCGCCCGGCGCAGTCCCGGCTTCTCCGGCGCCGACATCGAGAATCTGGTGAATGAGGCGGCGCTGCTGGCGGCCCGGCGCAGCAAGAAGCGCGTAGACATGAAAGAGTTCGACGAGGCCATCAAGCGCGTCATCGCGGGGCCCGAGCGAAGAAGCCGGGTGGTGCGGGACCGCGAGCGCAAGATTCTCGCCTACCACGAGGCGGGACATGCCCTGGTCGGCGGCATGCTCCCGGACTTCGACACCACCTACAAGGTGACCATTCTCCCCCGCGGCATGGCCCTGGGCTATACCATCAGCCTGCCCGAGGACGACCGCTATCTGATGACCCGCACCGAGATCACCAACCGCATGGCTCAGGCCCTGGGCGGCCGGGCGGCGGAGGTGCTGGTGCTCGATGAGATGACCACCGGGGCGGCCAACGACCTGGAGCGAGTGACGGAGATGGCCCGCCAAATGGTGACCGAGTACGGCATGACCGAAGCCCTCGGCCCCCTGGCCTACGGCAAGAAGCATGGACCGATCTTCCTGGCGCGCGAGCTGGCCGAGGAGCGCAATTACAGCGAGGAGATCGCCAAGCAAATCGATGCCGAGATCCGGCGCATCGTGGACGAGTGCTTTGAAGTCGCCAAATCCATCCTCGTCGAGCACCGGGAGAAGCTCGAGTTGCTGGTGGAGGTCCTGCTTCGCAAGGAGACCCTCGACCAGCACGAGGTGGCCGCCATTCTCGAGACGGGCCAGTTGCCCCCGGAAGACGCCGAACCCTCCGCCGAGCCTGCGGCCACGCCGCAGAGCCCTGCGGAGGCCTGACCGCCGTCCGTCGCCCGGCTCTGCTCTGAGCCGGCGGCGTGCCCGCAAACCCGTGGCTCAAGCTGAGGAGGCGCGTCCGTGAGACCCACCGAAGAGACCCTGTCGACGGCGAGAGAGCAACTGGCGGCAGGAGACTACAT
>JAAZNU010000182.1 GCA_012798135.1 Veillonellaceae bacterium | reverse complement strand
CTGCGCCGTCCTCCGCTCCAGCTCCAGCAGACTGCCGTTCTCGTAGCCGAACACCTGGGAGTGGTACCACAGGGCGGGATTGGCCTCGCGGCAGTCGTAGTCCAGCGATACCAACGACCAGACACCTTGCCCGCCACGCGCCTCGGGCGGGACGAGGTCCTCCGGCTTCACGCCCCGGTCCTGCAGGTACTCCCGGAAGGCCCGGTTCGTCTCCTCCGAGGGCTCGGCGAGCTTGAGGCCGATCTCATCCCCCAGGCTCTCCACCTGTATCCCCGCCTCGGCCGCCTCGCCCACCAGCTCGGTGCGGATCTGCGCGGCCAGGTCCTGCACGCGCTGCGAGGTGTCTGTGCCCGTGAAGTGCCCGGTGAACACGCCGCGGATCCCCAGGAGCTTCGGCGTGGGCCGCTTGTCCGGGAGCGACTTGACATATGCCAAGATGCGCTCCAGCTCCTCCTCGGCCGTACGGATCGGCTCATCACCGTGGACATTGCCCGGGACGGCGAACCGGACCAAGCGTGTGGTCGGGTCGGAGTAGTGGATGGTGCGCAGGACCCGGCGTCCACCGTCGTCCCGCGGCGCGGGCTTTCCAGCCCGCGGGTCGGAGGGCTGGCGGGCTGGAAAGCCCGCCCCACCGACGGCAGCAGACGCCGCCGCACCGGCGGCGGCAGAGCCCGCCCCACCGACGGCGGCGAACTCGAACACCGCGTCCGTCCCCTCCGCGGCGCCCTCCTCGTACCTGACCTCCGCCTTGAGCGTGGACTCATTGAGCCTGTCCAGCCGGTGGCCGATCGGCACGAAGGGGCTCGATTGTCCGGGCCGGATCATGTCTTCCGGTGCAGGCTTGCCCTCCACCACGCCCCTGGCACCGACAACAAGCGGTGTCCGCCAGTCCCGCCCGTGCACCCAGTAGGGGCTGTGCTCGATGGTGGTCAGCTCCACCACCAGCCCCGCCCCGGTCTGCGCCCCGTTGCTCACCCGCAGTTCGACCTCACCCTCCTGCGTCAGCAGGCCATCCAGCGGAAGGTACGACCAGCCCTGCAGCCGCCGAGTCACCTCGTCATCGAGGGGGGTGAGCAGGAGCACGTCCACCTGGCGCTGGGCAGCGGGTTCCGGCTGCGGGCCGGCGAGGATCGTCACCTGCGCCGGACCCTCGCGGAGCCAAAACTCGGTCCGGTCGCCCTCCCAGACCAGGTTGTCGCCGCCGCCCCAGTCGTACGTGGGCATCGGCTGGATGCCCCCGCCGAAGGGCCAGATCCTGGGGCTCTGGAGGCGGCCGAAGGTGCGCTCGAGGACGCGCTCGCCGCGCTGCTCCACCACCACCCGGAACTGCACATTGTGCATGAACGGGCAGGCGTACCGCGCAAACAGCGCATACCGCCCGCTCTGCGGCACCTGCAACTTCATGGTGGCGGCCGAGGGCTCCCCCTGCGCCGAGGCGCCGAGGAAGGCCTGACGCGACAGGAAGTCGCTGGCGAAGGAGGCGCAGAAGTAGCCGTCCTCCCAGGGCCGGGCCTGCCAGGAGCCGCCGGGCGCGAAGTCCTCGGCCTCCAGGATCAGG
>JAAZNU010000147.1 GCA_012798135.1 Veillonellaceae bacterium | reverse complement strand
GGAGGGGGACGGAACACCCGTGGTCGCCTCCCCCGCAGGGGAGGATGCCGTCGGGGATGGGTCGGCCGTGCTGCTGCACCCGGCGAGAAGGAGCGCGGCCGCCGTCAGGACAAGGACTCTCATACTCACCAGTCTGTCGGGACACCCGCGACCTTGCTCCTGCTTCGCCAGGCGGTTCGCCGACGCCTCCCTCAGCCGAGGGTCGCTGGACCCCCGCGCGGAGCCCCGCCGGGCGGACCAGCGCGCGTGGGAGGGCGGTGACATGGACGCGATTGTGGGCATTGCTGTGGTGGCGACTGTTGTGATCGCCGGTGTCGCGTTCCTGGTGTGGGATCGCCGGTCTCCAGCCGCGCTGTCACGGGATCGCGACACCGCAGGCGTCGAGTGCCTCGACACCACTGGGCCTGACAACGCCGGCCAACGGCAGGGCGGGCACGTCAACCCGCACATGCCCCCGATCCGGCAGGACGGCATCAACAACTCCGCCGGGTTCTAGGACCGTCGATGAGGAGACCTCATCGACAGCGCTGGAGCATTGACGAAGACGGTGTCTGACCGGATGGCACTCAGCTCGGGGGGCCGGAGCCCGGCCGAAGAGGTCAACGGGCCGTCACGGCCCCCGATCGGAGTCTTCTAAATCGTCCTTGGTGTCCTCGACAGTGATGCGTGGCTGAGCGCCTCTGGTGAGGGGAGAGCGGCAGCACGTGTACCGGGGGGTGCTCGGAGGTGTTCTCAAGCGTGTCGTTATGCCCGACCTTGGTTACCGAGTATTGTCATGCTTGTCGATGGTTACCGGGTATCCTCAAGGAGGACGCGTGTCTGTTCGTCACAGCTTGATCGCGCTGTTGGGTGAGCGTGCGATGCACGCCTACCAGTTGAAGTTGGAGTTCGAACGGCGGACGGGCGGGACGTGGCCTTTGAACATTGGGCAGGTGTCCACCACGCTGCAAAGGCTGGTGCGCGACGGTCTCGTCATGGAGGACCCGATGGCGGAGGAGGGACGGCCGGAACGGTATGTCCTCACTGGGGCCGGGCGCGCGGAGCTGGCGGCGTGGTGGGCGACCCCGGTGGAGCGCGGGACGCCGGCCCGGGAGGAGCTGACGATTAAGCTCGCGATGGCGGTGACCACACCGGGGGTGGACGTGACCGGGGTGGTGCGGGCGCAACGCACCGAGACCATGCGCGCCCTGCATGACTACACCCGGCTGGCGGGGTTGTCCGCCGTTGATGACCTGGCATGGTCACTGGTGCTGGACAGTCTCACCTTCGCCGCGGAGGCCGAGATCCGTTGGCTCGACCACGTCGAGGCCCGTGTCCGCCGGGCTTCCGCGGGTGTCCGAGCCGTAGACGCTCCGACCACCACGGCTGACGACGGCGCGGTAACCCGGCCGGCGTCGTCGATCCGTGGGGGCGTGCGGTGAGCATCCTCGGGCCGGTGGTCCTGCGGCTGGTGGACGTGACCCGCACCCACGGGGTCGGCGAGTTGGCGGTGCACGCGTTGCGGGGGGTGGATCTCGATGTGAGTCTGGGCGAACTGGTGGCGGTGATGGGCCCCTCGGGTTCGGGGAAGTCCACCCTGCTGAACGTTGCGGGCGGCCTGGACACACCGACGTCCGGCACGGTGAGCGTGGCTGGGGTGGACCTGGGCGGACTCGACCCGCGGGGCCGGGCCCGGTTGCGGCGCCGGTCGGTGGGGTTCGTGTTCCAGGATTTCAACCTGATCCCGGCGTTGACCGCGGCGGAGAATGTCTCCCTGCCACGCGAATTGGACGGGGTCGCTGCCAGAGCCGCCCGGGCCGAGGCAATGGAGGCTCTGGCGCTGGTGGACATGGCGGGCCTCGCCGACCGGTTTCCCGACGAGCTGTCCGGCGGGCAGCAACAACGGGTGGCGATCGCCCGCGCCTTGGCCGGCCCGCGTCGACTGGTTCTCGCGGACGAGCCCACCGGTGCCCTGGACTCCCTCGCCGGGGAGGAGGTCATGCGGGTGCTCCGCGCCCGGGTGGACGCGGGCGCCGGTGGTCTCCTCGTCACGCATGAGCCGCGGTTCGCGGCCTGGGCGGACCGCACCGTGTTCCTGCGCGATGGCGTGGTCGTCGACTCCACCGGACCACGACCACCGGTGGAGTCCCTCCTGACCAGGGGCGTGTGATGGGACGCCGGCTGGGGGGCCTGCGGGTGGCAGCGCGGATCGCCCGCCGAGACGCGGCCAGGGCGCGCGGACGGGCCGTGCTGGTGGCCCTGCTCGTGGGGCTGCCGCTCCTGGTGGGCACTACCGGGGCGGTGCTGTTGAACTCCCGGTACCCCTCCGAGGCCACCATGATGCGGTGGACGCTCGGGGAGGAGGGGCAGGCCCTCATTGGCCCGTACACGATGCCCGGTGTGGTGCAAGACGCCACCGGGCGGTTGTCCACGTTCGGTGACGGCACGGTCCCTCCGGTGGAACTCGCCACCTATGAGGCCGGTCTGGTCAGCGCCCTGCCGGAGCGCGCCGTGGTACACCGGGTGGTGCGTTCGGTCGTGCACCTGGACGGCGCCGGAGGCGCGGGTAGCGAGTGGGTGGTGGAGCTTCCACCGGGCTGGAACCTCGACGTCTTCTCGGTGACCGACGGCTCCCTTCCCGGACCCGGCGGGCTGGCGGTGGAAGCCGGCCTGCTGGAGCAGTTGGGGATCAATGTTGGGGACACGGTCACGGTCCAGGTGGAGCTGGAGTCCCTGCGCGGCGGGGAGGTCGAGGCGCCCAGCGACCTGGTGGTCACGGGTGTGCTGGCGGACAGCGCCCTGGGCCCGCGCGCGGTCCTCGGTACCGGGATGCTGCCCGTCCCGCAGGTGCTCACCGGCTCGCGCTGGGACGGTTCACTCGATCCGAGCAGTGTTGCCTGGTACGTCAGCGGTCCGCCGGTGCCGTGGGACGTGGTCCGGCGGCTGAATGCGTGGGGGTCAACGGTCGAAAGCCGCGCCGTGATCCTTGATCCTCCCGCGTCGGCGGAGGGGATGATGCCGGCCGAAGGTGCCGGCATCGATCCGGGGGCGTGGGCTATCGGCGGTGCGGTGGCCGCGATGGTGGTGGTGGAGGCCGCGCTGCTGATCGGCCCGGCATTCGCGGTGGGAGCGTTGCGGCAGCGCCGCCAGTTCGCGCTCCTAGCTGCCACGGGGGCCGAGCGGCCCACCCTGCGCTGGGTGGTGACCCTCACCGGGCTGGTGACCGGTGCTGCGGCCGCACTGGGGGCAGTGGTGCTTGGGGTGGTCGCCGCGGCCGTGATCCGCGCGGCCGTGAACGCGGTGGAACCGTTCACGTTCCCGGACCTACTGGTGCCGTGGCCGGCGCTGGCCGCAGTGGCCGTTGTGGGTGTTGGGGCGGTGGGGTTGGCGGCGTGGTGGCCCGCACGCACGGCCGGGAGAGTCGACGTGGTGGCCGCCCTCGCCGGGCGCCGCCCACCGGCGCGGTCCGAACACCGGGTCGCTGCCCTCGGACTCGGGCTCACTGCCCTCGGAGCCGGCGTCGCGATCGTCGGAGCGAGTAGCGGAGCGTTCGAGTGGGTGGCCGGCGGCGTGGTGGCCATCGAACTCGGGGTGGTGGTGATGGCCGGCACCCTCCTCGGGCTCACCGGGCGCCTCGCCCCCCGGCTGGGGATCGCGGGCAGGATGGCGGTGCGGGACGCCGCCCGCAACCGCACCCGGACAGCGCCGGCGGTCGCTGCACTGATCGCCGCGGTCGCCGGCATCACCGCCGGCGTGGTCTACACCTCCTCCGCCCGCGCGCACGATGTCTCCCAGCACGTCGCCCTCACCGCGGAAGGCACGGTGATAGTGCAGTTCCCCCTCGCCGGCGCCGGCCTCGACGAGTACGAGATGGTCAACGCGGCCGACGCGGCCCTCCGGGAGCACCTCCCGGTCACGGACGTGGTAACAGTGCGGCTTGCCGCCCCCGCCCCCGCCCCCGCCCCCGCCGGCGACCGTGACAGTCACGACGCAGGCGCTGCGGGTGGAAGCGGCCCGTTCGTCATCACCGCCGAGACCCGCCCCGAGCGGGTTTGCCCGCTCGCCGGGGCGGAGGACCTCGGGCTGAGCGCGAGTGAACGCCGCGCCCTGGGTCGCGACCCACGGTGCGTGAGCTGGCAGCGTGTCGGCGTATCAGCGTGGTCGTCCGGTTCAACAGGGTCGACAACCCTGGTGGATGACGGCAGCGTGCTGCGCGCGGCGGGCCTCGACCACGCCACCGACGCGACTGCCGCGCTGGCGTCGGGATTGGTCGTGGTGCGGTCCGAGGACTGGGTGTGGCCGGACGGCACCGCGCACCTCGTTCTCGGCGATCACGACCCTCGCATCGGGTCCCCTCCCACGGCCCACCTCCCCGCAGTAGCCGTAGACCTGCCCGCCGGGCAGTACGACGTCGTCCTCCCACCCGCCGTCGCAAACGCACTCGGCCTCAGCACGGAAATCTCCGGGCTGGTCGCGCCGACGAGCCGAACGCCCAACCTGGCCGAGGAGCAGGCGGCCGCAGCAGCACTCGGTATCACGGGGCTGCTGTGGGTAGAGCGCGGCAACCAGTACCGCCAGATCGATCTGACCATGGCAGTGCTCGTGATCGGGGCACTCGTCCTCGGCGTCGCAGCCACCGGAATATCCGTCGCGTTGGCCACCGCCGAGGCCCGCGCCGATCTGGCCACCCTCGCCGCCGTGGGCGCCGACACCCGCACCCGACGCCAGATCAGCGCCGCCCAAGCCGCCGTCATCTCCATCCTCGGTGCCGGCATCGGCCTCCTCGGCGGCATCGGGCTCGGGTACGTGCTGATCACCGCGCAACGCTACCGGTACGAGATCCCGGACCTGGCGTGGGCGCTCACCCTCCCGTGGGCCGCGCTGGCGGCCATCGCCGTCGGCATCCCGACCCTGGCGACAGCAGTCGGCTGGCTCACCAGCCCCCGCCGCCTCCCCGTAACGCGACGGTCAGCGACATGACGGCCCCGCGAAGCAAGGACGAAACTCAGCCGCTGCCGAAGTACCTCCGCGCGACCGAGGAACGAGCGGACTACCTGGCCTGGGTCCGGCGCCTCACTGCCCACCAGCAGGAAGCCACCCTTGACCTCGGCGGGTCACCCAGCGAGAGACACGACCCCTGACGGTGGTCCGGGACGACCCCATACCGCCCCGTTGCGCCGCCGCGGCTGATGATGGCGACGCCGAACGATCACAGAACCCCGCCACCAAGCGCCGCTGCTCACAGGGCGGGCAGAAGAGCGGGTCACCACCACAGTGAGGTGCGTTCCACTTCGCCGTTGGGGGTGTCCCAGGTGCACTGGAATCCGGGTGGCGTCCACGACCACCCGAAGGACACCCCGGACGATCCGGGTGGGGCGACGTCGTCGCGCGCGCAGGTGGTGTCCATGCGGCGCCAACCAACGGAGAGGTAGACGGTGGCGGAGACAGTGAGGAGGAACAGGGCAGCGAGGAGGACAGCTGTGGTCCTCTTCCACGGCCCGGGCTTGGCGCGCATGACTCAGTTCCGGTTTCGATGGCGCGAGATCGCCCACCGGAGGAGGTATCCGAGGCCGGCCAGGACGAGGACGATCAGGGCGGTGACGCCCATCCACGGTTCCATCAGTGACTCCGATCTGGTGGCCAATTGGCCGGCGTGGGGTGGGCGTGCGATCCATCGACAGCCTCGGTGCCACCGCCGAGGTGGCCGTGGGCGTCGGCCGCTGTAGGTGCGGGTGATGTCGTTGGTATCTCTTCGGTACACCGCCATACTGGCGGGCAGCGAGGCACCCTCGAGGAGGCGCGCCGGGTCGGCTCCACGGCGTACCGCCTCCAGCACTTGCCGGCCTCGCACCTGCTCGGCGTGGAACCCTGGATGCCAGACCGTCCCTGTGACGTGCTCGGCCGGATCCCGGACTCCGCGGGACACCTCCGCCTCGACGAGTCGGGACAAGCGCTCGAAGGCGGCGTCGTGCTCACGTTGGTTGTCGTACGCCGCCACCACCATGTGGCGCCGCTCCCGCCGTTCCGGATCGTAGCGGTAGTGGCGCAGCACCCACCGCCACGTGGCGTCGTCGTGCGGGTCCACCTCAGGCATGGGACCAGCGTTATCACGGCCAGCCGCCGGTTGGCGGCGGTTGGCGTCCGGGGAATCCGCACTGTCACGAGCCCGGGCGGGCCGGATGCCACGATCCGTCTCCCGAGGTGTAGGCAACCGGGGTCCAAGGAACCTCCGGATACCCAAGGAGTTGGGATCCCACAAAGCCCTCAGCCGATCCTTTTTGGACATCACGGCAACTCCGCCGGTGTGAACCTTCGCCCACCAACACCCACGAACACACACTTTCGCCCACGAACGCCAACATTCGCCCCGATTAGCCCCGTTTCTCCCCGTTCTTCCCCGATCCACACCGT
>JAAZNU010000020.1 GCA_012798135.1 Veillonellaceae bacterium | reverse complement strand
TGGTAAAGTGTATTTTCATCAGAATCACCCCTGAGGTGAAAGTCTAAGATGACTGACAAACCCTTGTCATCCCCTGTATTTATTCGACTTTCAGCCTTGTGATTCCTTGAAATTTGTCAATTTGATCACGGATTCAGGTAAAAGTCAAATTAGTCTGGAGGAATTAAGAATGTCTGAGCCTAATGATAAGTCAGTATTGGCGGCAAGCGCAGGTGGCGTAGCGGGCGCTGTTGGAAGCGTCGGTGCAGTAATGGCTGCGGGAACTGGAGCTGGTGGCGCTGCTGTAACAACCGGCTTAGCTACAGTGGGCGGAACCTTGCTTGGTGGGTTGGCCGTCATAGCAGTGGCCCCCGTTTTGAGTGCAGGTGTCGGTTACTTTTTGTACAAGAAACTTAAAAGGCGTTAATGGAAGGCGGCGCAACCATCAAAGAAAGAGCAAGGAAAATCTTGGCGAAAAAGCGATCGTGAGTCTAAAAATAACGCTCCAGGATTGCCAGGAAGGCCTCTGTTTTTCTCGGTCGGTAGATCCCTTGCCTAATTTGGTATAAGAAATTCGAACCCGGTAACGGCCAACGCCGTCGCCGGGTATTTTTTTTGCCGAAAGGAGAATTGCACATGGGAGAAATCATCGGTCGCATCGTCCTCGTCGTTTTGTTAATCATTAATCATTTGAGAGGGGGAAACCATGATGCTTAATTTGTCGATGTCGGACCTGATCCAAACCGTAAACCAGCAGGAACGGCTGAAGCGCGACCATCTCATCGAATCAAACACTCTGTCCGTGACCACCCGCGATAACACCACATATCTCAATGTCCCTGGCAAATTTGGCGAATCCTACGCACTCAACGACACTGCGCGGGCCCAGCTCGCCACGCGCCTGGAGATTCCTTATCGCTACGCCGAGAAGCTGCGCATGGAGGAGCCCCGGCTGCTTGATCAAAATATGAACACTCTTTTTCGTCGGTCCAATGAGAAGCGGCTTATTCGCACTCTCGGTCCCCAGTGCCGGGCCGTGTTATCGCCGAACTATCGAATACTGGACAATTATGCGTTTTTGGGAACGGTGCTGCCGATGCTGGCGCAGCTGCCGGATGCCAAACTCAACGAGGCGTTCCTCACGAACACGCACCTACACATCTCGCTGGTGTTTCAGTCCGCTCAGGGATATGTCAAACCCGGCGACCCAGTGCGCTACGGGGTAATGCTTGCCAACAGCGAGGTCGGCATGGGCAGTTTGGCGGCGTGGGCATTCATCCACCGGTTAGTGTGCAGCAATGGCCTCGTGGTCACCGAAGCCGACGGGCCCAGCGTACGCCGGGTGCACCTTGGCAAACGAATTGAAGACCTCACCAAGCTGCCGAGTGACCGCGAAGTCTGGCTGGGGTATGGAGATGTGGTTCGAAACACAGCAGATAATAGGCGGTTGCCGAGCATCCTGCACAGGCTCCAGATCGCCGCCCAGTCGCCAGTCATGGATGCCCCGGAAGACGCGGTGGAGAAGCTAGCCAAGCGGTTTCTGCTGACGAAAGAAGAGGGCGAACGAGTGCTTCGACAATATGTCGCCGGTAACGACCTATCCACGTGGGGCCTAGTCAACGCCGTAACCGAAGCGGCCAAGGAAGCCGACACCATCCAGCGCCGAGTCGAGATGCAGACGATCGGCGGTCGGATGCTGCCGGAATCAAGAATGCCTATGCTGCCTGCGGCGGCGTAAAAAGGAGGTAATAGCGATGTATATTAGTTCGTGTTTGGCTTACAACCCGATTAACGTCGGTGTTGAAACCATGGATGAACACTTGAACATCAAGATCGAGGACGAAAAGACCGGGAACTCCTTCAGCATTACCCTATCCGGTCCGCAAGCGGCGACGCTGGCCACCGGCCTGATCGACGTCCTTATGAAAACCGGCGAACGACCTGACCCCCTGGATATCTTCGGCAAGGCAAAATTAGTACGAAGGGAGGCGGCCTGACCATGCCAGCAACGAAATTCATCTGCCCGAGCGGCAGTGAAGTCCCTATCCGAAAATGCCTGGCAAGCTGCCCGGAAGGCACCCGTTGCCTTTTGCACCCGACATTGTCGGCCATCGCGGCATCGACCCGACGTAAACTTCGCCAGCCGTCGGTCACCGAGCTCATCATCGGTACAAGGGAGGCTTTTCTCAAGAAAACAACTGATTATGCGATTGACCCGCAGGCGCGGCTGTTCGCGCTCAGCGGCAGCGCCGTGCACGCCGCCCACGCTGGACAAGCGGAAGCATTTTTGTCCGAAGCCAGGTTCTACAACGATGCCTTTTGCGGACAAATAGATTTATACGGCGACGTGCTGGGCGACGGAATTCCGACGCTCGCGGACCTGAAGACAGTCGGGTCGTACAAGGCGCTCAAAGCGCTCGGCCTCGAGGCCGTCGATGTAGCAACCGGTGATACTTACAAGAGCGGCGAGCGGAAAGGCCAGCCCAAGACTCGGAAGGAATGGGTTCCAGGAGGCCGGCGCGACGTGCGCGATTGGGCGCTTCAGCTCAATGCGTACCGTTACCTTTTGGAGCGAGAAGGCTTTCCAGTGGGGCGGATGGTCGTCCAGCTGCTGGTCAGGGATGCAGGGCTCGAAGTGGCGAGCCGACGCGGCATCGATCGGGGCGGATATCTGATCGAAATCAACCGCGTCTCAGACAGATGGATTGAGCGCTACTTCAAACTGAAATCCCGGCGCCTTTTCGAAGCCCTGTGGACCGGGCGCATCCCGGGGACCTGCCGATCGAATGAGCGGTGGCAAGAAGATCGCAAATGCAGAGATTTCTGCGAAGTCCGGGGCGCATGCGACTATGCGCAGTCGCTGAAAGCGAAGGAAAAGGAGGTGGCATAAATGAAGGCAATCGCCAAGAAACTCGTACAGGTCATGTCCGACTGCGCTTACGTCCAAAAGTCCGGAACGAATGACTTCCACCGTTACAAGTATGCCACGGCGGCGGATGTACTCGAAAAGGTCAACGCATCGCTGGTGAAACATGGCGTCGCAGTCACCGCACAGGCCGAACTGATCGACCTGCGGGAGGTAACGACCGCGAAGGGGAACATCGAACGGCTCGCGACGGTGCGGACGACGCTCACGCTGGTCGATACAGATACCGGAGAAACAATGGTCAGCAGCGGTATCGGCAGCGGCCAGGACCCCGGAGACAAGGCTTCAATGAAGGCATCGACTGCGTCTCTGAAATATGCTTGGATGACCACGCTGACCATGGCAACCGGCGATGATCCGGAGGCGGATGCCGGTGTAGACCAACGGATGGCGGAGGCACCGAAATCGAAGCTGCCGGAGCCGCCGCTGGCCTGCAGTGAATGCGGTGCCAACATCACGGCTGGCGTGCAGAAGGTCTCGGTGATGCGATTCAAGAGGCCGCTTTGCATGGCTTGCCAAGATAAAATTAGCCGAAAAACTGCTTGAAGCTAGATGAATGGTGAAGCCGGCTGGGGACGATGAATCCTCGGCCGGCTTTTTAGTTTTCGAAAACTAAATTTTAAAGGAGGTTTGACCATGGCGTATCGATTGCCAAGATATCGGGTGGCTCTCGTTCGTGAAGGGTGTTCGCACAGCAACATGAACCACATCCATGAACCTGAAGATGTCTATAAAATTATCGCGGTGGAGTACGCCGCCGCCGTCGTCGAGACGGCAATGATGCTGGCGCTGGACACGAAAAATAAAGTGATTGGCATATTCGAAATCAGCCGGGGATCGCTGAATGCCTCAATCATCCACCCCCGCGACGTATTCCAACGGGCGCTACTGGTGAATGCAGCATCGGTGATCCTCGTACACAACCACCCTAGTGGCGATCCGACGCCCAGCCCGGAGGATGTCAAGCTGACGAAGAAACTGGTTGAAGCGGGGCGAGTCATGGATATCACTGTTTTGGACCACGTCATCTGTGGCGAAGGAAAATACGTCAGTCTGCGGGAGCGTGGTCAGCTGTAATCCTCTTTTTGCGAAGTGTTTGTTGGCGGTCCCAGTTGTGTTTGCAGCGGGATACACCGCCGCCCCACGCATCAGGGGGGCAAAAGTCGCGGCGGGAATTGTTGGCTTTAAACATTTTCCCGCAGTACTTGCAGGTTTTAAAGGATACCCCGTCGCCAGTGATGTCAAGATAAAAATGCAGCCACATCTCGGCGAGAAGATCCGGCGCTCTGTATTCTGGCATGAGTTGGCTGTCGTAGGGGTTGCCGGGGTTGACTTTGACGGGACGCGGCGCAATTCGGTCGATATGGCCGGCCAATCGCATGAACAGGCTGTGCCAGGCAATTCTGTACGTCTGATCGGATCGACCGGCGTACAGGTTGTACCCGCAGGCGGCGCAAAATGCCTTAAGCTGCTGAACGCTGCCGTAGTTATGCACGATGGCCGTCAGTTCATCAGTTTGCTTGGTACGGAGCGCATCAAACAGCATCAGGCAGTGGTGGAGGTCCGTGCGCCACAGGGCCATCGTCGATACGAAAGTGAGTTCTGGAATGCCAAGAATGAACTGGAGATTCGCTTCAAGTTCAAGAATTTGGCGAATCTCTTCTTTATTTTGTGTAAACCCGCTGTCGCCAAGTTTTGCATCATAGGGGGCAACTTGGTCGATAGCATACGATAACCCGGCGGCCATCGACAGATGCGGAATGCCAAATGCATTGACAAAGTGGGACAGGCGCCTTTTGTCCAAAACTCCGTCTTGATCCCAGCAAGCACAGAAATGCATGTAGAGAGAGGGTGTTTTAAACAGCGTGAATTCTACCGGGGAAGCCCCTTCGGAGGAAACAATGACGGCATCGTCGAGATGCTGCCTGATTAACGGGATTTCCTGATGCCGCTGGATTTCCTTTGATTTACTGCGAAACAACGACATTAAAGGCTTAATCTCATACTTCGAATATTTTTGCCATTTTTGGTTCGGCGTTACCGGTATTTTCATGAAACCCTCCAATAATCTTAAAAATAGGCTGAAAAATGGTGTTTTACAACTTACGAATCAAGGTTAAACTAAATATAAACAGAAGTCAAACGATTCGTCGCCATGGAAACCTAAAGGCCGCGACGGCGGGGACGTCTGCAAGAAAAAAAGAACGGAGGAATAACAATGAACGAGGTCAAGCGATGGGAAGAATATCCGCTGATGCTGAATGTCGATCAGGTGAGCGAAATACTGCAAATGGGCAAGTGGACCACTTACTCCCTCGTGCATCGCAACGATTTCCCGGCGGTCAGGATCGGCCATCACAAGATTCGCGTCAACCGCGATGAATTGAAAGGCTGGATTTCCCGCCAGAAAGGGAGCGTCAACTGCGATCAATAAAAGGGTCGCCGTATTCGGGTATAAGACTTGCGGAGGCTCCAGGGCCTATCATGTGGCAAAAGAGGGCGAGTATCCATGTTGAAAAAAGTGCCGAAGGGCAGCGTCCGCAAGTTCAAAAATGGGTTGTACCAAGGAAGGGTGATGCTGGGATACAACCCCGAAACCGGCAGAGAGATCAGGCCGGCTGTTTACGGCGAATCGGAGCGAGAAGCGTGGAAGAAACTTGAACAGGTGATCGAGCGGTATGAGCGCGGGCAGCCCCTGCAGGAGTCCCGGGTAAAATTCGGGGACTGGCTGAATCACTGGCTGGAGAATCATGTCAAGATCAAGAACCGACTGACGACCTGGGAAAACTATAAATGGGCCGTGGACACCCACATCAATCCCGCGCTCGGCAAGATCAATCTGAAGGACCTTCGGGCTTCGCACCTGCAAACGCTGTATCGTGAAAAGCTCGAAAACGGCAGAGACGATGCCAAGGGCGGATTGTCGGCACGAACGATCCAGTTGATTCATCGCATCTGCCATGCGGCGTTGGAACAGGCGGTCCGCGAGGATGTCATTTATAAAAATGTATCGCACAATGTGTCGCTGCCCCAGAAAACGCGTAAGGAAATCCTGCCGATGTCGCCGGAGCAGATCAAGACCTTTTTGACGGCTAACCGGGAAGACCCATTGTTCCCCGCATTTTTCATCCTGATTTCTACAGGGATGAGGCGGGGGGAGTTGCTGGGGTTGAAATGGCCGGACATCGATCTGGACAACCGGACCATCTTTATCCAGCGCAGTTGGGTGAAAAGCCGTACCAAAACTGCCCAGTTTTCCGAACCGAAGACGAAGAAATCAAGACGAATTGTACCTTTGCTCGACGAGGGCGTTGCCGTTCTTCGCCAGCATCGACTGCAGCAGCAGCACGATTGCGACGAGCGGATAGCGAAGGGAAAAGCCTATTCGGACCAGGGACTCGTGTTTTGCCGAATTGACGGAGCACCGTATTATCCGGCAACATTGAACTTTTATCTGGAAAAGGCGTTACAGCGCGCAGGGTTGCCGAAGTTCCGCATGCACGACCTCAGACACACGTTTGCGTCACTGATGGTGGAGCAGGGAACTTCCATCAAGGTGGTGCAGGAGTTGCTGGGACACGCGACCGTGCAAATGACGCTTGATACCTACACCCACGTTCTTCCGGGTACGAAAGCAGAGGCGGTTGAAAAACTGCAGGACTATTTCAAGGCTGACTCCAAGGTGCCCGAGCAGGCGAAGAGTGACCCGCTAAATTAGCTTGAATCGTGCTATTTAGCGCACGGCGGGAAACGAGGCGATTGTGACGGAAAATTACACCGCAAACAGGGTGCGTGACAAACAGGCGTTGGTCACAAAGGGACGGAGCCGCCAGACGAGTGGAACCCACAAGCGAAGGGAGACCCGCTTGAAGCGAAGAGGCCGATCGGAAATAATACCGGTCGGTTTTTTTAGTTGATCTTTCAAACGCGTCATTTTTGGTTTTGCGTTGATGATTGCCGCGTTATAAAAACATCGTGGGGGAGGTTGTGCCGATCCGGCGTAATCCAAAGGCTTCATAAGGTTGATTTTACGCCATCTGATGAAGGTGAGGCGTAGCCCGGAAAAGTAGCCCAATTTCTAATCTGTAGCCCGGGAAAGTAGCCCAATTTGTATCAAAAGAGACAACGCGAACCAGTAATGCGAGGAGAATTTTGTCTGTTGCATAGAAAAGGGAGCATATTTTACTGTGAAATTTTTGATGCCAGGCTGCAAGTGAATGAGGCGTGAAGTGCCGTAAATAGCGGGGTTGCGCCGCATTGCAACTAAGGGGATGAGACGACGGTTGTTCCTTGACTACCACCAGGCATTGTGGTAATATAGTCAATGCAGTATCTGCCCGTAGCTCAGCTGGATAGAGCGCTTGACTACGAATCAAGAGGTCGCAAGTTCGAATCTTGCCGGGCAGGCCATTTATTTATCCATAACGCGCCCGTAGCTCAGGTGGATAGAGCAGCGGTTTCCTAAACCGCGTGCCGGTGGTTCGAGTCCTCCCGGGCGCACCAGAAATTACGCTAAAGTGGTGGCCGGGCCGTGAACGACTTCGAATTTATGGGACTGGCGCTGGCGGAAGCTGAGCAGGCTGCGGCGGAAGGCGAAGTGCCGATCGGCGCGGTTTTGGTATTTGCCGGCGAAGTGATCGCTCAGGCGCATAATCGCCGCGAGACCGACCATGACGCCACGGCCCACGCCGAAATGCTCGTGATCCGGGAGGCTTGCCGCAAGCTTAGGCGCTGGCGGCTGACCGGCGCAACGTTGTATGTTACGATCGAGCCGTGTCCGATGTGCGCGGGAGCCCTGGTGATGAGCCGGGTCGACCGGCTGGTTTATGGAAGCCCGGATTTTAGGGCCGGAGCGGTGGAATCGATTTTCAATGTGGTTCAGCACCCGGCGTTGAATCACCGGTTGACGGTGACGGCGGGGGTCCGGCAAGATGAGTGCGCTGCAGCGATGCAGGCTTTTTTTCGCGACAGACGCCGTTCTGCGGCTGCCGATAAACCTTGATCCCGACTGTGGAGAGGTGTCCGAGAGGTCGAAGGTGCTTGACTCGAAATCAAGTGTGCCTTAACCGGCACCGTGGGTTCGAATCCCACCCTCTCCGCCATTTGCAAATTTTCGACATTTCGATATAGGCTACCATGATTTGATTTCGACACGGAGAGTTGTCCGAGCGGCCGAAGGAGCACGACTGGAAATCGTGTAGGCGTGATAAGCGCCTCGTGGGTTCAAATCCCACACTCTCCGCCATTTATTCAGTAACAACAAGGGGTTTCGCCATTTGCGGCGAAGCCCCTTGTTCGCGTACTCAGGGGAAAAAAGCGAGGCAGGCGCGAGATGAATTCAAGACATATTCATTGCTGTTTGCTCTCCCAAAATTGATGCGGACAGAAATCCAAGCCGCGGTCGCCGATTTTCAGGACTTGGTCGTAAAAAAAACTGGATAAGGTGGATTGAGGGCATTTGCAATCGCGAGGATACGTGGCAACGTCGCCGTGATTGGCGAGTGCATCTACGCCCTGCCGCTGACAGTCAGTGACTACGCTGTTGGCGGCGAGTTTTTTTGACAGGGTTTTTCCCCGCGCACGGGCGACGGCATTGCCGATGGCTGTGCCGATGAAGCAAAAGATCTGCGCTGTGGCGAAATGGTCCAGGAGGTCAAGGAAGACGCTTCTTGTCCTTTCCCCGGCCGCAAACGGAAAATTGACCAAACTGAGCCTATAGATGAGATACTCCATGCATTCCTCGAAAGCGATTTCTTTCCAGAGTTCATGGCGTTCGAACGTCAGGCAGCTGTCGAAAGCCCGTTTCGGCGGCTGGATCAGAAACTCCAGCAAATCTTTGCTGCCGAAGCGGGCGCGGATATTGACGTAATAGCTGACGCGATTGGGATAGAACAACCGGGGAAAAAGATCGTTCGCGTCGCCGGTAAAGGCGGCGATCGGCGATTTCGGATGAATAGCGATGACGCCGGTGCGACAGAGACTGTCGACGATTTCGGAATCATAAACTTCCCGCGGCGACAGCTTGATTTTTTGCTCACAGAGCGGCTTGATCCGGGAATAGTCCCCGGTTAGGCCGGTGCGCAGCAGAGCGCCCAGCAAGACCCGCTCCCGCAGGGACAGCGACGATAGCTCGCGGGGGTTGTCGTCGGGAAACGGAAAGGTTTTCCGGATCAAGCGGCGTTTTCGGGCTTCTTCCTGTCGAAGCTTGTTTTCCCGTATATTTTGGCAGTGCTCGCACTGGCAGTCGTCGAAATCCCAATGATGGCATTGGGGGCAAAAAACCGGCAAAATGTGGCTGTAGAAACTTGGCTGGGTCTGGGAGGGGCGGCGGCTGACCATGGGAATGCCGCAGTAGGGGCAGACATGGTCGGGATGGACCAGCGGCGGAAAACACATGACTAATTCCGATGCGGCGATCCGCAAGCCGAATTCTTTGATTAACGCCGGCGCCTTTTCGCCGGCTTCGTATCGTTTCATCAGTTGAGCCAGTTCATCCGGCGACAGGGCGGCCAATTTGGGGCTGGCGGCATATGGGTCGGGAGCTGAACCGTTCATTTGTGCAGAACTTCCTTTCCGGGTGAATCAAAAAACATAGTAGTATTCGGCCCCGGAGTTCTTGAGTCCTGCCGCGACGGCGACAGCACCTAAAAGGGAGGGACGCCTGCGAACGACGGCGTGCTTGACAATAATTATTATCCATAATATGATGGGCTTGAAATTTTGCGTAATGTATTTTTTCGAATAACCGACAGTTTCAAGGCAGGGAGAGAATTATTTTGCTGCGACGATGGCGCGAACGGCTAACAAGCTATGTGCCGGGCTATGGCAAAAACAGCAGCCTGCTGTTTATCTTTGGCAGCGTGGTGCTGTGCCTGCTTTGGGGCTATCTGTTTCATGCCATTGACACTGAGGAAGGCATGGAAATCGCCGGCGCTACCAAGGAGTCGGCCAACCTGGCGCAGGCGTTCGAGGAACACTTGCTGCGGACGATTGGCAGTGTGGATAAAATCTCGTTTGCAGTGAAAGCTCAATACGAAAAAGACGGTCGGGCGCTGGAACTGCCCGCGTTGATTCGACATTGGCGGTTATATGACAGGGCCATCGTCCTGATGAGTGTCATTGACGAGAATGGTGATTTGGCGGTGAGTAGCCAGCAGCCGTTTGTGCCTTCGCATCTGAGTGACCGGGAACATTTCCTGGTACATAAGGACAGCATCAGCGAAGGATTGTTTATTAGCAAGCCGGTGCTGGGGCGATCTTCCGGCAAGTGGTCGATCCAGTTCACCCGGCGCGTCAATAAACCGGACGGTTCCTTTGGCGGCGTTGTGGTAATATCGGTCGACCCGTTTTACTTTACCAGTTTTTATGACAAAGTGGATCTGGGACCGGGGTCGACCATTTCGCTGCTGGGGTATGACGGGGTGGTGCGGGCACGGCAATCAGACCGGGAGGCGAGTCTTGGCGAGAACGTGTCCCACAGCGAATTTTGGCGGAGGATTCAAGATGAAAAGAGCGGTTCCGTGATCGCCGCCAGTTCGATCGACGGGGTTCAACGAATTTTCAGCTTTCGGACCTTGAATGAGTATCCATTGATCTTGGCGGTCGGAATTGACCGGCAGGGCGCACTGTCCGCTTTTCGCGAACGAGTGGGTCTGTATTACCGGACTGCGGGCTCGGCCACCTTGGTGATCTTGCTGTTCCTGGGTCTGCTGCTGCGAAACATGCGGCGGCAAAAACAGGCGGAAATGGCTTTGCATCAGGCCAAGACGAGTGTGGAGAACGAGGTTCGGCTGCGTACACAAGAGCTGTCGGATACCAACCGGGATTTGGCGGCGGAAATCAGCAGGCGGGAACAAGTCGAAGCCGATTTGCACCAAAAAAATGCGGCGATTTATCAGATGGCCTATTTTGATCCTCTAACCGGGCTGCCCAATCGGGCACGGTTAGGTGAGCATCTGACGGGCGAATTGGACAAAGCACGCCGCGCCGGTATCGGCGGTGCTCTCCTGTTCATTGATCTGGACGATCTGAAGACGGTCAACGATCTGTTCGGACACTCGTATGGCGACGAGATCATCGCCACAGCAGGAGCGCGGATTGTCGGCGCTGTTGGTAAGGCCACCTTCGTTGCCCGGGTGGGCGGCGATGAGTTCGTCGTGTTGTTGCCGGGGGCAAGGTTGCCGGCGGAATTGGACGAAATCGGCCATCGCCTGACCGAGACACTCGGCATGGAATATGTTGCACTGGACAAGCGATTCCGGCTGTCGGCCAGTATTGGAATCGCCGAATATCCGCAGGATGGCGACACCGGCGACGAAATCCTGAAGAACGCGGATACGGCCATGTATGTCGCCAAGCATGCCGGGAAGAACTGTTGGCGCTTTTTTGATCCCGCCATTCAGGAAGCGGCCTTTCAAAAAATGCTTGTGACGGGCGGTCTGCGCCAGGCTCTTCAACGTGGCGAATTGTCCGTGCATTATCAGCCGCAAGTCCTCGTCGGGCAGGAGAAGATCGTCGGCTTCGAGGCCCTGTTGCGTTGGCGCAGCGAGGAATACGGCACTATCGCGCCAACGGTGTTCATTCCGTTGGCGGAGCAAAGTGGTCTGATTCATTCGCTCGGCGAATGGGTGATTGGGGAGGCGTGTCGGTTTGCCGCAAAACTGGCGCAAAACGGCTTGGACAACCTGCATGTTGCGGTTAATGTATCGTCCAGCCAGCTGGCGGCGGACAGTTTTGCGGCCATCGTGCACCGGCAGGTCGCAACCGCCGGCATCAATCCCCGGCAACTCGAGCTGGAGATTACAGAGAGCGCGTTGCTGCATTCGGTCGAGGATGCGACACGGCTGCTGTGGGATCTGCGTACCATGGGAATCCGGCTGGCTTTGGACGATTTTGGCACCGGCTATTCATCGCTTTCTTATTTGCGGCATTTGCCGATTGAGACACTGAAGATCGACAAGTCATTTATCGACCGGATTGGTGCGGATGAGAGCACCGCAAAAATCGTCGGCGCCATTATTGAAATGGCGCATGCGTTAAACATGAACGTGGTGGCGGAAGGCGCGGAAACGCCGCGGCAAGTCGAATTGCTGACGGAGCTGGAGTGCGATTGCGTGCAGGGCTTTGTTTTCAGCCGACCGGTGCCCGAGCAGGAACTGCTGGCGAAGTTCGTGTACTGTTCGGATCGGCCGGAGGATGTTACCTGCAAAATCTATCATGCTGCTTTCGAAAACGGATAAATATTTTCTATAGGTATAGGAATCTGCTGTTTACTCACTAAATCAGGAGCTTCGCCCTTTGCGGCGAGGCTCTCTGTATTATGGGGGCTGTGCCCGATTGGCGGGCGGATGAAGCAATCTTGCGGTAGAAATACGGTGGACTTGGTGGTAAAATATTACTTAAAATAACAAAATATTCCTAGTTGAGGCGCGAACAATCGTCGTGAATGGTCACAGAGCAGTCCGGTTGCAGTCATTCAGCACTATGTGGATCGTAAATTCGGCGGCAAATAAGGTTTTCGCGGCTTTTCCTGTTTCTGCTGACCGGTTTGGTATTGATGGGCCTAGTGGCCGCGCCGGTCGCCCAGGCGGCGACGTTGTACCCATATATGGACAGTACCACACAAAAATACGGCTTGGTGAACGGAACCGGCCAGGTTGTTTTGATGCCACGGTATGATAAACTTTATCCCAATGGAGCCGGCTTGTATGTGATGGAACAAAACGGATTGATCGGTCTCCTTGACGCGGCCGGCAAAGTGCTGGTTCCCGCCGAGTGGCAGAGGATCGACAAATTTTTTGACGGCTATGCCTTGGCGAAAAAAGGTGGTGTGTTCGGCTTTATCGATGGGAAGGGAAAAACGCTCATCGCGCCGCAGTTTTCTTCGGCGTTTCCCTTTGTGGACGGAGTGGCGGAGGTCGTCAAAGACGGCAAGTATCTTTATATCGACAAATCAGCCAAGGTCATTTTCGAATGGCCATAATAGAGGGATTGCCCAATCTTATTCGGAAATTACATTACCTATAGTATTTGACCTGAACATCCGGAAACGCTGGAAACATTCGGGCTTTGACGACCGACAACCGAAAAATATGGAATGGGAGCGATGAGACGATGGCGGGAATGAGCGGACTTTTGATTTTGGGCGGCGTTGTACTTGCCGTGGGTCTGTGGCTGATCTCCAGTTACAATTCGATGGTGCGATTGCGAAACATGGTGCAGAACAGCTGGGCGCAGATCGACGTGCAGCTTAAGCGGCGGTTCGATCTGGTGCCGAACTTGGTGGAAACCGTCAAAGGCTATGCCGCTCATGAACAGGAAGTGCTGGAGAAAGTCACGCAGGCCCGGTCGATGGTGCAGTCGGCGCAGTCGATCGAACAGCGCCAGCAAGCGGAAAACCAGCTGACCAACACCCTGCGCTCGTTGTTCGCTGTGGCCGAAGCATACCCTCAGTTGAAGGCCAACGACAACTTCCGCGATTTGCAGCAGCAATTGACGGTGCTGGAGGAGAAGATCGCCTTTGCCCGCCAATTCTACAACGACACCACGATGAAGTTCAATACGACGATCCAGTCGTTCCCGACTAATTTATTGGCCGGCATGTTCGGATTTCAGGCCCTGCCCTATTTCGAAGTGGACGATGTCCAGCGGCAGGCGGTGCAAGTGAAGTTTTAGGGAGGCGAAGGCATGCGCTTCATCCGGGGATTGCGCAAGTGGCTGTTCATCCTGGCGGCGATCGGGCTCGTGGCTGCCGCCCTGTTCGGCGAGACGGCCTGGTTTCGTGAGCTGAAGGGCGAGAAGTTCTACGAGGAACGAGAATTGCAGGTCGAGGCCCGACTGTTGCCTAACGGCGACCTGCGCATGAAAGAAACCCGGGTGATGACCTTCCATGGCGATTTTTCCCGTTATCGGCGGCAGATTCCCGCCAAAGGCTTCGGCGACATGCGGATTGTGCGGGTCGCCGAAGCGGCGCTCGACTATCAGCGGATTTCCGCCGCCAACGGCCGTCCGGCCGGAAAGTACACCTTCACGAAAGGCCGCGAGGCCGGCAGCGACATTTACAACGTCGAACTGTATTTTACGGCCAAGAACGAGTCCCGCACCTTTGTCATCGAGTATCTGATCACCGACGCGGTCAAGGTTCACGCCGACACTGCGGAGTTTTACTGGCAGTTCATTGGCCGGAATCGCTCGGTCGACATCGGCCGGATGACTGTTTCCCTGGAACTGCCGCCCGGCGCCGGACCTGACGAGATCCGGGTCTGGGGGCATGGTCCCCTGCGCGGCGAAGTGCGCAAGGTCAGCGCGACGCAGTTGGCCTGGCAGACGACGGACCTGCCCC
The DNA here is from genome assembly GCA_012798135.1 of Veillonellaceae bacterium. The sequence continues at coordinate 52,171 of JAAZNU010000020.1, read as the reverse complement.
AATCGCGTTATCTTGAAGGACGGGTCACTTTTCCGGTCCGATTGGTTCCGCAGGCCAAAGTACTGACCGGGCGGATTGCGTTGCCGGGGATTCTGGCCGAAGAACAGCGCTGGACCGACGAGAGGGTGGCGGAACAACGCAAAAATTGGCTCGTTCTGGCGGCTTCAGCTGCATCAGGACTGATCGGCTGCTTGGCCGCCTGGTGGCTCTACCACCGCTTCGGCCGGAAGTTCCGCGGTCCGCTGGAACTCGACTATTACCGGGAGCTGCCGGGAGACTACTCGCCGGCCGAGGCCGGCTACCTGGTGGAACTCGGCGCCCTCAAACCGCAGGCGGTTTCCGCCAGCATCATGGATCTGGCCCGGCGGGGCTATATCCGGCTGGAACCGGCGACCACCCCGGATACCCAGGATGTGCTGGTCCGCCACCTTCGGCCGGTGGATGAGAAACTGCGGCCGCATGAAGTGCAACTGCTGGATTTCCTGTTCCGGCAGGTGGGACAGATGCAGCCGACGGTATGGTTCAGCGCGCTGAAAACTTTCCGGAAGGCTGAGCGGCAGGCGATGGCCGATTTTGTGACCGCGTTCCGCAGCGAGGTGGCAACGTCGGTGACGGCGATGGGGTTTTTCGAACAGCACCGGACCGGCCGGAAGATTGCCAAAGCCGGCTTTTATATTGGCATGGCCGGCGTGGTGGGCTTTTATACGTATAAGCTGTTCGTGCCGATGGTGGCGGCGATGATCGTGGCGGGAGCCTTCTTGCTGGTTTGGTGGAAATCCCGGACGCTTACGGAGCTGGGACAGTTGCAATACGATCAGTGGCAGGCGTTCCGGCGTTTTCTGAAGGACTTTTCGAACCTGGACCGGGCGCAACTGCCGCAGTTGATTTTGTGGGAACATTATCTGGTGTACGCGACGGCGCTGGGGGTGGCCGCGGAAGTGATCCGACAGTTGCCGGTGGTTTATCCGGAGTTGTCGCAGCCGGACAGCCAGTTCGGTTATTATTGGGGCGGGATGCACTACTCGCATTATGACTCGGCCGGCGGAGTTTCCAGTTCTTTCGGCGGGCTGGCCAGCGTTTCGGAAATCATGAGTTCGCTCGATGATTCCTGGAGCAGCGCGCTTTCCGGCTTGGGGGCCTCTGGCGGCGGGTCTTCGGACAGCGGTGGCGGCGGCGACGGCGGGGGCTTCTCGGGCGGCGGCGGCGAAGGCGGCGGCGGTGGCGGCGGCGATGCCGACTGAACTAGATTCATAAATAACGAGAGGGTTTGCGGTTGGCGCAAACCCTCTCGTCGTTTCCGATGAATCCTTTGCTATTTCAGTCGGCTGGCGGTCAGCTTAAAATCATCTTCAGCCCCAGGACGAACAAAGCTACGCACAGTAGTCGCGATATGCTGCGCGGTTTTGTTTTGGGCGAGAGATACGCGCCGAGCTGGGCGCCGATGGCGGCGCCGCTGCCGACAATCAGGGCGGGCATCAATAAAATGTTGCCGAGCAGGAAGTGGGACACCACGCCGATGCAAGCGGAGATGGCGAGCACAAAGTGCGAGGTCGCCGTCGCCACATGCGGCGTGAATCCCAGCAGGCCGATCATGGCCGGTACATGGATGATGCCGCCGCCGATGCCGAATGTGCTGGACAGGAAGCCGACCACCACGCTCAGCGAGATTCCCAAAGTCCGGTCATAGTTTTCCGGAAAGTCGCCATGTCCCTTGGCGACGATGAGTTCGTGCCGAGTCCGCCAGTACAGGAGGGCAGCGATCGACATCAGCAACAACCCGAAGCTGATATAGAAAACACGATTGGAAAAGTAATGGGCGGTATAACTGCCTAACACGGCGCCGGGCAGAGTCGCCAGCGAAAAACGGATCGCGGCGTCGTAGTAAACCTTTCTTTGCCGGATATAGGCGAGGGTTCCGGAAAGTGCGTTGGCGAACACAACGGCCAGGGAAGTGCCCACGGCATATTGCGGCGTAAAGCGGAATACGAACAAAAAGACGGGTACCAGAATGAATCCGCCGCCCACGCCGATTAAAGTGCCGAGAGCTCCGACCCCCAGACCGACCGCAAATAATTCGAGATTTAGCAGCATGGCAATCCTCCTGTGATGAATAAGACGATGAAATATATTTTAGCATAGATTTCAGTCCAGAGAAAGTTGGGCGCGCTGGTGTCGGTTTTTCGCAAACATAACGGGCTGCTTGGCGAAAACAGCCCGTTAAGATCCGGGGGTTCACTTTCATTTGGCGGCAATCGCCGCCCAGACCGACTGCTTTTTTTCACGATAAAACATCCTTTGTTTACTCATTTATGTGGGTACTCGACCAATCGCGGGTTTGCTGCAGTCATTTTCACCTCCGTTTCCGCCGATGTTGCGCCTGATTGCGTGGTTTGCCGGCAGGATTTGTTTTTTCGCCCGCGAAGAAGGAATCGGCGGGCCGGAAGCGAAATCAATGTAGGGAAGAGGAAGCGTATGCCGATAGGAGATGCAGCATGGACGAAGAACGCGTCAAACAGATCAACAAGTGCAAAGCGATCATGGACGCCGTATTCAGTATGGGGGCGAGCTACCAAATCGCCAGTTCGGTGATCGAGATGCAGGGGACGGATCCGGATACCGCCGATCGTTACGCGGAAATCGCCTCCCAGCTCATGGAATATTCCAAGCCGCTGGGCAATGCGGCGGAGGATTTCAATCTGGTGGAATATCTGCTGGGCATCATCAAGATTATCAGCAATGACGATTTGGCGCCTTTTGTCCAGAACTATTTCAATGTGGAGAGCGCCTATAAAAATTAGCCGAAAAATCCAGGCGATTGTTGCCGGGAACTATGTTCCGAAACGGACAGGGATTGGTCGCGACGACCGGTCCCTGTTTTGCGTGAAAGGCCGTTGCCGCCCCGGCAGCGCTTACGAGTCGTCGACGGCCGGCAGGCTTTTCCACAGTGTGATTTTGGAGACGGCCCGGTTGCGGCCGCTGTTCTTGGCGGCGTACATGTAAACGTCCGCCATCCGGATCAGGTCACCGATGGAGGTGTGATTGGGTTCGGCCGCGGCCACGCCGATGCTGACCGTAAAGCGAATGACGCCGGCGTCAGTTTCCACCGTTTGCCGCTCAATCATTTTCCGGAGTCGTTCGGCGGCGACGCAGGCCGTGTCGAGCGTGGTGTCCGGCAGGATGATGACAAATTCCTCGCCGCCGAAGCGGCCGCAAAGATCGGCGGTGCGGAGCGTGGCCCGGCATACCTCGGCGAGGCGGATCAAGACCAGGTCGCCGTTGGCATGCCCGTAACGGTCGTTGATACTCTTGAAATGGTCGATGTCCATCAGGCATGCGGCCAACGGTCGTTGTTGCCGTAAAAACAACTGGAATTCCCGTTCGCCGGCTTCCAGGAGGTTGCGCCGATTGCTGAGTCCGGTCAGGGGATCGGTGGCGACCAGCCGCAGCAGTTCCTCCTCCATTTGGCGGCGCTCGGTTACATCCACGCCGGAGCTCAGGATCCCGACGATGTCGCCCTGCAGATTGCGCAGGAGGTTGGTGATCCAGGTCAGGGTGCGCCGGTGGCCGTCCCGGGTCACGACGTCCATGTCCATTGCATCTTTTTGTTCCGGCTGTTTGCCGGTGATGACTTGTTGGAACCGGGCGCGAACTAGGTCTCGTTGCTCCGGCGGAATGATGATCTCGACCAAATCCTGGCCGAGCAAATCCTCTTCAGCATAGCCGAGAATTTCCACGCCTTGCTGATTGAGCATCGTCACGCGGCCGTTCAGGTCCAGCGCCACCAAGAGCGTCCCGGCCATGTCCAGGTAATATTCGGCCTGCTCCATCGCGGCCTGCACCGACAGCCGCAACTGCTTCTGCTGCTGGCTCGCCCGGTACAGGTACAGCAGCAGGAAAGTCAGCAACAAGGTGAACATAGCGGCTGCGCTATAGTATAAAAGCCGGCGCTGCCGGAACAGCGACAGGACCGTATCTTCGGGCTGGGTGACTACGGATACGATTCCGTAGTCCCGGGCGATGCGATAGGAAACGAAGCGCAATCCGTTTCCCAGCCGCGAATCGATCAGGACCATCCCCGCGGTCGCCGGTTGCTCCAGCAAGCGCCGAATTTCCGGGTTATCCAGCGCTATGCCCAGCAGCTGTTTGTTATCGCCGCTGGTGGCGCGGACAAAACCGTCCGTGCCGACGAGCAGGTAGTTGATATCTTCCAGGGTCATCCGGAGAAAAACATCGGCAAAGTAATCCGTGCTGACCGCGACGAGCGCCACCCCGCCAAAGGAGCCGTCGGCATTATTGACGCGCCGGCTGACGTGAAAGACGCTTTGACCGGTCATTCTGCCCGTGACGGCCGGTCCGATGAACGGCTTGCCGGTATCCTGGGCGACCTGGGCTTGAAAGTAGGCGCGGTCCGCCACATTGACCGGCACCTGCACCGGTGCGAAGCTGAACAGGCGGTTGCCGTCCGCGCCCATGATCGCCGCCTGATCGGCGAAACGGGAAAAGTTGCTGGCCGACAGGATAGCCCGGACTTCGGGGGTAATGGTGCGGTGGATTTTGTAGGTTTCTTTCATTAAAACCAGGATCTCATCGATGTCTTGCAACAGGGCGAGCGTGTGGGACTCCATGCCTTTTAGAATATTGGAATGCAATTTGCGGGTCCGTTCCACTTCCGCCGCATAATCCTGCTGAACCAGGCGGTAGGCGGACAGCCAGGCCAAAAGCGCCAGGACCAGGCCGACCAGCACTAACCTGACGTTCATGCTCCATTCTTTTTGGCGGAAATTGCCGTGTTTGCGATTGAAAACCGTCATGCCGCCTCCCGCCGCCTCGCGGACCAATAACTTCGGGGCCGGACCATTTCTGTTATTATTGGTTGTTTCGCCGTCGTCGGCGGGCTCCCTTTATAACGGGCGGATAAAATCCGGGCGATTCGCCGGCGTGAATTTATGACGCCATAATAATCCCAATAAAGGGAAATTCGGGCGGATGCAGAATAGTATGAGACAAGGGGTGACAAACCAAGGGGGGCCCGGCATGGAACGCACGTTTCTGTACGGTGTGGTCAACCATATTGTCTTGTTACTGGCCCTTGTTTTTTTATATTCGCAAATCATCCGGCGTTGGGACCTGGACACGCTAGCTGGAAAATGCGCCGCCGGCGGCCTGTTTGGCGGCATCGCCGCCATTGGTATGCTGTTTCCGGTGCAGTATGCCCCGGGAATTTTGTTGGATGTGCGCACGGTGTTGCTCGGGGTAGGCAGCCTGATGGCGGGGCCCGTGGCGGCGGGCGTGGCGGTGTTGATTACGGCGCTGCTGCAAGTAGCCCAGGATGGGGCGGCGTTCACGCCGAATTTAGCGGTGACTTTTGCTTCGGTCCTGTTGGGCACGGTTTTTTATCGCTTTCGGCTTCGGTCCTTTGACCGGACCCACCCGGCGGTGTTGTTGGCGTTTGGCCTGCTTTTGCACATCGTCGCCCTGGTGTGCCTGTGGCTTTTGCTGGAGCCGGCGCAGCGCTGGGTGGTGACGGAACTTTGCCGGCCGGTGCTGGTGATCTTTCCGGTACTGACCCTGCTGCTGGGGCGGCTGCTCATTCAAGTGGAGCAACGTTGGCAAGGAGTGACCGATCTGCAGAAAAGCCAGGATTTTCTGGCGGAAATCATCAACGCCGCCGGCGACCCCCTGTTTGTGTCCGACCGCGCGCATCGCCTGATATTGATGAACGATGCGTTTTGTGCGTTGTTGCACTCGACCCGGCAGGAATTGCTCGGCAAAACGGAAATGGATGTTCATCCGCCGGAACGGGCGGCGGCGCTGTGGCAAAGGAATGAAGCGGTGTTGCTGACCGGCGCGGGAAACGTCCGGGAAGACCGGTATGTCAGCGCCAACGGTCAGGATCGATTTGCGGTGACCCGCCGCAGCCGGTACGTCGATCGATACGGCAAGGCCTATCTGGTGGGAACGTCCCGGGACATCACCGAACAGAAGGCGGCGGCCAGTTCACTGCGGGCGAGCGAGGAACGCTACCGCGCCATGATCCAGCAATCGCTGGACGCCATCGTGATCGTGGACATCCGGACCAAGCAAGTTCTGGATGTGAACGAACAGGGCCTGAGCTTGCTTGGTTATAGCCGGGAGGAACTTTGCCGGCTCGCGATTTACGACCTGGTAGTCGACACCCGGGACAACATCGACCGCCGCCTCCGGGCGGTACTGGCGGGCGGCGAGACGGTCAGCCGTACCCTCCGGGTCAGAAAGAAAGACGGGCGCGTTGTGGAAGTAGAGCGATCCGCGACGGTCATCCGTTATGGCGAAACCGACGTGCTGATGTTCGCCGCCCGGGACTTGTCGGCCGAACGCAAATTGCAGGGGCTGATCCTGAAAGATGTCACCATGGCGGCGGATGTCCAGAATTCTCTGATTCCACACGGGTTCAACGATGTGCTGATTTCGGTACGGACCATTTATAGCCCCCTGCACTTGGTCAGCGGCGACTTGTACGACTTTGGCTGGAGCCAGGATCACCAGCGATTCGCCGGTTTCATCCTCGACATTTCGGGCCACGGCGTATCCAGCGCCCTGCAGGGGATCGCCGTCAGCGCCTACTTCCGGGAACTGCTGGATTCGCCGATGCGTCTGGACGCCAAGCTGAAATGGATCAACCGGCGTGTGCTGCGCTATTTTACCGAGGCCACTTATGCGGCGGCGATTTATTTTGAACTGGACTTTTCCCGCAATGTTCTGGCCTATGCCGCGGCGGGAATCTATGGCTTTCTGGCCTGGTCGGACCAGTTGCCGCCGGTGGTCCGGCAGGCAGGCTCGCTGATCGGTATTCTGGAGGACGCGGAGTATCAGGAGCTGTCGGTTTCTTTTCAGGCCGGCGATGCCTTTTATTTCATGAGCGACGGAGTGTTCGAGCGGCTTTCCCGGCGGGAGGAGCTGCATCTTGAGAATTTTGAGCGTACCGTAGAGGAACTGCAGGAAATCGCCGAGTCGCCGCTACGCAAGGATGATTGCACGGCGGTCTGCATCCATATCAACGGCCGGCCCTCACTGCCGGTTCGGCTGGAGCTGCAACGGGCGGACGAATTCCGCCGGGTCCGGGCCCGGCTGCGCAAGCTGCTGCAGGAGGTAGCCGGCGACGAAGCCGGGCAGATCGGGATCGCCCTGGGGGAAGCCTTGAACAACGCGGCGCGGGAGTCGGCAGACCTGCGGGTAAAATTGGCCTTGCTCGGCCGACGGCTGGTGATCCGCGTGCGGGATACCGGACCGGGCTTTGACGGGAACCGATTTGTCCGGACTTTTTCGCGGCAGGGTCTCGCGGAAGCGTTCGAGAATCGGTTGGCAGCGGAAGGCGGCCGGGGGATCATGATCATGTTGTCCTGGCTGGACCGGGTCATATATAGCCGTGACGGCCGGGAAGTGTTGCTGATGAAGCGCTTGGGCTGCCGGGCCGGGCGTTGCCTTGACTCCACCGGGAATAGCTGATAAAATTTACTGCAGACCCTCAAGACGGGATGTTGGCAGGGTCGGACCACGATATGCCGTGGGCCAGGTCTTGCGCAATGGAGACTTGTGAACCCCGCCAGGTCCGGAAGGAAGCAACGGTAAGCGAGCCCCTCCATGTGCCGCGAGGGCGCCGGGCTCCGCCGACATATCGTGGTCCGACCCTACGATCCCCGCCGGCAGCACCAGCTGTCTTTTTTTTTGCGGCGGCGCAGGGAAAAAGCTTTGATCTGTAGAATGATTACCAGATGCGGAAAGGGGGGAATGGCATGGCGTATAAGGCGCTGTACCGGCAATGGCGGCCGCGGGATTTCGAAGGGCTGGTCGGCCAGGAACACGTGAGCGTGACGCTGAAAAATGCGATCACGTCGGGGCGCATTTCCCATGCCTACCTGTTCACCGGACCGCGGGGAACCGGCAAGACCAGCACCGCCAAGGTGTTGGCGAAGGCGCTGAACTGCGAGGAGGGGCCAACGGCCACTCCCTGTAACCGCTGCCGTTCCTGCGAGTTGATCAACGACGGGTCGGCGATGGATGTCTATGAGATCGACGCCGCCTCCAACCGGGGCATCGACGAGATCCGCGACCTGCGGGAAAACGTTAAATTTTCGCCGGCGCAGTCCCGTTATAAGATTTACATTATCGATGAAGTCCACATGCTGACCAACGAGGCGTTCAACGCACTGCTGAAAACCCTGGAGGAGCCGCCGGCTCATGTGGTGTTTGTATTGGCGACCACTGAACCGCACCGGATTCCCGCGACCATCCTGTCCCGCTGCCAGCGCTATGATTTTCGCCGGGTCGGCGTGCGCGAGCTGACGGACCACCTGGCGCACATTGCCCGCGAGTCCGGCATCACGGCCACGCCGGAAGCGTTGCGTCTGATTGCCCTGCAGTCCGACGGCGGCGTTCGCGACGCAGTCAGCATTCTCGACCAGTGCAGCGTGCTCGGCAACGACGGGGTCACGGAAAAAGAAGTGCGGGAACTGCTCGGTCTGGTCGGTCAGGAAGCGGTGTACCGTTTGTGCGCGGCGGTGGTCGACGGCGATGGCGCCGCCGCTCTGGCGGGGCTGGAGGAACAGATGGCGCTGGGCAAGGACGCGCGTCAGCTGCTGATCGAACTCGCCGGATATTGCCGCAGCCTGATGCTGTACCGGGCCACGCCGAACCTGGACAGTCCGGTGTTGGCCGCCTACGGCCGGGATCGCCTGGAGGCCGACAGCCGACGCCTGACGCATGAACAACTGGTTCGCCTGGTGGAACTGTTTTATGAAGCGGCCAACAATTCCCGCTGGTCGGTGGACCCCCGGATTACCGCGGAAATGGCCCTGCTGACAGCCTGTACGCCGGTTTTGGCGGCAGCGCCCGAACCGGCCGCCCGGCCGGACAGCCGACCACAACCTCCGGCGCGACCGCAACCAACAGCCGCATCCGCCGCCTCGCCACCGAAGCCGGCTCTCCACGCCGCCGACAGCGCGTCGCCGCTTGCTACCGCGATCGCTGCCAAAATGCCGGCAACCCCGGCCGCCGTCCTGACTGAACAGGATCTGGAGCGGGCGATGGATGAACTGCTGCGCAAAGTCGAACAGGCGGGGAAGCGATCCGTGAAAGAACTGTTGAAGGATGCCACGCTGGCCGGCTACTCGGGCGGAGTCGCCACACTGCTGTTTCAGCGGGAGATGATCCGGGAACGGGTGGAGAAGGATGATATCCGCAAATGGCTGGAAAGCTTGCTGACGCAGATCGTGGGGACACCCATCCGGCTGCACTGCACGACGGAACGCAGCCGTAAACCGGTTCAATCGGCGTCGCCGACGGCCGAAGCCGAGATTCCTGAAGCGGTGCTGCGGCTGCAGAAGCTGTTTGGCGGAAAAATTACCAAAATAGAGGAGGAGCAATCGTAATGTTTGGTGGAAATGCAGGCAACATGGCCGGAATGATGAAGAAAGTCCAGAAAATGCAGGCGGATATGATGAAGCTGCAGGAGGAACTGAAGCAGCGGACCCTGGAGGTCACCGCCGGCGGCGGCGCGATCAAGCTCGAAATTTCCGGCGAAAAGCAAGTCCGTTCGTTGAAGATCGACCCGGAGGCGATTGATCCGGAGGACGTGGAAATGCTGGAGGACATGCTGGTCGCCGCATTCAACGAGGCCGTCAAGAAGGTTGACGACATGACTTCGACGGAGATGAGCAAAGTGACGGGCGGGATGAATCTGCCCAAAGGGATGTTCTGAGTTCCATGCAGCCGTTGCCGCTGGCCCAGCTGATGGAGCATTTTCGCCGGCTGCCGGGGATCGGTCCCAAAACGGCGGCCCGGCTGGCCTATCATGTACTCGGAATGGAACGGGAACAGGCGCTGGCGCTGGCGAACTCGATCATCGAGGCGAAGGATCGGCTCCATTTCTGTTCGACCTGCTTCAGCCTGACCGACACCGATCCCTGCGTGATCTGCCAGTCGGCGACCCGCGACCACGGCCTGATCTGCGTGGTGGAGGAACCACGTGACGTGGCGGCGATGGAACGGACGCGCGGCCATGACCGCAGCCGCGGCTATCAGGGTACTTACCACGTTCTGCAGGGGGTACTGTCGCCACTCGACGGCATCGGCCCGGAGAATATCCGGGTCCGGGAACTGGTGGAGCGGATTCAGACCGGTTCGGTCCGGGAAGTCATCATGGCTACGAATCCGAATCTTGAGGGGGAGGTCACGGCCACCTACATCGCTCGCCTGCTCAAACCGCTGGGCATACAGGTGACGCGGATCGCCCGCGGCTTGCCAACGGGCGGCGACCTGGAGTATGCGGACGAGGAAACGCTGGCCAAGGCGCTGGAGAATCGACGGGAAATTTAGCGGAAAAAGGATGGGCGGTTAGCGATGCCGATTATTGCCGCGTATGCCGTGGGGATCGTATTGATCCTGTTGTTGGGGCGGATTCTGGTTTTCCCGTTGAAAGTGGTGCTGAAACTGGTCTACAATGGCCTGATCGGCGGGTTGGTACTGTGGCTGGCCAACTTGGTCGGCGCGCCGCTGGGGTTCGCTTTGCCGATCACGGTGTGGACGGCGTTGTTGGTGGGCTTTTTGGGAATTCCCGGCGTGCTGTTGCTAATTTTTTATTATGTATTTTTTCTGGGCAGGGCGATCTGAGGAACGTCCGGCTTTTTTTCTTTTTTTGACAAATAGGCAGGAAAAGAATGGGATTCTGGCGAAATGAGGATGAGGAATTGACAAATCCGCCGATTATTGAGGCGTACGTGGGCGAGTACGCGAGCGGCAAGAGCGAGAATGCGGTGAATCGCGCCGTGTCCTTGCACCGGCAGGGACGCCAGGTGACCCTGGTCGACTTGGACACGGTGGAGCCCTGCTACACGCTACGACCAATCAAAAAAGAACTGGAACAGCTCGGCCTGACGGTAGTCGCCTGGGAAACCCGCGACACGGTGGGACTGGGCGAAGCCGGCAGCGTGATCAAGGGCGCGGTGCGCTGGGTGTTGCGCCGGCCGGGCGATATCATCATGGATGTGGGCTACGGCGTGCACGGCGCGCAGATCTTCAACCTGGTGGAAGGCGCCTTGGAGAACCCCTATCTGAAAATCATCGCGGTGATTAATGCGTCGCGGCCGTTTACGGCCACGGCCGACGATATCGTCGAGTATGTGCGGACGCTGGGACGGGTGGATGCCTTGCTCAACAATACGCACCTTGACGAGGAAACTGTGCCGGCAACCGTGGAACGGGGTGCGCGGGAAGTGATGGCGGCGGCTGCTGTTCTCAAGCTGCCGGTGCTCGCCTCGGCGGCGTCCCGGCAGGTGGCGGAACAAATGGGGCTGGCCGACAGTCTGGGCAATCCGGTCTGGCCGCTGGACCGGTTCATGCCACGCAGTTTCTGGTAAACACACAAGCAAGGGAGGTGGTCGGAAAAAAGCAAGCCGGTGGTCTGCGGGCAGACAGTGACTCGGAAAAAGAAATGGAGGAGGGGAAAACATGCATCTATCTTATAAGATTCTGATTGGCATGGTCTTAGGTGTTGTCGCCGGCCTCATCGCCGGCCCGGGCAGCGCTCCTTTATTGAAAGTATGGGTTGCTCCGGTGGGGACTTTATTCATTAATCTTATTAAAATGATTATCGTGCCGGTGGTGCTGGCCTCGTTGATCGTCGGCGCGGCATCTTTGGGAGACATCAAGAAATTGGGCCGGGTCGGTGCCAAAATTATGAGCTTCTATTTGCTGACCACGGCGTTCGCCGTTTCGTTCGGACTTTTCCTGGGCGCGATCATGCAACCGGGAAAAGGCCTGGTCATTCCGGCCGGCGCCAAAGCCGCCGCGAAAGCGGCACCGCCGCTGTCCGACGTTCTCGTCAATATTGTGCCGACCAATGCCTTTCAGGCCATGGCGAAGGCGGATATGCTGCAGGTCATCGTATTCGCCATTTTTATCGGCGTCGGCATCACCATGGTCGGGGAACGGGCCAAACCGGTCGAGGCGTTTTTTGACGGTCTGGCGGAAATCACTTACAAAATTATCGACGCGATCATGAAAGTGGCGCCGCTCGGCGTGTTCGCCCTGATCATGCCGGTGGTGGCCGTCAACGGGCCGAAAGTGCTGTTGCCGCTGGCGACCGTCATCGCCGCCGTCTACATCGGTTGCGTTTTGCACATGGTCGTGGTATATAGCGGTGCGGTGTCCCTGCTCGGCGGCATCAGTCCTGTGCGCTTTTTCAAGGGAATTTTTCCGGCGATGTTGGTGGCATTCTCGACCTGCAGCAGCAGCGCGACTTTGCCGGTCAACATGAAGTGCACCCAGGAAAACCTGGGCGTGAAGAAGGACATCGCCAGTTTCTGCCTGCCGCTGGGCGCAACGGTCAACATGGACGGCACCGCGTTGTATCAAGGGGTATGCGCGTTGTTTGTCGCGCAGATATATGGCATTGATCTCAATATGGGCCAATACATCACGATCATTCTGACCGGGACCCTGGCCTCCATCGGTACCGCCGGCGTTCCCGGCGCCGGCCTGATCATGCTGACGCTGGTGCTGCAGTCGGTCGGCCTGCCGCTGGAAGGGATCGCCCTCATCGCCGGCATCGACCGGGTGCTGGACATGATCCGGACCACCGTCAACATCACCGGCGACGCCGCCGGTTGCGTCGTGGTCAGCAAAAGCGAAAACGCTTACGATTAAGACGCCAAAACCCAATTTTGCCTGACCGGAATCCGGCCGACCCCCTGAAGAGTCGGCCGGATTCCTCTTTTCGCGGACGTTGGCGGGATAGGGGAAGACTTGTTGGAAGCGGTCTGGTTGCAGGATATTTTCCCGCCAAGGGGGAATACAATAACATTGCAGATTTTTTGACGCAAGGAGACGACAGCTTGGCGCGCGACAATACGGTCTTTGAATTGAAGCATGTCAGTTTTCGTTACCGGCCGCATGAGCCGGCCTTGCTGGATGTCAATCTGACGGTGGCCGAGGGTGACAAAATCGTCATTCTGGGCCCTAATGGCGCCGGCAAGACCACGCTGGAGAAGATCCTGGCGGGAATTTTGCCGGCCGAGGGTCGCCTGCGGGCTTTCGGCAAGCCGTTGACGGTGCAGGAGATCCAGAGCAAGACGGAGAATGCCGCCTATCGCCGCCGGGTGGGGGCAGTGTTCCAGCAGATCGAGTTTCGCGTGGTCTGCGCCACGGTGTTCGACGAAATCCTGTTTGGCCCGCTGCGGCAGGGCTTGCCGCGCGAGGAGGCCGGCCAGCGCACGGAGCAGATCCTTGATTTTTGCAATATTCGCCGGTTGGTGAACCGGCTGCCGCAAAACATGAGCGGCGGTGAGAAAAAGATAGTCGCGATCGCGGCTATGCTGGCGGAGAATCCGGAAGTGATGATCTTCGACGAGCCGACCAACGATTTGGACCTGGAAAGCCAGAACTGGCTGGTCGCAGCTCTTGGTCAACTCAGCGCCGCCGGCAAGACGGTGATTACGGCGACGCATAGCCTGGAAACGGCGCGGGAACTGGCGAACCGGGTGTGGATTCTGGGCGCCGGCCACCGGCTCATCGCCGATGGCGGGATTGAGCTGCTGCAGGATCGGGAGATTTTACGGGATGCCGGGATTTTGAGGTGAATGGCGGATGACGTTCTGTGAGCGGTTGGGGAAAATTCTGCGAGCCCGCAACTGCGAGATTGAAAATGAAAGCGATTATCTGAGTTCGGCGGTTCTGGTGCCGCTGGTCCGGAAGGAAGGCCGGCTGGGCGTGCTGTTCGAAGTCCGGTCGACGGCCTTGACCTGGCAGCCTGGCGATATTTGCTTTCCCGGCGGCCGGATCGAGCTGGACGATGCCGGCCCCGAAGCGGCGGCGGTGCGGGAAACGCGGGAGGAACTAAGCCTGCCGGACAGCGAGGTCGACGTCATCGGCGCGCTGAACACCATGGTCAGCCCAATCGGCGTGGTGATTTATCCGTTTGCGGCCTATATCAAGGATTTTGACCTGATCCGGCCAAACCATGGCGAAGTGTCGGAAGTGTTCGTGGCGCCGCTCGACTATCTGTTGGCGGTGGAGCCGTTGACCGCCCATATGGAGGTGGCGACGCGGCCGCTGCCGGATTTTCCGCTGAATCTGCTGGAAGCGTCCTATGCCCGGGACTGGAAGCGACGAACGACGTATCCGGTGCTGTTTTACCAGTACAGCGGCCATGTGATCTGGGGCCTGACCGCCCGGGTGTTGTATGGATTTTTGAATGTTTGCCGGTCATTGACGTAAATGCGCCGTGAGGAGGAATATACCATGATTAAACAGGAAACCTATACTGTCGAAGGAATGAGCTGCAACCACTGCAAAATGGCGGTGGAAAAGGAAGTAAAGGCGTTGCCGGGGATGCTGGCGGCGACGGTGGACCTAGCGGCGAAAACACTGAGCGTGGAGTACGATGCGGACAAAACCGGGCCGGCGGCGATCCGCGGCGCGGTGGAGGAAGCCGGGTTCACGGTCGCCTGATTTCTTGACGCTGCCGGACAGCTTTGTTATACTAAATCAATGCCTCCTGCACGAGGGGGCTTGTTTGCGTATGTCTGTCAATCTGACAAATTTTGAGGAATGAAGGTGCCTGATGGCTTCGAATCTGGAAGAACGCTTGAAGCAGCAACGAAAACACCATAGCCGCTATACCGTGATTGTGGCGGGAATTTTATTGGTATTCGCCGTTCTGGCCGGTGCCTTGTCTTTCTGGTGGTTCGGCGGCCGACTAAATTCGCCGCGGGCAGCGGTGAAGCGGACCGAAGAAACGGAAAACTACATCATGCCTCCCAACAAGCTGAACATCCTGATCATGGGCGTGGACGACCGGCCGAAGGAAGACGACCCGGGCCGTTCCGACACGTTGATGGTCATGACGCTGGACACCGACAGCAAGGAAGCGTCGATTATCTCGGTTCCCCGGGATACCCGCGTGCGGGTCAAGGGGTTGGGTTGGGACAAGATCAACCATGCCTTTCTGGTGGGCAAAGAAAATCTGACGCGTCAGACGACCGAGAACTTTCTCGGCATTCCGATGGACTATTATGTCAAGATCAATTTGGAGAACTTTGGCCGGATCGTTGACGCCATCGGCGGCGTGACGATCGATGTCGACAAACGGATGCAGTACGAGGATACCTGGGACCATTACGTGATCGACCTGAAACCTGGCGTGCAGCGTCTCGATGGCCGGACTGCCTTGCAATACGTGCGTTACCGGGATGAGGAAGGCGACATCGGTCGGGTCGCCCGGCAGCAGAAGTTCGTCAAGGCGGTGATCGCCGAAGTGAGCTCGCCGGCCATCATTCTGAAAGCACCCAGCCTGATCCGGGAAGTGTTCGCATCGTTGGACACTGACTTGCCGATTCCCCTGATGTTCGGCATCGCCCGCAAGCTGAAGGACGGTCTGAGCGGCGGGTTCCACACGCATATGGTGGAAGGATTGCCTTACTATATCAACGATATCAGTTATTGGGTGCCGGATATCATGAAAATGCGGAAAATGGTGGCGGACATGCAAGGTGTTCCCTTCGAGGGCAAGGTCCGGGCGGCGGCGGAGCGGACGGCGGCCGAGTACCGGGCGGCGTTGCCGGCCAATGCCCATCTCGACGACGGGACTTACTATCCGGGCATGGACCAGGATCTCAAGAAGCTGAAACCAGGGCAGAAGGCTCCCGCCAAACCGACAACTACGACAAAACCTTCGACAACGACACCGGCCAAACCGGCAACGCCGACGAAACCGCCGACGACGCCCACCAAACCTGCCCCGACCAAGCCGACCAGCGCAGTGCCGGTCCGGCTGGCGACGGTGTTAGTCGACGCCAGCGGTCAGAGCGGGGCAGGGGAGAAGATTGCCGGTATTATGACCAGCCGGGGTTTCGCAGTGCTGGGGGTGGCCACCCACGACAGTGTCATCCGGACGACCGTGGTGACGGCCTATACGCAGGATGCGTCGGTGCTGTCCCGCCTGACGGGTCTGCCGTTTCGTTATGTGCTGAATGTCATGGAAGATGCGACCCGTGAAGTGCCGGTGCGGGTGCTGATCGGTCAGGATCATGGCGCCTGACTCCGGAATCTCGCCAACGCCGGATTATCCGGTGAATCTGAATCTGACCGGCCGGCGCTGTCTTGTGGTCGGCGGCGGGACGGTGGCCGAACGCAAGGCGGAGTCGCTGCTGGCCGCCGGCGCTGAAGTCACGGTCGTCAGCCCGGAGTTGACGGCGCAACTGGCGACTTGGGCGGAACAAGGGAAATTACGCCATCTGGCGCGGGAATTTCGCAGTGGAGATGCGACCGGTTACCAGCTGGTCCTGTGCGCGACTGATTCTGCGGGTGTCAACGAACAGGCGGCCCAGGAAGCCAGAGCGTCCGGCGCGCTGGTGAATGTCGCCGATACGCCGGCACTGTGCGATTTCACGCTGCCGGCCCGCTTGCAGCGTGGCAGCCTGTCGATCGCCGTATCCACCGGCGGCCAGAGCCCGGCGCTGGCTCGGGAACTCCGCAACGAACTGACCCGGCGGATTGGCCCGGAATACGCCGAGTATCTGGAGATCGTCGGCCGGTTGCGGCGGGAGTGGCGCGAAAGTTGCGACTCCAGCGCGGAGCGCTGCCGGCGCTGGGACGAACTGAAGGGCTTTGACCCGGAAATATTGGAACTGCTGCGGCAAGGCCGCACAGAAGAGGCGGAGGTCAGATTCAGGCATGGTATTGGCTGTCCTGGGACTCAACCATAAAACGGCTCCCGTGGAAGTCCGCGAGTGCCTTTCCTTCCCGGAGGACATGATTCGGCAGGCGTTGCGCCGTCTGGACGAGCACGAGGACTTTCTGGAATGCGTGGTCCTGTCGACCTGCAATCGGACGGAAGTCTATGCGGTGCTGGAGGATGTGGACGATCCTTCGGCCGTGATGCTCGAGTTTCTGGAGCGTCTGGCCGGGCCGACGCCGGCGGGAATCTCGCCGGAGCATCTGTTTTATTACTGCGGCGACGAGTGCATCCGCCACTTGTTCCGGGTGGCGGCCAGCATTGATTCGCTGATTGTCGGCGAAGGGCAGATTTTAAGCCAGGTCAAGAAAGCCTATTCGGTCGCCAAGGACTGCGGCACGACGTCGACAGTGCTGAACACCCTGTTCCACCGGGCGATCGCCGCCGGCAAGAAAGTCCGCACCGAAACTCACATCGCCTACAGCGCGGTATCGGTGAGCTATGCGGCGGTCGAACTGGCGAAAAACCTGCTGGGCGATTTGTCGCAGGCCAAGGTCATGATCCTCGGCGCCGGCGAAATGAGCGAGCTGACGGCCCGGCATCTGGTCGAGAACGGCGTCCGGACCGTGTTCGTCTCCAACCGGAACCAGACCCGGGCGGAAGATTTGGCGCGTAAATTCCACGGGCAGGCGGTGCCGTTCGAACAATTCATGAAATGGGCGGTGGACACCGACATCATCATCACCTCCACCGGTGCGCCCCACTACATAGTGCGGTCCTGGGATGTCGCGCACATCATGCCGTTGCGCGCGGGCCGGCCGCTGATCTTCATCGACATCGCCGTGCCGCGGGACGTGGAACCGGAAGTGGCGGCCATCGCCGGCGTGAGTCTTTACAACATCGACAATCTCAATGCGGTCGTGGATTCCAACAAGCGGGCGCGGCTGCGGGAAGCCCGCAAGGCCGAAAAAATTCTGGAGAGCGAAGCCCGGGAACTGATCGACCGGTTCCGCTACCTGTCCTACCAGCCGGTGCTCAGCCAGCTCAAGGACAAGGCGGAAGGCATCCGGCAACGGGAACTGAAGCGGGCGCTGGCGAAACTGCCGGACTGCAGCCCGGAGGAACGCAAGGTGCTGGAAAATCTGTCCCGCATGTTGGTGCGCAAATTGCTCCGGGACCCGGTGATCTGCACCAACGAGGCGGCGGCCCGCGGCGAGGAGGATTTCTGCGTGGCGGCGCTGAACCAGCTGTTTAAATTAAATGATTTGGGAGCATCGACAAGCTGTGAAACAAAAAATAATCATCGGCACGCGCGGCAGTAAACTGGCCCTGTGGCAGGCGGAATATATCGCCGCCCGGCTGCGGGAACTGAATCCCGGCCTGGCCGTGGAACTGAAACATATCGTCACCACCGGCGACAAGATTCTGGACGTGCCGCTGGCCCAGATCGGCGGCAAGGGGCTGTTCACCAAGGAACTGGAAACGGCGATGCTGGCCGGGGAAATCGACCTGGCCGTGCACAGCCTCAAGGATATGCCGACGGAACTGCCGGCGGGATTGATTCTGGCGGCGACCACCGCCCGACTGGACCCTCACGACGCGCTGGTCAGCCGGAACTATGCCAGCCTGGCGGAACTGCCGGCGGGGGCGACGGTGGGGACCTCCAGCCTGCGCCGAAAGGCGCAACTGCTAAAGTTACGACCGGATCTGCGGATCGGGAATCTGCGGGGCAATCTGGACACACGCCTGCGCAAGCTGGATGAAGGACAATACGATGCCATCGTGCTGGCGGCGGCCGGTCTGCGCCGACTGGGCTGGGCCGGGCGAATCACGGCGCTGCTGTCGCCGGCCGAGTGTCTGCCGGCGGTGGGACAGGGCGTGCTGGCTATCGAGACGCGGGCGGCGGACGGGGAAGTGCTGGCGGCAGTGGCCGCCCTGAACGATGCCGGATCCCGGGCCTGCGTCACGGCGGAGCGAACGTTTCTGGCCGTGGTCGAGGGCGGCTGTCAGGTGCCGGTCGGCGTGTTCGGGCAGATGTGCGGCGGGCAGCTGACGTTGCAGGCGCGAATCCTGTCACTGGACGGGACGCGCTGCGTCGAGGGCGAAACAGCCGGCGAGGCCGATCAGGCGGCGGTGTTGGGCGACAGCCTGGCCCGGCG
Source organism: Veillonellaceae bacterium (assembly GCA_012798135.1). The sequence goes on along the minus strand of JAAZNU010000020.1, from coordinate 33,304 downwards.
GCTGCTGGCGGCCGGTGGAGCGGAAATTTTGGCCGAGCTCGGCTAGAGGAGAGATGGTTTTGCAAAAGGGAACTGTTTGGCTGGCGGGCGCCGGCCCGGGCGACCCGGGGCTGGCCAGCGGCCGGGTGCTGGAAGGCTTGCGCCAGGCCGATGCCATCGTTTATGACCGGCTGGTGTCGCCGCGCCTGATCGCGCTGGCGCGGCCGGATGCGGAACTGATCTATGTCGGCAAGGCGTCGAGTCAGCATACGCTGCGGCAGGAGGAAATCAATCTGCTGCTGGTGAAACTGGCCAAAGAGAACAAAGCGGTGTTGCGCCTCAAGGGCGGCGATCCGTTCGTGTTCGGCCGGGGCGGCGAAGAGGCCATCACCCTGCGCGAACACGGCGTGCCGTTCGAGATCGTTCCCGGCATCACCTCGGCGGTCGCGGTGGCGGCTTACGCCGGAATTCCGGTGACGCACCGCGGCGTTGCGACTTCGTTCGCCGTGGTCACCGGCCATGAAGATCCCGACAAGACCGAGTCCGGCCTGAAATGGGACAAGCTGGCCACGGCGGTGGATACGCTGGTGTTCTTGATGGGGGTGGAAAATCTCCCGTATATCACTTCGCAGCTGATCGCGCACGGGCGACCGGCTGACACGCCGGCGGCGGTGATCCGCTGGGGAACGACGCCGCAGCAGCGAACCCTGGTCACGACCGTCGGCCGGGCGGTGGCGGATGTGGCGGCCCAGCGCCTGACGCCGCCGGCGATATTCATCGTCGGCGAAGTGGTCAATTTGCGCGCCCAACTGCGCTGGTTCGATGACCGGCCGCTGTTCGGCCGACGGATTCTGGTGACCCGGGCCCGGGAACAGGCCAGCCGTCTGACGGTCGGGCTGGAAGCGGCCGGGGCGCAGTGCATCGAAGCTCCCGCCATCCGGATTGTTGATCCCGAAACTTTTGCGCCGCTCGACGTGGCGATTGCTTCCCTGTCACAGTATACCTGGCTGGGCTTCACCAGCCCCAATGGCGTGACCGCCTTTTTCAGCCGCCTGAAGGCGGCCGGCAAGGACGCCCGCCAGCTGGCCGGGGTCAAAGTCGCCGTCATCGGGCCGGAAACGGCGGCGGCGCTGGAACGCCAGGGCATCGTCGCAGATGTCGTGCCGGCCGAGTTTCGGGCCGAGGCGGTCGTGGCCGCCCTTGCCGGCCGGGTCGGGCCCCAGGACCGGGTGCTGATCGCTCGGGCCGAACAGGCGCGGGAAGTATTGCCGGCGGAACTGACCCGACTGGGCGCGACCGTGGATGTAGTCACGGCCTATCGGACGGTGACCGGCGACGCCGACGGCGAGGCGGTCGGCAAGCTGCTGGCGGCCGGCGAAATCGACGTGGTGACGTTCACCAGCTCGTCGACGGTGACGAATCTGCTGGCTCTGTTAGGGAAACAGGGACGGGAGTTGCTGGCGGGCGTGAAGATCGCCTGCATCGGCCCCATCACGGCCGACACCTGTCGGGAATTGGGTCTGCGGCCGGACATCGTGGCCGAAAAATATACCATTCAGGGCTTGACTGAAAGCATAATCAGCGAATTGGGAGGGAACCGCGATGAGTGAACTGGTTTACCGGCCGCGCCGTCTGCGGACGTCGACGGGAATCCGCGGCATGGTGCGGGAAACGCAGCTGTCGGTGCAGGATTTCGTGTATCCGATTTTTGTGGTGCCGGGGATCAATATCAAAAAGGAGATCCCCTCATTGCCGGGGCAATATCACCTGTCGGCCGATCAGGCCGTGGAGGCGGCGAAGGAGGCGGCGGCATTGGGCATCCCGGCCGTGTTGCTGTTCGGCCTGCCGGAATACAAGGACGCCAAAGGCTCCAGCGCCTGGGACATGAAGAGCCCGGTGCAGCGGGCGATGACGCTGATCAAGAAGACGCTGCCGGACCTGGTGGTGATCGGCGACGTTTGCCTATGCGAATACACCGACCATGGCCACTGCGGTCTGCTCAAGGGGCAGGAAGTGGACAATGACCCGACACTGGACCTGCTGGCCCGGGTGGCGGTAAGTCAGGCCAAGGCCGGTGCCGACATGATCGCGCCGTCGGACATGATGGACGGCCGGGTGGCGGCGATCCGGGAAGCGTTGGATGTCGAAGGCTTCACCAACCGCTCGATCATGGCCTACTCGGCCAAGTACGCTTCGGCCTTTTACGGGCCGTTCCGCGAGGCGGCGGACTCGGCGCCGAAATTCGGCGACCGCCGGGCGTACCAGATGGACCCGGCGAATGTCCGAGAAGCCCTGAAGGAGGTCGACCTCGACGTTTCGGAGGGAGCCGACATCGTGATGGTCAAACCGGCGCTGTCTTATCTGGATGTGATCAGCAAGGTCCGGAACAATTTTGACCTGCCGGTGGCGGCCTACAATGTCAGCGGTGAATACGCCATGGTCAAGGCGGCTTCCGCCAACGGCTGGATCGAGGAACAGCGGACGACGCTGGAGATCCTGACGAGCATCAAACGCGCCGGCGCGGACATCATCATTACTTATCACGCGCTGGACGCAGCGCGCTGGTTGTAAGGGGGGGCGAAAATGGCGCTGGATTTGAGCCGGTCAGCGGCGGCGTTCGCCGAGGCCAAGAATTATCTGCCGGGCGGGGTCAACAGCCCGGTCCGGTCGTTCCGAAGCGTCGGCGGTACGCCGCCGTTCATCGCCCGGGCGGCCGGCAGCCGGATCGTCGACATTGACGGCAATGAATATATCGATTATGTATTGTCCTGGGGGCCGATGATTCTCGGCCATGCCCATCCCCAAGTCACGGCGGCGCTACGGGACGCCATCGGCAACGGTACCAGCTATGGCGCGCCGACTTTGCTGGAGACCGAACTGGCGAAGCTGGTCCGGCAGGTCGTGCCGGCGATGGAAATCGTCCGGATGGTGAATTCGGGAACCGAGGCGACGATGAGTGCGCTGCGGTTGGCCCGCGGCTTCACGAAACGCGACCGGATCGTCAAGTTCGAAGGTTGCTACCACGGCCACCATGACAGTCTGCTGGTCAAGGCTGGCTCCGGCGCCGCGACTTTCGGCGTGCCGGATAGCCCCGGCGTGCCGTCAGCGGTGGCGCAAACCACCCTGACCCTGCCGTATAACGATATCGCCGCAATGGAAAAACTGTTCGCCGAGCAGGGCGAGCAGATCGCCGCAGTCATCATCGAGCCGGTGCCGGGCAACATGGGAATGGTGCTGCCGCAGGCCGGGTATCTGCAAGCGGTGAGGGAACTGACGGCGCGCTACGGCATTCTGCTGATCTTCGACGAAGTGATGTCCGGGTTCCGGGTGGCGTTCGGCGGCGCTCAGGCCCGTTTCGGCATCCGGCCGGACCTGGTCTGTCTCGGCAAGGTGATCGGCGGCGGGCTGCCGGTCGGCGCCTATGGCGGCCGCCAGGACATTATGGCTTGCATTTCACCGGCCGGGCCGGTGTATCAGGCGGGGACCCTGTCAGGCAATCCGCTGGCCATGACCGCTGGCATCGCCACATTGACGGAGATCATGAATACGCCCGACTTTTATCTGCGGCTCGAAGCCAAGACCAACGCCCTGTGCGAGGGGATCGGCGCGGCGGCGGCCGAAGCCGGCGTGGCCGTGCAGTCGCATCATCTGGGCAGTATGTTCGGCCTGTTCTTCAATGAGCGGCTGGTGACGGATTACGCCAGTGCGGCGACCTCGGACCAGGCGGCATTCAAAATCTGGTTCCACACGATGCTGGATCAGGGAATCTATCTGGCGCCGTCCCAGTTCGAGGCGGGATTCATGTCCGCCGCCCACAGCGACGCGGACATCGCCTCGACGATCGCGGCGGCCAAAGTCGCCTTCGCGGCGGTCGCAGCGTCCCGGTGCTGACGCAATCTCTGAATACGAAATGCAAAAGACCTCCGGGTATGCTGGCCATACTTCGGAGGTCTTGCTGTATTATGGGCGAAGTTAGGAATGTAGGGTGTTCTTGCATTTAGCGCCGGGGCTGAGAACGGTGCCAGCCCCAAAAACGTAAAGAATTAGGGGAGCGCGGGATCATTCCGGTTGCTGTGGATGCGCGCCGGAATTCGCAACGACTCACGTGGCGTTTTTTCGGCCAGCCCGAATACTTCATCCGGGCGCTCGGGCTTAAAATCGACATCCTTGTCGATTTTGCCGGGCAAAACTTACGCTTCGCCGGCGAATTGCACGACGCCCCTCCAAGGCAACCTGCATGAAACCCGCGCTCCTCTTTCGGCTCCCGTTTGGCGACATACTTTATGGCGCCGCGACAAAGCGTCGGGGTCTGAGATAAGCGGAGGTTAAGCGAAGCGTCGAAGCGTTCTCAGCCCCGACGCTATTATTTTGGCTGCAGAACCGGAATGATTCCGCGCCCCTCTTTTATTTACGCTTTTCCGGCTTGCCGCGTTTTCAGCCCCGCGTTTTGTTTTATCAGTGGCTGCGGGCGAGCTGGGCGACAGCATCGAGGGCCGCCCGAATGTCCGCCTCGGTCGAGAACCGGCTGACACTGAACCGGACCGCACCACGGCCGAAAGTGCCGATCGTCCGGTGCGCGGCGGGGGCGCAGTGCAAACCGGTGCGGGTCAGAATGCCGAAGTCGCGTTCGAGCCGGACCCCGACTTCCTCACAGGGCAGATCGCCAATATTGAGCGAAAGGACCCCGACCGCTTCCTGCGGATTCGCCGGCCCGTAGACCTCCACGCCGGGAATCTCTCGCAGGCCGTCGCGGAACAAGCCGATTAGGCTCTGATCGTGCGCCAGCACATTGACCACGCCGAATTGCGCCAGGTCGGCGACAGCTGCGCCCAGGCCGGCGATGCCGACGGCGTTCAGCGTGCCGCTTTCCAGTTTGTCCGGCAGAAAGTCCGGCTGGGTTTCGGATTCGGAAGCGCTGCCGGTCCCACCGAACATCAACGGACGGATGTCCACATCGGCGCCGAGAGCCAAGCCGCCGGTTCCCTGTGGTCCGCCGAGGCTTTTATGGCCGGTGAAGGCCAGAAAATCGATGCCGACAGCTTGCATATCAATCGGGCAGACGCCGGCGGTCTGGGCGGCGTCAACCGCGAACCGGACTCCGGCCGCGTGAGCAATGTTGGCGATTTCGTCAATGGGTAGCAAGGTTCCCGTGATATTCGAGGCATGCAGGACCAGAATCAATCGCGTATCCGGACGAAGGAAGCGTCGGACCGTGTCCGGGTCCAAGCGGCCGCAAGCGTCGCAAGGCGCAACCGAAAGGTGGACACCCCGGGATTCGAGTTCCCGCAACGGCCGCATTACGGCATTGTGCTCCATCGAACTGACAATGACATGGTCGCCGGGATTCAGAAAGCCGAACAGAAGCATATTAATCGCTTCCGTGGCGTTTTTTGCAAAAATCAGGCGGTCCGGGGAAGGCGCGTTGAACAGGGTGGCCAGCGCATCGCGAACTTCATAGGTCATTCGGGCCGCTGTCAACGCCTTGCCATGTCCGGCCCGGCCGGGACTGCCGCCGCAATTTTCCAGATAGTCCTGTATGGCGGGCAGCACTCCGGCCGGTTTCGGCCAGGATGTGGCGGCGTTATCCAAATAAACCGGCAAAGGGAACACCTCCTGTCAGAAGCATTATATCATAGGCTCGGCGGAAAAACTTGCCGCCGCAGCCAGTCCGACACGGTGGGGATGAAGCGGTCGCCGGTGCCGATGAAGCTATGACCGTGGTCCGGCAGCAACAACAGTTGTTTCGGTTCGCCGGCGGTGTCGAACAGTTGACGGGCGTGGGCCACCGGAACGGTCGCGTCGGTGAGGCCGTGGATGATCAGCACGGGCAGGCCAGCGAGGCTGCGGATGTCGGCCGGCAGGTCGTAGCGGGAGAGATCGCCGATGAAGTCCGGCGTCAGGTGAACCGGCGCTCCTTCGTGAAGGACTGTAATAGCTTCGCCATGCTTCAGACGTTCGTAATCGTCGCGGAGGATGCCGCGGAATGTAGAAGGCAAATCGGCGGGACAGGCCATCAGGCAAAGTCCGGACAGATGGCGGTCCCGGGCGGCGAAGGCCAGTGCCGCCGCCGCGCCCATACTGCGGCCGGCCAGGACGATTTTTCGGGTGAAGTTCCGGCGGACGAAATCGATGACCGCAGCGATCTCCGCCAGTTGCTGCGACAGGCAGCAGTGCGGCGTGAACCAGAAGCGGAGCAAGGCCGTGTCCTGTTTTTGCAGGGCATCGGCCAGTTCCAGCGAACTGCCGCCATCGGCGGAACCGCAAAAACCGTGACACAGTACCATCAGGGGCCGGCCAGGTCCAGATGGCGCGGCATGCAGCATGGCCGCGAGTTGAAGCTCGCCGGCGGGAATGATCAATTTTTGCATAACGGAGAGATCCCTCCTTTTAAACAAAAAAACAGGCCGTTCGTTCGGAACGGCCTGAATGTTCAGCGGATGGACTAACGGAGCCTGCGTCCGCGACGTGCCTCGCTGGTTAAGACTTAGCGGTTGAAGCCGCGAGTCTTCTGGAAGCAGTCCCGGCAGTAAACCGGACGGTCGCTACGCGGAGCAAAGGGAACTTGGGTTTCACAGCCGCACTCGGCGCAGATGGCCGGATACATCTGACGCTCGCCACCCTGGCTGCCGCCAAAGTTGCCGCGTTGTTTCCGAGCTGCACGGCAAGCCGGGCAACGGCCGGGTTCATTTTGGAAGCCCTTTTCAGCGTAGAATTCCTGCTCACGGGCGGTGAACTCGAAATCGGCGCCGCAATCTCTGCATTTCAGGACTTTGTCTTCAAACATGGATTTTCCTCCTCCGTTTCCTGCTCAGCGGACTCGAGACAGCGTGGCTTTTCGACCTCTCCGGCAGGCAAAACAAGAAGAGGAGAACGGGCACGGGTCACGGGAACGAAAATTGGGCAGGTGCGCATCGTAAATATAGTAATGCGCAAGATTTACTATATCAGAATTCCCGGCAAGCGTCAATCAATTTAAAAAAATAGATGTTCAGCTCATGTACAGGGCTAAGGCGATGAGCGCAATGATGGCAAGCGCGCCGAAGATGATATCTTCGTTTTTTACCTTCATGGCGGCGGCAGGACCGGGATGCGGAGCGTTGGTTTGAGCCATTGCTGATTCCTCCTCTCAAAATCTAAAATTGATTCCAAATTCAGAATACTCTTTTGAGAAGAAGAAGATAAGCTTATGTAGGTAGAATAAGTAATGAAACTTATGTCAGGGATTTCAGGGCTGTTTGCGGTAACGGAACACTGGCCGTCCCACGCCGCCGTAGGCGACTTCCTTGGTCAATTGGCCGATTTCACAGAAAAATTCCAGGTACTTGCGAATACTGACCCGAGACAACCCAACCTTGCGCGATAACTCTTCCGTCGTGAACGGTTCGGGGATTTCCCGCAGGCATTGGGTGATCAATGCCAACGTATAGCGGTCCAGACCCTTGGGTAAAGCCTGGTTTCCTTCCGGCTCGGCTGTTTCCTTGGGGAGGATGCCGACATCCAGGTCTTTCTGGGTCAGGCTCTCGTGTTCGCGGATGAGGCGGGAACGGTGGGCATAGGCTTGCAGGGCTTGCCGCAGACGGTCGAAATCGAACGGTTTGATCAGGTAGTCGACCGCGCCGGCCCGCAAGGCGGTCTGGATGCTATGGCTGTCCCGGGCCGCCGACACGACTAATACATCGACCGGATAATGCAGTTCCCGGATTCGGGACAACAGTTCCAGACCATTCATGCCGGGCAGATAGATGTCCAGCAATATCATGTCGACAGGATTTTTCTCCAGATAGGTCAACGCCTCTTTAGCGTCCCCAATAACAATCGGCTTGCTGAAACCTTCCATTGTCTGGATTAGACGGCTGTTAAGCTCCGCCACCATCGGGTCGTCTTCAACGATCAGGATTTTTGTCATATTTATAATTCACCTCTTCGTACGGAATGAGTAAGCGAAACGTAGTGCCCAACTGAAGCGAAGATTCAAACGACAGCGTGCCCTGCCGCCGCTCCAGCACCTTCTTGACCAACGCGAGACCGAAACCACGGTCCGCGGCTTTGGTGGAAAATCCTTTTTCAAAAATGGCCTGCGCCAATTCCGGCGGAATGCCGGGGCCGGTATCCTTGACTTCAATCCTGAGGGAGCCGGCATTGTAAAGCATCAGGACTTCCACATAACGGCGCGAATTCTCCAACAACGCTTCCATGGCATTGTCGACGAGGTTGCCGATGACGGTCACCAGGTCATTGGTGAAATCAACATTGTCCAAATGCGGGACAAAGGAGTCGGCGTTCAATCCCAGTTGCACTCCCAACTCGCGGGCGCGGCTGCGTTTTCCCAGCCAAAATCCCGCCAGTACCGGATCCTTGATACGCTGCGTGACGAAGTCGGTGGCGGCGTCCTGTTCGGAAGATATCCGCGTGACATAGGCGACCAGCTCGTCCAAGGCCTTGAGACGAACCAGTCCCAGAATGACATGCAGCTTGTTCATGAATTCGTGGGTTTGGGCTCGCAGAGCCTCGACATAGGTGCGTACGCCGGTAAGTTCCTCCGCCATTTTTTTGACTTCCGAACGATCCCGGAACGTTGCGATTGCGGCTACGGTGCGGTCTTCCACGTTGACCGGGACTCGGTTCATGACCACCGCAATGCCGTTCAGCAGCTCTTCCTGGTTATATTCGGCCTGCTTCGTCGCCAAGATATCCAACAGCCGGGTTCGGGGAATGACCGAATCAATAGGGCGATCTAGCAAATTGTCGCGCTTGCCTTCCATATCCAGCAACCGCAAGGCCTCGTCATTGATCAGGGTGATCCGGCCGGTGGCGTCAATGGCCACGATGCCTTCCCGCACTGACTGCAGCATGGCGTTGCGTTCTTCCAACAGGCGGGCGATGGCGAAGGGTTCCAGGCCGAACAGGGTTTCCTTGATGTTACGCGCCAAAAACAGGGCGCCGATCATGCCCAGTACGAGACCGAAGTAATTCGAAAACACCATGATGAAACGGCTGGCGCCTAACGCCGACAAAGCGCTTTCGGTGGAGATGCCTACGGCCACTGTGCCGATTTGGCGGGAATCGGCGGCGAAGATCGGACTGGTCGCCCGCAAGAAGTATCCCCGTGACACCTGTTGCAAATATACATAGTCCTGCGGTTCGATCTGGCGATCTTCATAGGGGTTGGCATCTTCCGGCTCCAGCGGCGACTGGGAGGAACGATAGCGGATGTTGCCCTGGATGTCATAGACGATAAAATCGGCCTGGGTGACTTCGCCAAGGAGCGCCGCCCAGTTCTCGGTCGCGATGCTTTGTTGGTTCCCGGACAGGGAGGCAACCACCGCTGGCGACTTCGCCACGACCGCGGCGATGCGGGTGGCGTTTTTCCCCATCAATTCCTCCACGATGTCGTTGACCTTACTGACTATCAGAAAGTAAGTGGTAACCAGCGAAACGGCAACAACAATCCACACCAGAATGATGATCTTGGTTTCCAGCGTGAGAAAGCGGGCAATCGGCGACGGGGAGTTGCTGCCGTGAAACGATATGTGCAGTTCGGAACGGGGAGGTTGCGGCAAACGGGATTTGAAAAAGTTTTTCATGCCTGTTCATTCGTTGCGCCGACGCCGGAATCCTGCCAAAAACGACGAAGGAGGGAATTTGAAATGTCGGCGCGAACATAGTGTACATGACAGATTCCACAAAATGCAAGCAAAAGGAGAGAAAAACAGCATGAACGAAACGGAAACCCGCCTTCAGGCCACTTATGACACCTTGCACGCCATGCCGGAAGTGGGATTCGCCGAACATCTTACCTCGGCCTGGCTGGCGGAACGGATCGGCACGGCCGGATTCAGCGTGACCACCGGCGTCGGCGGGACCGGCGTGGTGGCCGTGCTGAAGGGAACGGAACCCGGACCGGTTGTGGCGTTGCGCGCCGATATGGATGCCCTGGAGCATGTCGTCAACGGGGAGACAGTTCGCGTGCATTCCTGCGGGCATGATTCGCATTGCTCCATGGTGCTGACGGCGGCGGAGGAGCTGGCGAAAGCCGGCATTCGCCGCGGCACGCTGAAGATTCTGTTCCAGCCGGCCGAAGAAAAATTGACGGGTGCGACCCGGATGATCGAAGCCGGCGCGATCGACGACGTCGACATCATTCTGGGCATCCACCTCCGGCCGATCCAGGAGGCGAAAACGGGGCAGGCTACGCCAGCCCTCTATCACGGTTCCAGTTACATCATGGAGGCGACCATCACGGGCCAGACAGCCCACGGCGCCCGGCCGCACCTCGGCATCAACGCCATCGACGGAGCCGCGGCGGCGGTGCAGGCGGTCAACGCCATTCACATCAACCCGGTGATTCCGTTTACCTGCAAGGTGACCAAACTGGCCGCCGGCGGCGCCACTCTCAACCAGATCCCGGACAAGGCCGTGATGGCTCTGGATTTGCGGGCGCAGCAGAACGACGCCATGAAATTGCTGCTCACGAAGGCGGAGCACGCCATCAAGGCCGGTGCCGCCACCGTGGGCGCCAGCGCGGAAGTGACAGTGACTGGCGGCGTGCCGGGAGCCGAATATCACCCGGAAATCATCGAGCTGGCGCGGGAAGCGATCCGGAACGTACTGGGTGAAACCGGCCTGTTGGCGCCCGTGGTGACGCCGGGCGGCGAGGACTTCCACAATTTCGCTCAGGCCAGGCCGTCCCTGAAAGCCGGCTATATTGGTCTGGGTTGCAACCTGACGCCCGGTCTTCACGACCCGGCGATGAAATTTGACCGGTCGGCGCTGATTAACGGCGTGAACATTCTTATCCACATGGTGGAAAAACTGCTGAAATAGCCATCAATTACCGCGAACTCGATCGTTTTTTGGAGTTTTGGAGTATCAAGTATCAGTAAAGGGAGCTCCGTTGCTCACGCTTCGGGACTCCCTTTGTTCGTGGTTCACCTGCGCCAGGATTGATTTTGCCGCCCTTCGGATGATTGTGCATCATCGTGTCGACATCCTGGACGGTGACAGCGGCCGGTTTTCGGCGGCAACGGCCAGCATAAGCTTGATCCGGTTGAGCTGGTTGACTTCGCTGGCGCCGGGGTCATAGTCGACCGGCACGATATTGGCGTTGGGGTAACAGCGGCGGAGTTGCCGCAGCATTCCCTTGCCGGTAATGTGGTTGGGCAGGCAGGCGAACGGCTGCATGCAGACGATGTTGCTGACGCTGGCATCTAGCAGCTCGACCATTTCGCCGGTCAACAGCCAGCCTTCGCCGGCGAGATTGCCCAGCGAAACGTGGCGGGCGGCTAGTTCGGCGATCCGACCGATGGTCGGCGGCGCTTCGAACCGTTTGCTTTCCGCCAGCGCCTGGCGCAACGGCCGGCGGTAGAATTCTGCTGCCCGGATGAACAGACCGCCCTTCAGCTGGTTCAGCAACGTGCCGGCGAGCAGCTCCCGTTCGGTATGGCTGTCGTAGGCGCAGTACAGAAAGAAGTCGAGCATGTCCGGAACCACCGCTTCCGCGCCTTCGCTTTCCAGCAGATCCACTAGATGGTTGTTGGCGGTCGGGTGGTATTTGACGAGGATTTCGCCGACCAGGCCGACCCGGGGTTTGCGTTGGTCGTTGATGGGTAGCGTATCGAAGGCCCGGACGATGCCGCGGATGTTGTCGGCAAAATGGCGGCGGGCATGAACGAGCATATCTTGGCGGCATCTGGCCGCCCATTCCTCATACAATGCCTGGGCGGCGCCGGGCGTTTGCTCATAGGGGCGAACCCGGTACAATACACGCATCAGCAGATCGCCATAGATCACGCCGACAATCAGGCTTTCCAGCAGGGACAGGGAGACCGAAACCTGCGACTGCGACTGACGACCGAAAGCCAGTACCGGTACCTGGGCCAGGCCGGCGTCGGCCAGGGCTTTGCGCGCCAGCGCCACATAATTGGTCGCGCGGCAACAGCCGCCGGTCTGGGTGAGCAGCACCGCCGTCCGGTCCGGGTCGTAGTCTCCGGAACGCAGCGCTTGCAGCAACTGGCCCACCGCCAGGATCGCCGGGTAACAGGCGTCATTGTTGACAAAACGGAGGCCTTCGTCGACGGCCGATTTGCCGGGCAAAGGCGGGATGGTCAGTTGGTAGCCGGCCTTGCGGAATGCGGCTTCGAGAAACTGGAAGTGGATCGGTGACAACTGCGGCGCCAATATGCTGTAGGCCCGTTTGATTTCCGGCAGCGGCGCCGGACCCGGCCGCCGGGACGCCGCCAGCGTCGCGGTCGGCTTGACGGTCGGGCGCAGGTCGTTCAGGGCGGCCAGCAACGACCGGATACGGATTCGGGCAGCGCCCAGGTTGCTGATTTCGTCGAGCTTAATGACGGTGTGGATGCGCTGGCGGGAAGCCAGGATATCTTTCACCTGATCGATGGTGATGGCGTCGAGTCCACAGCCGAACGAATTGATCTGAACCAGTTCGATGTCGGGACGGGACAGCACGAAGTGGGCGGCGGCGTACAGCCGGGAGTGGTAGGACCATTGATCGACGACCCGCAGCGGGCGAATGACGGCGCCCAGGTGGCGGACGGCGTCCTCCGACAGAATCGCCAGGCCGTAGGACTGGATCAGTTCCGGCAGGCCATGGTTGATCTCCGGGTCGATATGGTAGGGGCGACCGGCCAGCAACACGCCTTTGACCTTGTTCTTGGCCATGAAGGCCAGAGCAGCCTCGCCGGCGCGGCGCACATCGGTCTTGTAGCTTTCCCATTCCGCGTAGGCGGCGTCGACCGCCGCGGCCCATTCGTCCCGGGGAATATTTTCGTCGGCCAGTTCAGACTGCAGGCGTTGCAGCAGACGATCCCGCCGGTTCAGAGGCAGAAACGGGTGATAAAACTTTACGGCCGGGTCCAACAGCGGGTCCAGGTTGGCCTTGATCGCCTCGGGATAGGAAGTCACGACCGGGCAGTTGTAGCAGTTGTCGGCCGTGGGATCCTCCTGCACGTTATAGGGAATGCAGGGATAAAAAATCTTGACGACGCCCTGGCGCAGAAGGTCGGTGACGTGGCCGTGCACCAGTTTGGCGGGATAACAGATGGAATCGGACGGAATCGTATCCATCCCTTGTTCATAGAGCTGACGGGACGAGCGGCCGGACAGGACTACCCGGTAGTTCAGGCGTGTAAACAGCGTGAACCAGAACGGATAATCCTCGTACATATTGAGAACGCGCGGGATGCCGATTTCACCGCGGCTGGCCCGGTCGGCCGGCAGTGGTTCGTAGCCGAACAGGCGCTGATATTTGTAAGCGTAGAGATTGGGACAGTTGCCGCCGGCGGCGGTTTTACCGATGCCCCGCTCGCAGCGGTTGCCGGAGTGGTGCTTCTGGCCGTTGGGAAAACTCTGCGTGGTGATCAGGCACTGGTTGCCGCAGCGATGGCAACGGTGGCTCGAATTGTGGACGGCGAAGGCGTCCAGATCCGCCGCCGGCAGCAGCGTGGTCGGCCGGCCCGGTTCATAACGCTGGCGGGCGATGAGCGCCGCGCCGAAAGCCCCCATGAGGCCGGCGATGTCCGGCCGGATCACTTCCCGGCCCAGTAACTGCTCGAAGGCGCGCAGAACGGCGTCGTTGTGGAACGTACCGCCCTGGACCACGATCCGGTCACCGAGCTCGGCGGTGTTCTTCAGCCGGATGACCTTGAACAGGGCGTTTTTGACGATGGATACCGAAATGCCGGCGGAAATGTCCCGGACGTCAGCGCCTTCTTTTTGCACTTGCTTGACTTTGGAATTCATAAACACCGTGCAACGGGTGCCGAGATCCACCGGTCGCCGGGCGCTCAGACCGAGCCGGGCGAATTCCTGCACAGTCAGCCCCAGGGTGTGGGCGAAGGTTTCGATGAACGAACCGCACCCCGACGAACAGGCCTCGTTGAGCACGATCGAGTCGATGACGCCGTCGCGGACGTGGAAACTCTTCATGTCCTGTCCGCCGATATCCAGCACGAACGAGACGTCGGGCAAGAAATGGCGGGCAGCTGTCAGGTGCGCCACCGTCTCGACCTCACCGAAATCCAGCTGCAAGGCGGATTGGATCAGGGATTCGCCGTAGCCGGTCACGGTTGCGGCGGCGATGCGGGTACGGGAGTTCATTCGGCCATATAGTTCGCGGCAGGCGGCGACGGCCGTTTCCAGGGGTTTGCCCTGATTGCCGCCATAATAGGCATATAACAGGTTGCCGGCCGGATCGATCAGCGCCAGTTTCAGAGTCGTCGAACCGGCGTCGATACCCAGAAAGGCATCACCGGCATAACCAGCCAGATCGGCGCGGTTCACGGCGGCTCGGGAGTGGCGGCCGGCGAAGCGCCGGTATTCCGCCTCGTCGTGGAACAGCGGGGTGAGCGGCTGGTCGGTCGATAGTCCGGCGCCAAGGCGTTGCGGCGAAGTCGCGGCGTAAAAGTGTTCACAGGACACCGGCTCGCCCTGCGGCGACAGGGCGGCGCCGATGGCGACCAGATAGGGCGAACATTCGGGACTGATCACCTGATCCGACGCCAGTCCCAGCGTTTCGGCGAAGCGCCGCCGCAGCTCGGACAGAAAATGAAGCGGCCCGCCGAGCAGGGCCACCTTGCCCCGAATGGCCCGGCCCTGGGCCAGGCCGCTGATGGTCTGGTTAACGACAGCCTGCAGGATCGAAGCGGCGATGTCCTCTTTGGGCACGCCGTCGTTCATCAGGGCCTGCACGTCGGTTTTAGCGAATACGCCGCAGCGGGAGGCGATGGGGTGGATGGTTCGGCATTGTTTGGCCAGTTCGTTCAGGCCGGCCGGGTCGGTGTTCAACAGCGCTGCCATGTGGTCGATGAAGGAGCCGGTGCCGCCGGCGCAGACGCCATTCATCCGCTGTTCCACTGCCGAACCCAGATAGGTGATCTTGGCGTCCTCCCCGCCCAGTTCAATGGCGGTGTCGGTACTGGGGATGAGTTTGCGGATGGCGGTGGTGGAAGCGATCACTTCCTGCACGAACGGCAGGCCGAGCGCCTGGGAAATACCGATGCCGGCCGAACCGGTTACGATCACCGACAACAGTTTTTGCCGCAGCACTTCCTGCGCTTTGACCGTGACCGCCGAAAATGCCGCGGCGATATCCGAAAAATGCCGCGCGTACTGCTGAAACACGATCTTGCTTTGTTCATCCAGAATCACCATTTTGATGGTGGTCGAACCGATGTCGATGCCGACGCGTACTGCTGTTCCCATTTCACCTTTCCCGTTTCCGGTTGCGGTTTTCTTTCTCTCAAATATAAATGGTACGGCGAAATTTTCACAAAGTACAGAATTTGACATTATTTAAATTGATGGGCAATTATTTAAACGGGTCGAACGCCATGCGGAAAAATCCGGCGGAATGATCGCCGCCGGCAGGATTATCGACGAGGAATCCCTAATTTAATCATCAGAATACTCTGACGCAACCGCCGACAGGGCTGACTTGAAAGGTGGAGACAAGATGGTAGTGAAACAGTTCGCCGACTTGAAGGCCAAGTTTTCCAGCGTTCATGAACTGATCAAGTATCGGGTGACCGAGATTCTGTTGATTTCCACGGTGTATGACGGGTTTGTCCTCGAAGAGGACGGTCAGTTGACCGAGCAGATCTATCATCAGTTTTCCGACCTCAGTTTGCCTTATATTCCTCGGATTCATCAGGTTTCCAGCCAGGAGGAGGCGCTCGACGTTCTGGCGACGAAGCCGATCCATCTGGTCATTACGATGTCCCGGATCAGCGACTTGGAGTCCTTCGAGTTTGAGCAGGCCATTAAGGACGTCTATCCGTCCCTGCCCATCGTCATGTTGTCCTACGACCGACTGACTCCGGACATGATCATCAAAATCCGCCGACAAACTTGTATCAACCGGGTGTTTTACTGGTCCGGCGACAGCGGTATTCTGCTGGCGATCATCAAATATATCGAGGATCAGCTAAACGTGGAGGCGGACAGTAAACAGGGCGTGCAGGCGGTTCTGCTGGTGGAGGACTCGCCGATCTATTACTCGCGGATTTTGCCGATGCTGTATACCGAGATTTTGAGTCAGACCCGTTACCTGCTGCTGCACGCCATGAACATCCGGCACGGGCTGTTACGCATCCGGCTGCGGCCGAAGATTCTGCTGGCCGAGTCCTACGAAGAGGCGATGTCGCTGATTTACACCTACCGGGACAATCTGCTCGGCGTCATCTCCGACGTCCGCTTCCCCAGGGGGGGCGAACCGGATCCGACCGCGGGATTCGAGCTGGTCCGACAGGTTCGAGACTTGCCGGTGAACTTTCCGGTTCTCCTGCAATCGGAGGAAGAAGAGCACGCCGAGCCGGCCCGGGCGTTGCAGGTACCTTTCCTCAACAAAAATTCCCCGCAGCTGCTGCACGATCTGCGAAATTTCATTGTGGAAAATTATGGATTCGGTTCGTTTATGTTCCGCTATCCGGACGGCCGCGTTATTGCCGAAGCCGGCGACATCACGACGCTGGAACGGCTCGTCCGGGAAGTGCCGGACGAGAGCCTTTACTACCATGCACTCAACAATCATTTCTCCCGGTGGTTCCGGGCCCGGACGGAGTTCGAAGTGGCCGACAAGCTGCGTTTCATCGACGCCTCGGCGGGCTGGAGCGTGGCGGACATCCGTGCCTATATCCTGGACGTGCTAAGTTCCTACTTCCGTAAGTATCAGTCCGGGGTGGTCCTCGATTTCGCCGGGCTGGGCAAAAAAGACATGGAAAACGCCTTTACCAAGCTGGGGACCGGCTCGCTCGGCGGCAAGGCCCGCGGCGTTGCTTTCATCAATTCCATGATCACCAAGGCTTTGCTTGCCGACAAATACGAAGGCGTGACCGTCAAGGCGCCACGTTCGTTCGTGATCTGCAGCGACATATTCGAGCAGTTTATTGAGGACAATAGCCTGTATGGCGTCAATGCTGATTACTTCGGCGAAGAAGAGATTGCCCGGAAATTCCTGACGGGCGCCCTGCCGCCGATGATTCAGGAAAATCTGCGCATCTTGACGCAATTCATCAAATGTCCGCTGGCCGTTCGCTCTTCCAGCATTCTGGAAGATTCACGGGTGTTGCCGTTCGCCGGAATTTACAAAACCTATGTGGTTCCCAACAGCCATGAAGACCCGGAGGTCCGGTGCCGACAGCTGGTCGACGCGGTCAAGCTGGTCTACGCCTCGGTGTTTTACGCCGCGCCGGTGCAATATGCCCGAAACGCCGATATCCGGATCGAAGAGGAAAAAATGGCCGTGCTGATCCAGGAACTCGTAGGGGAGACGTACGGCGAGCATTACTTCCCGGCGATTTCCGGCGTGGCCCAGTCCTACAATTTCTATCCCTACGAACCGATGAAACCGGAGGAAGGAACGGTCAGTCTGGCCTTGGGTCTGGGCAAGAGCATCGTGGAAGGCGAGAAGGTGTACCGCTACTCGCCGGCCCATCCCCGGATGAATCCGCTGGTTTCCAGCCCGGCCGAATATCTGCAAAAATCGCAGAACGCATTCTACGCGATCAACCTGCGGACGACAGCCGACATTCAGTTGCAGGCGGACGACAGCTACGGGTATGAGCGTTTGCCGATCTCTCGGGCGGAAGCCGAGGGAGCGCTGGAGTTCGTAGCCAGCACGTATTCGCTCGAAGATGAATGCCTATATGACGGAATCAACCGCCGGGGTCCGAAAGTATTGACTTTCGCGCCGATCCTGAAGTACGACCGCCTGCCGCTGACCAGCATTGTCAAAGACTTTCTGCAACTGGGCAAGATGGCTTTCAACGCCAACGTCGAGATCGAATTCGCCATGAATATTCCACAGGACAAAACCAAGCCCAAGGAGTTTTATTTCCTGCAGATACGGCCGATGGTCGTCGGCCGGGAAGCCGTGCAGGTCCAGATCGACGATGCCGGATCCGCTTGGTGCTTCAGCCGCCGCACCATCGGCAACGGTTCCTTCCAGGATATTCACGATATCATTGCGGTGGACCCGACGACGTTCCAACTCGTGAATAGCCAACAAATAGCCCAGGAAATCGGCGAATTGAACCAACTGCTGGCCGATGAGGGACGGCGCTGCATTTTGATCGGGTTCGGGCGTATCGGCACGTCGGACCAATGGTTGGGTATTCCACTAAACTGGGCGCAGATGTCCCGGGCTCAGGTGATCGTGGAAGCCGATCGCCGGGATTTGCGACCCGAACCGTCCCTGGGCAGTCATTTTTTCCATAACCTGACCGCTACCAATATGGGCTATTTTCACATTCAATACAACAATGCGCGGGAAGCGCGTCTGGATTGGGATTGGTTGCTTGCTCAGCCGGTTTACCGGCAGACGAAGCATGTCCGTTTGATTCGGCGGGACAAACCTTTCCTGGTCAAGGTGGATGGGCGGAGTTTTCAAGGGGTCATCTATAAATAGATGAAAAAACGCTAAAAAGCGAGGATACTGGAGGGCAGTGACGGCACAAAGGCGATGTGTCAAAAATATCGCAAAAAATATCTGAAAATTATCACGAAATTATGTATACAAAATGCTAAATACGCTATAAAATAAAACTGCAAGAAAGTAAACACAAAAACAGGATGTAAAAATGCTGACAATTTACATGAAAAAATCAGTGAAGGGGGCTACAAAAAATGTCGGTTACGGCCAAACAGTATTGCGAGGAACTGTACCAACGGGTAGTCGAGCGAAACATGAACGAACCGGAATTTCATCAGGCAGTCCGGGAAGTGCTGGAATCCTTGGTGGGCGTGCTGGAAAAACATCCGGAGTATGTCGAGCTGGGGATCATGGAACGGTTGGTTGAACCGGAACGGCAAATTCTTTTCCGGGTTCCTTGGATGGATGATTCGGGCAAGGTTCGAGTGAACCGCGGCTTCCGGGTCCAGTTCAACAGCGCGATCGGTCCGTACAAGGGAGGCATCCGCTTCCATCCTTCCGTTTACATCGGGATTATTAAATTCTTGGGCTTTGAGCAAACCTTTAAAAATTCGCTGACCGGTTTGCCAATCGGCGGTGGTAAAGGCGGTTCCGATTTCGACCCGAAAGGCAAGTCGGAGGCTGAAATCATGCGGTTTTGCCAAAGCTTTATGACCGAGCTTTACCGCCACATCGGCCCGGACGCCGATGTTCCCGCAGGCGACATGGGGGTAGGCGGCAGGGAAATCGGCTACATGTTCGGTCAATACAAACGGATTAAAAATGCCTATGAAGCGGGAGTCCTGACCGGTAAAGGCCTAACTTACGGCGGTAGTTTGGTCCGCACGCAGGCCACGGGGTACGGTCTGGTGTATTTCGTCGAGGAGATGCTGAAGGCCAAGGGAATGTCTTTCGCCGGCAAGACGGTGCTGGTGTCCGGTTCGGGCAACGTTGCCATTTACGCGACCGAAAAAGCCCAGTCACTTGGGGCCAAAGTCGTGGCGATGTACGACTCTAACGGCTATATTTACGACGCTGAAGGCATTGATCTGGCGACGGTGAAACGGATCAAGGAAGTCGAACGCGGCCGAATTTCCGAGTATCTCAAGGTCCGCCCGAAGGCAGAATATCATCCGGGTTGCTCCGGAATCTGGACCATTCCCTGCGACATTGCGCTACCATGCGCCACGCAGAACGAAATCGACGAAAACTCCGCTCGCATTCTCGTCAAGAACGGCTGCAAAGTGGTCGCGGAAGGCGCCAATATGCCGACGACGTTGGAAGGAACCAAAGTGTTTCTGGAGAATGGGGTGCTGTTTGGGCCGGCGAAGGCCGCCAATGCCGGCGGAGTAGCGACTTCGGCCCTGGAAATGACCCAGAACAGCATGCGGCTGGCTTGGACGTTCGAAGAAGTCGACGCGAAACTGAAGACCATCATGGTTAATATTTTCCGCAACGCCAGCAAGGCTGCCGAAGATTACGGCCAGAAGGACAATTTGGTCGCCGGCGCCAACATTGCCGGTTTCATCAAAGTGGCGGAAGCCATGAAGGCCCAGGGCCTGGTGTAAGGCTTTTCCGACATATAGAGGAATAATGACGCAGGAAGGCCTCGCCGGTTTAAATTGGCGGGGCCTTCCTGCATCAACGGGAAGAAGCTTGATCAACGATCAGGCGCCTAGGTCGGCGGCGGTCGCGCCGGATGCGGACACCTGATTTTTTCCGTGCGCCTTGGCATGATAGAGGGACAGATCCGCTTTGCGCAGGAGCGCATCCATGGTTTCGCCCGGTGTATAAACTGCAACGCCGATACTGGCGGTATGTTGGCGCTGGGTGGAGAAGATGTGGTCCTGCCAAGTCCGCCGAAGTTTTTCCGCCAACTCTACAGCCCCCGGTAATGGGGTCTCCGGGCACAGCACCAAAAACTCCTCACCGCCCCATCGACCGAAAATATCCGTGGACCGGACACGGTCTTTGCCAAGCCAGGCAAATTCCTTCAGGATTTCGTCGCCCATAATATGTCCGAATTCGTCGTTAATGGCTTTAAAATTATCGATGTCCAACAGCAAAATGGAAAAAAATCCGGAATAGCGGCGGCAACGTTCGATTTCCGCCTGAAACGCCTGATTGAGCCGGGCACGGTTGGGCAGACCGGTGAGGACATCGGTCTGTGACACCCGGGTCAGCTCGCGGTTATGCTGCTTCAACTGATAGTTCCAGTAGAAGCCGGCAACGGCAAGGACGCTGAACGCCACAAGCAGTTTGATGACCAGGGAATAATCCGTGGCGGCCTGGACATTGATGGAGATATGGCGGTTGATGATCTGCCAGCGTTCCTGTGGCGTAATAGTCTGGATCGCCCGATTGAGACGTTCGCGCAGTTCCGGCTGATTTTTGTCGATTCCCAGGCGCAGTTCATTCTGATAGCCCGGCAGTTCGCCGGCGATTTTGAGATTGAACCAGCCGTCCTTTTTAATCGTGTAGGCGGCCATGGTCAATGACCGCAACGTTATGTCCGCCTGCTTGGACGAGACTTGACGTAGCGCCTCCGCTTCCGAATCGACGGTGCGAATCAGCAAGCCCGGATACTGGGCGCGGATGCGTTCCTCGATCGAGGTGCCGCTGGGCAGTACGAGGGTCTCGCCGACGAAAAAGGCCGGATCGGTGATGAATGGATGCTCTTCCCGGGTGATAAAAACATTGGGATCGGTCAGCAGCGTATCGGTGAAGATGAGCCAGGAACGGCGCTGCGGCGTATCATTCAGGAAACTGAGCGCCTGACAGCGGCCGGCTTTGGACGCGGCGAGGCTTTCGTCCCAAGAAGCGGTCCGCACCAGGCGAAACGAAATGCCGCTGCGGTCCGACGCCAGTTGGAGCAGATCCGCAGCAATGCCCTCATGCTTTCCCTGCTCATTGATCCTTTCAAACGGAAACCAGTCAGGGTCGACGCACAAGTCGACCGGTGCAGTTGGAGGTTCGGCGGCCCCACTGAGAGCATGCACCGCTAACAACATGATGATTACGAATAATGCCCGGTATAGCTGTCGCGACAAAATGGGGCCTCCTTTGTTTTTCGTCAGGGCGCGATGGCGATCTGGGCCGTCATCATCCAGCGCAGGCGGTCATCCCAGCGGTCGGGAGCAATAGTCACCGTGTAGGTGATGTCGCCGCGTTTCTTCTCGCCATACGGGCGGATCATGGCAACCTTGCCGGGGATCTCCAGACCGGGGATGCCGTCAAAAGTCAAGACGACAGAATTGCCGATCTTGACCCGGGCGATGACCAACTCGGTCAGGTCGTCACTCCGGACGACCCAGGCCGACTCGTCGGCGATTCGGACCAACACGGCGCCGAGCAGCGCGTGTTCGCCGACCTTCACGTCGAGGAAGGACACCGTGCCGGCCATCGGCGCCCGCAGTTCGGTTTTGTCCAGCAGCCGTTCCGCCTCGGTTTTCCGGTTTTGTTGGGTCGTCAGGTCGGCTTCGGCCTGCGCCAACGCCGCCCGGCTGCGATCCAGCGCGGTCCGGGCCTGGTCGAGCTGCTGCCGGGCCGTGGCTCCTGCTGCCTCCAGCTGTTGCTGCCGGTTGTATTCGCGCTCGGCATCCGCTAGGTTCACCCGGGCCTGTTCCACTGCAGCGGCGGCGCGGGCTACATCCGACCCGGCGCTGCCGACCCGGGCCTCGTAGTCTTGCCGGACCAGCCGGATCAGCGGCTGGCCGGCTTTCACCTTCTCGCCTTCCGCCACCAGAATTTCGCCGATCATGCCGTCGACCGGCATCACCATCTGAGCGTATTTCACCGGATAGACGATGCCTTCCGACAGAATCCGCTGATCCGCCTGCACAGGCGGAATGTTTTTATTGTTGTTCCGCCGGCTGTCCCAGGCCCACCAGGCGCCCGCCGCCAGCAGGACTACGAGCAGGATCAGCAGCCACTTTCGTTTGGTCATGATATTCGCCCCTCGTCATGTTTATTCATAGCTTAGCACATCCCGCACGCTTAGGCGCGCCGCGTTCCAGGCTGGCAGCAGACTCGCCGCCGTCGACAGGAGCACGGACAGGGCCAGCCAGATAACGGTGCCGCCGAGACTGAACGAAAATTCCAGCGGGTTCTCCAGAAACAGGATGCCCACCTGACGGCTGAGCAGCGCCGATACCGGCAGGGCCAGCAACAGGCCGGCCAGCCAGCTGAGGACACCGATGCAGAGGGCCTCCACGATGAACACCTGGCCCACGTGCAGACTGGATGCGCCGATGGCCCGCATCACACCGATCTCGCGGGTGCGTTCCAGCACATTGATCCCCATCGTGCCGGTCAGGCCGAGGGCGCCGACAATAGCCAGCAGCACCGCCATGATCATCAGAAAGTTGGTGATGATGTCGAACTGGGCGCGGACTTGCTGCTTGACTTCCCAGATGACATCCACGTGGTGTACGCGCAGGCTGTTTTTTTTCAGATGCTCCTCCAGTGCCCGGGCCAGGGCGCTCTGATCCGCCTCCCGCGTCGAGTGCGCCACGATCTGTACGGAACGTGCCCGGCCGGTTTCTTGTACCGCCCCGGCGAACCAGTCATAAGGTGCGAAAGCGAACGGGCCGGTCAGGGTGCTCTGGGCGATGCCCACCACCGTGAATTGCAGGCGGCGATGGCCAACCTTGATCACCGCCGGGCCGCCGACCTTCAGCTCCGGCCGGTCTTTGACCACATCGGTGTTGACGACCAGGGCGTTTTCGTCGCCGTCGGTCAGCCAGCGACCATCGATGATCTTCGGTCTGATCATCTGGGTATGGATAGGCGGCGCCATGACGAACACGTTTTTGCTGGCCTCGTCCTCCGATTCCTTCCGGGCGTCGCGCAGTACCCGGCCTGAGGTGAAGCCCCAGCTTTCCACCGCCTTCACGCCGGGAACGCGCAGCACCTCTTGCTCGATCCGGCTGGCCCGGAAACTCTTCGTGAAGGCGAAGCCGATATCGTAATGAAAGTAGTCCATCGCCTGGTCGAGGGTCGAATACAGGGAAGAACGCACCGAAAACACCGCCATGAACACCGTCCCGGCCACGGTCATCGTCATCAGGGTCAGCGCCAGCCGTCCTTTGCGACGGAACGTGTTTCGCAGCGACAGAACGACCGGCCGCGGCAATTGTCGGAACCTTGCCAGCAAGCGGTCCACCCAGCGGTCGAGCCGGCCCCGGGCCGCAACCGAACTGATCCCGACATCGTGGACCGCTTCCCGGACGGTGATGCTGACCCCCCGCCAGATTGGCCACAGCGCCGCCGTCAACGGGACTAGCAGCGACACCGCCGCTTCCAGCAGCAGCACCTGGGTCGGCAGCTCCAGGCCGCCCGAGTCGAAGTTAAATACGCCGGCTACAAAATCAGTGATTTTACTGGCCGCCAAAGCGCCCAGCGGCGCCGCCACGAACAGGGCCAGCAGCCCGTAAACGGCGACCAGGGCGAGGTACAACTCGATAATCTGATCCTGGCGCGCGCCGACTGTCTTCAGGATGCCGATCTGCCGGGTCTGCTGGGTCAGAATCGACGAGATGGTATTCACCAGCAGCAGACTGCCCAGAATCAGGGACAGCACTCCCAGCACCGCCAGCAGCAGGATCAGGGCGTTGATGCCGTTCTGCATCAGATGTTCGCCGGGTTTATAGACCTGCAGCCAGAATACGGTCGTGTCTCCCTGCTCCAGCTTGTTCCAGGCCCGTCGTCCCAAAACCTCGATGGGTTCGGTCGATTTTCCGCGGAGCGCCCAAGGTTGGACGATGAAATTGACCTGGTCGAGCTGGCGAGTCTCGTCGAGTTTTTCCAGGGTATTCATGCTGATATAGCCGTAAAAGCTGCCGCTGAACAGCGTCGGGATCTGGGTCGGATCGTAGACCAGCCCGGAAATCTTCAGCGAGCGCTTCCGGCCTGCCGTGGTCTCGACGGTGATTCGTTCACCAGTGGCTACGTCCATTTCTTTTTGCGACGAGCGTTCCAGCAGCACGTCGCCGTCACCGGGCGGCCAGTCGCCGGACAGGGGACGTACGATGTTGACCCGCTGCTTGATATAGTCGGGAATGGCGATGAGCATGATCTGCTTCCACTGCCCGTCGCCCATTCGCACCCGCACCGTCACGTTCCGGCGGCCTTCCGCCTCCTTGACGCCGCGCAGGCTGCGCACGCTGTCGACCAGTTCCTCGTCGAAGGGGTCGGCGTAGAGACTGGCGCTGGCCGGTTCTGAGGCACCCCAGCTGCGGGCCAAGTCCCGCTCAAACATCAGATAACTACTGTACACCATGCCGACCGCGAACACGCCGACGGAAATCGACAGCATGACCAAAAGAGTCCGCAGACGGTTGCCCCAGAGATCCATCCAGACCTTGCGCCAGCGCGGCGCCAACCACAGGAGGCGCTTCATGGCGAGGCCCCGCCGGCTGGCGCCGACGATTCGATGCGGCCGTCGGCCACCGTCAGGATGCGGCTGCCCTGTCGGGCGAGGTCCAGATCGTGAGTGACCATCAGGATGGTTTTGCCGCCCCGGGCCAGCTCGCTGAACAGGTCAATCACCGATGCCGCTGTGTGGGGATCGAGGTTGCCGGTCGGTTCATCCGCCACCAACAGTGGCGGGTCGTTGGCCAATGAGCGGGCGATCGCCACGCGCTGCTGCTGGCCGCCGCTGAGACTGGCCGGCAGCTTGTCGGCCTGATCGGCCACGCCGACCATCTCCAGCAGGGTCAGGGCACGCTCCGGCCGTTCCGCCCGGTTGTAGGCGTTGCAGAAATCCATCGGGATCATGACGTTTTCCAGCGCCGTCAGAGTCGGCAGCAACTGAAAGAACTGAAAAACCACGCCGACCGTCCGGCCGCGCCAGACGGCGATCTGGTTTTCGTTCAGAGTGTGGACCGGCGTACCGGCCACCCAGACTTCACCGCCGGTGGGGCGGTCGATGCCGGCGATCATGTTGATGAGTGTGGACTTACCGCTGCCAGACTTGCCGACGACAGCGACGAACTCGCCGGCCGACACCCGCAGGTCGATGCCCCGCAGCGCCTCAAATTCGCCGGCGGCGGTCACATAGACTTTGCGGACGTCCGTCAGCGCGATGGCGTCGGCACCGGCGAGAGGTTCGGGAAGTTTCACTTCGGCCAGCCAGGAAAAAATGCTCACGGCTGTTTCTCCTCGAAATAGTTTGCAGACGCTGCTCGGGGACCGCCTGGCGGAAGTCCCTTCGAAAGAAAAAAGCACGACGATGGCCGTGCTTTTATTAATTTTTTGCTGTTGCGGAATTGCGGGGCGAAAGACTTTGAAAAGTATTTATGGATGCAGGGGATAAAATCCTGCAAAGCCATTGAAAAATAGAAAAATCTTTGGTTTGTCACGAAGAATTCCGCATCCCGGCTACTTCAGCCGGCGTTTCATGGAGCAGTTGTAGGAAGCTACCTGCAGAACCAACAACCCCAATAAAAGGCTGGAAGTGGAGAATGGCAACAAGGATTCATTTGTGTTTTTGGGGTTTGCCGAATCAAACAACTCAAATTTAACGCCGAGCGATACAGCCCGGGTTTTGCCGTCGATAGATTGTTCCGGCGGAAGAGTGTGAAGGGAAACCTGAAAACACGACAAGCAAAATAAAAAGATGAGAATCGCCATGGAGGTCAGCATAGTATCCTTGGCGGCCCGCCCGGTCATATAGGCTTCCCGCTCGTCTCGCTCCTTGATGAACGTCAGCTTTGCCAGCACCATTTCCCGAAACTGCGCCGACAGAACGAGACGTACGCCGATCAGCACGGAAATCAGCATCCACAGCGCCAACATAAGGCCACCGGCATCATAGACTGTCCGCAACAACCAACGGTCCTGCCCCACAGTTTGCCAATCAACGCTATAGGCAAAAACTGCATAGGCGACAACAAGCGGCAAGCCGTACAAAAATCCTTTCAATAAAACCAGATTCCATTTTTTCATTTCTCTGCCTCCTCAACCGAAAAAATCGACTGAATATCCGTTCGAAAAAAGCGTGCCAGCCGAAACGCCAATTCCAACGAAGGATTGTAGTCGCCTCGCTCGATCGCGAGGATTGTCGCTCGCGTCACGCCGATTTCTTTGGCGAGTTGGTCTTGGGTGATCCTTTTTTCCGCCCGAAAAACATGCAGACGATTGCTGATTTTCAGCTGAACTGCCGCTTTAGTCATTATGCCACTCCTTTAACTCTGACCGACGACATGCCTGGGGCGATAATCCGGTCGATCACCGATTCTGCCGGCAATTTCATTTTCATCTCATAGAAATAGTATAATAAACTATACATTTTGTCAAACTTATTTTTACGCTTGCCGAAATTTGAGCAAAAAAAAGCGCTGCCGTCACTACAGCCGACAGACAAGGCTTGCTCCATAATGATTCCTCCATGCTGGCGCCCTTGGCGGAGCAGGCGGACGAGCTACAACTCCGTGGGAACCAGGGGCAGATCCCACCAAGCGGCGCCGGTGACAAATCGGTAAACGAGCCAGGCGGCGACCACCGCGACGGCAAGGATCAAGCCGATCAGAACCAGGGTCCGGATATGAATCGTCTCGTCATTTTTGCAAACTTCGCCCCAACAAATCTTTTTGCCCATCTTCATCACTCTCTTTAATGTTGAGTAATTGGCAATCTCCCTTAACATTCCCCGGGCCACAGCTGCTTCGGCGCGGCTCGAAGTTCGGCGTTTTTTGCATTTGGATCTTTTGGCAGACTGGGAGATTCTTGCTGAGAGCTTGGACAAGCAGATCGGCGATGCTAAAATCGGGGACGGGCGCTTTAACAGATACTGGAGGAGGACGGAAGCGCGAGTCCTTTTACTTTTTTAGGCCGCTGCCGGTCAGTGGGACCACGATGTTGAGGCCGCGGTCGTCATCGGGGAAGCATTGCAGCATCCCGGCCACGGCGGCACCGGCGGTCGGCTCGATATAGATGCCCATCCCGCCCAGCAGTTCCTGAGCGCGGAGTACGCTGTCATCATCGACGGTGATGAAATCGCCATGGCTCGCCCGGACGGCGGCGAGCATTTCGCTCAATCGCCGGGGCTGGCCGATCGCGATGCCCTCGGCGACCGTCGGCAGGGGCGGTTCAGGCATCCGTCCGTGGAAGGCGGCGGCCACGGGAGCGCAGTTCCGGCTCTGGACGGCGATGATGCGGGGGAGTTTCCCCAACTCCCGGAAGCCGATGTAGGCGCCGAGCAGCATGGTGCCGTTACCGGCCGGCACGAAAATATAATCGGGAATGCCGACTTGCGCTTTGATCTCGTAGGCGAGCGACTTTGTTCCCTCGAAAAACAGCGGATTATACACATGGGAGGCATAATAGATCGTTTTCGCCGCCTGCAGGATCGCCTGGGCGGTGTCGTCGCGGCTGCCGGGTACTTTGACCAGATTGGCCTTGTAGGCCATGACCTGCTTGATTTTGCCGGCGGAAGTGCTCGCGGGCAGATAAATGTTGCAGCGGATTCCGGCGGCGGCGCAATAACCGGCAATGGCGGCGCCGGCATTGCCCGAGGAGTCCTCCACCACCTCGCGGATTCCCAGCTCCCGCAGTTTGTTGATCAGAACGAACGCGCCGCGATCCTTGAATGAGCCGGTTGGCTGCAAATAATCCAGTTTCAGGTTTACTTCGGTGTTGCCCAGTTTGCGCCGCAGCACCGGCGTCGGGACTTCGCCCAGCGAGACGCTCGCGCCGACGGTTTCCCCGGGCGCCTTGCTCAGCTGAAACAGACCGCCGCACTGGCATTGGTAGTCCAGTCCGGCCAGCGGATACTCGCGGCCGCATTCCGCGCAAATGAATTTCATACGCACTCCCCGTTTCCTTAAGGTGCTTTCTTCGATTTTATGATACTACTTATGATCGCCCGGCGTAAACAAAAAAGGAAATTACGCCAATTTTAGCAGGAGTTCCTAAACAAACGGAAAATACTTATACAGGTTGTTGATTGAGGCCTGCACCAGGGGGCCGATTAAATCATGGGGGGAGATTGTTTTGGTGAAGAAACTGGGTCTGGTTCTGGCATGTCTGTTCCTTCTTACCGTGCCTGTTCTGGCGGCGCCCGAGCCGCCGGCGATCGACTCCGTTCCTGACCACTCGTTTCTGACTAACCTCGACCAGTGGCTGGCCGAAAATCCGGTTAAAGCCGGCGAAAAGCCCAAGATGGCGAAGGTTTTCGAATCGCCCCGCAGCGCGGTTTTCCTGATCAATTCCACCGGACTGGTGCTGCCCAAGCACTTCCACACCAGCGCCGATGAAATCGTGGTGATCTACAAGGGCAAAGGCGAAATGCTCATCGACGGGAAGTGGGTGCCGGTCAAGGCCGGCGATGTCCACGTCAATCCCCGGGGAGCGGTTCACGCTACGCGTTGCGCGCCCGGCGAGCAACTAAGCATCGTGTCGATCTTCACACCGCCGCAGGCGGGCGGCAACGACCGCGTTCCCGTGGAGTGAAACGGCACCTTTGTTGAAAGAAAAACAACAAAGCCATCCCGATCAGATTGAACGGGATGGCTTTGCTTAACTTTCCCACGAAATTTCTAATACGGGGGCTTATTTCCCTGACGATACGTGCTATACTATTATCGTAATAGCGTATAGCGATTAAGTAATCGCGCAAAATAGGAACAGGGGGAAAATGGAGGCGCAGGTCTGTTGAGCCAGGTAGAAGAGCATGAGTATGTAGTTCATCTGTGGAAAAAAGATAAGAAATGGGTATTCGTTGCGGGCATATATGTGGTGAATCCGGAGTACGAAGAGGAATTTCGCCACGAGCATCCCGGCAGCCACCGGATCATTTTGCCCGACGAAATTTTTCGATAAAATCAATCAGCTCCAGCATTTCTTCCGGCGTCACACCAGTAGAGATCGCTTTGTCGACAGGCACGAAGTAGGGAAAATACTTCGTGCTGTCGATTTTTTTTTGGATTGCCGCCGGAAGCCCGAGCTCTTCGACGGCGACGATATCGTCGCGCAGCAAAAACTCGGCGTTGACGTTCAACGCGTCCGCCAGGCGGATCAGGGTACGGGTGCTGGGCGTTTTGTGGCCGTTTTCGATTTCGCTGATGTAGGGTTGCGATATCCCGGTCTTTTCCGCCAGGGCCTGCGTTGTCATGCCCGATTGTTGCCGTGCCAGCCGAACTTTTTCGCCGAGCGGCATCGCGTCGCCTCCTTGATTGTGAATGCAAATTGCCACTTAAATTATAGCTTGAAGTTATAACGACCGCAAGAGAAGAACGATAAAGCCAGCGAATTTCATTCAGGGGCGGACCGGTCCGAATGTGGTGAGTTATTACAAATAGTGATATAATAATGTTAATATTATAAATAGAAATAATAACGCCGCCGCGAGAGGAGCTGATGCCGGTGGCACGACCCATGAAATCGAAAGTTGACTATTTCCCTCATGTGACGCATTCGGAAAAAACGATCGCCATTTTGGAGGCGCACTGGGGGAACGACGGCTACGCGTTCTGGTTCAAATTGCTGGAGATGCTCGGCGATTCCGACGAGTTCACCTGTCGCTGCGACAATTCGTCGGAGTGGGAGTACCTGCTGTCGCGGACGCGGGTGAGCGAGGCTGTCGCCGTCGCCATTTTGAACAAGCTGGCCGGAATCGGCGCGATCGACGCCAGCCTCTGGGCGGACCGGATCATCTGGAGCGAATCGTTTATTCAAAATTTAACGCCGGTATTTGAGCGGCGCAAGTGCGAATTGCCGCACAAACCGAGTTTCTGTAGCGAAAACCCCGTCGATGCCGGCGTAATTCCGACAGAAACCGACAAAGAAAAGAATAGTAGAGAAGAGGATAGCAAAGCAAAGAAGAGTACAGTAGAGAAGGAACGTGAAAGCGCGGCGGCGCCCGGTCGGACCGTGGCCTGTCCGTCCGCCCGTCGTTCCGGGGTGGTGAGGCAGGCGGACACCGTGTATCTGAAACCGGCGGAACGGGAACGGCTGGACCGGAGCTTCGGCGAGCAAGGGGCAGCGCGAATCATTTCCCTGCTGGACGCCTACAAGTCGAACCATCCCCGCAAGTGTCGCGAATATCGCGATGATTACAAAGGCATCCAGTCCTGGGTGATCAACCGATACCGTGAAGAGAGCAGCGGTTCGGGGCTATCGCCCGGCGGACCCCGGACCTTCATGGGCCGCCTGGAGGACATGATCCATGAGGAAGAAACATGACCCGGGCCGAGATCCTGACCTTGGTGGCGCTGGCGTCGAGCTCCTATCCGTCAATGCAGACCAGGGATCCGCGGCCGATCGTTCAGGCCTGGTCGGTGATGCTGGCGGATATGGACGCGGTGCTCGCCAAGACGGCGATCATCAAAGTGTGCCGCGAATCCCAGTTCTTCCCGAGCGTCGCCCAGATCGTGGCGGCCGCCGCCGAACTGGACCCGCAGCGCGAACAGCTGCCGACCGCCGCCGAGGCTTGGGAGGAAGTCAACCGGCTGATCCGCGACGTCGGTATCTATCAGGCGCCGCTATATAGCTGCGATTTGGTGCGACGGGCCGCACAGGCGATCGGCTGGCGGCAGTTGTGCGACAGCAGCAACCCCGAAGCGGACCGGGCACATTTTTTGCGGTTGTACGAATCGATGCGAGGCAAATACCAGGAAACCCGCGCAAACGAAGAGGCGCTGGCGCTGTCCGGAATGGATGCCGTGGTCCGGGCGCTGGCGGGAAAATTGAGCGTTAAGTGAGAGATTCGTGATTCCCGCAGGCCCGAAACTTCCCGAACCGGGAGGGTGATGCGGGAACGGGGAGGAATAAAGGATGAAAATCGTACTGGATCCGGGGCACAGCGGTGAATTCGAGCCGGGCGCCTGCGCCGGCGGCGTGACGGAAGCCGAAATCGTCTACCGCATCGCCTGGTTCGCCACGCAGGAACTCCGGCAACGCGGCCATGAGGTCCGGCTCACCCGCGGCCGGAACATCGACAACGACGAACTGGCTTTCCGGGCGGCGCTGGCGAATGAGTGGGACGCCGACCTGTTTATCAGTATTCACTGCAATGCGGCGACCCGACCCGATGCCGAGGGAACGGAAACCTACTGCTTCCCAGACAGCATCAACGGCCGCAAACTGGCGTCCTGCCTGCAGTTTTGCGTGACGGACGCCCTGCTGACCGAGGACCGGGGCGTCAAGGAAGCCGATTTCCAGGTGCTGCGGGAGACCCGGTGCCCGGCGGCTCTGTTGGAATGCGGGTTTATCTCGAACGCCGTGGACCGGGCGATGCTGACCGACCGGCTGGAGCAGTGGCGGCTGGGCGCGGCGATCGCCGCGGCGGTCGCCGATTATGCGGCCGAGTTGCCGGCGACCGCCGATATTGACGAAGCAGGGTGCATATAGTATTGTTCTAGGCAGAAACCAGATTCAACGAATCCGGCGCGGCCGCTCGCACACCGTTCGGCCGGGAAAGGCGAGTGAACATGAAACCGGACAGGGACTTGCGCCAATATGCCCTTTATGCCACGGCCACCGGCCTGATGATCTATCTGGGGATCACCCTGATCAACCATGTCGGCGTGTTGTGGCCGTTGCTCGCTGCTGCCCTGGGCACACTGGAACAACTGCTGACGCCGCTGCTCGGCGCCCTGATCATCGTGTATCTGCTGCGGCCGGGGGTGCAGGCCGTTGAAACCTTCCTGGCGCGCCGGCCGCTCGTCAAAAGTCCGGGGGCCCGCCGTACCGTCGGCATCGTGGTCGTGTATCTGGCGGTGATCGCCGTCTTCGTGGGCCTGGTTTACGGGATTTACGCGATGATCGGCGGCAAGCTGTCCAATAACGCGACCCTGACGGACATGATCACCGATCTGGCGGAATATCAGAAAAAATCCATCCTGTCGGTGAACGCCATCACGGAGAAGCTGCAAAGCCTGAATATCCCGATCGGCGCCAACCTCAATGAGAAGATCGCCGAGCTGGTCAGCTCGGTACAGCGCTATTTCGCCTATATCCTCGAACATACCGCCGGCTTCGTGATTTCCCTCGGTGGCAACCTCTTTACATTCGTGCTGGCCGCGGTGCTCAGCATTTATCTGATCAAGGACGCCGAGTACTTTGCCGACCTGTGGCACAAGCTGTTCGGGCTGTTGTTCGGCCGCAACGCCGCCGGCGCGAAAGTGGCGGAAGTGCTGGCCATCGTCGACGACACCTTCCGCCGCTACATCCGGGGCCAACTGTTGGAAGCCGCGATCGTCGGCCTGTTGTCGGCCGTGGTCCTTTATCTGATCGGCATCGATTACGCGATCATGATCGGCGTCATCTCCGGCATCTGCAACATGATTCCCTACATCGGCCCCATCGCCGGTACGGTCCTGGCTGTGCTGATCGCGTTGCTCAGCGGGCAGCCGCTACTGGCCCTGTGGGCGACGGTGGGCATGATTCTGGTGCAGCAGATCGACAACAACCTGCTGGCGCCGAAAATCGTCGGCGACAGTGTGGGCCTGCACCCGGTGTTCACCATGCTGGCCATCGTCATCGGCGGCAATGTGGGCGGATTGTTCGGCATGCTGACGGCGGTGCCGGTGGCGGCTTCGGTCAAAATCCTGCTGAACCGCTGGTACGAATCCCATCAGGAAAAATCCGCGGGGTAAAAGTTCGCCCGGGGCGTTCACGGACGATTGAAGCGCGGTATAATAAGAATGTAGACAAGATCACAACTGCATAGCTCTAGAGGGGATGGAGCGAACGACACGGGCACACCCGCAGGACTGATTACCCTGCGGCTGCCATATAGTACCTCCATCCCCACGATAAAGGGACACGTCGCCATGGCGTGTCCCTTTTGTATTTCAGGCGGGATGCGGGTGCGAGTAAAAAATGGAAGGAGGGATCCTCATGGCTGTTGAGAAAACGCCCCAGGACTCCCGGATCGGCGTCGTCATCGCCAACGGCGTC
>JAAZNU010000211.1 GCA_012798135.1 Veillonellaceae bacterium | reverse complement strand
TTCCTTCAGGATTTTCTGTGTCCTTATTTCGACAGCCTTTTTACCGGCATCACTTGATACCCATGTAGCAGCGGCTTGTTTCCTTGTTGATTCCTCATGTGCTGCCGCTGCCGCTGCCGCCTCATTTAAAAACTTTGAATATTGCGAATCCCCCAAAGCTGAAAGCCGCTGACCAAGTGTAAACGTCTGGTTAGTAGCTGCCCTCAGCCTGGTATTCATTTCCGACAATAAAGGATTAACAACCCCTGCGATAGCACCACCGGCAGACTCCTTTATTTCATCCCAGTTTGCCGCCATCTTTTCTGTTTCGGTAGCTGACTCAGCGGCAAGCCCTTTATACTTCGAAAGCACCAAATCAATCGCAGCCCCGTTCTTTAGCTGCGTTTCGGTCAACTCAGAGAAAGCCTTATCAATCCTTCCCAACCTGCCGGCAGACCCCGTGAGGGTATTGTTTATCATCATGTAGGCCGCCTGCATATCCTGACCGGTAGCAGCAGCTAAGTTCAACGATGCTTCAGTAATCTTTTTTACCTCTGAAGTCGTCTTACCGGATTGTACTGCCAGCATCTGAATCTGCTGAATCATGTCATCAGCGACACCGGTCTGAGCCTGAAAGTCATTCGCCTGCTTTGTCAGTTCTTTGAAAGCTGCCTGATTACCCTGCAGTGCGAACAATAACCGGCGGTTGGCTTTTTCCTGTTGCTCGGATGCCTGATATGAAGCCCTGCCAAAAGCTACAATAGCAGTCACAGAGAAAGCACCTGCTACCATCGGGCCAAGTTTACTCACTAACCCGCCAAACGAACTTACTGCTTTCTGACTTTCAGCAAGTTTATTTTTCAGGTCTGTGTTTTCAGCCCGTAACTTGATTAACAGTTCCTCAACAGTAGCCATATTAGTTCCAGTGTTTCTTCATGTATTCCCATTGCTTTTTGCTCATCAGCTTTCGCCGTACTTTCGGGTCACCTCTCAGCGGCAACCATTCGGTCATCGTCTGCCGGTCTCTGCTCTCCGTGTTGGCTGCATACGTCATGTACGCCTGTAATCTCGCCCGCTGCCATTCGTCTAAGTTCCTCCGTTCGTAGCCTTCAATCCAGTTCATCAGATCACGGTATGTCAAATCCCAGAACTTATCCGGTTGTATTCCCGCTACCGCCGCCGCCTGCTGGAGTTCATCCCATTCTAAGAGTTTACCCTTTTTTTTTTACCGTTCCCTGCACGTTCGCCCCTGACATGGCTTCGATGATCTTCATAACATCATCCTCAGGCAGTTCGTCAAGCCAGTCACCAACATCGTACCGATTATACGTTACCGGCGTGCCTGCCTTCAGGTCTGAAACCAACAAAGCACAGTAAACCCGATCACGGATATTCTCGACATTCAACACGTTTTGGCGGTATTCGTACAGCTGGTTAAGAGTCATTTTCAAAAGTTTGCAATGCTCAAAATCAGCATTCAGCCCGAAACGCATCGTTCGAGCCTGACCTCCTATGTTTACCTGGATTTCGCCGAACATACTATGAACCTGCTGAACCGGTGCTGATCTTCTTCGTGATTGTGCCTGAAGAAACAAAGTTCCCCTTTACCGTCGGGCAACTGTCGTTCTTAGCATCAATGGTCACGTCTGAGAACAAAGCCGAAAACTCATAATAAACGCCGTTGGTATTTCCTGTTCCCTGCTGCCCGACCTGGACTGTTGCCAGACCGGAATTATTCAGCAGCCGGTCAATAAGTTCTTCACCGTTCAACGCGTTGTCAGGATCGTAAAAAGCACCGAACGAACCCTTTACACCAAGTTTACCAGCGGTAGGGTGATAGGTGATGTTCCCTGCCGAATCCTGGTTTGTGGTTTCCTGGAGTTCTTTCGATACAGTGAAGCTGCAATCAGTAGTTCCCCCGATCGCTACCGTGCCAATTTTAACCCGGAATAAGTTGCCATTAATCTCTGCCATTGTATTGTTTTTTAAAGGTTAAATTTCAAAGAGTTCAAATTTCAGTCTTATAATTGTTGTGTGTATCGTTTGCGTCTGCGTCTGTTCGGTCATCGACATCACGTTGTCAACTGTTAACCCTGTGATCAAAAACCCGGTAATCGTAAACACCGGCTCAGGTTTGGTTATAAGTCTGGTGATAGCATCAACCATAGCATCCGCCGTTGACCTGTC
>JAAZNU010000161.1 GCA_012798135.1 Veillonellaceae bacterium | reverse complement strand
GGGCGATCCAGTTGAAGTTCATTTGTGCAATCTGCCAGCCTGCAGCGATGATGAGGATAATCGATCCTGCTTCCAGTGCACCTGTACCCGGACTGACTAATGCCAGGATAGCCAGCATGAAGCCGAAGACCAGAACCAGATAAACCAGATTGGGATTGAGTAAAATATCCATAGTGCCCACCTTTCCATTATTCATTATACATTTGATTATCCAAGGATCATAACAACTGCCCTTAAATGAATATACGTATCAACCCGTGTGAAGTTACCACGCCGGCATATAATTATGGAATACTACTCAGATGATGTTACGTATTGGATGGAAGGAAAAGCGATGAAAAACCTGATATTTTCTATTGTTGATGTTTTTACCGAAAAGAAATTTGCCGGGAATCAGCTGGCAGTTTTCCGAAATGCAGGCAACCTTTCAGGCGAAGAAATGCAAAAAATTGCCCGTGAGATAAATTTCTCTGAAACCACATTCATCCTTTCAAATGATCAAAATCGTGGGGGGTATGATGTGCGCATCTTTACCCCCATGGAAGAAGTGCCTTTCGCCGGCCATCCAACACTGGGCACCGCCCATATTATCAACAGCCAGCTTATGGATGGAAAGGCGGATACAGTTGTTTTGAATCTGCAGGTGGGGCAGATCCCTGTTACTTTCAGTCCAGATGGGTACAGCTGGATGCGTCAAATCCAGCCGGTTTTTGGTCCCCAGCATTCCAGGGAATTGTTTACCGAAATTTTAAATTTGGATTCAACTGATTTGGATCAACGATTCCCTGTTGAGGAAGTTTCAACGGGTCTGCCATTTTTTATTGTTCCTCTTGTCAACCTGTCTGCTTTACAGAAAGCCCGGGTGAACCGGGAGTTATACCTGGAAACAATCGCTCATACGGATTCAAAAGGAATCTTAATCTTCTCTCCTGAATCGCATGAACCCGGGAATGACATCAGCGTGCGGGTATTTGTCGATTACTTTGGTGTCCCCGAAGACCCGGCTACCGGCAGTGGAAATGGCTGCCTGGCAGGCTACCTGGTGAAGAATATGTACTTTGGCAGCAATTCAATCGATATCCGCAGCGAACAGGGCTACGAAATCGGCAGACCCTCCCTCTTATTGCTCAAAGCCAGCCAGGATGGCACACACATTCATATCCAGGTTGGCGGTAAGAGCGTCACCGTGGCGAGAGGAGAATTTATTTAGTTTCGATTCTCACTGTTGGATGTGATCTCACCCAGAGTTGTTCACCGGTATAATCAAACCATACCAAATTAATGGGTTGATGGCATGCAATATCAATGGCTTTGAGAGTATAAACTGAACAGCAGTTGGCTGTTCAATCACCCTTTCCGGTTGCGGAGGTAGGCGGATTCTATCCCATCTCTTGTATGTTCCTATCCACCTGCAGCTGCCGGTGGATTTTTTTTACAATCAATCTACACAGGAGAAAATGATGAGAGACCAATCAGTAATTTTGTTTACACGAAATGGAATGGGAGAATCGCAAGGAGACTTGCCTTTAAGACTGGCAGGTAAATACCTGTCTCTCACCCTGCAATCGGAGGTTTTACCCGGTAAGATTCTCTTCTATACCGATGGGGTCAGGCTTGCCTGCAAAGGATCGCCTGTTCTCGAACAACTGACTGAACTGGAAGGCAAGGGAGTGGAAATGGTACTTTGTCAGACCTGTTTGGATACTTTTGAACTATCATCACAAGTCAAAGTGGGTGTGGTTGGTGGGATGGGTGACATCCTCGAAGCGCTCCAGAAAGCTGAAAAGGTCATCAGCCTGTAAACCGGTCCTCCCGGTTCAACCAACTTGCGTTTATAATCAAGCAAAGGTTTTATTCGGAGGAATCAATGCTGGATATATCCATTACCTACTGCATGGTCTGACACTATACACCGCGCGCTGTCGGTCTGGCAGCCGATTTACTCCAGGCGTATGAACCGGAAATTAAGGCAATTACCCTGGTTCCATCAGATGGTGGCAGATTCGAAGTGATGGTCAATGGGAAGCTGGTATATTCAAAACTAAAAACAGTACGTCACGCAGAAGAGGGTGAGGTCTTGAAACTCGTGAAAGAACAGTTGAGGAAGTAACGATGGGCAAAAAAGGTCGAGTTTTTTCAGGGGCTCGCCCCACCGGACGTCAGCATCTGGGTAATTATCTGGGTGCCATCAAGAATTATGTCGCCTTACAGGCAGATTACGACTGCATCTATTGCATTGTTGATTTGCACGCGCTTACTACTGTTGAAGATACCGTCAATTTACGACAGAATATTCTGGAAATGGCTCTCGACTGGCTGGCTGCTGGAATCTCTCCCACTGATTCAATCATCTTTGTGCAAAGCATGGTCCCTCAGGTAACAGAGTTACATACCATCCTCTCGATGGTTACCCCGCTGGGTAAGCTTACCGATCTACCGACTTTCAAAGAAAAAGTGCGTGAGAACCCAAACAATGTGAATTATGGTTTGGTTGGTTATCCTGTACTCATGTCCGCAGATATTGCCCTTTACAAAGCAGATGCCGTGCCCGTGGGTGTGGATCAAGCGCCGCACATTGAGTTTACCCGTGAGGCGGTTCGATCTTTCAATTTCAGATATAACTGCAACGTGCTGATAGAGCCGCAGATGAAGGTTACGGAATTTCCGAAGATACTGGGTCTGGATGGTGAGCAGAAGATGGGCAAGAGCCTGAACAACCATATCGAGATTGCTTCTTCACCTGAAGAGACACAACAGCGGATCATGACCATGAAGACGGATCCTGCCCGTTTAAAGCGGACGGATCCAGGCAACCCGGATGTTTGCAATGTCTTTACCATGCATAAAATCTTCTCGCCAAAAGAAGATGTGGAAATGGTGAATATCGAATGTCGCCGGGCTGGGATCGGTTGTGTGGATTGTAAGAAGCTCTACGCGAAACATCTCAATGATCATCTGGCTCCTTTCAGGGAGAGAAGAGCGCAGTTTGCGAAGAAGCCGGATGAAGTGAATGATATCCTGGTGGATGGTGCCCGGCGTGCACGCGCGATTGCTTCACAGACGATGAAGGAAGTTCGTGAAGCGGTTGGACTTCCGCAGATGGATGAGTAATGCGGGCTGTGTTGCAGCGTGTCAGTCGCGCGCAGGTTGAAGTCGATGGGCAAACAACCGCTCGAATGAACAACGGTTTGTTGATCCTTCTGGGTGTGACACACACTGACCAGCAGGAAAATGCCGAAAAACTAGCCCGCAAGTGCGCCCAATTACGTATCTTTCCGGATGCTGAAGAAAAAATGAACTTATCCCTTCTGGATGTGAAGGGATCTGCAATTGTTGTTTCGCAGTTTACGCTGTACGCTGATACCCGGAAGGGATTACGCCCGGCATTTATTGATGCTGCCCAACCAGAGGTAG
>JAAZNU010000132.1 GCA_012798135.1 Veillonellaceae bacterium | reverse complement strand
TTACATCTTTTCAGGGTGATGCACGCAAGGGTTGAAGAGCACAAAAAAGGAACTTAAGATTTCTCATAAGTTCCCGTAGGCATTGTGTTTAAGGTGGTGCCCCCGACAGGATTCGAACCTGTGGCACCAAGATTAGGAATCATAAATTCTTTATTTCCTTGAGTTTCATCGAATTGGCTGGACATTGAATTATCAATGGTTTATGGTATCATCAATGGCACTGAGTTGGACGGATTTTTATTTCTCGTGAGTACCCGGTGAGTACCCGAGGAGAAACCATAATGAAGCTGACGAAGGCGAGAGTTGACAGTCTGAAACCCGAGGAGAAGCGGCGGTATGTTTACGACGATGAACTACCCGGTTTTGGGGTGGTGATTCAGCCCTCAGGGAAGAAATCCTTCTTCGTACAGTACCGAACCAGGGGCGGTAGGAGCGGGGCTTCAAAGCGGCTCATTTTGGGCTCATTTCCTGTCATGACGGTTGAGCAGGCCAGGGCCGAGGGGAAGATAAAGCTTGCCGATGCAGCGCGGGGTGATGACCCTACCCTTGCCAGGAGGCAGGAAAAGGAAGCTGCTACAGTCCATGCCGCCCTTGAGGAATTTATGAGCCTGCATGTCGAGGCGAAGCTAAAGCCGGGCACTGTTATGAACTACAAGGGGCATGTGAGCCGCTATATCCTGCCCGCCTGGGGCTCCATGAAGGTGGAGGACATCACTCCCACTCATGTGGTCAAGCTCCATCACAGTCTGCGTGCTACCCCTTACGCGGGAAACCGGATCGTTGCTTTTCTGAGCAAGTTTTTTGGATGGTGCGAAAGAGTTGGGTACGGTCCAAGGGGAATGAACCCAACATTGGGGCTGGAGAAATACCGGGAGGAGAAACGCATCCGGTTCATGGATGATGAAACCATCGGGAAGATCGGATCAAGCCTGGCCGTAATGGAAACAGAAAAGCTCATCGACCCTTACGCGGCGGCGGCTATCCGGCTCCTGCTTCTGACAGGGGCGAGGAGGAATGAAATCCTCACCCTGCAATGGGCGGACGTTGACCTTGAGAATGGCAAGGCGCACCTCAAGGACTCCAAAACAGGGGCGAAGGTGTTGAGACTCGGGGCTCCTGCTGTAGCACTCCTGGAAGTACTCCCACGAATCAATGAATGGGTGTTCCCGTCCAGTCGAACCAATGGGCACCTAGCGAACCTCAGAAAGCCGTGGGTGGCTGTCTGCGAGCATGCAGGCGTGGCAGGATGGAGGATTCACGATCTAAGGCATGCCTTCGCATCCGTGGCGGCGAATGCTGGAAACTCTCTCCCTGTGGTGGGGGCCATTCTTGGGCATACTCAAGCCCAAACGACCGCGCGCTATGCCCACTTGAGTGATAACCCGGTCGCCAAGGCTGCCGACGAGACAGCCAGGGCAGTGGAACGGGCGTTGAACTCGGGTAAGGTGGTAGCACTCAAACAGAGCTCAAGTTGACAGGTTTCCGGGGATAGGTGGACGCACCGACAAGGCCGGGACTCCTGCCCGGCTTTCCCTTGGATCTTATCCACAGGAGAAGGCGCACAGGAGGCGCATGGAATGAAAAAAGCATGGTTCACGGGTGAGGAATTGTGCGACAGGTGGAAGATCGACACCGAAGAGCTGTATGGGATAATCCGGGACGACAGATTGCCAGTGCATACCAGGGAGGGGAAAGTTACCTCCCTTGCACAGATTCTAAACCGAAAGACCAATTGGCGCTATTACGGGGAACCTCCTCTCCGGGAACCAGTATCAGACTATGACCTGATGGTTGATTGTTTGAAGTCGCTTCTCTTCTGGCAGGATGACATCGAGGTGCTTGAATCAAAACACCCTCGGTTGGCTTGTCCTCCCCCATTCACCGCAAATAACCCGCATTCCGACCCTAACCGTGCAGCGGTGGAACGTTTCCTTGATGTTCTGACGCCAAGGTGCAGACCGTGGGCAAGGTGCCCGGCAGAGAAAAGGATGGAGGCTGCAAGAGACATCATAAAGCATGGCGATTACCTGCCACTGACCATTGAAATGATGACCCTTGATGTCTTTGCAGAATCCGGTGTTGGGAATGAAAGGCGGGATATCCGTTCTCGATTGTTGAGTAAAATACCGTCAATCACCGTCACGACGGAATGAAAGGGAGATAGTGAAGCAATAACCAATAGTTAATAATGCCGTCAAATGCCGTCAAAACACCGTCATGACGGCACACCAATAAAACCTTCGCATATCATAAGAGCCGCATCCATCGAGGATCGCGGCTTTTTTATTTCTCAAAAACAGGAGGCAACACCAATGCAGGAACAAATCGAAAAAACGAACCTGACCCCCACAGAGGCGGCCGCATACCTGCGATGTTCTAAGAGCACTCTCGACAAGGATCGAGTTTATGGGCGACTCGGGCTCCCATACAGCAAGATCGGCCGGCGGGTGATCTATCGCAAGGCAGACCTGGATGAATTCATCGAATCGGGAAAGCGGACGCACACGGGGGAATAGGTGATGGGCCGAAAAAGAAAAGCCCCTGTGGGAGCAGGGGCAAAGGGCGAAAACTCCTAAACTGTAAGAGGAACTTTCTCATGAATGAGGCTGAAAATCAATCGAAAAGACTCGTTACACCCGAGTTAATCGCAAAACTTCGGGCCATGCTCCAGGTGAAGCAGATCCCGTCAAAAATGCGTGAAATCCCCCATTGGGTGTGTTGGCGTGGGGAGTACCGGAAAGACAATCCGAAACTCTCTAAGGTGCCAGCGGACCCCAAAACTGGCAGGAATGCGAGCAGCACGAAGCGGGAAACCTGGGGGACGTTCGACCAGGCGCACGGACATTTTAATAAATCTCTCACCCTCTGTGGCCTGGGTTTCGTATTCAGCGAGGAAGATTCCCTTGTCGGCGTGGACTTGGACAACTGTATCGACCCTGCAACGGGGATCATTAAGCCCTGGGCAAGAGAGATCCTCGATGACCTCAATACCTACTGCGAGATTTCGCCCTCTGGCAAGGGCGTGAAGGCGTTTTGCCTCGGAGACATACCAGAGGCAGGGAGTAAGCGCGGCGACCTGGAAATCTACAAATCAGGGCGGTACTTCACGGTCACGGGATGCAAACTCGATGGGTATCCCGATGAGCCACAGGAAGTGAGTGCCGATATCCTCCTCTCCCTGTGGTCAAGGGTGAGACCCCCAAAGGCCGAGCAGAAGCCCAAGGCGCAGGAATCAGGGGGCATGGCCGACGATGACGAGGTGATCCGGCGGGCGCGAGAAGCCTCCAACGGTTCCAAGTTTTCGACCCTCTTCAGCGGGGATGCCGGAGCGTATCCTTCTCATTCAGATGCCGACGCGGCTCTAGTGG
>JAAZNU010000019.1 GCA_012798135.1 Veillonellaceae bacterium | reverse complement strand
TCTTGTTTCTTCGTCAGTCGATCCAAAAAAAACCGGAACAGCAACACGACATCCTCCCCCCGCTCGCGCAGAGTCGGGATCGTAATGGAAATCACATTTAAACGATAATACAAATCTTGTCGAAAGGCTCCCCGCGCCACCTCCTGGGCCAGATTCTTGTTGGACGCGCAAATCAGCCGCACATCCGTGGGAATTACCCGGTGACTACCGATCCGGGTCACATTTTTTTCTTCAATGACCCGCAGCAGGGCCGCCTGCTGTTCCAGCGGCATATCGCCAATCTCATCCAGGAACAGGGTGCCGCCGGCAGCCAGTTCGAATTTTCCCGGCCGGCCCTCCCGCCTGGCCCCGGTAAACGCCCCCCCTTCGTAACCGAACAATTCGCTGCCGACCAGTTCCCGGGGAATCGCGCCGCAGTTCAGTGCGACATAGGGACCGCCGCGCCGGGCGCTGCCATGATGGATCGCCTGGGCAAACAATTCTTTTCCGGTTCCGCTTTCGCCCTGCAGCAACACGTTGGAATCACCGGATGCCGTCAGCATCGCGACTCGGATTGCTTCCCGGATCGGCTGGCTTTCACCGATGATGTCGTTGAATCGAAAAGCCGTGATGTGCCCGCTGAAACGGTTCACCAGACTTTTGACCTGATTGATGGGCCGCAGGATAACGACCCCGCCGCCGGGATTTCCCTGTTCATCGGTGATCGGTTCTCCGGAGGTCAGACAATGGCTGACGCCGCTCTTGTTCGTGACCATCAGTTCTACATCGGAGTATGGCTCGCTAACGCTCAGCATGCGTTGGACATGCGGAGTTCGACTGCCAAGGATTCTATCGATCGGGTGTCCGACCATTTCGTCGTTCGATTTTTCCAGCATCCGGCTGGCGACCGGATTCGCTTCGTGGATGACCCCCGTCCGGTCCAGCAGGATCACACCTTCGGACATCGTATTGAATATGCTGGTCAGGCGCTTGTTCGCCAAGGTCAGCTCCTTGTTTTTCCGTTGCATCATCAGCTGCATAGTGATCGCTTCCGCCGCCGCCACGACCATGCCGAGCGTGTGCGAGTAGCTCGAACCGGCGGGTCCTGAAATATCCAGCACCGCCGCCAGCTTTCCTTCCTCATTCAGGATCGGTGCGGCGGAGCAGG
This sequence comes from Veillonellaceae bacterium, assembly GCA_012798135.1. Next base: position 79,435 of record JAAZNU010000019.1, on the reverse strand, counting down.
TCCAGCAGTGGTGGCGCTTGCAAAAATGTTCCGCCCCGGAAACTTGCATCGGCTTTCCCGCCGCCAACACACTGCCGATCGCATTGGTACCGACATCGTCGTCCCGCCATTTCGCCCCCGGCAAAAAATTGAGCTTCTGCGCGCTCCGCAACCGTTCGTCGTCACCGAACAATTCCAGGATATACCCTTGGGCATCGGTCAGTACCACAACGAAGCTTGACCCCTGAAAAAAGCGGTACAGGTTGTGCATCAACGGCGCCGCCGTATGAATGATGGATTCGTTCCGTTCTTGCAGTTCACGCAGCTGGTATCGCTCCAGAACATTTCTACCCATGCCGTTGGCGGGATTCACGCCGCTGTTGGCGCACTTGCGCCAGGATTCGGCAATTACCGGGTCCAGCCAGCCCGGGGCAATCGCGCCGGTATGGAGAAAACTTTCCCAAGCCGCCGCTTTTTGTCGCAGCCGTTCTTCCTTCGGGGAGTCCATGCGGATCATCTCCTCAATAAAATGATAGGATTTTCCGCGTTCTGGATTTCCGCCTATATTTTCGCATAAACCGGCTGTCGAATCAAATAAAATATCTAATTTTTCAGTTTATTCCGTTTCCAGATGAATCAACGAAACATCCGTCATGGCAACCAACCGAAAAGTCTGCTGCCCCGGTCCTGCCAGCCGCCGTTGAAACCACTTGCGCCCTAAATCTTTTTTGGTGGGCAGCGAGATTTGAACAGCCATACGATCGGCTGCCGCAATCAGGCAGTCCGGGAACGAGGATGTCTGCGCCGCCTCGACCACGACATGCCGACGCCCCCAACATTCGCACAGGATCCGCTCATTGCCGTCCGTCGTGATTCGATCGGATATTTCCCGAACCATCGCCGGCAGTGTTGCTGCTGCCAAAGGTTCGACGAGTATCGTCAGATTGTAGAATTTCATGCACTATCCCTCCTGGCGGTAGTTTCCTCGTCATGATCTCAATTCTTGCCGCAACCGCGCCACTGCCGCCGGAATGTCCGTCTCGCCCACGATACCGGTGACCACGGCGATCAGGCGTGCACCGTGCCGACGGACCTCGGCCACATTGTTGGATTTAATCCCGCCGATCGCTACGAAAGGCAATTCGATATTCCCCCCAACATAGTCGAGATATTCGAGGCCGACCGGGGCGCAGACATTCCGTTTGGTTTGCGTGGAAAACAGCGGCCCCACACCGATGTAATCGACCACTCCGCTTTGGTCAGCTGCAGTTGCTTGTTGCGGAGAATGTGTAGACAAGCCGATGATCATCTCGCCGCCGACCAGTTGCCGGATTGCAGCCGTCGGCAGATCATCCTGGCCGACATGCACTCCATCGGCATGGACGGCCATTGCCAGATCTACGTGATCGTTCACAATAAAGGTTACTCCGGCTTGGCGGGTCAATGTCCGAATCTGCCGGCATTCCTCGTATTGTTCCCGCAGGGTTCGATCCTTTTCCCGATACTGGATGACTTTTACGCCGGCGGCGATCAGCAGGGCCACGGTTTCGACATTGGAGCGGCCCATTGCGTGCGGTTCATCCGTCAGGCCATATAGATCCGCCGCCAAAAAGTTTTCCATTTTAAATTTCTGTGTCACCGCCAAACTTAAGCCCCTCCTTGTTTGCCGACCGGCAAATCACCCAATACCCAACTCAAAACGATATCCGCCTGTTTGGCCGCAGCGATCGTCACGCACGGCGCCATTGGGGGCAAACCCTGTTCGACGCCGGACGTCAGATCCCCGATGAGATAAAACCGGGAATGGATGCGGTGAACTTTGATCCGGTCGCTGTCGCCCCAGCCTGCCAACCCGGACGCGGCGACCAGCAGCTTGCCGGAACGGCTGTAGCTCTCCGCCAGCATTTGTTTGCATTCCGGGGTATCCATCGCTTCGACCACCACGTCGCAATCGGCAAAAAATTCGTCGAGATTCTCTGGAGTTATCCGTTCCTGTACCATGCGTATCGACACTTCCGGATTGATCCTACGCAGGTTGTCGGCAAGACTTTGAACCTTGGGCTGACTGATCTGGTCTTCAAAATAAAATTGCCGATTCAAATTGCTGTTTTCGACATGGTCGAAATCCACCAGGACAAAATCAATGAATCCCGATCGCGCCAGCAACTGGGCGCAATTCGATCCCAGTCCGCCAGCGCCGGCAATGCCGATTTTTGTACGCTGAATGGCCTGAAGGTCCGATTCATCAAGGTAGCGGCGCAATCCCCGCTCCAACGCGGTCAACGCGGTTCCATCGCTAACGTCTGCCAGTTCTTGTAGACCGGCTGGATTCCCTGCCGACGCAACATGGCGGCCACTTCTGCCACACTCCGCTCATCGGAGATTTCGAACTGTCCCACATCGCCAGCCTCGGTTCCTTCTTCCGTATGCAAACGCCCTCCCACCGCCGTGCAAACTCCCGCTGACATCTTGGTGACGCCCAGCCTGGTCAGGGCATCGCGCAACGGCGCCGGCTCGCGCGTGGACAGGGTGATGCCGCAGCGGGGCAGAAAAATCCGCACGGCCAGCATATACTGGACCAGATCCCGGTCATTCACAATCGTCCGGGGAGGAAACCCACCGGCGTGTGGCTGCATCCGCGGCGTCGACACGCTGATTTCCACCGCCGGATATTTTTTTTGCAAATAATCGGCATGCAGCCCCGAAAAGAAAGCATCGCGCCGCCAATCATCCAATCCTAGCAAAGCGCCGACATTGACACCACGCATTCCGGCCTGGCAGGCCCGTTCCGGCGCATTCAGCCGAAAATGGTAGTCCCGTTTTGGGCCGGCGGGATGCAGTTCCGCATAGGCAGATTCATTGTAGGTTTCCTGAAACATCGTCATTTCATCAATTCCGGCCGCCGCCAGCTCGGCGTACTCAGCCGTCGTCAAGGCGTAGACTTCCAAACCGATACAGGCGAAATAGTTGTGCAGTATTCCCGCTGCCGTCGCCATGTAGGATACGGGAGTTTCCTGGCGGGAGTCGCCGGTAAGAATCAAAATGTGACGCAGCCCGCTACGGGCAATCGTCTCGCCTTCCGCCGCAATCTCCGCCGGTGAGAGTTTTTTGCGGACCAAATCATTCTTTATGTTGAATCCGCAGTATACGCATTGATTGGTGCAATAATTCGCCAGATACATCGGCGTAAACAACACCATGGTGTTGCCGAATTGTTGAATTGTCAGCCGATGCGCCTCCTGCGCCATGTCTTCCAGACATTCGGCGGCGCCGGGAGCCAGCAACGTCAAATAATCCAATTCACTCAGACGAGGTTTATGCAAAACGCGCTGAACTTCCCTGGCGCCAACTCCGTCAAAAAATGCAGAAAAATCCAAATCACGGTAACGGGTAACCTGCTCATAGATTGACATCCGTTTTCTCTCCTCTCGGATCCGTTAATCCCGCAAAAAACCGGTCAGGGGCGACGAAGCGCTGGCATCCTCCCGTACCGCCCCCGGTCCCGACAAAAACGCCAGACGACCGGCGGCCACCGCCAGACCGAAGGCCTGCGCCATCGCTACCGGATCGTCGGCCACGGCAACCGCCGTGTTGACCAACACTGCGGCAGCGCCCATTTCCATGGCCTCCGCCGCTTCGGATGGCCGACCGATTCCGGCGTCCACGACGATTGGCAAATCCATTTCGGCAATCAAAATTTTAATCAGTTCTTTTGTCTTAAGACCGCGATTGCTGCCAATCGGCGCGCCCAGCGGCATGATCGCCGCCGCCCCGGCCTCCGCCAGGCGCTGGGCAACTGACAGGTCCGGGCTCATGTACGGCAATACGACAAACCCTTCCTTCGCCAAAATTTCTGTTGCTTTGATCGTTTCCAGGTTGTCCGGCAACAGGTACCGGTTATCGGCAATCACTTCGATCTTGATCCAGTCGCCACAACCGGCCGCCCTGGCCAGGCGGGCGATCTGCACCGCTTCGGCGGCGTTGCGGGCGCCGGAAGTATTCGGCATCAGTATGCAATCGTTAGGGATATGAGTGATAATGTTGTCCTGCGGGGAATCGAATTCCACCCGCCGCAGGGCGACCGTCACTACCTGTGCCCCTGCAGCCGCCAGCACCGCCGGAATCAAGCGGTCCGATGCATATTTGCCGGTTCCCAGAAACAGCCGGCTATTTACTTTCCGTCCACCGATCATCAGTTTGTCCCGTTCTTCGCACTTCATTTTTTCAACCTCCTCCAACAAAACTTACCACCTGCAGTCGATCCGCCGGGGTCAGAATGATTTCCTCCCAGCGTTCCCGCGGCGCAATTTCCTGGTTGTACTCCACCACCACGGCTTCCGGCCGCAGCCCCTTCTGCACCAAAAAATCGGCGATTGTCGTTTCCGGGTTCACTTCGGTTACTTTTCCGTTAACCTGAACGTACATGGGCAGCCTCCTTCACGATAAAATAACAAAGCACGCCCCTCGAAGAATGGGCGTGCCAAATACGCTGCCGTTCCTACGCGGGCATTATCCCGATCAGGTCAGGAGGTAAGGCGGTCGCTACCGCCACTCTCAGCCCATATCATGAGCTCCCTCGGCTATCGAATATGAAATTGGGCGCAATCGGGGCGCTTTGAATTCATCGCTATTCTACCGCCCGACTGCATATCTGTCAACATCGCAAACCCTGAAAAAGACTTAAGCGCATAAATTTCGCTGTATTTCAGCATCGCATCCGACGGTTTCCCAACAAACAAAAAGGAAATTGCCACTTGCCTGACGAAAATTTTGTTTACCAATCGTCATTAACGAAGGAGAAACACAAGAGTGGACTCATGTTATTTCAACCGTGCCCAAGCAATCGCTGTTTGGCGGAAGCGTCGGCTTCTGATCTGGGGAGTTACAGCCGCCGCCTTTATTACCGGTTATTTTCATCGCACCGTCATCGGGGTGGTATCGGATAATCTAATGCGCGATTTTGGGATCGAACGCGCCACCGACCTCGGTTTGCTGGCGTCGATCTATTTCTGGACTTATGCCATGTTGCAGCTGCCGGCCGGAATCATGGCCGACCGTTTCGGCCCGCGCCGGGTTGTCAGCCTTTCCTTGCTGATTTCTGCTATCGGCACACTGATTTTCACGCTCGCCGGCACACTCACTGTTTTGTATGCGGGCCGGTTTGTCACCACATTGGGCATCGGCGTGATTTACGTCTGTCTGATCAAGCTACAGGCCGACTGGTTCCGCTTGCGCGAATTCGCGACCATGTCCGGGCTGATCGTTCTGATCGGCAATTCCGGTTCCCTGCTGGCGGCAACGCCCATGGCCTTCATCGTCGACAGTTGGGGCTGGCGCAACGCCTTTCACCTGATCGCCGCCTATTCCCTGGTAATGGCGGTTGCCTGCTGGCTGCTGGTCCGCGACCGTCCAGAAGATATCGGGCTGCCAAGTCTTGCCGAACTGGAAACCAATCTCCCACCGCCGCCAGTCCCGGCACGGAAGCCAACGGCGAGCATCCGTTCCTGCATCCGGATCGTCTGCCGGAATAAAAAAACCTGGCCGCCGGTTGTCGCCGGAGCCACGGTTTATGGCGTGTATATGGCCATCAGCGGCGTGTGGGGTATTCCGTATTTCATGCAGGTATACGGACTGTCGCGAGTCGATGCTTCCCAAATGGTCTTCATCATGGTCATCGGCAACATGGTCACGGCGCCGCTGCTCGGCGTGATCTCCGACCGGCTTCAGCAGCGGCGCCGCCCATTTCTGGCCGCCACCGCAATTTTCCTGTCCGCTCTGTTGCTGCTGACGCTATGGAACGGAGCCAAACCGCCGGCAATATTGCTTTATCCCCTTTGCCTGCTCTTTGGCGTCGGCGTATCCGGGTTATCCCTTTCGGTGGCTTGCGTCAAGGAAGTCAACCCGCCTTATGCCACCGGAATCGCCGCTGGCATCACCAATTCCGGCCCCTTCCTGGGAGCGGCTTTCATGCAGCCCGCCGTAGGGTGGATTTTAGACCATTACTGGGATGGGGCCATCGCTCACGGTGTCAAAATCTACCCCCAGATCGCCTACACCAATGCGTTCCTGTTCTGCTGCGGTGTGTTGCTGGTCAGCTTGTTGGCGGCCTGGTCGGTACAGGAAACCCATTGCCGGATGCCGCAACAATAGATGTTCATTGCCGCAAGAAAGACAATTGTTCCGCGATCGACGTGAAACGGAAACTATGCAGGACGTCGGCCAGCTTGGCCCGATTGCCCTCCACATTGTAGTATTGGATGAAGGATTCCAGAAGCGGCAACTGCAAACGCAATTCCGCCGGGTCGATCTCACGGGGATGCAGATATACGAGGGCGTTGCGCCCTTGCCGGTTCAGCGAACGGATACCTCGCTTGATCAACCAGGCGGGAAACAGCCGAAAATAAAAGCCGCCGGAAAAACCGAAATTCCTGCCGCATACTCGCATCACCGACATCGGCACTTCGTAAAGGGCCAGCTCCCGGCCGTCAATGCAGGGATGATGGATTCCGGTCGGTGCGTCGGGAATTCCGTACAGGAAGGTTTTTACCGGAAAAATACTGGCATCGTACAACAGCCCCAGTTCTTCCAATGCCGCCAGATAATGCCGATTTCCTTCGATGATGGACCAGGATGGCGCCCGGTAACCGAAGATTCGTTTTCCCGTCAAAGTCTGCAGAATCTCTGCAGACTTTTTCACATCAGCCCGAAATTCCGCGTAGGTCTGTTTATAGGCCAGCTGGTGGCCGTAGCCATGGGAAGCGATTTCGTGACCGGCTTCGGCGATCGCCCGGACCACGTCGGGATAGGTTTCGCCGATTTGCCCCAAAACAAAAAAAGTGGCTTTGCAGCCCGCTTCGCTGCAACACTGCAGCAACCAGTCCACATCAGCCCGAAAATTTGATTCCCGCCTCCGGTAAGCGGACAGGTCCACGCCCTCATAATTGGCATGGTACCAGTCCTCGATATCAAAGGTCAGCAGATTGGCGGAGACTCCCATTCTTTGGTCATGCACCATCTTATTTCCGTCCCCGGATTGCGAAAGACGTGCAAAACAGATCGAAAAATTCGTGGGTCCCGGCGCTGCGGGCAACTAGCTGCAAAGGATGATACTGCTTAAGAAAATCGACGGTGGTAAAGCCCAGTCGCGAGAATAACGCCGCCAGTTCAACCATGGAATACATCCGGTCGAATTTCTTGGCCCGTTCAAACAGTCCCAGTAATTTGCGCTGCACCGATCCGCGATGCAGGGTCTGCAACAGCAGAGTGCCTCCCGGTTTCGTCACCCGCGCCAGTTCGGCGACGATGGGTTCGTAATCGGGGATGAGCTGAATGACGCCGATACACACCACCAGATCAAATGCGCCATCCGCAAACGGCAGCGCCCCCAGGTCCGCGTTAAAAGTTTTCAAACCCCGGCCGGCGGCAAATTCCAGGCTTTTCACCGAAAAATCAACGCCGTAGACGGTGTTGTCCTTCACCCAGGGCTCGCTGAAGGCGCCAACGCCGCAGCCAGCGTCCAGAATCTGCTTTTGCTCCAGCTTCCCCAGCCATTGATGGATATGATCCCTCTGTGCAAAAAAACTGGTATCGTCAAAGTAATCGGACGATTTTACCGATGCGCCGTGCGTGGCGGCTTTTTGATCAAAATATTGTTTCCACCCGGATTCGCTCATGTTGGCTGCCTCCATATTGTCTACGCTGTTCGGTTGACTCGCCACGGCTATGGCATCAGATGTCGGATCAATTTGCGGCCGGCGGGCTGGGTAATGAAATCCGGCGTTCTTTTCCAAAGTTCGATCAGAAAATTGAGTTTTTCCCGGTCGGGCGGACCAGCTTGGCCAGTTTCACCGCCGAGATAAAGATACTGGAGCTGCTCGGGTCTGGCGCCCCACTGTAGTTTGAACTGGTAGGTCCCGGACTCGGCCGGTGACCGTCCGAGATCGAGAAACCGCAGTCCCTGTCGGATTCCGAACCGAACTGCTTCCCAGTACATAAAATTGTTCAGGTAATGCTGGTTATACTCGACCAGATTGGCGCCGTACGGGTAATACAGCGTTGCATTGCCGGGGCTGGTCAGCAACAGCATACCGCCGACCACGCGGTCGTCGGCTTTGTCCAAAACCGTCAGCAGCGTCGCATTCGTCGGCAGGTAACGGAAAAAGGCCGAAAAAAAAGCAAGGGACGGCGCCGGCGATCCCAACTGTTTCATGCGTCGCACGTAGATTGGGTAAAACTCCGGCAAACGAGCCGGGTCGAACGAAGATACGAACCAGTCGTTTTTGTAAGTTTTACGGACATGATTGCGGCAACTGCCGGTACATTGGGCCAAAGTCGCAGTTTCGTCCGGCAGGAGCGGCAAGGAAAAAGTATAGTTGCGCCGGTATTGCGGCCAAGCCGGATTGTCGAGGCGTCGCTCCTTAAATCGCAACTCCAGTGCGTGCAGGGAGAGTTTCCGCCGCAGTTCCGGCAGCGTCTGCAGCGCAAAAGACCGAGCTTCCTCGTCCGCCGCACAGATATCCAAATAATTTACAAACGGCAGCGATACTCCTACCCGCTTTCCGGCCAGATTACGGCCAACGACCAAGGGTATCAGGGCCCGAAGGCCTGCATCGCCGTCCACCACGGCATGATACCCGCATTGATAATCAAAAGCTTCCAGCAGAACCTGCCGGACCGCTGTCGTATGAAAGATCGTTCCGCACGCCAAGGCAAGACGGTCCCACCCTTCCCGCAGGCGGTCCGAATACTCGATGCACTTCAACATGTTCAACCTTTCAGCCAGCAGACGACACCGACCATGATGAACGCGCAACCCGCCCACCGCAACAGACTGATCTGCTCCTGAAACACGAAAATGGACACGGACAACAGCAGCACATACTGCAAACTGGAAACAAACGTCACGTACCCGAGATCGAATACCGACAGACAATATACCCACAACAAAGCGGCCACTGCATAAGAAAAGAAGCCAGCCATAATGCCGGGTGAAGTCAGGTAGCCAAGGGCAATCGCCGGCAAGCCGCCGTCAAAATTGACAGTTCGACTGCCGAGTTTCAGCAAGGTACTGGCCAACACCGTCATCGAAACACTGGCGAAGAGAATCAAAAAATTCATCATTCGTTTTTTTTGTCCTCCTGTTCCAGTTCCTCCAGTTTGAGGCGCAGCAGTCCTACCTCTTGGGTCAACGCCTTATTTTGCGCCTTCAGATGGGAAATGCTCACGCTCATGTTAAGCAACAGCAAATAGGCGCCGGCGATCAGCAACGAGAAAAAGGCGGATGGCGCATAATACACGCCGATCAGATGGGAAAATCCGTCCAGCAAATCGCGGAACAGCGATACAATCAAAACAAACAGGCCAATTACAAGCCAGATCAACGAGTACTTCTCTTTGAGGAGTCGTTCCCGCACCAAAAAAAACACGGACAGCAGAATAATCAGGCTAAAAGTAATTCCCAGCCATTGAATTTTATCGAAAGAGCCGAAAAAAAACACGCAGTCACCGCCTTGGCCGGGCGCAGGAAAATAAAATAGTCAAAACCACCTTTGCCATATAGTATGGACTTTTGATCGGCGTGATCGAAGAACAGCCATGCTCGCGTTCCCGCATGGTCACCCCTGTCTCGCAAATCCTGAGACCGTTTTTTTTCAGCAGCACGATGGCGTCCGGTTCGGGATAATCGCTGGAATAATGGCGAGACAAAACCTCCAGACTTTTACGGTTATACAGTCGAAAGCCCGAAGTGCTGTCGGTAATCCGCAGATTCACCAGAGTTCGGAACAATAAATCGAAAAACCGAATCCCTAGGCGACGACACCAAGTGGTTCGAAAAGATTCCACCTCGAGAAAGCGGGAACCAATCACCATATCGCAGCGTTTTTCCTGCATCGTCTGCAACAATTTCGGTACTTCCTGCGGCAAATGCTGGCCATCGCCGTCAATCTGCACCGCATAGCGGTATCCTTCCCGCATCGCATACTTGAAACCGGTCTGCATGGCGCCGCCGATTCCCAAATTGCAGGGAAGGTCAATCACCCTGACATCGGGAACATTGCGGGCCATCAACCCGGTCCGGTCTTCCGAACAATCGTTGATGACCAGAATGTCCGCTACCGGCAATTCATCTTGAATTTCACGGACGACCCTCAGAATATTCCCCTGTTCGTTAAACGCCGGAATGATAACCAACAGTTCAGCAGGTTCCTTTGTTCCGCCCAAATCGGCACTTCTGGACAAGCAACTTTCCCCCATCAAGTATTCTATCAAACCCGTACGCCGCTATAATGGCGACAAAAGGCATCGCCGGAAAACGGTATCGGTACATGGCGTCAATAAACAGCAACACACAAAAAGCAAAAACGGCAAGCACAATCAGCCACAGAATGGCCCCGCGCCGAAACTTGCCATTGCGCCAGGCAACAATCGTTCCCCACGCAAACAGGAAGGTTGGAATTAATTTATAAACAAAATACAAAACATCATCGAAATTACGGATGGGAACTTGCCAGGTCCAGGCGCCGAGGAAGGCAATCGCCCGCCTGCCATACAGCATCAAGACCGATTCTCGGTTATGTACGAGAAAACTTAACACCAGACTATCCGCTATGTCAATGGTATAGTCCGGTCGGTATGAGTAGTCAAAAGCGGTCGCAATGTCGTAAATCCAGCCTTTTGCATATACATTATACAATACAAGTTTTGCATTGTATTGTAAAGACTCAATAAAGGAATCCAATACGCCCCGAAAATACAGCAATCCCGCAATGATAGCCAGACTGCCGCCCACTGCGCCTAAAAACCATTTATAGCGGTTTGCAATCATTCGCATTTTCCGGCCGTCCGTTTGGACCGCCAGATGCACGGCTATCATCGCCGCAATCAAAACGCCGGTTGGCCGGAAAATGCACAAATACGAGGCTGTAATGGCGAATACGCCTTTGTGCCACAGTTTTCCGGGCTCGATCGCCCGCAGTAACAAATACACGCATAGCAACGTTAAACTGACAAAAAAACTGTCAGACAGGACATACGTTGACCATAAAGTAACATCCCAAATATACAGATAAAACAATCCTGAAATAATAGCAGTGGACCGATTGAACAGCAACAAGGCGATCTTATAGACTAGAACAATGGCCAAACTGGCCACTATCGACTGGATCAAAACCACGGTTACCGTGGACTTGAAAATCCCCAGCAGGGCTGCCAACAAAACATTATAGCCAAAATATAAAATCTCATCGATATTAAGGCCAATCGCAAAATGATCCAGCAAGCCACAGGCATAACTGATGTACCAGTAACTGTCCGACGATTTCGGCAACCCCCGACCGGAAGCAACCAGCCAAAAAGCATGTCCGGCCGTCCGGTACAGCGATAACAGCACCAGCAGCCCTATCGCCGCGGCTTCAATCATACTCTCTTTATATTTTCGAATTGACTGGTGCACCCGTCATCCTCGGTTCCGTCTTTTTGCCTGTTTCTTATATTACTATATTTTTCACAAATACGTCACAAATTTGCCATCATTTTGTGCCATTTTTTCTTTAAAATATTAGTTGTAGAGGCGTAATTTTTCATAGCGGAGCCCGACGGACGGAATCACGATTGGAGGTATGACCTGTGAACAGCGCCACACAGAAAAAAATTGTCTGCTCTGCCTTAATCGGCCTGCTGCAATTCGGCGGCAACGTTTATCTGGCCGAAGCGGCTTCGCGCGAGGAGCCCCGACGTCATCACCAGGAAACCCGAGATTCCCATCATCCAAACATTCATTTCCAACAAGAGCGTCTTCACCAGGAGCGTCTTCGCCAGGAACGACAATGGCAGGAAAAGTTTGCCCATCAGGACAAAGATCTTCAGCACTGGCGTTTTCAAAACGACCAGATTCATCAACAAAGTCTGTTTCGCCGCCTAAACGAACCGGAACGAGACTGGCGGCACCGCCAATGGCTGGAAGAGCAGCGCCTGCAACGGCAACGGGAAGAAATTCGTCGTCGACAGTGGTGGGAGCATCAACGCCATGAGCAGGAGATGCGGCGCCGTGACCATGAACTGGAGTGGGAATGGCGCCACCGTCAATGGTTGGAAGATAGACGTCATGAACACGAACTGCGGCAAATCGAAATTCTTGTCCTAGCCTTGTTACTGGCAACCTGATAATATAATACAAGTAAAAAAAGGGGCTGACGTTAGTGTCAGCCCCTTTTTTTACTTTGGTCCACCCCGGATCAACTATGATTCATTGACCCGTCTGTTCAGTCCGCGGCCACAACTTGATTTTCTTGCAACAACAAAACCAATTCTTCCGGGGTTAATCCCGATAACACTTTGCCATCAATCCGGATATTGGGGCCTTGGCGACAGCTTTTCAGGCAATCCACCATGACGATTTCCAGTTGGGCCTGTCGTTCCGGCGGCAAAGACTTCACCGCCGCCAGCAATTCCTGAGAGCCCAATAGATGGCAGGAAGTACCCCGGCAGATTTCCACCTTCACTTTTCGCACTCCCATCCCTCCATGATCCGCTTTAGCCCTGTTGATTCGTCAAGGGCACAACCTGGTTGATAAAAAAGTCCCGCACGGTTGCTCCCGACACGCTTCGGACCTCGCCGTCGTTAATCTGTACCGACACTGCTTCGGTACAATGGCCCAGACAAAATGCCGCCCGGGTATCTACTACGTTCGACAGTCCAAATTCTTCAGTCAGCTGCTGCAAAGAATTGATCACATTGTAGGATCCCTTAATGTGGCAGGCGCTGCCAATGCAGACATTGATAACGATCATATCATTCACGCCTTTCCATGGTAATGCACGTGTAACAATTTATGCACTTTGCCCTTTAACAGCCCCGCATACAGCGCCCGGGTAATTGGGTTTTCCTCCGAACGTTTGATGGTGCTCATCCGGTCGGTTTCGTACAAACCGGCGCTGCGGCGTTTTTTGCCTTCCTGGTCGGTGATGGGCTGTCCAGCGCCACAGATGCAACCGCCCGGACAGGCCATCACTTCCACAAAGTCATAGGTTTTCTCGCCGCGTTGCATCTTTTTGATCAGGTTTTCCGCGTTTTTGATACCGCTGACAATGGCGATCTTCACTTCCCGCCCGTTATAATCGATACTGGTTTCTTTTACACCCTGCAGCCCCCGAACTCCCATGAAGGGAATCGCCCGCAGGGCTGGCGTCGATTTATCATCGGAGATTCGCCGGATTACAGCTTCGGTAACTCCGCCGGACACGCCAAAAATGACTCCGGCGCCGCTGGTCGTACCGAACGGCATATCGACGGCTTCAGGTTCGATTTCTGAAAAAATGATCCCGGCCTCACGAATCATCTGAATCAGTTCCTGCGTGGAAATGACATGGTCCACATAGGGAATGCCGTTCTCCTTGAACTCATCCCGCGCCGCTTCCTGCTTCTTGGCCGTGCAGGGCATAATGGCAACCACGACTACCCGCCGGTGCGAATAGCCGTAATGCTCTTTCAGCACTGCCCCGAACATCTGCATCGGTGAACGGCAGGTCGAAATGTTTTCCAACAGTTCCGGATGATGCAGTTCGGCATATTTTACCCATGCCGGACAGCAGGAGGTAAACAGAGGCAGTTTCTCCCCCTTCTGAATTTTGCCTAGGAACTCACCGGCCTCTTCCAAAACAGTCAGATCGGCTCCGGTAGTCGTGTCAAAAACCTCATCAAAGCCAATCCGCCGCAAAGCGGCCACAATTTTACCCATGACATTCTCGCCTTCCGGCAAGCCCAATTCATGACCGACGCCAACGCGGACAGCCGGAGCGATCTGAACGACAACTTTGGCGTTGGGATCGCTCAGATCCTTCCAAAGCTTCGCGGTATCATTTCTGACGACGATGGCGCCGGTCGGACAGACCGCGGCGCATTGCCCGCAGCCGATACACTTCGTGTTGGCGATTGGTTCGTCAAAAGCCGCGCTGATGCACATTTTAGAACCGCGGTAGGCAAAATCAATCGCCCCGATGTTCTGCACTTCCTCGCACATGCGAACACAGTCGCCGCACAATATGCACTTGCTTTTATCCCGGACAATGGCCAGCGACGAAGTGTCCAGATTTGCTTCACCGGCGGTATTGCTAAATCGAACTTGCTTGATGCCAAAGCGCTGGGCTAATTCCTGTAACTTGCACTTCCCGTTTTTTTCGCAAGTCGTACAATCGCGGCAATGGTTGGCCAGCAACAGTTCCAGAATCATCTTGCGGTATTTACGCAACCGCGGCGTGTTGGTCCGTATCTCCATCCCAGCCTTCGGCGGCGTCGAACAGGAAGCGTGGATTTCGCCATTTTTATCTTCCACCACACACATCCGGCAAGCGCCGTACACCGACAGCTCGGAATAGTAGCAAAAGGTCGGTAGCTCAATCCCTGCTTTGCGGATCACGGCGAGAATATTTTTTTCACCCTCGATGGCCACCGGCATATTGTCGATCATCATAAATTCTGCGTTCACAGTGTTAGTCCTCCCTTATTGCCTTGAACGGGCAGGTCTCGATGCAGGCGCCGCACTTGATGCATTTTGCCTGGTCAATCACAAAGGGTTGCTTGATCTGACCGGAGATCGCGCCGACCGGGCAGCCGCGGGCACATTTGGAACAACCGCGGCACAACGCCGGATCAATCGTGATCTTCTTCAGTTTTTGGCAAGTTTTGGTCGGACAATTTTTGTCCCGCACATGTGCCACATATTCATCGCGGAAGTATTTGATGGTGCTAAGTACCGGCGAAGGTGCCGTTTTCCCCAACCCGCAAAGCGCGGTCGAAGAAATGGTGTCCGCCAGCTCCAATAACATGTCCAGGTCTTCCATTTCGCCCTGGCCGGCCACGATTCGTTCCAAAATCTCCAACATCCGCTTGGTCCCTTCGCGGCAGGGGACACATTTCCCACAGGATTCGTTTTGCGTAAAATTCATGAAAAACCTGGCCACTTCCACCATGCAGGTGTGTTCGTCCATTACGACCAACCCGCCGGAACCGATCATGGCGCCAGCTTTTTTCAGCGAGTCGAAATCGAGCGGCAGATCCAAATGCTCTTTGGTCAGACAGCCGCCGGAGGGGCCGCCGATTTGTACGGCTTTGAACTCGGCGCCGCCGCGGATGCCGCCGC
This sequence comes from Veillonellaceae bacterium, assembly GCA_012798135.1. The sequence goes on along the minus strand of JAAZNU010000019.1, from coordinate 64,319 downwards.
CTATATCGAAAATCACTTCCCGCAAGGTCGTACCCATTGGCACTTCAATCAAACCGGTATTCTCAATATTTCCCGTCAGGGCAAAGGCTTTGGTTCCCGGGCTCTTTTCCGGTCCAATCGATTTGTACCAGGCTGCGCCCCGGTTGATAATCAGCGGCACATTGGCAAATGTCTCCACATTGTTCAGGACAGTGGGTTTACCGTAAAGGCCCTGTTCTACAGTTCGCGGCGGTTTGACGCGCGGCATGCCGCGTTTCCCTTCGATTGAAGTGGTAAGTGCGCTGCCTTCACCGCAGACAAACGCACCGGCCCCCTTACTGATATGAATGTCAAAGGAACGTCCCGAGCCGAGAATGTTATTTCCCAACAGTCCAAACGCCCGATTCTGAGCGATAGCTTCCTCCAACCGGCTGATTGCCAGCGGATACTCGGCCCGGACATAAATATACCCATACATTGCCCCGCAGGCGATGCCAGCGATCATCATCCCCTCCAACATCCGGTGGGGATCGCCTTCCATCACGCTCCGGTCCATGAATGCGCCGGGATCGCCTTCATCCCCATTGCATACCACAAACTTCACTTCCGATTTTTGTCGTTTGACCTGGGACCATTTCCGCCCTGCCGGATAGCCGCCGCCGCCACGGCCACGCAAATTCGACTCATCAATGACTTTGACAATTTCATCCGGAGTCATCTCAAACAAGGCTTTTTCAAACGCCTTGTAGCCGCCAATCGCCAAGTACTCCTGCAGCGAGGTCGCATCAATGTGCCCGCAATGCTCCAGTACCATCCGGGTTTGTTTTTTATAGAAAGGTATTTCCTCCTGGGTCGGATACTGCTGCCCGTCTTTTCGATAAGTGAGCCGTTCCACCACCTTATCGTGCACAATCGATTGCTCGACAATTTCCGCGCAGTCTTCCAGCTTCACCTTGATATACAACCATCCGCGCGGCTCAATCCGCACCAGCGGACCCATTTCGCAAAACCCATGGCAACCGCTTTTCTTGACGCCAACTGAGTCGTCGTGCGGTTCCTTTTCCAAACTGACCGCGCAGGGGATCCCCTTTTCTTCAATAAGTCGCACCAACTCAGCGTAAATGCCGAGAGATCCTCCGGCCACGCAGCCGGTACCGGCACACACCAATATTTTTTTCTTTTGGGCCTCCCAGGCCGTTTTGTAATGCTCCCGGGCTTCTTGCAGTTCTTCTCTATTCAACAGCATTTTCAGCGTCCCCCCTGAGTTTCACCAGTAGTTCACTTGCTTTGTCCGGAGTCATGGACGGATACACCTTATCGTTCACCGTCAATACCGGCGCCAACCCGCACGCACCCAAGCAGGACACGGTCTCAACCGTAAACATCAAATCGTCAGTGGTCACTTTCGTTTCCGAAAGGTTCAACTCTTTTCGCAGCCGCTCCAGCATGGGAATCGATTTTCGGACATGGCAGGCAGTTCCGTCACAGACCCTGATTACATATTTCCCTTTGGGCTGTAATGAAAAGTTCTCATAAAAAGTGGCAACGCTATAAATTTTCGCTGTACTCATGTGCAACTTTTCCGAAAGGAAAGGAAACACTTCTTTCGGAATATATCGATACTTCGCCTGAATATCCTGCAGTATGGCAATGATGCTGCCAGGTGAATACCGATACTTTGCGAGTATTTCGTCCATGTCCCTGAAGTCAACCGTTGCTTTCACGACAAGACCTCCATTGTTTGTGAAATTTTTAACTTTCTCTATTTTAATGCAATTTTTGAAATTAACCAAATTTGTGAATTTTTTCTTTAATTATAAGTGAAATAATTCACTTATAAAAGAGTATTAACCCGCTTGTTTTCAAGGGCGGATGTTAACGACAAAGCGATCCGCCGGACCGTCCCTGTTCGATCAGGTATTCTAAGGATTCCACGGAAAAACCCACTGATAACAGGCGGCTGATAAGCCCGTCTCTGTTGCGTTCCCAGTATGAATATGCCCAACCGTCAGTTTTTTTGCCAGGGAAGGCAACTAAAACAACATAAATTTCCTGATCGGCGCAGTCCCGACCCCGGAGTCCGGCGACCCGGGGATGCTCAAAGTCAAATTTAGCAAGCGGCTGTTCTTTCATCATCAAAGCCCCAAAATCTTCGACCGCCGCCCGCCCATGCAACACGGCCGCGGACCGGTTGAAGATGAATTCGGTGGGTTCCGGCGACGCCGACAGTGCCAATCCACAAAAGCTGAACATTGCCCATATCAGAACACCGGCCATGAACATTCCACTCCGTCGTTTCACGATCGCCACCCCCGCTATTGCCAGTATCGTTTGCCGCAACCGTTCCCTCTACCCAGCCTAATTAGGGCTTCCGTTGTGCACTGTCAAAATATTTGAATTTCATTTTTATTATTCGACCCTGTTACTTTCTATCCTGCCGCCTTAGTTTCTAAAACATCCTTTTAAGACTGAAAATTTTGCAAGTTGCCGACTTAGCATTTTTTCCAAAAACGACAGGGACTTCCCTTACCGCCGTCGAATGAAATAAATACCGAATATTCCGCAACAATCAATTTATAATCGCAAAGGGGTGAAAGCTGATGCCGAAACTTCACGCGCACGCCAAACGTCTTCGCATCTATATCGGCGAAGCGGATTCCTGGCACGGAAAGTCGCTCTACCGTGAACTCGTTCTCAAGGCAAAAGAGCTTGACCTCGCCGGCGCTACTGTATTTCATGGCCGTATGGGCTATGGCGCCAACAGCCGGATTCATTCGGCCAGCCTAATCGATTTGTCCGCCGATCTCCCCATCTTGATTGAAATCATCGATAGCGAGGAGTACATTCAAAAATTTTTGCCCTACCTTGACACAATGCTCAAAGAAGGGTTGGTAACGATCGACGATGTAGACGTCATCAAATATGGTAGAAAACCACCCAAAGAATAACTTCACGAAGATGATTTAATCGCCAATGAAAAAAGGTCCGCGCCCAACGGCGTAGACCTTTTTTCATTGGCGATTAAATCATCCAAAAACGAAGCCAGACGACGCTCAGCAGTGTCATGCCGACCGTAAGCGGAAACCCGGCCCGAAAATATTGCCAGGCTGTAATCCGCACCTTTTGGCCAAGGGCAATTTCCGCCACAATCAAATTGGCGATGGAGCCTGTAATCGTAAGATTGCCGGCCAAGGTGGAAAACAAGGCCAACCCTTTCCACCAGATGGCCGGATCATGCTGGGGAATAAAAAACTTCAACAACAATACCGCCGGTACGTTGCTGACCAAATTGGACACTACGACGGTAATACCGGCAAAAACGCCCATGCTGTCAAAGCCGGCAAACGAAAATTGCCGGAGGATATAGTTCATCAGGCCGCTTTTTTCCACTCCCGCTACGACTACAAACAAGCCGATAAAGATCACCAACAGATTAAAATCTATACTGGTGTATATCTTGTTGGGCTTCACCCTGCGGGTAACCAGCAAGAAGGCGCCGCCGGCGGCAGCGGCCAACGCAAGATCAATTCCGTTGATGTATGCGAGAATGACCGCCGCCAAGGTCAGCAGGCTTTTGCCGATCAGATATCCATGTATAAGCAAGGCGCCATTAGTTCCCGCATTCAGAGGTTTTGCCAATTCCGTCCGATATATGTATCTCAGGATCGCATAGAGCCCAAGCATGCCAACGCCGGCAATTGGCGCCGCCGTTCCCAAATAGTCGAGGAAAGAGAGTCCCGACAGTCCGCCAACCAAAATATTCTGGGGATTTCCGATCAGCGTAGCGGCACTGCCCATATTGGAGGCCAACGCGACCGCTAATAGGTGCGGCAGAGGATCGCATTGAAATTTTCGGCACAGCAGCACCACCACCGGCGTGAACAGCAGGCACACGATATCGTTGATGGCGACAGCCGAAACAAGCCCGCTGACCGCAATGGTCGCCGCCAACAATTGATGCTGGTTGTGAACACTCCGTTCCACAATGTCGCCAAGTTTTTCAAAAAAGCCAGCCAGCTTTAAATTAGCCACAACAACCATTAAGGAAAACAGAATCACGACGGTCCGGTGATCAATCGCCGCACTGGCTTCGTCAAATGTCAGCACGCCGGCGCCAATCATCAGCACTGAACCGATTACGGCGGCGCCAGCTCGATCCACCCGGAAGACCGGGCTTTTACCCAGGGTAAAGATAATCAATACCGCCGTCATAATTGCGCCAGCCCATATCATATTCGCCGTCAACTCCACCACTCCGCCACCCTATCTTAAATCGGTCTCCTGATAAAATTATAGTGCAAAATCACCTTGTCCGGTGTTTTTGCACTATATATTTTCCCTGCAGCACCGATTACGGTTTAGTCAATTTCCAAATCTTCGCCGTTCAGGATTTTTTTCATGTTTTTCATCGGGCACATTTTTCCGCACATGGTGCAGGTGTCTTCATGTTCCGGTTTTGACGACGCCCGATATTGGCTGGCCTTTTCGGGGTCCATTGCCAACTCGATCATCCGGGGAAAATCCACTTCCGCCCGGGCCGCACTCATGGCATCATCCCAATCGCGGGCACCGGGAAGACCCTTGGCGATATCCGCGGCATGAGCGGCAATCCGGGACGCGATGATTCCTTCCTTGATGTCGTTGAGATCCGGCAACCGCAAATGCTCGGCCGGCGTCACATAGCAGAGAAAATCCGCGCCATTGGCCGCGGCGACCGCGCCGCCGATCGCGCTGGTGATATGATCGTAACCCGGTGCAACATCGGTAACGATCGGCCCCAGCACATAAAACGGCGCCCCATGGCATAAGCGCTTCTGCATCATCATATTGCCGGCGATCTCATTTAACGCCATATGGCCGGGGCCTTCGATCATGACCTGAACGTTGCGGGCCCACGCCCGTTTGGTCAACTCGCCCAAAGTAATCAGCTCTTCCACCTGCGAAGCATCCGTGGCATCATGCAGCGAACCGGGTCGGCAGGCATCGCCCAGACTCAGCGTGACGTCGTATTTTTCGCAGATGTCCAACAGTCGGTCATAATACTCGTAGAAAGGATTTTCCTGATGGTTCAGCTCCATCCACGCGAACAACAGCGAGCCGCCGCGGGAGACAATATTGGTCAGTCGTTTGTTGCGTTTAATCCGCTCGGCAGTTGCCCGATTCATGCCGCAGTGGATGGTCATAAAGTCAACGCCGTCTTCGGCGTGCGTTTCCACAACTTTGAAAAATTCATCCACCGTGATTTTTTTCAGCGCCTTGTCCAACAGTCCCACCGCATCATACATGGGCACCGTGCCAATCATCGCCGGTGAAAAATCAATCAGGCGACGCCTGAATGGCTGAGTCTTGCCAAAACAGCTTAAATCCATGATTGCTTCCGCTTTCAGCTCAACCGCCTTCTTGGCTTTAGCCATCTCCAGGTCCATGTCGCAGCAATCTTTCGAAACGCCCAGGTTGACATTGATTTTGGTCCGGAGGCCAGCGCCGACCCCTTCCGGGTCCAGTCGGCCATGATTTTTGTTGGCAGGGACAACGACCTGTCCCCCTGCCACCAACTCCCGCAAGCGCTGTGGGTCCATTTTCTCTTTAGTCGCCACAATCTGCATCTGCGGCGTGACGATTCCCTTTTTGGCGGCATCCATTTGAGTCGTGTAATTCATTATTCATCCCCCCAGCTTTTGTTTCCGTCCTTGCATAAAAAAAGAAGCAAACGCAGAAAAGCTTGCTTCTCGATCATCAACGCTTCCCTACGGTGGTACTAACCACGTCAGGTTCCAAGGGTCGGACTCGTCCTCTCAGCCTTGCGGCCCCCCCAGCTCACTGCCGTATTCATTTGCCTATATTGTATGCCCGGCCGACCGATTTGTAAAGGAAAGCTTTTTTACACATCTTAAAATATTTTATAGATTATTTATTTTTTTGCTTGATTTTAAATAGATAATTTTATATTATATCTATGAAAATATTATTAAGGACGGAATCGTCATGAAAGCAAACACTCATATTAAAGACGCAACCATTCAGGAACTTCAACAAGGGTATATTTTTGTCGAGCTAGATCAACGTTTCGCTTGCCTCGGCTGTCATTTTCGCACCGAACCGGGCCGAATCTACCCCCTCGGCGACGGTCTGTTCGACGCCGAGGCCGCAATGCGGGCCCATATTCGCGAGCATCACCAGTCGCCGCTGCACATGCTGCTGGCATTGGATAAACGCTGGACGGGACTGAGCGAGCTGCAGACCCGTCTAATCTCATTGTTCACAGCCGGAATCAGCGATTCGGAAATCGCCGCCACCGTCAATGCCGGCAGCATTTCCACCATCCGTAACCATCGTTTCCTGCTCAGAGAAAAACAAAAACAGGCCAAGGTCTTTCTGGCCATCGCCGAGCTCATGGAAATGAAATCCACGCAACCGTCCCCCGCCGGTGCGGGAACCGATGGCGGCAACGGCACGGAAGCGCGGAAGATATTGTCGACTTATTTCCCGCAAGGAATGAACGGCCCGCTTTCAACTTTCCCAACCCGGGAGAAACGCCGGTTAATTTTGTTACGACAAATTTCAACCCGATTTACGCCGGGGCGGCGCTATACCGAGCCCGAAGTGAATTCTATTTTAAACGCGATATATCACGACCATGTCCTGCTGCGGCGCCTACTGATCGATTATGGATTTTTGGCGCGGCGGGCCGATGGCAGCGAATATTGGCGCACCAACGGCGGCGAAGAAACGCCGTCCGAAACATCGCCGGCGTCCCCGGCAGACGAAAGTGAGGAAGAACCGATGAATGAACGAAAAAAAGAACTGATTCGCCAATATAAAGAGACGCCGCCGCCGATGGGCGTCTTCCAGATCAAAAACACCGTCAACGGCAAACTTCTTTTAGTCAAGGCTTTGAATATCCCCGGCATTATGAACGGACGACTCATGGAACTGCGCCGGGGCGGACACCGCAACCATGAATTGCAGGCCGACTGGAACAAATACGGTGAGGACGCGTTTGTGTTTGAAACCCTTGCCACGATCAAGCCGGCTGACTATCCCCCCGAACAATGGCCGTCTGCCGTCGCCGAGCTGTTGAAATTATGGCTGGAGCAACTGCAACCCTACGGCGAGGCCGGTTACCATCGACAAAAACAATAAGGTCCTGACAAAAAAGAGACGCCGGCCGGCGTCTCTTTTTTGTCAAGACCTTGCAATTTCCGCTTGAAATAATAATTTTATTAAGTATAATTTATATAAAACTTAATAAAGGAGTTATTTCTATGATAAATTCCATCGATTTTAAAATTGTGGCCCGTTTGATGTCCCAGGGGCGAACCACTTGGACAGAACTGGGAACCATGTTGGGATTGTCGGCGCCCGCCGCCGCCGACCGGGTTCGACGCCTGGAGGAAAAAGGAATCATTAAGGGCTACCATGCCGCAGTCGATCCCGATTCGGTCGGAATCGGCATGGCCGCCCTGATTGCCGTTTCGCTGTCCAGCGCCGCCGCCCGTGAGAGGTTCTTGTCACAAGTCCGGACCTTACCGGAAGTATTGGAATGCCACCATGTAGCCGGCGACGACGACTATGTGCTCAAGGTCCGCTGTCGCGACACTCGTGAGCTGGAACAGTTAATCAGTTGCACCCTGAAATCAATCAGCGGAGTTTGCCGCACGCGAACCACCGTCATCCTGTCCACCATCAAAGAAACCTCCCTACTTCCCCTCGCACCGGCGGGGGACTGAAGCATGGAGGTTCCATTTTTCATTCAGGGATGCTTGCTCGGCTTCTCCATAGCCGCGCCGGTCGGCCCCATCGGTGTTCTCTGCATCCGCCGGACACTAAGCGCCGGTCGGCCGGCCGGGCTATGCTCTGGCCTCGGCGCCGCCTGCGCCGACAGTGTCTATGGCTCGATCGCAGCCTTCGGCCTAAGTGCATTATCCGGCATCCTGCTGACCTATCAGCACGAACTGCGCCTGGTCGGCGGTCTGTTTTTGCTCTATCTGGGGGGAAGGACATTTCTCGCCCCGCCGGCATCCCTCGAACCGACCGCTGCTCCTATCGCCGGCCGGCTGGCCGACTTCGGCGCCACCCTGTTCTTGACCTTGGCCAACCCGATGACGATTTTATCGTTCACGGCGATTTTTGCCGGGCTGGGCATCGGTGGCAGGCCGGGTGACTATGCAGCGTCCACCTTCATGGTTGGCGGCGTGTTCTGCGGTTCGTTGCTTTGGTGGTGCATTCTCGCCGCGACCGTCAGCCGTTTTCGTTCCCGGCTCGGCCCCGGCAATCTCCGTCTGGTGCAGCACGTGTCCGGCGCCATCCTGGTATCATTCGGCTTGGTCAGCCTGTTTGCAAAATAAACTTCGGTTCACACGCCGGCATAAGCGTTAAAGCCGCCGTCAACCGGCACCACAATGCCGGTCACAAAACCGGCGGCATTTTCGTCCGCCAACCAGAGCAACGTCCCCAACAGATCCCGGGGATCGCCAAAGCGCTTCATGGGAGTGTGACTGATGATTTTGTTCGCTCTTGGCGTCAGGGAACCGTCGGGATTGGTCAACAGCGTCCGGTTTTGTTCAGTCAGGAAGAATCCCGGCGCAATGGCGTTGACCCGGATTCCTGCCGGCGCCAGATGCACCGCCAGCCATTCGGTGAAGTTGCTGATCGCTGCCTTGGCGGCGCTGTAGGCGGCGACCTTGGTCAACGGATGATAGGCGCTCATGGAAGATATATTGATAACGGTAGCCCCTTGCCGCCCCAACATTTGTTGGGCAAAAACCTGCGTGGGAATAAAGGTTCCCATAAAATTCAGCTGGAAAACGGCATTGAAGCCTTCGGCCTTCAGGTCAAAAAAAGTGCCCGCCATTGAATCATCCGCCGCCGGATCGAAAAGCTCCTTGCTGGAGGTAGCGGCGGGGTGATTGCCGCCGGCCGCATTTAGCAGGATATCGCACGGGCCCAGTTTGGCCAGAATTTCTGCCGCCGCCTTTTCCACGGCCGCTTTGTCCAGCACATCGCACGGCACGGCGATGGCTTTGCCGCCGGCGGCTTCGATGGCGTCAACAACGGCCTGGGCGGTTGCCGCAGTCCGGTTCATGATGGCCACTTTCGCACCGACCCTGGCCAGCTCTTTGGCAAAGGCGCTGCCCAATACGCCGCCGCCGCCCGTTACCACCGCGACTTTATTCTGCAAGACTTTCTCCATGATTCATCCGCTCCTTTCTCATTTACACCGACTATTCTTGCTGCTTTTATGATTATACTCCATTTCCAGCTGCACAATCGCTTCAAACACGGTTTCTGTTCCCAGACACCGGCCAGATCCCCTTCGCATCAAAGTTTGCAGGCGCTCCTGCATCAGTTCCAGTTGTTGCAGGGTTTCCGTCAGGCCGTGACTATACAGGTTTTTGCGGAACAGAAAGTTTACAAAACAATTCTCCACCAGCCAATAATCCGGGGTGTTTTCATCGCCGGACGTCGCCGGCAGAGTATCCAGCCGCTCGTAATTGTCCTGAAACAGCTTCGCCAATTGCTGATCCACGGAATCTGACCGTACCCAGCCGGTCAGACATTCCAGAGAACGGCGTACGATGCCAAGACGGTCTTGCCAGGAAATCCGCCGCGCCTGCAAAACATCGATCAAATGCTCTTCCAGTGCAAAATAGAAATGTTGCCAATGCTGTACCGAGTATTGGGACGGATACGCATAGGTGACAAAATCCGGCGGCAGCACGCTTAACGGCGGCTGCCCGCTTCGCACGATTCGCAGCGGTTCTTCCCGCCGCGCCAGCTGCAACGCCGTCGGGCAGCTGAAACTCAGGGATAATTCAATCCCCCGTTCCGTGTCCATCGGATAGCGGGGAAACCATTGGCACACTGTGTCCAAATGCGCATGCCCCGCCCATTGCTGGAGCCGGCACAAATGGTCGTCGGTCAAAAACCAGCAGCCGCCCGACGCCCGTTTGGCAATTCTCGCATATTCACCGTAATCGGCTTCCCCTTGCAGCGGAATAAATGCCTGCCGGAATTCTTCGTCCCGACCGAGTTTTGCAAACAACTCCCGATTGCGCCGATAGCCTGCTTCATCGACCGTCACCAGCCAATCGTTTCGGCAGCAGCGGCCGCACTGACTGCAAGAAAATTTTTCAACAATATCCAGGTAAATAAACAACATCGCTTTACGCCCGCACCGCCCGGTTCCAGTCCGACCACCACCGGCTCAGTTCCTCCGCCGGCATCGGTTTGGCAAAATAATAGCCCTGAACCTCGTCGCAGCGTCTCGCCGCCAAAGCCGCCATTTCTTCAGCGGTTTCAACCCCTTCGGCGATGACGCGCAAATGGAGGTTGTTGGCCAGCCTGATGATCGTGTCGACAATCGCCATGTTGGTTTGCGACGTCAGCATTGCCCGGACGAAGGATTGGTCGATTTTCAGTTTATCCAGGGGGAACCGGCTGATATAGCCCAGGCTGGAATAACCGGTACCGAAATCGTCAATGGACAGTTTGCAGCCGATCGCTTTCAGCTTGTGCATGATATCCAGCGTAACGGCAATATCTTTCATCATGACGCCTTCCGTCACTTCGATTTCCAGATATGATTCCAGTCCGCATTCTTTGACCAACCGGGAAATTTTCTCGAGGAAATCGTGTTGGTAGAATTGAATGGCGGAAATATTGACCGCCATGGTCACCGGCGGCAGTCCGACCTGACTCCATTGCCGCCACTGTTGGGCCGCTTCGCCCAAAATCCAGTCGCCCACCGGCAAAATCAGGCCGCTTTCTTCCGCCAACGGAATGAATTTTCCGGGGGGAATCAAGCCTTCGTCCGGCTGATTCCAACGGATCAGCGCCTCCAGACCGACCACCCGCCGGGTCCGGATGTCGATCTGCGGTTGATAATGCAGCAGGAATTCCTGTCGTTCCAAGGCTTGACGAAGATTGATCTCGGTTTTCAGACGTTCGGTGACAATCCGGCTTAAATCTTTGGTAAAAAAATGATACTGGTTGCGGCCGGTTTCCTTGGCGAAGTTCATCGCGGCATCGGCATTTTTGAGCAAAGCATCCCGGTCCGCCCCATCGTTGGGATAAACACTGATGCCGATGCTGGCGGTCAGATTGAATTCACGGCCATTGACCCGGATGGGCTGGCGTACGCTCCGGGCCACCTTTTCGGCGATGGGAACAACCGCATTCAATTCCCCGATATTGGGAAACAGGATGACAAATTCGTCGCCGCCCGGCCGGCTCAAGGTATCTTCTTCCCGCAGACATTGTCGAAGTCCTTGCGCCACCTGCCGCAAGAGCTCGTCGCCGATTTGATGCCCCAGTGAATCATTGATTACTTTGAAGCGATCGATGTCGATGGAAAACAGAACCACCAGCTTTTTACTGCGGCCCGCCTGCGCCACCGCCATGTTAATGCGCTCAAACAGCAAGGCCCGGTTGGGCAGTCCCGTCAAAGTATCGTGATAGACCAGATAGCGGATGCGTTCCTCGGCCGCCTTACGTTCCCGGTCATCCGTAAAAGTCACAATGTAATGTGCCGGCAAGCCCTGCGCGTCCCGAATCCGGGCCGCGCTGATGCCCCGCAGATATTCCGTACCATCTTTTTGGCGGCAGCGCAGTTCGCCCTGCCAACTGCCGGTTTGGTTCAGATCGGCCCAAAACTCCGGCGAGGCAAAGGCTTGTCGCTGTTCCACCCAAAGCCGGCCGGGATTCTCGCCGACGATCTCCGCCGCCGGATAGCCGGTAAGACGGGTAAAGGCTTCATTCACCGCCAAAATACGTGTGGCGGTATCCAGGACCATGATGGGTTCGCCGCTGTTGCGGAACAGCTCGGTCCAGATTTGCATCTGCGCTTCCATTGCCTTGCGTTGGTAATAATTCCCCAGCTGACTGCCGATGCTGTCAAACAGCTTGATTAGACCTTCGTCGGGCGGCTGAATCCGGCGGCTCAAAAAATTGATCACGCCGGCAATAGTATCGCCGACCCGGACAGGAAAGCCAAACGCGCAGTGCAGACCAATTCGCTTGGCTTCTTCGCGACGAAGAAAAGTTGGATTGTCGGCGACATTTTCAATCCACAACGGGTTGCCGGACTGCCAGACAATGCCGGGAACTCCCTGTCCCATTGCGTATTCGAAGTTTTGGCTGAGTTCGCAGAACCGTCGATAATCACCGGTTCCATGTTCGAAACAGGACTGCCAGACCATTGCCTGTCGGCTTTTCTCGTACAGCCAGACTTCGCCAAAATCCCAGTCGAATTGCTCACAGGCCAAATGCAAAAACTTTTCCATAGCCGCGGGAAAAGTCTCGCTTTCATCTACAATCTTGGCTGTGGCCTGCTGCAGTTCCAACCGGAACTGGGTCCGCCGCTGTTCGGTAATATCCTGACCAAAACTGAGCAGACCAGTTACTGCGCCCCGACTGTCCCGCAACAGATGGTTGCTCCACAAAATCCGCAATCGCGCTCCATCGGCGGCCATCACGTCGACGTCGCTGATCTGCAGCAAATTTTCCATTTCGCCGTCCATCATGGCCCGGAACCGTCGCCGGACCGTCGATTGGTCTTCCGGCAGCACCGCAATGTCGAACCAATTGGCACCGACCAGCGTTCCCGCCGGATCGCCGAATCGCTGTTGCGCCTTGGCATTGGCGTACGTAACCCGGCCATTGACATCCAGCGCCAGGATGAACAAGGCCTGGTCCTGCCAGAGTTGACTCAAAAAATTGTTCATAATTGCCGAATCCATGTGTTGTCTCTCCTCGCGCTCATTCCGTTGCCTGGGGAACATTTTTTTCAACTGCCCATTCGTCAACCACCGAGCCGCTTACGCTGATCGTCCGGACTTTCAGTGCGTTTCCGGTCACTGCCACCACCAGATAGTTTGGCTCGTCCGCCGGATTTTCAAAAAAGGCGTCCCACTCTTTGGCGTCGACATTTTGATACGTCTTCGTGCCGCTACGCCCGGTCGCCGCATGGATCGTCCCGGACCCTGGCGGCGCCGTCGCTGCGTCCGCGTTGATCGGCGCCGTCCGGGCGATCACATGGTCGTGGGCCGTGAACACCACATCCACTTTATATTCGGCGAACAATGGCGCAAATACCTGCCGCAGTTGTTCATTCACGCCATTGGGCTTATTGCCGAACAGCGGGCGGTGAATGAGCGCCACTTTCCACTTTCGGTCCGTTCCGGCCAAGTCCTGCGCCAACCATTGCCGCTGCTGCTCCAGCAGATCCGGCAAAAACTGCTTCTGCTCTCCCGCCTGTGAGTCCAGTACAACAAAATGAACCTCGCCGTAATCAAAGGAATACACCTGCCGTTCCAACCCGGCCGGGCCATTTTCCGGCACGCTGAACTGCGCGGTAAAATACCGCGGGCGGGAGAAAACCCGTTCGGGGGTATAGCACTCATGATTGCCGACCACCGGCAGAATCGGCCATGATTCCATCACACCGGCCGTTGCGGCGAACCAGGCTTCCCATTCCGCATAGTCCTGTCCCACGTCCACCAGGTCGCCCATGCTGATAAAAAATGCGGCCGCTGGATTGTCCCGATATGCCTGCCACAGAGTCCCGCGCCATACATTGTAATCCAGACTTTGCGAATCGCCGAAAATTACGAAGTAAAACGGTTCAGGCTTTAGCGGCGCCGTTTTGAAGGAATAGGGTCCGGCCCAGGCATCCCCGCCGCCGACCTGATACTGGTAGAGTGTGCCGGGTTTCAGGCCGGACACGGTTATTGTATGCAGTTTCATGTCAGCGTCCTCGGTTGCCAAAAGCCGGGTTGTCGCCGGCAACACCAGCAACGTCGCCGAGTCGGCAGCCCCCGATCCCGCTTCCCAGGTCCGAATCTGCCCGGCCGGCGCCGACACGTCCGTGCGCCAGGTAATCGTTTGGCTGGTCCGTGGATCGCCCTCCCAAGTCAGGGTGATATGGTCCGGTTCCGCCGACAGGGCGTCGGCTATGCTCCCGCAACACAGCAAGAACAGCAGTATGATTCCGGTCAGCCGGCGCGGCCAGCGGCGAGCAACCATATAATCCCTCCAAAATTCATGCACATTATTTTTCAAATCGACAGGATTTTCCCGATCAACAGCCAATACTTAACAATGCTGCTATTTTCGCGGCCATAATTTTGGCAAAGTGTAAATATTCAAACAGTGAGCTTGCTGCAGCGAATACTGCATGAGGAAAAACTGCGGTAATTATCAAAAGAAAAGGCGTGAGTATCATTAACATTTTATCAAGTAAAGTATTCGACCGCAAAGTCGTGATCCGTTTAAAGGACCGGGTTTGCGAAACATCGGAAGAACTGCTGGGCAGCGAATTGTTCCGTCGGATTCTGAAACAGGTTCTGGCCGAGCTGGGCCGTCGCCAGTCCCGGTTGCTGGACATGTTCCCGGACAAACGGCATATTTCCGCCGACGAATTTTCACAGTTGCTGGAAACCATCCAATACCTGACCAAAATGCCCATTCATCAAGTGGAGCAACTGCTGCCCGGTTCCCGTCAGTTCACCAAAAATCCGGACTTGCTGGCGGAATTCGTATTTTATGTCTACGACTTTTGGCGCAGTTTTGATCGCTTCCTGATTTGCGACTCCAGTGACGATGCTTTGAACCACCGGCCCTACCGCACCTTTCAGACGAGCGCCGAGCAGTTGATGCACGTTATCAGGCATACATTTCGGGATGTCGACGCCAACATCAGCGGCCTGCACCCCAACATTTACCGTCAGGTCAGCGCCGGCGCCGGCTTTTCCGCCATCATCGACAAAAAATCGTTCGCCTATCCGTCCGGATACGAAGTGCTGAACGAAATCCCCCTCATCCGGGATGTGATGATGTATCCACCGGTTGTCATCAATCCGCCCATGAACAAACGCACCGGCAGTTTTGAACGAATATCCCGGAACCCGCTCGAAAATATGCCGCTGGATCCGGGCGAATGGCTCTGCTATCCGGCCCGGGTCGGCAAGATGCTGATCAATATTTACTTTCATGAAATGTTTTACGAGCTGGGCTTCACCCTGGCCAACCTGTTCGAGTTGGCGGACGACCAGGCCTTGGATCGTCAACGGCCCGACGCGGTGTTCCTGTATGGCGCGCCGGGACAGTCCCTGGACGGCTATGGCGTTTTCCCCACGGTGTTTTATGACGACGAAGACAACGGAATGCTGATTGGCGCCATTCCGGGCCGCCCGGAATTCGGCTATTTCGGCTATCTGAAAAAAATGGCCCTGACCCTGCACAACATCTGCGTGATGAAGGGAAACCGCCTGCCGTTCCATGGCGCGCTGTTTCAGATCACGCTGAAGGGCGGCAAAAGGTCGACCATTCTGGTCATGGGCGATACCGGCGCCGGCAAGTCGGAAACCCTGGAGGCGTTCCGCATTTTGGGCGCCGACGAAATCCAGGATGTTATTGTCATTGCTGATGACATGGGTTCACTGGATATCGACGAACGGGGCCGGGTACTCGGCTACGGCACCGAAGTCGGCGCTTTCGTCCGTCTCGATGATTTGCCGCCCGGTTACGCCTTTGGACAGATCGACCGCACGATCATGCTCAACGCCGGCCAGGTCAATGCCCGCATCGTGGTGCCGGTCACCACCTATCGTCACGTAGTGCGGGGCTATCCCATCGACATCGTTCTCTATTGCAATAACTTCGATCATGTCGGCCCGACTACGCCGGTATTGCAGCAATTCGAGTCCACCGACCAGGCCTTGCCAATTTTCCGCGCCGGTGCTTCCATGAGCAAGGGCACTACCTCCTCCACCGGCCTGACTCACTGCTATTTCGCCAATGTCTTTGGGCCCATGCAGTATCAGTCCATACATGACAAACTGGCCGAGCGATACTTCCGGGCCTTTGCGGCTGCCGGAATTTTCGTCGGCCAGATGCGAACCCGTCTGAGCATTTCGGGCTGGGAGCAACAAGGCCCCGAAGAAGCGGCGGCAGCACTGTTGGCCATGATCCGCAGCCGCTCCTGAGCAATTATTAAGGTTTGGTCACGATAACAATACCAGAATCCGTCACGGTATAACCGCGGGCCCTGTCGGCTTCATGATTAAAGCCGATCTCCATTCCTTCCGGAATCCGCAGGCCTTCGTCGATGATCGCCCGCTTGATTCTGACATGTCGGCCGATTTCCACACTGTTGAACAGAATGGAGTCTTCCACCAGGCTGTAACTGTTTATCTTGCACCGTGGTCCGATGATGGAGCGGCGCACCGTACTGCCGCTAGTGATACAACCACCGCAGACATACGAACTGATATTTTCGCCCCGGCGCCCTTCTTCGTCAAAGACGGTTTTCGCCGGCGGCAGATTCCCCTGATTCGTCAGGATCGGCCAGCGGTAGTTGTACAGATTCAATTGCGGAGCCACATTCACCAGGTCCATATTGGCCTCGTAATAGGAATCGATAGTACCTACATCTTTCCAATAACCCCGCTCCTCCGGCTTCATGCCGGGGATCATGTTGTCCGTGAAATTATACGTGAACACGCGGTCGCCATTGGCCAGCATCATCGGAATGACATGCTTGCCAAAGTCCAGGTCCGCGTGTTTTTTCTTTCCTTCCTTCAACACCTCGATCAATTTACGGGTGGAAAATATGTAGTTCCCCATCGAGGCGAAGCAAGTATCTCGTTCCGGAATGCACTGGGGGTTCACCGGTTTTTCCTCAAACGAGCTGACCCGATAGTCCTCGTCCACGGCAAAGATACCGAACCGGGAGGCGTCGGCGACCGGAACCTCCAGCGCAGCGACAGTGATGTCGGCACGGTTCATGATATGGTAACTGATCATCTGACTGATATCCATTTTATAAATGTGGTCACCGCCAAAAATCGCCACATAATCGGCGTCGGTAGACTCCACGAACCGCAGGAACTGGTAAATGGCGTCTGCCGTTCCCTTGAACCATTCTTCGCTCTCGCTGTTCGTTTCCGGCGAAATGGTGTCGAAAAACTCGCCCATTCCCACCATCCGCGACCAAAATTCCTTGATATGTTTATTCAGAGGATAGGCCCGGTATTGGGTCAGGACATATACCCGCTTGATGCCGGAATTAAACAGGTTGCTGAGAACAAAATCAATAATCTTGTATTTGCCGCCAAAATCGACGCAAGGTTTCGGCCGATTCGTGGTGATCTGCCCCAGGCGTTCGCCCTTGCCGCCGGCCAATACCATCGCGATCGTGTTGCGGGTCACGTTTCCCATGGCGTACATATGCTTTTCCCCTTTCCGTAGAGCATCCATAATGTCGCGGTTTATTAGTTATTTGTATTTGACCTCCGTCGGAGAAAATCCTTTCAAATAGACAAATAAATTCCTGATAGCAGGGGATAAATCGCAATTAGTCGAATTATTCCATAAAAATCCCCCGGCGCGCCGGACTTACCGCCAGTTGGCGAAACTTTGCCTGATGGGGTGATACAATGAACATTCAGTCCAACCAACCGGCGACGCTCGCCAGCCTCGGCGACTCCATGCCATTCCGGCATATTCTGAACCAGGCCCGGGACATTGTGTTGGTTGTCGCGGCGGATACGCGAATCCTCTATGCCAATCAGGCCGCTACGGACGCCTATGGACATACTGTGGCGGAACTTCTTGCCATGTCCGTGCAGGATCTGCGGGCGCCGGATCAGGTTTCCCTGGTACAGCCCCAGCTAACTACAGCTTTTACCCAGGGAATATCTTTTCGCTCAATGCACCAACGCAAAAATGGCGACCAATTTCCGGTGGAAGTCAGTTCGCAGAAACTGCACGGAGCCGACTTCGAGGCGGTAGTCAGCATTATCCGCGACATCACCGACACGGTTGCCGCCGAAAATTCCATATTGACCAGTCAGCAGCAAGAACAGTGCCTGAACGAGGAATTGCGGGCGGCCAATGAAGAATTGACCGCCACGAACGAAGAGTTGAGCCAGTCCGAGGAAAACCTGCGCCAGCAGTTCGAGGAATTGTTGGCGAAAGAATCGAAAATCCGACGGCAAAACTCCATCCTTTTCTCCTTGCAGGAAACCGCCATTGGTCTGATGCAGCGCCAGAATCCCCATGAAGTTTTATCCGCCATCGTGGCCGACGCTACCCGATTAATCGGCACCGACCATGGCTTCATCTATCTATTGGACGCAACCGGCAAAGTGTTTCGGCGGACGCATGGTCTCGGCATCTATGAACACGATATCGGCCGGGAAATTTCGGCGTCCCACGGCATTGTCGGCTTGGTCCGCCGGACTGGCAACCCCGCGGCCATCAACGATTATCCGGCCTGGAAAGTCCGCAATCCCGATTCGGTACAATCCGATGAAATCCAAGCCGTGCTGCAAGTTCCATTGAAATCGGCCGCAAAAGTGATCGGCACCATCGGGGTGACGTATTGCGACTCTGATCGAAAATTTGGCGAAGAAGAACTGGCAACGCTGTTGCCCTTTGCGGAAATGGCTTCCATCGCGCTCGACAATGCCAACCTCTTTGAGTCCTATTCGCATGAACTCGCTGAGCGCCGCAGCGCCGAAAAATCTCTGCAGGCCATGATCGACGCCATTCCGGACACCATGTTCGTTTTAGATGAGAAAGGAAGATTCGTAGACTGCAATGCCGGCAAAGGGTTCTTCAACCTCCCGCGCAGTTTTTTCATCGGCAAAAACATTGAGCAGATTTTTCCTTCCGCCATCGCTGCCTCTCTCCGTTCCCTCATCTCCCGGGCCCTTGACACCGGCGTACTCCAACAGGTCGAATATTTACTGCCCCACGGCGGGGAAATTGAATACTACGAAACGCGAATCGCCGCCAGCGGCAAGCACGAAGCCTTGGTGATCTGCCGCAATGTTACGGACCGCAAACGCATGGAAGACCAGTTGAAGCATTTGAGCTTGCATGACGCACTCACGGATTGCTACAACCGGACGTTCTTCGAGGAAGAAATGCATCGGTTCGGCAAGTTGCGCGATTCGCAAGTGTCCCTGTTGATGTGCGATGTCGATGGGCTGAAAATCGTGAACGACTCGTTCGGTCACGATGCCGGCGATGCGATTCTGAAAAACGTGGCCGATATTTTGCGGGCTTCCTTCCGCCCCAGCGATCTCATCGCCCGGATCGGCGGCGACGAATTTGTCGTGTTGCTGCCCGTCGGCTCTGAAAAAATCATGGTGGCGGCCTGTTCCCAGATCAGAAAAAATCTGCAGGACTATAATGTCAACCAGCCAACCCGCCCCATCAGCCTGTCCCTCGGCTACGCCGTCGGACGAAGGGCGCCGGTCGATATAAGCGCATTGTTCAAGGAAGCGGACAACAATATGTACCGGGAAAAACTGCATCAAAAAAACAGCGCCCGCAGCGCCATCGTTCAGGGTTTGGTCAAAGCTTTGGAAGCCCGGGATTTCATCACGGAAGGGCATGGGGATCGACTGCAAAATTTGGTCGAAGTATTTGCCCGGGCCCTGGCAGTCCCGGAACACAATTTGCCCGACTTGCGGCTGCTGGCTCATTTCCACGACATCGGCAAGGTGGGAATCCCCGATCGCATCTTGTTCAAGACCGGCCCGTTGACCGACGATGAATGGAAGATCATGCGGAAACACTGCGAAATCGGTCACCGCATCGCCAATTCCACGCCGGATCTCATGCCGATTGCCGACTGGATTCTCAAGCATCAGGAATGGTGGAACGGCCGAGGTTACCCGCTGGGAATCCAGGGGAAAAGCATTCCGCTGGAATGCCGAATCTTAGCGATTGCCGATGCCTTCGACGCCATGACCAGCGACCGGCCATACCGCAAGGCACTGGCGCCGGCGGTGGCGGCGGCCGAGTTGCAGCGGTGCGCCGGCACTCAATTCGACCCGGAACTGGTCGATACTTTTACCCGTTTACTGGGCCAGCACTAAAAATGCAATGAGAAGGGGTGGTGCCGGGTAACCAATCCCGCACCACCCCTTCTCATTCTTTTTGCCTACTGCTTATTGGCTCCCGCCGGTTGAAACGAAGCTTCGACAATCTTGCCGAAAGACATTTGTTTGGCGGCCATATCGATCCGCAACTTTTTTTGCAGCTGCCGGATTTGTCGAAGTTCACTGCGGTCCACAATCGAAAAAACCCGTCCCGGTGCGTCGCACCGGCCGGTCCGGCCCGCCCTGTGCAGATAGTCGTCCGGAGTTTCCGGCAAGTCCAGGTTGATGACGTTATCCAAATCGGCGATGTCCAAGCCGCGGGCCGCCAGGTCCGACGCGACCAGTACCCGAACCCGCCCGGCGCGATAATCGGCCAGGGCTTGCTGACGATCCCGCTTGTCGGCGCTGCCGTGGAGGCCGGCCGCGGCGACCCCGTGAAAATTAAGCTTGGAAACGGTCTCCGCAATGGCCGGGGCCGTATTCACGAACACCAATGATCGCTCCGCGCGGATACTGGCCAAAAGTTTGCGCAGAACCGCAATTTTATCCCTGGTCTCGGTCGGAAAATACATATGAAGGATTCCGGCCGGCACCGGCGCCGCCTGACGGAGTTCGGCCTGAAACGGTTCTTTCAGCCATTGCCCGGCAACGGCAATCGTTTTGGCATTGATGGTAGCCGAAAACAGGAGCAGTTGCCGATCCTTTTGGGTTGTTTTGATCACAGCAGCCACAGTTGCCAGATTCTTTTCGTCCAACAACCGATCCGCTTCGTCCAGCACAATGGTCTTGACCGTCTGGACATTGATTTTTCGTTTCTGGATCAACTCCAACAGGCGACCGGCCGAACCGACCAAAAGATGCGGTTTTTCCTTGAGCTTCTCCAGTTGCCGGACCACATTCGCATTGCCGACGATGGCCGCCGTTGCGACAGGCACTCCCGAATTTTTTGCCAACAACTCGGCCTGTTGAAAAATCTGCATGACCAGCTCATGCGTCGGCGCCAGAATGATCCCCTGAACCTCCCGCCGGTCAATTACAACCTTCTGAAACAAGGGCAGCAGATAGGCCAAGGTTTTGCCGGTTCCCGTGGCGGAGTCGCCGATAGCATCCTGGCCGTTCAAAATCGCCGGTATTGTTGCCGTCTGAACTGGAGTCGGAACGGTAATCGCGGTTTTGGCAAGACCGGCGATCAGCCTTTTATCAAGGCCAAGCTGTTCAAATGAAGTTTGCATGGATTCTCCTTCTTACCGACATTGGTTGCGCATTGACGGAAGCCCTTGAGCAAGATCCATTATATCATTTCAGCGGACCGCATTATAGGACATATCAGTCGAAACTCCGGATGCAGGCTACCGCCTATCACAAATAGCGTAATTTTTTCCGTCGTCGCAGCAGGAATCCGTGCTCCTAAATCGAATTATGGTAGGTATCTGAAATCCGCCCGGTCCACTGCCCGGCAGTGTGACAATAAGTACGGGAAATTCAAAAAAGGAAAGGACCGTGAACGCATGAAACAGATGGTCAAACTGGCGAGTGTAGCTGTACTTGGCCTCGCCCTCCTCGTATCCGCAGGTTGCGGCGGCGGCGCCAAAAAAGCGGATGCGCCCAAAACCCCGGACAAAATCACCCTGAAATTCGGTCACCTGGCGGATGAAAAGAACACTTGGCATCTCGGCGCACTGAAATTTAAAGAAATCGTCGAGAAAAATTCCAAAGGCCGTATTGAGGTCAAAGTCTATCCCAACGAACAGCTCGGTAAAGAAAAAGATCTGGTCACCAGCATTCAGAACGGCACCGCCGACATCGGCATTTTCGGTGAAACGTTGACCACGTTCGGCGCCAGCAAAACAATTTTGATGGCGACTCCCTACCTGTTGCGCGATTCCGCCCAGTTGCATAAAGTGGCCGGCGGCGAAATCGGCAAAGAAATCGAAGCCCAGGTTCTCGAAAAAGTCAAGATTCGACCCATTGCCTACTTTGAGCGAGGACCCCGCGACCTGACCTCGAATCGCCCCATTAAAACTCCGGACGACTTGAAAGGCCTCAAAGTCCGCGTTCCCAACGTCCCGCTGTTCGTCGACACTTGGCAGGCCCTCGGCGCCAAACCGATCCCGATGGCCTTCTCGGAAGTATTCACCAGTCTGCAGCAAGGCGCCATCGACGGCCAGGAAAACCCCTATGCCCTGATCAAAAGCGCCAACTTCTTTGAAGTCCAGAAATACCTGAACAAAACCAGTCACGTCCGCTCCTGGATCTATGTCTGCATCGGCGAAAAACGCTTCAAATCTTTGCCGGAAGACCTGCAAAAAGTCATTCTGGACGCTGCCAAAGAAATGCAGAAATATGAAAATGAATTGTTCGTCAAAGATGAAAAAGCCCTGGAAACTTTCCTGAAAAGCAAAATGACCTTTGTCGACGTCGATATGGCGGCCTTCCAGGCCAAATCGAAAGATGCGGTGCTAGCCAAATTTGACGCAGATCAAAAGGCTTTGTACAACAAAATCGTCAACATGAAATAGGCCCGCCCACAGGAATCCGAACGGAGGATGTCCGTACAACGGCATCCTCCGTTCTTTAGCTGGAGGTCTCACGTGAACAAATTGTTTAAAATTCTCGATCAATTCATGTGGCTGGGTTCGGTGCTGAACATGTTTATGCTGGTTGGCGTCGTGCTGCTACAGGTCTTTGCCCGGGTTGCCCTGCCGCAGGTTCCGGCCTGGACGGAAGAAGCGTCCCGCTTCTTCTTCATGTGGGCCGTCGGCTTTGCCGCCGGGCCGGCCGTGCGTGAACAAGCCTATGTCGATGTGGATTCTTTTACTGTGCATCTGCCGCAGAAAGCACAGATATGGCTGGCGATATTATTGGATGCGATACTAATGTTTTTTTGCGGTGTCATGGCCTATGAAGCGACTAAACTGACCATTGCGGTGGAAGGGCAGACTTCGGCCGCCTTGATCTGGCCGATGAAAGTCTTTTATGCAGCGATTGGGCTGCAAACCATCATGCTCACTTTGTACCTCGCCCGCTCCGTTGCCCGGATGATCCAAACCGGGAGCATCAAGAACGAGGATGCGGGCAGCAAGGGAGGCGAGGCGTTATGATGGTCTATGTCTTGTTCGCCGTCTTCCTGGGGTGCGTCATCCTTCGAATGCCCATCGCTTTTAGCTTGGGATTTTCCTCCTTCGTCTATATAGCGTTTTCCGATATTCCGCTCAGTATCATCCCGGAGCGGATGTTTTCCGGCATCGACAGCTTCGTCATCCTGTGCGTTCCCGGGTTTATTCTCGCCGGCAATCTGATGAATGTCGGCGGAATCACCGAACGAATCATCAAATTTTGTCTGGCCGTAGTCGGTCACATCCGGGGCGGCCTGGCTTTGGCCAATGTCGGCGCGTCCATGGTCTTTGCCGGCATCAGCGGAACCGCAGTATCGGATGCGGTGAGTATCGGTACCATTATGATCCCGGCCATGGTCAAACGAGGCTACGGCAAGGAATTTTCCGGCGCCGTCACCGCCGCGGCATCCACGATGGGGCCGATCATCCCCCCCAGTCTGCCGATGGTCATCGCCGGAACCGTAACCGGTCTTTCCGTCAGCCGCTTGCTGGTTGGCGGCATCATCCCGGGTTTGCTGCTCGGGCTCGGCATCGGCGGCGTGGCCTATTTTATTTCTGCCAAGCGCGGCTATCCTAAAGATGAACGCCTACCGTTCAAAGAAGTGGTCACCAATTTTTTCGGCGCGTTCTGGGCGATCTTAATGACACTGATTATTCTTGGCGGCATTATGGGCGGTATCTTCACGCCGACCGAAGCCTCCATGGTGGCGGTATTTTACGCCATCATCGTCGGATTCTTCGTCTATAAGGAACTGAAGCCCTCCATGCTGCCAAAAATCTTTTTTGAATCGGCAGTCACTACCGCCTCGCTAATGGTGTTGGTCGGCTTTGCCAATGTGTTTGCCTGGATTTTGACCAGCGAGGAAATTCCGCTCATGGTCACCACGGCCATGCTGGATATCTCCAAAAACCCCCTGGTTTACATTCTGTTGGTCAATATTTTGCTCATCTTTGTCGGCATGTTCATGGAAACCATCGCGGCGCTGATGATTTTGATGCCAATCCTTTTGAAACCGGCGTTGCAGCTCGGTATCGATCCGATTCAGTTCTCCCTGATGTGCGTACTGAATCTGGTCATCGGCCTAACCACGCCGCCCGTCGGAGTCTGCCTGTTTGTGGCTTCATCGATTGCCAAAGTGTCCGTCGGCAAACTGACTTGGGCGCTGTTGCCTTTCATCTGCGTAACCCTGGTCGTGCTGCTCCTCGTCAGTTACGTACCGCAAGTCACTTTGTGGCTGCCCGCTCTGGTATTTGGGAAATAGCCCGGAACCAAACCCCTGGATATCAAAAGCCGGCTGCTCCGTTACGAGCCAGCCGGCTTTTTTATGTTCATTGGCAAGCGGCATCCTGCTACATTAAAGCTCTGGGCAAAAAAGTCGTCAACGCCGGAATATAGGTAATCAAGGCTAACACGACCAGCGCAATGAGGAACGGAATCCAGATCCCCTTGCTCAACCTCTCCACGCTGAGTCCGGACAGGCTGCAGATCGCAAACAAAACGGCCCCTACCGGCGGCGTAATCAGACCCAGAACAAGATTGAAACACACCACAATACCCAGGTGAATCGGATCGATTCCCAACTTCACCGCCATTGGCGCCAGGACCGGAGTCACAATCGTAATGGCCGGCGCCGTCTCCAGCGGGATGCCCACCAGCAGCAGCAAAACATTGATCAACAAAAGGATGACATAGGGAGAAGAGCTGATTTGACCGATAGCGTCGATGATCAACTGAGGAATCTGCTCGACGGCGATAATCCAGGAAAACGGTTCGGACAATCCCAGCAACAGCATGACCATCGCGGATTCAACCCCGGACTCCAACAGAAGATGCGGCAATCGTGCCCATTTAATTTTGCGAAAAAAAAGTCCGCCAACAATCAATGCGTATAACGCCGCCACGCCGGCTGCTTCGGTCGGTGTAAAGGCACCGCCCAAAATTCCGCCCATGATGATGATCGGCATGAGCAACGCCGGCAAGGCTTGGCGCGTTCCGGCGACCATTTCGGAAAACGTGGCCCGGTTCTCCCGTGGATAGTTTCTGGTTTTGGCAACATAATACATGTACAGCATCAGTCCGGCGGCCAACAACAATCCCGGCACTACTCCGCCCAGGAACAGGGCGCCAATTGACACATTGGCAATGACCCCGTACATAATGAACGGAATGCTCGGTGGAATGATCGGACCCATGCAGGATGCCGTCGCGGTCACCGCCGCCGATATTTCTTCGTCGTAGCCGGCTTCCTTCATTGCCGGAATCATCACCATACCGATTGCCACCGCCGTGGCTACCGCCGCGCCGGAAATCGCCGCAAAAATTGCGCTGGCCAAAATCGTGGCCAGTCCCAGTCCGCCGTTGATATGTCCCAGGATCAACCGGGCAAATTTTACGAGGTCGCGGGTCAGACCGCCCTCGTTCATAAAATTGCCGGCCAACATGAACAAAGGAATAGCCAGCAGCGGGAAAGAAGCCATCCCGGCAAAGGTGGTCTGAATCAGCATGGTTGGTGATAAATCTCCCTGCAGCAATACATACAGCATGGCTGACCCACCCAAGCCAATCGTGATGGGAATGCCGAGCGCCAATAGCACAACGAATCCGGCAATAAACGCGATTAGCACCTTATTCCCTCCTCGACGGCAAAACCAGCCAAAAATCCAGCCACTGTTCCAGCGTGACAAAAAACATGACCAAAAAACCGATGGGCAACGCCGAATAAGGAATGCTCATCCGGACTCCCATGGTGGCCGACGTCTGATGTGCATTCATCAACATCTGATCTATGCCATAATACGTCATAAGCGCAAAAAAAGCCAACATGCACAAATAGCCGATTCCTTGCAGAAAACGCGCCGACCCTGGAGCAAGGCGATCGGTAAGAGCGGTGATTCCAACCTGATAGCCTCGTTTCAGTCCGACAGCTCCACCCATCATCGAAGCCCATACCAATGCATACTGGGAAAATTCGCCGGTCCAGGTCGACATTCTGCCCAAAACGTAGCGACCAAACACTTCATACGGGATCACTACAGCAATTGCGGCCATCGACAGCATGACACTCCATCCCGCCACTTTCAGCAACGCGGAATTGAAATTACGTAACAGCGACAGAAAAACTCCCCCCTTCGTCCGGTTTGCAAGATAGTGTAATAGTTCATCAACGATTGCATTTTCCCTGCCGGCGGATCATACATTCGTCCCGTTTTTGATACGATTCGTCCCAAAAACAGGACGGTTCTTCTTGGTCACTGCCGGCTTTCCTTCACTTTTCGCGCCAACGTCGATTTGGGAACCCCCAACTTTTCAGCCGCCTTGCGCAAACTCCCCGTCGCTTGCACCGCATCCCGGATAAGGCGCGTTTCAAACTCATTCACCCGCGCCGACAAAGCTTCCGCTGACGATCGGGAGGTCAGCGCCGCCATCATATTGGGGGCAATTCGCCGCAACAACTGTTCCGCATCGTTGGTCTGCAATACCTCTTCCCCGTAAAACGACAAACGCTGGCAAAAGTTGACCAATTCCCGCACATTGCCTGGCCAGCTGTATCTTAACAAATAGGGTAGGATTGCTTCGATAAACTGCCAGTTGGCTCCGGATTGTAAAGTCGTCAAAAAATGGCGGCACAGCAGAGGGATATCCTGCAGGCGCTCTTGCAGGCTCGGAATTTCCAAATATAGAACATTGAGGCGATAATACAGGTCTTCACGCAATTTGCCCGCCGTGACCAATTCATGCGGCAATTTGTTGGCGGCAGCAATAACCCGGATGTCGACGGGAATGATCGTGTCGCCGCCTACCCGCAGAACTTCCTTTTCCTGCAGCACCCGCAGCAACCGTCCCTGCAGTTCGATCGGTAAAGCGTCAATTTCGTCGAGAAACACGGTCCCGCCGTGCCCCATCTCAAACAGGCCAAGTTTCCCTTTCCGCTTGGCGCCGGTAAAGGCTCCCTCGTCATAGCCGAACAGCTCACTCTCCAGCAAGGTCGGCGGCAGCGCGGCACAGTTAATCGCTACAAACGGATGGTTGTTGCGTCGCCCCGCCGCATGGATTCCCTGGGCGAACATTTCTTTGCCGCTGCCGGACGGTCCAAAAATCAACAACGTCAAATCAGACAAGGCATACTTGGCCGCCATTGCCTTGGTTTCGAGCAATCGTGGCGACTCGCCGACAATATCATTCAGACGGTATTTTGCGGCAAACCGATTTTTCACCATTTCCCGCCGCAGCCGGTGTTCGACTTGAATCAGGCGCGAAGCGTCCTGAAACGTGGCAACGGCGCCCATGATCTCAGTTTCATCTTTGATCGGAACCCGGTTGGTGACAATCTGCATCCCGCCGCCCAAGTCTTGTAATTCGCCAATCTCCGCCTTGCCGGTGTGGAGTATTTCATGCAGCTGGGAATTGGGAATAATTTGTTTGGCCTGCTTGCCAATAGACTGGCTGGCTTTGACATTCAACATTCGTTCGGCGGCAGGATTCAAAATTTCCAATCTTCCTGCCGCATCCACCGCAATAATACCGTCATACACGCTATCCAGAATCGCTTTTAGGCGATAGGCCCGGCGTTTCTCTTCCCGCCGCAGCCGGGCTACCTCTACCGCCTGCAACAAGGTTTCGCGGATCGTGTCGCGGCTGGCTCGCAAGAAGACCGCAGGCAACCCATTTTTCTGGGCTTCCGGCACAGTTTGCCCACCGCCGACAACGCAATAATCACCTTCTTGCGACAAATCGGCAATTAGCTTTTCCAGATTCGCCTGACTATGAAAAACCAACTCGGTAATCGTAATATCCATAGCTTTTTCAAGCAACCGCATGCCGACAAAAGGCTTGGCGAAGGAGGTTATCGCTATTCGGCGCGAGATTTTCCGCGCCTCTTCGCATGATTCCATAATATCATATAAACCGGTACTGATATTTACCACCGGTACATTATAATGTTGGGCAATATAATCCGAGGTTCCCCCCCGGCTGATAAAAACATCCACTTCCGGTCCGCCAAGCCGGTCAATCGCTTCTCCCGCCGAATCCATCCCGCCCTTGTATACTTCCAGCGGAATGTTCAGTTCCCGAGCGATGTCCAGCGCGGCTTCTTCCAGATCTTTGAACGGTGAAATCATAACAATCCGACTCATTTTTTCCGCATCCTCATCTTCCATTTCATTTCAGAATACCGGTCCACCTTTGATTGTAACCATTCCCGCCCGGAACGCCAAGTTTTTTCACCGATTTTTGGCATGAAAATTGCATAATATATTTCAACATATTACCGGAATGCTTAAAGGAGGAACACAAATGCAACGACTGGGAGCTCTGGAGGGAATCACCGTACTCGACCTGACGCGCGTGCTGGCGGGACCATTTGCCAGCATGATGATGGCGGATATGGGCGCCAACGTCATCAAAATCGAGGAAGCCGGCAAAGGAGCCGACTGCAGGCAAATGGGACCGTTTAAGAACGGGGAAAGCGCCTACTACATGAACCTCAACCGCAACAAAAAAGGCATGACCTTGAACCTGAAAGCGCCAAAAGGCAAACAAATTTTTAAGGATCTGGTGAAAAAAGCCGACGTGGTGCTGGAAAACTATCGGCCCGGCACGATGGCCAAACTGGGATTGGGATACGACGTGCTGAAAGAAATCAACCCCGGAATTATTTATGCCGCAGTTTCCGGCTTTGGTCAATATGGGCCATATACCAAACGACCCGGCTATGACATCATCAGTCAGGCAATGAGCGGCCTGATGAGCACCACCGGCTGGCCGGGCGGTGACCCCACTCGTAGCGGCACCGCCATGGGCGACGTACTGGGAGGTTTGTCCGTCACCATCGGTGTATTGGCAGCAATTTACAATCGATCCCATACCGGGCTTGGTCAGGTTGTGGATGTCGCATTGGTTGATTCGGCAGTCGCCAGTCTCGAAATCATCAACATGATTTATCTGGTGGAAAACCGCCTGCCGCAACGAATCGGCAATCGCTATGAATCGGTCTATCCCTACGACTCGTTCCAGGCCAAGGATGATCTGGTTATTATCGGCGCCGGCAATGACAAGCTGTTCGGATTATTCGCCAAGCACATCGGCAAGCCGGAGCTGGTTGATCACCCCGACTATGCCAAAACACGGGATCGTGTGAAAAACCACGCCGCCGTCAAACAGTTTGTGGAAGAATGGACGAAAACCAAGACCGTCGCCGAGATCGTCGATGAGCTTCTGGCCATAGGCGTGCCAGCGGCGCCGATCTACAATATCGCTCAGGTTGCCGCCGATCCACACATCGCTGGCGCCCGCGAAATGTTCGTCGATATTGTCCATCCCAAAGCGGGCCCCATTAAAATCACCGGCCCGCACATCAAACTTTCCGACACGAAACCCAGTATCCGCACACCTTCTCCTGCGCTCGGCGAGCATAATGAAGAGGTGCTGTCATCGATGCTGGGCATGACCAAGGATGAAATTGAGGCGTTGAAACAGGAAGGAGTTCTGTAACGTGTTCAAAAATTTGCCGGCAAGCGTTTCCATCACGGAAGTCGGACCACGGGATGGGTTCCAGAATGTGAAGACTTTCATCCCAACCGCCGATAAAGTCGCCATCATTGAAGGGCTCATTGCGGCGGGACTAAAAAATTTCGAATTAACTTCGTTTGTTTCACCGAAAGCAATCCCCCAATTGGCGGATGCCGCCGATGTTTGCCGAACGATTTTGGCAAAATATAACGGCCAAATAAACGGCAGCGCGCTCGTCCCCAACCTGCGGGGGGCACAGTCGGCCTGGGATGCGGGAATTCGGGAAGTAGCCTGCGTGATCTCGGTTTCCACTTCCCATAACCGGGCCAACATCAATCGAACCCACGACGAGTCGATCGCCGACTTGGCAAAAATGCTCGACTCGCTGCCGGGGATGACCGTTCGGGTTGACCTGGCCACCGCTTTTGCCTGCCCCTTTGAAGGTTGGGTGCAACCGGAAGCGGTCGGTGCGCTGGCAAAACGGATTCATCAGCTTGGCGTCAAAAAAATAGTGCTGGCCGATACGATCGGCGTGGCCACCCCGGATCGTGTCTATGCTTTGTCAACTTATATGCGGCAAAATTTCCCGGATGTTGACTTGGCGCTGCACCTACACGATACCCGGGGCATGGGGCTGTCAAATACTTTGGCTGGCTTGATGGCCGGAATCACCGCATTTGAAACCTCCATCGCCGGACTAGGCGGATGTCCGTTTGCGCCGGGCGCCGCCGGCAACACCGCCACCGAAGACATGATCAACATGATGCGGGATATGAACATCGCTACCGGAGTTTCCCGTGAAAAGCTATTGGATGTCGTCGGTCTGGTCGGCGAAAAGGTGGAGGCGCCGATCAATAGCCATCTCGCCAAAGCGAAGCTCTATGAATGCTTAAACTAAAAAAATAAATAACAAGGAGTGACTCGGATGGGTAAAGGGAAATCTTTTCTTCTGGTAACCATACTCGGCGCCATCATTTGGTTTCTACCCGTTCCTGCCGGACTAAAACCGCAAGCTTGGCACTTGTTGGCGATTTTTGTCGCTACGATTGTCGGCATCATCATGAACCCGCTTCCGATGGGCGCCATGGCCTTGATTGGCATCACCGTCTGCGCACTGACAAACACATTGACGGTGCCGCAGGCCCTATCCGGTTTTTCGGATGCAACCATCTGGTTGATCGTATGCGCCTTCCTGTTTGCCCGCAGTTTTATCAAAACCGGCCTGGGCAGTCGAATCGCTTATATGCTGATGCGGGCGATTGGTGATAAAACTTTGAAGTTGGGTTATGTCCTGTGCATCAGCGACCTGATTCTGGCGCCGGCCACTCCTTCCAATACCGCCCGTGGCGGTGGCGTACTGTACCCGATCGTCAGAAGTCTTTGTTCGGCATTCAGTTCCGAACCCGACGGCAAATCTTCCCGTCGCATCGGCTCTTATCTGATGGTAACACAATTTCAGTGCAACTGCATCACATCAGCCATGTTCATGACCGCGATGGCGGCCAATCCATTGGTTGCCGTTTTGTCCAAACAAGTACTGAAAATCGACATCAGCTGGGGCCTCTGGGCATTAGCGGCATCCGTTCCCGGAATCGTCGCCTTGGTTGTCATGCCTTATTTTCTTTACAAAATCTACCCGCCTGAACTAAAACACACACCCGAAGCCAAGGAACTGGCAACCCAGGAGCTGATTAAACGCGGTTCCATGAGCCGGGACGAAAAAATCGTCTTAGCTCTGTTTATTGGCGCACTGGTTCTCTGGGCCACCTCCAGCTTCACCAAACTGAACGCCACTCTGGTGGCGCTGATGGCCGTTTGTGTGATGTTGGTGTCGGGAGTACTTACCTGGAAAGATGTCCTTGACGACAAAGGCCCCTGGGATACCCTCATGTGGATGGGCGGCTTGGTCGGCATGGCCGGTTTCCTGAACAAACTTGGCTTTATCCCCTGGTTTGCCAAAACCGTTGCCGCCAGCCTCGGCGGTATTGCCTGGGTACCTGCCTTGGTTATTCTGCTCGTGGTTTATATGTACGCGCACTACGGTTTTGCCAGCCTGACCGCCCACGTCACCGCCATGTATCCGGCATTCGTCGCGGTGGCGGTCGCGGCCGGCGCACCCGCCTTTCTGGCTGCGCTTGCGGTTGGCTTTTTTATCCAACCTTTGCGGCGGCTTGACCCATTATTCCACCGGCACGGCGCCGATCTATTTTGGGGCCGGCTATGTCGATCAGGGCACTTGGTGGAAGCTCGGGTTCGGTGCCTCAGTGGTCAATATGATTATCTGGGTCGGCGTCGGCGGCATCTGGTGGAAAGTGCTGGGCCTGTGGTAACAGTTCATCTTCGGCCATAACCAAACATAATCCAAAGAAGCCGGGTATAGACCCTTTTGGCGCCGGCTTCTTTGGGTTTTCCACGTTTTATACTCTTTTCAGGAACATCATTCCGGATCACCGATAAAAATTCATGCAAGGGAGAAGCAATGTTGCAACCAAACGATCAGGAAGTAATGGAAAAGTATCTTTATGTCATGGCCAGGCTGAACGACTTTGTTCCCGCCGACTATGGCGTCACTATTGCCGACTGCGAAAAATACCTGCTGTATAAGCCGGCAAAAACCCTTGACCTGAAAGTCACCGTCGGCGATGCGATCCGCCCGGGCAGCGCCACCCACAAAGCCATCACGGAAAAGAAACGCTTTTTTAATAAAATCGACAAATCGGTCCGGGGAATTCCGTATGTCGCTTTGGCCAATCCCATTTTCAATGATCGCAACGAAGTCATCGGCAGCATTGTAATCAGCGAATCGATCGAACGCTATGACAGTTTCCGGGAAATGGCCACCAGTCTCACCGATTCTATTTCGACTTTGGCCAGCACCAGCGAACAAATATCGGCCCAGGCGGAAGAAATCGCCGCCCTCAGTCACAAGGTGACACAGTACTCGCAGGAATCTCAGAAACAGGCCCAAGAAACGGATCAAGTGCTGGGTCTGATTCGAAACATATCCTCCCAAACCAACCTATTGGGACTGAATGCCGCCATTGAAGCGGCGCGGGTCGGAGAACAGGGGCGCGGATTCGGCGTGGTTGCCGAAGAAATTCGCAAACTGGCTTCCGGAAGCGCCGAATCCATCAAAAAAGTGGAACAAATCATGAAGCTGATTCAGGAAAGCAGTGAGGCCTCCTACCAGCAGACTACGCAAATCGAAGGCGGCATAAATCAGATTGCGGAAGCCGTCGGCCATGTCGCCGCCTCGGTGCAACAGATTAACGCCATGGCGTTGAAGTTGGATCAATTCGCCAATCAGCTGATGGACGACAACAACTAGCACGGAACCAGTGAAATCACGCCGAAGCACTGGGAGGTGAAGTCTTTTCCTTTATTTCATAACCCTTGCCAGTAATTTCAGATGCACCAAATTACTGACCTAAACCGCAAATTTCGCATCGCGCTGTAAACAGGATTGAAAGGATGATGACTGATGAACTGGGGACTTATTTCATTAATCATGTTGGTTGTCGCTATTGCGCTCGGTTTCTTCCGCAAGTTGAACGTCGGCCTGCTTTGCATGGCCTTTGCGGTGGTTCTGGGACGCTTGGCCGGGTTCAAGGAGGCCAATGTCATGGCCGGCTGGAGTACCAGCCTCTTTCTCATGCTTCTGGGCGTTACATTTTTGTTCAGCATTGCGCAAAGCAACGGAACATTGGAGTTATTCGCCCGCAAAGTCGTAGCCCTGTCCGGCAAACAAACAAAAATGATTCCCATCGCCATCTACTTGATGACGACTTTCCTGGCAGCCATCGGACCGGGTACGATTCCGGTCATGGCGCTCACTATGCCAATTTCGATGGCGTTGGCCGCCGAAACCGGCATATCGCCATTGCTATTGGCGCCAATTACGGTCTTAGGTTCGGCGGCCGGCGGCATTTCGCCGATTGCACCGACCGGTATTATCGGGATCACGCTGTCGGCAGCGCAGGGTATCAAAGGAATCGACATGCCTTATTTCTATAATTCGCTGATGGCGGAAACCATCTGGGCCATTATCCTCTACCTCGCGTTGGGCGGTCATAAACTGAAAACGCAAAAGATCCTGCGCCAATCGGATCTGCCCGCGTTTAACCGCGACCAGTGGATCACCATGGTCGGGGTTATCGCCATGGTCCTGATTGTTCTCATCACCAAGGCCAATGTTGGTCTGATCGCCTTTTTGATCGGCGCGATTCTTCTTTTATTGAAAGTTGCAGACGAACGAAAATCGATTTCTTGTATCCCCTGGGGCACCCTGATTTTGGTCTGTGGTGTCGGCGTATTGATGAATCTGGCGATTAAACTCAAAGGAATCGAATTGTTGGCGAAGTTCCTGTCCACCTTGATGACCGAAAGCACCGCCTCGTTTATCATTGGCCTTACCGCGGGAATCATGTCCTGGTTCTCCAGCACTTCCGGCGTCGTAATGCCGACCTTGATTCCGACGGTCTCTTCCTTGCAGTCGGTGGTTGGCAACGTATCCGCACTGGACTTGGTCTCGGCAATCACAAATTCGGCCCATACCGCCGGCACCAGTCCCGCCTCGACCGGCGGTGCCCTGGCCATGGCCGCTTATGCCGCCAATGCCCATATCACTCCGGAACAACAAAACAAACTGTTTATTCAGATGTTTATCGTAGCCGCCTGCGGCGTAGCCGTCGTGTCGGCCTTGGCCGGTCTGGGACTATATCGTATCTGGGGTCTGTAATTCTTGCAGAGCCACTACCATGAAGGAGGTTTTTGTATGGGCAAAACCATGTCGGAAAAAATTCTGGCGATAGGCGCCGGCATTCCTGAAGCCAGCGCCGGCGATATTCTGTGGGTAAACATCGACAAAGCGATGCTGGATGATATTCTCGGCCCCCGGGTGGAAATCGCCGAACGGATGAAAGAAATCAAGGATCAAATCTGGGATCCTTCAAAAGTAGT
Organism: Veillonellaceae bacterium; assembly: GCA_012798135.1. The sequence goes on along the minus strand of JAAZNU010000019.1, from coordinate 29,859 downwards.
GGTCATTTCCGACCACTACACGCCGCCGGCATCGATTAATCAAGCCGAGATTGTCAAGTTTACGCGTGACTGGGCCAAAAAATATGGCGTGGACAACTACTATGAATTTATTGGCCCCTGCCATCAGATTATGGCGGAAAAAGGCCATGTGTTGCCGGGAACCGTAGTTCTCGGCACCGACTCCCACACCTGCATGGGCGGGGCCATGGGTGCTTTCGCCACCGGCGTGGGATCGACAGAAATGCTTGGCGTTTTGATCACTGGCAAAACGTGGCTGCGAGTGCCGGAAACTATCCAGGTAATCTGGAGCGGCAGCCTCAAGCCCGGAGTCATGGCCAAGGATATTTCACTGAAGACCATCGGCGCCATCGGCCACGCCGGCGCCACTTATAAAACCGTCGAATATCAGGGAAATACCATCAGCGGCTTGTCCATGGACGAGCGCCTGGCCATCACCAATATGGCGGTCGAAATGGGGGCCAAGGCCGGCCTGATGAAACCGGATGAAAAAGTCGTCGAATACCTGACCGCTCATAAGGTTACCACCCCCTATACCATGCTGGAAAGCGACCCGGACGCCGTTTATTGCCAGACACTTACGTTTGACGCCGCCAATCTGTCGCCGATGGTTTCCTGTCCGCATGAGGTTGACAATGTCGCCGCCATCGAGCAGCTTGCCGAAACCAGGATCGACCAGGCCTATATCGGGTCCTGCACCGGCGGCCGCTATAACGACCTGGCCGCTGCGGCAAAAGTTCTGAAAGGCCGTAAAGTCAAGCCAGGAACCAGACTTCTGGTTTCCCCCGCCTCCCAGGATATCTGGATGCAGGCCTCGCGCGACGGGCTCCTGGCTACCCTGGCGGAAGCCGGCGCCGTCATCCTGGCCCCGACCTGCGGGGTATGCGTAGGTTTGCACTCGGGGTTGCTGGCCGATGGCGAAGTCTGCATTTCGTCGACAAACCGAAACTTTATCGGCCGCATGGGCAGTAAAAAAGCCCAAATCTATCTGGGATCGCCCATGACGGTTGCCGCCAGCGCCATCGCCGGGACAATCGCCGATCCCCGCGAATACTTGTAAGGAGGAGCCGATATGAGCAACATTAAAGGCCGCGCCCTCAAATATGGCGACAACATCAATACCGACATCATTTCCCCGCCGCAGTACATGGAACTGAGCATTGCCGACGCCGCAAAATATGCCATGAGCGCGGTGGATCCAGATTTTTTCTCAAAAGTTAAGCGAGGCGACATCATGGTGGCGGGCGTCAACTTCGGTTCCGGATCGAGCCGCGAAACTTCCCCGCTCACCCTTCGCCACCTCGGCATCGGCGCCATTGTGGCAAAGTTTTTCGCCCGGATTTTTTATCGCAATGCGATCAATCTGGGCATCCCGGTCATCGAGTGCGCCGAAACCGACAAAATCGCCGACCAGGATGAAATCGAAATTGATCTGTCGAACGGAATGATTCACAATCTGACCAAAAATGAAAGTTATAAATGCAGCAAAATTCCGCCGCACATCATGGAATTGGTCTTGGATGGCGGCTTGGTTCCCTATTTGAAGAAACGGGTATAAACCGATAACGGTCCGTATCCATGGCCAAAGTCGTCTGGATGCCGGATGACTTTTCCGCTGATTCCTCCATCGCAACTGAAAAAATACCCGCCGGCGAAAAATCGCCGTGCGGGTATTTTTTTGAGGACTGTTACGTGCCGACACCATCTAAGCGCACAACTCAGGCATTGTCCACAGTTTCCACACAATTATCCACATTTTATTCCACCATCCATGAATCCCGATCATTGCGCATTCTAGGCCAGCATAAGCCGATAGTAACTCTTCTTGCCTTTGCGGATCAACACACTATTGCCGTCAAACAAATCCACGCCCAACACATACTCGGGGTCGGCCACCTTCACATCGGCTACATACAGGCCGCCGCCCTGGATCAATCGCCGGCCTTCACCCTTGGACGCAAAAATCCCGGCGGCCGCCAACACGTCGACCAGTTTCGATCCGATCATTTCCCGGGAAATAGTCACTGTAGGTGCATTGTCCAGAGCACCTGCGCCGCCAAATAAGGCTTCGGCCGCCTGCCGCGCCTTGTCGGCAGCTTCCTGGCCATGCACCAGCTGCGTCACTTCATAGGCCAGAACTTTTTTCGCGGTGTTGATTTCCTGATCCTTCAACGCACCCAGACGACGTACTTCCGCCATCGGCAAGAAAGTGAGCAAGGCCAGGCACTTTTGCACATCCGCGTCATCGACATTCCGCCAGTACTGATAAAAATCATACGGTGAAGTTTTTTCGGGGTCGAGCCAGAGGGCGCCTTTTTCCGTCTTGCCCATTTTCCGGCCGTCGCTCGTGGTCAGCAGAGTGAATGTCAAACCATACGCCGGCTTGCTCTCCTTGCGGCGGATCAAATCGGCGCCCGCCAAAATATTCGACCACTGGTCCGCGCCGCCCATCTGCATGACACAGCCGGTTTGGCGGTGCAACTCCAGAAAATCGTACGCCTGCATGATCATGTAATTGAACTCAAGGAAAGTCAGGCCGCGCTCCAGCCGTTGCTTGTAACACTCGGCCGTCAGCATCCGGTTGACGGAAAAATTCGCGCCAACATCGCGCAGCATGTCGACATAATTGAGTTGCAGCAACCAATCCGCATTATTCAGCATCAACGCTTTGTCATCGCTGAAGTCGATAAAGCGCCGCATCTGCTTTTTGAAGCATTCGCCATTATGCTGGATGGTCTCCCGCGTCATCATCTTGCGCATGTCGGTTTTGCCGGACGGATCGCCCACCATGGCGGTTCCGCCGCCGATCAGGCAAATCGGCCGATGACCGCCCCGCTGCATGTGCGCCATAACCATCATTCCCAGGAAGTGGCCGACATGCAGGCTGTCCGCGGTCGGGTCAAAGCCGATATAAAAAGTTATCTTCTCCTTCGCCAATAATTCGGCGATCTCTTCTTCGTGCGTCAGTTGATGAACAAAACCGCGCTCAACCAGCGTATCCAGTACAGACATCGTGGAAAACCCTCCTTACGCATCAGGCTGCGCCTTTCTAAAAAGGGAAAACCCATCCCCAGTCAGGGACGGGTCTTGACCCAGCGCAGACCGCATAATAAATATAGCCTGTCTGCCATTGCATTGTCAACCGAAGGACCGCCCGCAATTTATTTGCGGGCGTCCCGCCTGCCCATCGCGGCCTTGGCGGCGGTCACGATATCGTCGACGCCCATATGGTAGTAATCCAACAGCGCCTCCGCCGGACCGGATTCGGGGAATACATCCTGCAAGCCGACCCGCACCAGCGCCGCCGGCGCCTGTTCGGCGATGACTTCCGCCACCGCGCTGCCCAGACCGCCAATGACATTATGGTCTTCCACTGTCACGACGGCGCCGGTTGCCGTTGCCAGCGCAGCGATAGCCGCCGAGTCGAGCGGTTTCAGCGTGTGCACTTCCAGCACCGTCGCTTTGATTCCCTGTTGTTGCAGTTTTTCCGCCGCTTCCAGCACCCGGCTCATGATGAAGCCGCAACCTATCAACGCAACATCCTTGCCATTGTCGGCCAGAGTTCTGGCCTTGCCCAGCTCAAACGGAATCTCGTGATCAAAGATCACATGTTCACGGCCGCTGGAAACCCGCAGGAACGCCGGACCTTCATACTTGGCGATAGCCAGGGTGGCGGCAAACACCTGGGACGGATCCGACGGAACGACGATCGTCATATCGGGAATGCAGCGCAGGATGCCCAAATCTTCGAAGAACTGATGCGTAACGCCTTCCCGCTCCCCGCCGAACAGGCCGCCATTCGCGCCGACCAGTTTGACATTGACTTTGGGATAGGCCACGAAGGTGCGGACCTGTTCGCAGGCCCGCATGGTAATGAAGCCGGAATAGGTGGCCACAAAGGGGACCAGCCCGCAGGTGGCCATGCCGGCCGCACAGGCCACGGCGTTTTGTTCGGCAATGCCCAGTTCAATCAGCCGGTCCGGATATTTTTCGGCGAACCCGACCACCCGCATGGCTTTCATCGAGTCCGGCGATATGATCATGTAGCGGCTGTCTTCCGCCGCTAGTTTCATCATCGCTGCCGCGAACGCTTCCCGGGAACCCGTATAGTTACTCACCGTCAATCCCCCCTAACAATTCCATGGCCTCGCGCCATTCCGCCTCCGTCGGCACCTTTTTGTGCCAGGCATTATCCTTTTCCATGTAGGGAATGCCCTTGCCCTTGACGGTATGCGCCAAAATCATCGAAGGACGTTCAGTTTCCAGTTTGGCGGCGTCAATGGCGGCCAGAATCTGCTCCATGTTGTGCCCGTCGATCTCCTGGCAATGCCACCGGAATGCCTGCCATTTTTCGAGGATCGGCGTCACGCCGCCGACCTCTTCGACGCGGCCGCCGCTCTGCAGGCCGTTGTTGTCGACGAATACGATCAGCTTGCCCAGTTTGTGCTTGGCGGCGGACATGGCCGCTTCCCAGACGATGCCTTCGCCCAGTTCGCCGTCGCCGGTGATGACATAGGTATAATAGTCCTGTTTCTGGTATCTGCCGGCGATCGCCATGCCGACGCCGATCGAAACGCCATTGCCCAGTGAACCGGAGGTCATATCAATACCGACAGTCTTGCGCATGCAGGGGTGTCCCTGCAATTTGGAACCGAGGCTGCGCAGACCGGGCAGTTCGTCGCGGGAGAAATAGCCCCGCCGCGCCAGAGCCGCGTACAGCACGGGGCAGGCATGCCCCTTGGACAATACGAACCGGTCCCGCTGCGCCCATTTGGGATTGGCCGGGTCGATATTCAATACCCTGAAGAACAGGGCCGCCACGATATCGGCGCAGGACAGGGCCGGACTCGGATGCCCGTCCTTCGCCAGATATACGGTATTGACCACGTCTCGGCGCAGCAATCGCGCCTGATTGTTCAGATAGGCCACGTCAGCGCTCATTTCGCCGCCCCCTTAAGAAGGATGTCCCGTACTTCCTGCACGCCCAGCCGCGGGCTGGACAATACCGGTTTGCCGGTCGCATCAGCCAGCTTATCCTGCATCTTGGCCATCGAACCCTGCGCCAGGACGATCACATCGACCTTCCCCGCGATATCTTTGGCGGTCTGCAAAATCAAAGCGTCATGCTCGTCGGCCTTGCCCGCCATCAACGCCTCAAAAGCGCCTTTGGCCAATCCCTCGACTACCGACACTTTCTTGCCGATCTCGTCGGCCTTGCGCTGAACCAACCGGACTGTCGGCCCCAGCGTGGTCGGCAAGGTAGCGATGACACCGACCCGCTCGCCCATTTGCACGCCTTTCAGTGCCATGGCGTCGTCGATTTTCACGAGAGGGACTTTGGCGCATTTTTTGCCGATATCGGCCACCTCGCCGATGGAGGAGCAAGTATTGAGGATCACATCGGCGCCGGCATCCTCCGCTGCGTGATAGTAGGCGAGCAAGCGCCGGGTAACGCCGACGGTCGGCCCACCAGCCTTAATCACATCCTGGATCAGACAGTCGTCGGCGATATTGATGAGACGGCAGTCCGGAATTTCTTCGGCCACCAGTTGTTTGATGTCATTCATCAAACCAATGGCCATCGCCGTATAAATCGCCACCACAGTTTTCATGAGTACCCCTTCTTTCTCTCTGTTTCGCGTCCTGACGGGCAACCTTGGCAACGCCGGATTTATTTGTCCAGCCCCATCACCAGGTTGGGCAGAAACATCACCAAGTCCGGAATGAACGTAATCAGGAACAGTACAACTATCAACGGAATCAAAAACGGAATAATCGCTTTCGACAATTGGTCAAACGAGACTTCGGAGATGTTAGTGATCACATACAGGCACATGCCGACAGGTGGCGTGATCAGGCCAATCATGACGTTCAGGATGAAAAATACGCCAAAATGGACCGGATCGATGTGCAAGGCTTTGATTAACGGCATCAAGACCGGTACCATAATCATGATGATCGAGTTGCTTTCCAGAAGGCAGCCCATAATCAGCAGCACCACATTGATCATGATCAGCAGCAGCGTTTTGCTGTCGGTGACCGACAGCAGCCACCCCGCCACCATATTGGGCAGGCCGGATGTCTGGACGACCCAGGTGATGGCCGAGGCGCTGCAGATGATCATTAGAATGACCGCCGTGCAATGCACGGTGCGGAGCAAAATGTGGTACAGTTCCGCGATCGTCATTTCCCGGTGAATGACAAAGCCGAGGAAAATCGCGTAAGCGGCGGCGATGCCGGCGCCCTCGGTCGGCGTGACGATCCCGAAGACAATCCCCGAAAACATGATAATCGGCGTCAATAAGGAAGGAATGGCTTTCCAGGTGGCATTCAGCCGTTCGCTCCAGGTCGCTTTGGGTTCTACTTTGTACCCCCGCTGTTTGGACATAATATATACCATGACCATCAGGGAAACGCCCATCAAAAAGCCGGGAACCACTCCCCCCAAAAACAGGCGGCCGATGGAAGTTTCGGTGATGATGGCATAGACCACCAATGGAATACTGGGCGGAATGATCGGACCGATCGTGGACGACGCAGCCGTCAGTGCGGCAGACCAGCTTCGGTCAAATCCGTCTTTTTCCATTGCTTTGATTTCAACGACACCGATGGCGGAAGCGTCCGCCACCGCCGAACCGGACATGCCGGCGACGATAATGTTGGAAATGACATTCACATGGCCCAGACTGCCGGTAATATGCTTGACATATTCCCGGGCAAAATTGAAGATGCGGTGAGTGATTCCGCCTGTGTTCATGGCTTCGCCCACGAATACAAACAACGGAATGGCCAATAGCGGAAACGAATCCAGCGCCCCGAACATACGCTGGGGAACGAGCGTAAGCGGGATATCGCCGATGATCAGCGCCACTACCGCCGCCAGCCCCATGGAAAAGGCAACCGGCACCCGCAGCAGCATCAGCCCCAGCATGACAAAAAAGATGATTACGACTTCCACCGGACTCTATTCCCCCTTCGCAATGGCTTTGACCAGATAGAATACCATACCGAGCGAACTCAGCGGGATGATCGTATAAACCAGGCCCATACTGAGCTTGTTGGCCGGCGAAGTTACCGTCATGTTTTCCCTGACCAGTTCCAAACCATAATACGCCACAATCAACAAGAAAAAGATCGAAGCCAGCCGGCTGAACACGACAACCATCCGCTGGAGCGTGTGCGGCAAATGATCGACGAGAATCGTCACTTCGATATGTTCCTTGTCCCGCATGCAGATCAACGAGCCGATAAAGGTCAGCCAAATCATTACGAACACTGCCAACTCTTCCGACCATGTCAACGGTGAATTGAAAATATAGCGCATCGCAACCTGCGCCACCACGAGAAGCAGAATCAGGACCATGCACAGAACGGATATCCCGTCCAGAATTTTGTTAACCTTCATTACTCCATGCTCCTTCAGAACACTTTCTTCCGTTCACGGGGCAAAGACGGCCGACTTCTCCGGCGTCGGCCAGCGACACCGGAGAAGTTCCGTGGGTCAGGTCTTATTTGTTGCGTACCGAGTCGATCTTGCCGAACATATCCTGGGCGTCTTTGCCCAACTTCTTGATGTAGATCTCCCGCAACGGTTTGGCGGCTTCGGCAAACGGTGCGACGTCCTTGATTTCATTGATCGCCATGCCTTTATCCTTGAGGGTCTTGATCAGGTCAATCTCTTCCTTGGCGGCGATTTCCCGTTCATAAGCCTGGGCTTCTTTGGCGGCTTCCATCAGGATTTTCTGATGTTCCGGCGAAAGTTTCTTCCAGGTTTTTTCGCTGATGGACAGCACCTGGATAAACAACTGATGGTTGGTCAAAGACAGATATTTTTGCACTTCGTTGAATTTTGCGGACACAATGACCGACAACGGATTTTCCTGGCCATCGACGACTTTTTGCTGCAACGCCATGTACACTTCGCTGAAAGCCATCGGGGTGGGAGCGGCGCCGAGGGCCTTGAAGCCTTCGATGCTGGCTTCGGTCTGCGGCACGCGGATCTTCATGCCTTTGATGTCGGCCAGTGTGTTAATGGGCTTCTGGTTATTGGTGATCTGCCGGGATCCCATATCGAAATAGCAAACGACGCGGAAGCCTTTTTCCTGCATCTTCTTGTCAATCTCTTTGCCGATTTCGCCGTCAAACACGCGAAACTCATGGGCTTTGTCCTTATAAATGTAGGGAAGGTCAAAAACGCCGAGAACCGGAACATAAGAGGCCAGGAACCCGACGGAAGAAGTGGAGATGTCGACGGTGCCGAGACGCATGCCTTCGGTCCGTTCCTTCATACTGCCGATCTTGGCACTGTCAAACACCTGGATTTCCAGAGTGCCCTTGGATTTCTCCTTGACGAGGTCCGCGAGTTTCTGCGATCCTTTGGTTTCCGGATGGGACGTGGCCGTTTCGGTGCCCAGTTTCAGGACGACTTTCTGCGGTGCCGTCTTGTCGCCGCCAGCGCTCTTGTTACCGCCGCTGCAGCCGACTAACAGCATGGACATCATGAAAACGGCGACTCCCAGTGCAACGATCCGAGTTGATAATTTTGACATGATTCTCCCCCTCACACTTTTTTTCTGCTGTTCCCTGTGAAAAACCGAATGAACCAGCGTCCCTCCTCTCCAGACTACAGCCGTAAAATGATTACAATTTGTTGGGCGGGGTTTCGCCCCGCAAAGCGGCCAGGATGTTGGTCAGCGCCACTCGGCCCATTCCCAGGCGGGTTTCATGGGTCGCCGTACCCAAGTGCGGCGCCAACACGACATTGGGCAGATCACTCAACCCCGGCGCCAATGCCGGCTCATTTTCAAATACATCCAGTCCTGCTCCCCGAATTTCGCCGTCCTTCAGTGCCTGGACCAGATCCGTTTCGTTGACGACCGGGCCGCGGGATGAGTTGATCAGAATCGCCGTTTTTTTCATCAGCTTCAGTTCCCGGGCGCCGATCAAATGTCGAGTAGCCGGCAGCAACGGCACATGCAGCGACAAAAAGTCAGCCTGCGCCAACAGGGTGTCCTTATCCACATAAGCGGCGCCGGTCTCCTTTTCAAACCGGGCATTGGGCGCCACGTCATTATAAATGATCTTCATATCGAACGCCCGGCCTTTCTGGGCAAACTTGCTGCCGATCCTGCCGGCGCCGATCACGCCAAGGGTTTTGCCGGTCAGGCCGGTGCCCAAAAGCAGCATCGGGTCCAGACCCTTGAACTTCCCGGCCCGGACATAAGCATCAGCCTCGATCAGCCGCCGGGCAACGGCGAACAACAACGTCCAGGCCATCTCCACGGTCGAGTCGGTCACCACGTCCGGAGTATTCGACAACATCACGTTATGGCGCGCCGCCGCCGTCAGATCGAAATTGTTGTAGCCGACGGCATAGTTGGCGAAAATTTTGCACTGCGGACCGGCCGCCGCTAGCACCGCGTCGTCGACGATATCGCCAGCTTGCGTCAGCACCGCATCCCGCCCCCGCACTTTTTCCAGTAGCTCCGCTTTCGTCAGCGGCCGATTTTCCGGATTCACTTCCACCTCACAGTGTTGCGCCAGTTCGTCGAGCACTTCCTGCGGAATCATCCGGGTAACATATACAGTCCATTGCTTCCCCATGCTAGAAAACCTCTCCTTCCTTTTTCCTACCGGTCGCCACGGCCGCGGCAACTCTCCAGGTTATGCACATGGACATGCTGCCCGACGCTGATATTTTTTGTGGCGCGACCGATTACCTCGCCGTATTTCATGATGATCTCGCCCTGGCCGATATCGCGGATCGCCAGCTTATGCCCGACCGGAATCGCTTCCGCGGATTTTATCCGGACGACTTCTCCGCCAACTTCCATTCCCACTTCCACGCCGGCCGGGATCGCCTCGACCACGGTACATACATTGTCTTTCGGTTTCATTACGATTGCCTGAAGTCTGGCCATTTTTACAACCACCCCTGTCTTTGAATCCGGTTCCGTTACATCGTCGGCCCGATCCGCCGAATGGCGAAATCGTTGAAGCCGAGGATTTCCGCCTTGGCCAGCTTGCCGGAGGCAACTTCCAGCATCTCGTCGAAGATTCGGCGACCGACTTGCTCCACATTCTCCTCACCGGTGATCACCGTACCCGCGTTGATGTCGATGTTGTCGTTCATTTTATCAAACAATGCCGTATTGGTAGACACTTTGATCGTCGGCGCGATCGGTGAACCGCAGCAAGTCCCGCGACCGGTGGTGAACACCACCAGCTGGCAGCCACCGGCTACCATGCCGGTCAGCTGTTCGATGTCCTGGCCCGGCGTATCCATCCAGACCAGTCCCTTTTGCGTGACCGGTGCGGCATAGTCGATCACGTCCTGCAACGGCCGGCTGCCCGCCTTGTAAATGCAGCCCAGCGACTTTTCCTCAATGGAGGACAGCCCACCGGCGATGTTGCCGGGAGTCGGCTGTCCGCCGCGCATGTCGACGCCCATCTTGTTGGCCGATGCCTCGCAAGCGTTGATCACGTCGAAACACTTGCGGGCCACTTGCGAATTTATGGCCCGGGCCGCAATCAAATGCTCGGCGCCGATGATCTCCGTCGTCTCCGCCAGAATCACGCTGCCGCCGGCATCGATGAGCAGGTCGCTGGTGACGCCCAGTGCGGGGTTGGCGGAAATACCGGAGCAGGCGTCCGAGCCGCCGCATTCCGTGCCCAATATCAACTCGGAAGCATCGATCCACTCCCGTTCCATCGCCGAAGCTTCGCCGACAAACTTCCGGGCAAAGCCGGCGCCGGTGGCAATGGCTTTCACCGAACCGCCTTCATCCTGAATGATGACGGTCGCCACATTTTTGTACGGGCACTGCTGTTTGATCTCCGCCGCAATATCCTGAGCCCTGATCGTTTCACAGCCGAGTCCGACCACGATGACGCCGGCCACATTGGGATGGGTTCCATGGGCAACCAGCACTCGGGCCGTCAGTTCCGCGTCCGCCCCCAACTGCGTGCAGCCGTGCTGATGCTCGACCCAGGTCGTCCCCGCCACCGCCTGTGAAATCCCCCGGGCGGCCCGATTGGCGCACACCACGCTCGGCAATACCAGCACATGATTGCGAATTCCCACTTTGCCGTCGGGCCGTCTGTAGCCTTTGAACTGCATGGATACATCTCCTTCTCTGATGCAATGATTAGTGTCTATTTCCCGATCACCGGCAGCATATCCGGCGCATGCGTCAAAACCGCGATCCGGGCTGCTGAGCCTGTGCGTTCCAGCGCAGCGTCCAGCGCCGCCTGAATGGCCGGAAACGGGGTGAACCCCAATCGGCGCGCCGCTTCATCGGTGATGCCCGACGATACCATGTAGACCGCTTCCCGTTCTTTTACCTGCGCCCAGCCGATCGCCAGGGAAGCCGCGACTTCATCATGAACATCCTTGCGCGCTACCCGGTCTTTCAAGCCCTGCATCGTTTCGCCGGTAATGTCCAGAATATCGTCATGGGTCACGGAAACGCCCTCACAACAGGGAGTCGCCAGCACGATCACGCCACCTGCCTTCACGGCCAGATCGGCCGGATACAGCGCCTTATGCGCCTGCCAGAACTCAATGTCGCAGGGATAGGAACTGGCCACCACGATGTCGGCGACTTCCGGCATCTCTACGGAATAAACCTCCCGGGAAAGTTCCACGCCGGCATTGAACGCTTCCACCACATCGCCGTAAAAAACGCCCACGACCTCGCCATGGCAATTGAGAACCGTATTGACGATGGTATTCAGCTTGACGGCCCGGGCAATACTATTCAGCTCAATCCGCACAGGATTGTCGCGAATGCCGAGGAAGGAACGCGGTTCACAGGTACTGAGCAGGTGGGTTTCCGCCGTCGTCTGCTCGGCGGAAATCCCCGGCTGGACGATCTTAGCGCCGCCGGCGAATCCCGGAATGTAATGGGGTACGATGCTGCCGATGCCAATTTTGAAATCGGCTTCGTAGGCTTCCCGATTCACTCTGATATGCGTACCGTTAGGCGTAGTCCCCAAATCCACCATCATGTCCGGATCCCGAAAATTATGATTTTTGACCGGAACCCGCCGCACCACTTCCGGACCGTATTTGTCCAGAATCTCTTCCTGCGTCATCGGTCGATGGGTACCGAGCGCTATAATCACCGTAACTTGCTCGTCCCGGATTCCGGCGGCATTCAGCTCGTCCAGCAGAATCGGAATGATCTTGTCAGCCGGCGTCAACCGGGTATTGTCATCCGCTACCAACACCACTTTTTTTGCACCCCGGGCCAGTTCCCGCAACGGTTTTGTCCCAATGGGAGTTGCCAACGCGCGGTGAATTGCCGCCGCAACATCCGAAACTCCATGAATGTTTTTCGGGGAATATACACCCACCAAATTTTGTTCATTGATTTCAAACGCCAGCATTTCTTTGCCGTAGGGAATCTCAATTCGTTTTTTCACGTAGCCGCATCCTCCAGCCATATTTGTGACACTTTTTTGATAGCAACAATGCCTTTCTTAAGTAATGCAAATTCCATGCCACTAAAAAACCCAAAGTTTCCCCCCTGATTTCGGGCACAAAAAATTCAGCATGTGGTGAAAAAATAACCACATGCTGAATTTTTCATGATATTTTATTGCCGGAGTATCTTTTTTAAAGTATTCCGATCAATTTGCAACCGTCGGGCGGCCCGGGCGATGTTGTTGCCCTCCTGGGCCAGAACGGCTGTCGCCGCCCTCTGCTTGATCGAGTCGAGAGACCCCGACAAATCGAAGGCATCGCTGTCTGCCGCCGGGTTGGGAGGCGGGTTCGCCGCCGGTTTGTCCAGCATCAGGTCTACGGTATCCGGATCGATGACGCCCTGTTCGCTGGAGAGCACAATCCGTTCCATGACATTTTTCAGTTCCCGGATGTTCCCCGGCCACGGATGTTCCCGCAGTCTGACCATAACGGGCTCCGGCAGTTCGACCGGGGTCTTGCCGTACTGCTCACCATAGCGGCGCACCAACCAGCGGGCCAGGACAGTGACATCCGAACGGCGCTCCCGCAACGGCGGCAATTTGAGCGTCAGTACATTCAGCCGGTAATACAGGTCCAGACGAAAATTTCCCCTTGCGCTTTCGTTCCACAAATCCGTGTTGGTGGCTGCAATCACCCGGACATTCACCGGAATGATGCTGTCCGAACCGATGCGGCGGATCTGCTTTTCTTCCAGGACACGCAGCAGGCGCGACTGCAGTTCCTTGTCCATATCGCCGATTTCATCCAGAAAAATGGTTCCATTGTGGGCCAGCTCGAACAGACCCCGTTTCCCCTCCTTGCGGGCTCCGGTGAATGCACCGCCAACATAGCCGAACAATTCGCTTTCCAGCAATTGTCCCGGCAATGCCGAGCAATTGATCGCCACAAAGGCTTCCTGCCGCCGCGAACTGTAATTGTGAATGCTCTGGGCGAACAATTCCTTGCCGGTGCCGCTCTCGCCCAGGATCAGCATGGTGGCGTCCGTCTGCGCATATTTCTTGGCGATGGCAACGATTTTTTTCAAATGGGGGTCTTCCGTCAGAACGTCCTCAAATCGGTATCTGGCGAACAAGCCACGATTAAATAGCGTCTGGCGTATTTTCTGCTCGACGCTCTGGATTTTGGCGACTTCCTGAAACGTTGCCACAACGCCCTGAACCTAGCCTGCGAGTTTAATCGGCACCCGGTTGGTGACAATGTACCCCTTGGGCGTTTGCTGCAATTGTTCCAGTTCGGCCTGACCGGTCTGCAACACCTTATCGATCCGGGTATTGGGAATCGCCTGCCCAATGGGCATCCCCAGGACCTCTTTTTCCCGAAACCCGAAGATTTCCTCGGCCACCAGATTCACCGCCGTAATGCGTCCATTCTCGTCGGTGGCCACCACTCCGTCATGCACGGAATGGATGATGGTCCGCAGGCGTTCATAGGCCCGGCGTTCATTTTCCCGTACCAGGGCAATGTGTTTCGCCTCTTCGATCGCCTGGGCAATCGCCTCTTTGCCGGATTCAACCATTTGAATGGCAGTGTTCTCGACTTTCAGCCGCCCCCGGACCAGGGAGTCGCCGATGACCACGTCGATCCCGTTTTCCGCCACCAGGCGCCGCACTGCCTGCTGCGCCGCATCCCAGTCCTTATTGATCTCATCGGCCGGAATGGTCAATTCTTGGGTGGACAGACCGAACAAATCGCCAAAAATCCGGCAGCCTTGCACCACGTTTTGGTAACCGACAATGGCAATCTTGCGTTCCTGCCCGATATAGGGATGCAGCGCCCGCATCACATCATAGCCGGTAACCTTGATTTCGACAACCGGCACGGGTAGTACGTTGCGCAGCAAAGCCGCCGTTCCGCCGCGGCTGACAATGACCTCCGCCCCTTGATGGATCAGAGTTTCGGCAACTCCGACCGCACTTTCCAAAATTCCCACGGCAATTGGAAAATCCAGCCCCAATGAGTCGCGCACTTCCGAAGCAACCCCGGCCAGTTCCGCGTAGGGGGCGATTAAGCCGATCATCATTCCCATGGCCAGGCTTCAGCCTCCTTGCGGCGGCGTCAAAATCCGCTGCACCCGTCCCACAACGCCGGATTCCAGACGCACTTTGATCCCGCGGGAATGAACCGGACTGGAGGTCAGGATGTCCTTCACAACGCCCTCGGTTAGCTGACCGGTACGCTGATGCTGCTTTTGAACCACTTGAACCGGCAATCCCGGCGCAATATTTTTCCGTTGGGTATGCGGCATGGCTTCCTCCCGCTCGTCAAAACTTCCGTTTTCTCACGCCGCCCGATGATGACCATCGGGCCGGCGCTGCTGAATAATCCATCTATACCTTAGCACACTCCGAAATAACTCTCCAGCATCTGCAAAAAAAATCCCCGCACCGGCGAAAAAATGAGTTATAATGTGAAATAGACTGCATGATTCACTGCGGCTGTCTGCATTTTCGCGGCAACCGCGCAATATAGGAGGAAACAGCATGCTACCGATTAAGAAGAGAGCCCTGCTTTGCCAAGTCATTGCCGCCTTGGTAATGATTCAGCTGATGATCATCCCGGTGACCGGCTGGGCTGAACAAACTCAGGAAGCCGCCCCCACCATGTCCCTGACGGAAAAAATCGCCGCCATGGAAATCAACTATTATCTTTCCAAAATGAGTCCGGAAGAACTGGCCGCTACGCTGAAACTGTTTCGGGCTGTTCAGGCCGTCAAAACGAACTACGTTGGAAGCGTCGACGGCGTCAACCTGCTGACCGGCTCGGTCAAAGGAATGGTGAATTCGCTCGGCGATCCTTACTCCGTATATATGGACCCCAAGATGTTCAGTGAACTGATGTTGGAGACCAAAGGATCTTTCGGCGGAGTCGGCATTGTCCTCGGCGTGAAGGACAAAAAGCTGACCGTCGTGGCCCCCATCGAGGGAACGCCGGCGGAAGCGGCCGGAATTCTGAGCGGCGACCAGATCGTCCGCATTGACGCCGCCGATACCAAAGATATGACCCTGGACGAAGCCGTGGGTAAAATCCGCGGGCCGGAAGGCAGTAAAGTGACCCTGACCATTGAACGTACCGGTAAAGAGCTGCGGGAGTTCCCCCTTACCCGGGCTACGATCGTGATCAAATCCGTCAGTGGCAAAATGCTGGACAAGCAGATGGGTTACGTCCGAATTTCGATGTTCAGCGAAACCACCAGCAAAGATTTTGTTCAGAAGCTGGACGAGTTGAAAGAGCAGGGAATGACTTCGCTGGTTCTGGATCTGCGCAACAATCCCGGCGGGTTGATCGACCAATGCGTCAAAGTGGCGGAACTGCTGGTTCCACAAGGCCCGATCGTGTCGGTGATTGGTAAGGACGGCGGACGTGAAACCTACCAGTCCTCCCTGAAATCCACACCGTTGCCGCTGGTCGTGCTGGTCAACGGCGGTAGCGCCAGCGCTTCGGAAATTGTCGCCGGAGCCATCCAGGATCGCGGCGCCGGCAAACTGGTCGGGGTTAAAACTTTCGGCAAGGGCTCCGTGCAGCGTTTGGTTCCCCTCGATAAGGATTCCGCGCTGAAAATCACCATCGCCGAATACCACACACCCAGCGACCGCTCCATCCATGGCAAGGGAATTGTTCCCGACGTGGTCGTGGAAATCCCCAAGGATTTTGACAAAGAATCGAAGCAGGACCCGCAGCTCGACAAAGCTGTCGAAGTTCTGAAAGAATCTTTGATGAAAAAATAAGCGGTATTCAGGAACTAAAAAACAGAACCGTCCGGACCTTCCTACCGGATCGGTTCTGTTTTTTCATTTGTCCGACGAAATACATTCGTTTTTCGGATTCAAGTCAACCATTGCTTTAAATCCGGCCAACGAAGCGGCATCTCTGACGGCGGACAGAACCGCCCGGGCCATGACCTCGGCCGCCAGGGTCCCCACTGCCGAAATGTCCGCTACGATCCCTCCCACCGACATCGTGAAAATCGCGTCGCCATCGAGCATGGTATGCGCCGGCCTCATCGTCCGGGCATACCCATCGTGCGCCATGGATGAAACCTTGGTGGCCTGGGCTTTGGTCAGCTGCGCATTGGTCAGGATAACGCCGATCGTGGTGTTGCCGGCGAAACGGTTGCCCGTCCGGTCGCACTGTTGCAACAATTCCGCCTCGCTGTTCAGGAACCGGAATGGCTCCGCGCAATAGGCGCCGGCCAAAATATCGCCCGTTGCCGGATCCACCACATCACCGAGGCAATTGACCGCCACCACGGCTCCGACCATCAGTTCCCCCAGTTTGAGGCAACAGGCGCCGAGTCCGCCTTTCATGGCCCGTTCCATGCCGAACATCTTGCCGACAGTCGCACCGGCGCCGGCGCCGACCGAACCGGTGCGGAACTTCTCGGTTTCCGCCGCCTGGCAAGCCCGATAGCCCATGTTACGATCCGGGCGCACCGCCGCATCGCCGCAGGGAAGGTCAAACAATACCGCCGCCGCGACAATCGGCACTTTGGCAACCCCAACATCAAAGCCGATTCCTCGTTCTTCGAGGTACTGCATGACCCCGCCGGCGGCATCCAGACCGAAAGCGCTACCGCCTGCCAACAAAACCCCCTGTATTTTCTCCACGTAGTTTTCCGGCCGCAACAGATCCGTTTCCCGGGTGCCGGGCGCACCGCCCCGCACATCCACGCCGGTTACCGCCCCCTCCGGGCACAGCACCACTGTACAACCCGTGGCCGCCTGAAAGTCTTGGGCGTTGCCCAACCGAACGCCCGGGAAATCTGTAATCTTAACGACTTCCATCCGGGCTATCCCCCTTTTCCCAAAATGCCTGCCGCAACTGCGCCTGAATCAGTCCCCAGGCTTCGTTGGCAGCCGCAGCCGGTCCGAAATGAGTAAACGCATGCATACAACCGGCAAACATCCGGTAAGTGACTGAGACGCCCGCCGCAGCCAGGGCTTCGGCATAACGCCGGTTTTCCGTCTGAAGCGGATCATACTCCGCCGCAATCACCAAAGCCGACGGCAGGCCGGCAAGCGAATCCGCCAGCAACGGCGACGCCAGTGGGTTGTTTTTCACCGCCGCGTCGCCGAGATAGCAGGCGGAGAAAAAACTTTGCGCCTTCGCGGTCAGCAACGTGTCCCGCGTTGTCTTTTGATAGGGGTCCGTCACAAAATCCAGCACCGGATAGTTCAAGACCTGAAAAATCAGTGAGAAATCCCGACGCTCCCGGGCCAGCAAGGTAATCGCCGCCGCCAGGTTGCCGCCGGCGCTATGCCCGCCCACCGCAATCCGCCGGGAATCGAAATCCTGTATGTCGGCTTGGTCATGCACCCATTTCACAACATCGTAGCACTCATAGAGAGCGACCGGGAAACGGCGCTCCGGTGCCAGATGATAGTCAATACTTACCACGGCGCAGCGAACCGCATCGGCAATACGCCGGCACCAGGGGTCATCATCGGCCGGGCTGCCTTGAATGAAGCCGCCGCCATGAATGTCGACAAACACCGGCAAGGCTTCCGTCGCGTTCGAGTTAACCGGTCG
Organism: Veillonellaceae bacterium; assembly: GCA_012798135.1. The sequence goes on along the minus strand of JAAZNU010000019.1, from coordinate 11,828 downwards.
ATACAGGATGACCGGCGTTTTCCCGGCGGAAGTTTCCAATTGCACCGCTTCTGCCTTCACCAGCGGAAAGTCACTTTTCTCCGCGTCCGCCGCCATTTTCTCCGCATAGGCCCGGCGCGACCGCACGGCCATCTTAAACAAAATCTCATCCGTTGTCATAACAGCTCCGGCTTCCCTTCACGTCAACAATTCACCGGTCGATCCGACCTGGTTGCGACCAGCGGCCTTCGCCTGATACAAGGCTCGATCTGCTGCCGTCAGCAACGTAGCAGCATCAGTTTCAGGTGTTGGCACGGCAACGGCAACTCCAATACTGACAGTGACAATACCGCCCAAGGGTGACAAGCCGTGCGGTATTGCCAGATCCGCCACGCCGCGCCGCAATTTTTCCGCGACCGTCAATGCCCCGTGTTCGTTGGTAGCCGGCAACACCACGACGAATTCTTCACCGCCATAGCGGGATACAAAGTCCGTCGTCCGCTGAATCGAATCCCGTAAAACGCCGGCGACCCGTTTCAGGCATTCATCGCCCGCCAAATGACCATAAGTGTCATTGTACAATTTGAAATAATCGATATCCAACATCAACACCGCCAGCGGAGTCCTGTCGCGCATGGCTCGCCGCCACTCCCGCTCTAGGAACTCGTCCAGATAACGACGGTTGCCGATGCAGGTCAGCCCATCCAGCAACGACAAGCGTTGCAGCTCCAGGTTGGCCGCCGTCAGTTCCCGGGTTCGCTCGGTCACTTGCTGTTCCAGTTCAGCTTTGGCCTGCTGCAGGGCTTCGTCGCGCCGAGCCAGTTGTGTCGCCATTCGATTGAAATTCGCCGCCAGCTGGCCGAGTTCATCCGTTCGATTCATCTGTAGGCGCGTTTGCAAATCTCCGGCTGCCAGTCGATTCGCCGCCGCCGACAGATTCACAATCGCAGCGGCGATGTACCTGGCGATCGCCAGGCTCAGCAAAATCGCCAGCACCGCCGCGGTCAACAAAACCAGCAGATTGAGCCGGCGAAAGTTGGCCACCTCCGCCATGGCGAAATGGAGCGGCTGTTCCACCACCAATCCCCAGGAAACACTGGGAATATGGCTGTAGCCCGTCAAAAACCTCTGCCCGCCGTGCGCGTATTCCAGCCAGCCGGTAAAGCCGGCCGCCGCCTGCCGACCCGGCTCCCGGTCCGACAAGTCGGCCGGGCTGTCCATGTCGGTCGGGTCGGTGTGGAAAATAACGCGGCCGTTCTGATTGATGGCATAGACATAAGCATGATCGCCCAGCTGAACATGTGCAGCGTACCAGCGCAAATTATCCAGTTCCAGATTGAAAATCAGCAAACCGACTATCGTTCCGGAATCGCCGCGAATCGGTTCAGCAATAACCAATCCTGGCATACCGGTGCTTTTGGAAGTCAGGACATCGGAAATCACCGTCGTCCCGGTCTGCATCGCCTGCCGAAAATAGTCCCGGTCATGGTAGTTGATCGCCCCATCGGCCACAACTCCGTCGGAACGGGCAATCTGGCGGCCGCTGGCGTCCGTCGCCACCACCACCTGAAACTCGGGATACTGCCTGGCGACCCGTTCCAACACCGGCGTCAGCCGAATCGGTTCCGTGGATCGTACATCTGGATTGAGCGCCATGATCTTCAGCAACCGGATTTTATTCTGTAACAACCCATCCAGATCGTGGGCGATATCCATCGCCAACTCCTTGTTCTGTTCGAAAATCGAATGACGCAGGATTTCCTCCGCCTGCCGTTCGGCGAGCGAAGTGGCGAACAGTAGCGGCGCCAAAGTCATGACAAAAAACGCCAGGCTCAATTTCTGGCGCAGGCTAAAGTTATGGAAGGTCTGGATGGAACGTTTCAGCCAACAGGCAGACACCGTCGTCCCTCCTGCTGCAATTGCCGATTTCAGGCGAGCAATCCCGTCAGAAGTTCAATATTGGTATTTTCGCCGCTGGGGGCGGCAACTCCTTTGCCCAGCGACCCCGCACTGGATTTTTTTTCTAAAATGTAGGAGAATGATGGCAAATATTGCAACAAGGAGGATCGGCAATGAATCACCATCGACTGGAAAAACTGGTGGAAACCCATCTGGAGGCGGTCCGGCAGATTTACAACCATTATATCCTGAACAGCACCGCCACCTTTCATGCCCGACCGCTGACCCATGAAGAAATGGCTGAACTGGTCTTTTTCCCGGACCCCCGCCACCGCGCCTTCGTAATTCTCGAAGGCGAGACCGTCTGCGGCTATGCATTCATCGCCCGGCATAAACCGCGGGAAGCTTATGATTTTACCGGCGAGGTGAGTGTCTATCTGAAACCCGGGTATGAAAACAAAGGCTTGGGAAGTATGGCGCTACGCCACCTGGAAGAACACGCCAAGGCGCACGGGTTTCATGTGCTGTTGGCGACCATTTGCGGTCAGAATCAAGCCAGCCTGCAACTGTTCAGCCGCAACGGTTTCAGCCAGTGCGCCCATTTCCGGGAAGTTGGCCGGAAATTCGGACAGTGGCTCGACATCATCGTCTGCCAGAAAATCCTGGACTAGTCCCGCACTTCACTGGTTTGCACCAGCGCGCCGGGACCGTCCTCCGCGACATGTACCTGCGCTTCACCGAAGGTTTTCATATCGTTCAGCATATGCAGCGATGCCTGCAGCAACGACAACCCCAGCGCGGCTCCCACTCCCTCGCCGATATTCATTTCCAGAAACAGATACGCTGGCACATCGAGCAGTCTCAGCCCTTCGGCATGGCCGGATTCGGTGGGAAAATGCGAGCCGATCAGATATTCCCGCGACAGTGGCGCCAGCCGAACCGCAATCAGCGCCGCCAGACTGGTAGCCAGACCGTCCAGCACCACCGCCGCGCCGCCTGCGGCCAGTCCCAGAACAAGTCCGGTCAGCGCGGCCAGCTCAACATTCCCGATTTTCGCCAACAAGTCAACCGGCTCTTCGGCACCGGAGCGGGACCACTCGATAATCATACTCGCCGTGGCGGAATCGATTTCCCCTGTCGCCCCCAGACCCACCGCCCGCGCGCCAGCGGCAGCGGCGGCCTTGCCGACGGCAATCCCCCGATGCAAAATGTATCGCAGTTCGGCCGGATCGGCGACAGCCTCGCAGGGAATGTTGAATTCCTCGATCCCGGCACCCACATGGCCGGCGAATATATCCAAAAGGCCGGGGCTGCGCCGGTTGCCATTGACCAGAATGATTTGCGGCTGCAGCGCCCGGAGGCGTGCTTGTCCGGTAATTCCCGCCATCTTTCGGGCCAATTCCTCAAACGACCCTAAGCTGCCCAAGGGCTTGGTCAGGTTGTCGAGACGGGTCTGACAGCGGGCCATGGCGACTGCGTCCAACGGTCTTATCACCGGTATGCATTCAGCAGGCATGGCATTGTCCTCCTGCGGCATCAGCCGGATCGTTCACCTGCAGTAGCCGCACCGACATTTTCAAAAGTTCGATTACGACCGAAGCGCCCACGGCTTCGCCCAGCCGCACTCCCATATCCAGACAGGGTGCAAGATCGAGATAGCCCAGGGCGGTGATATGGGCCGGTTCGCCCGACAGGTGCGATGCCAGCAGATATTGCCGGCTCAAGGGATGGATCGCCGCTGCAATCATCGCCGCCGCCGTCGTGTTCAGCCCATCCACGACAACCGCCCGGCGGTGCGCCGCTGCCCCCAGGACCACCCCGGCCAAAGCGCCAATTTCAAACCCGCCGACCTTGGCGAGCACATCCAGCCCGTCGGTCCGGTCCGGCCGGTTGATCGTCAGCGCCCGCCGCACAATTTCGGTTTTCACCTGCAATTTTGCATCGGAAATTCCGGTCCCCCGACCGGTCACCTCGGCCGGCGGCAAGCCGGTGAACGCCGCAACGATCACGGCGCTGGCCGTCGTGTTGCCGATCCCCATTTCACCCAGCGTAAAACAATTATAGCCCTGCCGAACCCGGTCGGCAACAATTTCGATACCGGTTTCAACCGCCTGAATCGCCTGCTCGCCGGTCATCGCCGCGCCCCGGGTGAAATCCTGGGTTCCCGCGGCGATTTTACGGCGCCACAGGCCCGGCACACCTGATAAATCCCCGGCCACGCCGACATCGGCCACCACCATATCCGACCCGGAATAATTCGCAAACGCGTTGGCGCTGGCCCCCTTGGACAAAACATAATTGACGGTCATCTGCCGTGTCGTGTCCGGCGGATAGGCGCTGACTCCGTTGCGGGCCACGCCATGATCCGCGCAGGCAACCACCATGCAAGGTTTGGGGTCCTCCGGGACAACGTTTCCCAGGATCGACGCATACTTTCGAAGCATTTCATCCAGACGGCCCAGACTTCGTTGCGCCGGAACAATCGTCGTCAAGTTTCGCCGGACGATTCTATCGATACGCGGATCCGGCGCGGTTATTTTTTTCAAGGTCTGCTCCAATAAAATTCCCATGTCAGCCTCCCCTTGGTTGTGTGCCAAAAAAATAAGAAGACCTCTCTTTGGATTTAACTCCAAAAGAAGCCTTCTTGTCCACGAAGGATTCATCAGGATTGCGGCAGGTCTCCTGGCTCCCGGTTCCTCGACGGTTTGCGCCTTCCCCTTGCGAGTGGCCGTGCAAAGTCTCCCCGGTACAGTGGCGGGCCCGCGCCGAAGCATGTCGCCATGCTCGGACTTCCCTATTCTCCCCGCGCGTTGCGGGGCACCCCAATCCAAGTGCGGTCTATTCAGCTATTGCCATTATAACAACCGGCGGTCGGACGCGTCAATGTTAACGGCAGGAAGATCGACCCCGGCTGTTGAAATAGAAGTCAGGATAATCTTATTGACAGAGGAGTGTTCTGATTTTGGCAACCGTTCATACCACTTATCTCGGCGACCTGCGCACCGAATCCGTTCATCTGCAGTCCGGCAGCAAGCTGATTACGGATGCCCCCACCGACAATCAGGGGAAAGGCGAAGCTTTCTCTCCCACCGACTTGGTGGCGACCGCTTACGGCGCCTGCGTATTCACCATCATGGGGATCGCCGCCAAAACCCACGGGTTCAGTATCGATGGCGCCACCGTGGAAACCTCAAAAGTCATGGGAACCGAACCCCGACGCATTGTCGAGCTGATCACGCAGTTTACCTTTCCGCCCAACAACTACAGCGCCAAGCATAAAAAGATCCTTGAGTTGGCCGCCAAAGAATGTCCGGTGTTCAACAGCCTGCATCCGGATCTGAAGAAGACCGTCACTTTCGTTTACACCGATTGAACAAGGAAAGGGTACTGCCGCAGGCAGTACCCTTTCCTTGTTAGTTTGATTCCAGGCTGGATGTGCAATTCGGGCAGCGGATCGCCTTAATGGGAACCGCGGTGCAGCAGAACGGGCAGTCCTTGGTCGCCGGCGGAGCTTCCCCCGGCTTCTTTTTGAATCGATTGACCTGTTGGATCATCAGATAGATGGCAAACGCCACGATGACAAAATCAATCACCGTGTTGATAAACATCCCGTAGTTGATAGTCGGCGCCCCGGCGGCTTTCGCGGCGGCAACTGTCGGATACGGTTTGTCGGATAGGTTGATAAACAAATCGGCAAAATTTACTTTACCCATGATGAGCCCCAGCGGAGGCATTAAAATGTCACTGACAAACGAGGAGACAATTTTCCCAAAGGCGCCCCCGATGATGATGCCGACCGCCAAATCCAGGACATTGCCGCGCATGATGAATTCTTTGAAGTCCTTCAGCATGTGAACGCCTCCTTATTTTTTTGTGGTCGTCTTGTCATGAGAAAGTTCGTCGTGCTGCCGGCGATTCCTGCTACGGTTCTGCCAAAAAATCAAAGGAAGTTTTCTGTCCCGCTGAAGCGCCGGATGATCTGGCTCTGCTGCGGGAACTGCCGTTCCAGCTCGGCCTCCGAAAACAACTCGAAATCCCGTTTGTCGAAGCCCGGTGAAACCAGGCAGCTTACTAAACAGAAAGAAGCCGGCTCCACGACCTCCGCCCCGAAAATGGCGCCGCCGGGAACCGTGATCTGCGGCCGTTCCCCCCGGGCTACCGCCAGGCCTAAGACTTGCATGCCCAAAGTCCCGTCGGCATTCAGGTGGACGATCCGCAGCGGCGAACCATAATGATAAACCCAGATCTCATCGGATTTCAGGCGATGAAACCGGGAAGTCTGCCCGGATTTCAGCAGATAATAGATCGTGGACGCCAGCGGGCGGCCGTCAGCAAGCTGGCCGTTTTTGTATAACTCCTTGTAATATCCGCCCTCCACATGCGGTTTCAGACCCAAATGGTCGATAAAATAACCGGGTTGCAACATTATAGTCCCTCTCTTTACTTTTTCCGAATTGAAGCTTTCCCGCGCCCCGGCAATTCCCCGCTGCGCAATTTAAATTCTTGTTCGGTGTATGCCGGAATTCCCGCCTGACGCAACAATTCGGCAAAGAAGCCGTTACCGGCGACCAGTCGGCCGGCAAAACCGCCGTCATAAATTTGCCCCGCCCCGCAGGAGGGCGACCGAGCTTTTAGCACCGCCAAATCACAGCCGTGTTCCCGCACAATCGCCAAGGCGGCCAAGGCGCCCCGCCGATAGGCCTCTGTCACGTCCTGCCCGTCAATGGTCACGACCCGTCCGGTTTGGATTTCTGCCGGCGGCCGGGGAATCGTCAACCCGCCGAGCACTTCCGGGCAGACCGCAATTGCCTGGCCGGTCTCCATCATCGCCGCGAGTTCCGGGCAGACAAACGCCGTTCCGTCATAACGGCAGGCAATTCCCGCCAGGCAGGCGCTGACCGCGATCATTTTTCGATGCCCAGATTGATCGCGCTCAACCCGTAACGTTTCGGATCTTTGGCCGAAACCGACAACCAGGCTTCGCCATTTCCAACCATGACCCCCTGCCAGTTCACGAACAGGTTCGCCACTTTCTGTTGCACAATGGCTGCGCGGACCTGCGGCGTCATGATGTCATCGTAATTGTCGAGGAACTCCGGTTTGGTCGCAAACATGAATGTGCCTTTGCCCTTGAGTTCATCCCACCAACCATTGACTCGTAGCGGGTACAGCACAAAGTCGGCGACCCGGCTGCGGTCGTTCGCCGCGACGGCTTTTTGCAATTCGGCGAATGCCGTTTCGAATTCCGCGGCATTTTCGATTCCCGCCACCGCATACCGATTGGCCGGCGCCGCCTGCGCCTCGCCCAATCCTACGCCCAGAAGCAGTATCGCCACCGCCAAGAGAAAAATGTTCGCCAGTTTCATCATCGCCATCTCGCTTTCTTTGCTGAATGTTTCGTCGCCATCGCGCTCCCTTTCATACTGCTTCCACTTCGTGCAGATTTTTCCCTGCCGCGGCAATGCAACTTACGATAAAAATCTTGTCGCAAACAAACAGCTGCGGACTCGCCAGACGCCTCGCCCGAACTTGACATTTCGTCAAAAAAGTCCTAGGCTTTTTGGTATAACATCAGGAGGCAGTTATGAAAACCCGTAAAATCAGCAAAGTATACGCCACCTTGGCGAATTGGCGCAAATTCCAGTTCCGTCTGTTTGGCGAGGGGATTGTCGTTGGCGCTTGTTCCGGCCTGATCATCGTCGGCTTTCGCTATGCCCTGGAAGTGGCGGAATCGTTAAGATCAGCCGCATATAGCCGTTTGTCCGCCGGTGACTGGCTGCCGGTTGGGCTCTGGTTTTTGCTGCTGTTTTTTATCGCCTTTATCCTGCACCGAATTGTCGCCATCGAACCGATGTCCGCCGGCAGCGGGATTCCGCAGGTGAAGGGCACGATACTTGGCGTAATGCGGATGCATTGGCTCAAAATTCTGGTTGGCAAGTTCGTCGGCGGCGTCCTGGCGATCGGCGCCGGTTTGTCGCTGGGCCGGGAAGGTCCCTCCGTACAGTTGGGTGCGGTCATCGGCCAGGGGTTGAGCCGCTTGTCGGGACGAACCCGCATGGAAGAGAGGTACCTGATTACCAGCGGTGCCAGCGCCGGTTTGGCCGCCGCCTTCAATGCCCCGCTGGCCGGCGTCATTTTTTCGCTGGAAGAGCTGCACAAAAATTTCTCGTCGGCGGTTTTATTGCCGGCCATTGCTGCCGCTTTGACCGCCGACGTAATCTCCCAGTATTTTTTCGGCCCCAGTCCGGTCTTTCAGTTTGTGGGTTTGCCCATCCTGCCCGCCCGCTACTATTTGCTAGTCATCCTGTTGGGATTGATCGTCGGCGCCGCTGCTGTTCCCTTTAATCGCGGGCTGGTCTTTGCACTGGATTTTCTGGACCGACAGACTTGGGCGACCGGGATGGGCAAGGCGGCGCTGGCGCTGTTCACGGCCGGCGTCCTGGGATTTTTCCTGCCGGACATTCTCGGCGGCGGCAACGAATTGGTCAATAAATTGGCGGTGGCGCCAATGAGCTTGTCCTTGCTATTGTTGCTGCTGATCGCCAAATTTATGTTCACCATGCTTAGTTATGGTTCCGGCGTTCCTGGCGGAATTTTTCTGCCTCTGTTGGTTGTCGGCGCTTTGACTGGAGCCATTTGCGGCGACTCATACATTCAATTCGGTCTCCTGGATGCCGCCTACCGGACCAACATCATTATTCTGGCCATGGCCGCCTACTTTTCGGCAGTTGTCAAATCGCCGGTCACCGGCAGCATCCTAATCATGGAAATGACCGCTTCCTTCAACCATATGTTGCCGCTCATCATCGTTTCCATCACCGCTTATCTGGTTGCCGACCTAGCCAAAACCGGACCGATTTATGAAGACCTGCTGGCCCGCTCACTAAACCGGCAAGGGCGCTTTGTCGCAGCCACGCCAGCTGAAAAGCGTCAGGTCATCGAGCTGCCGGTTTGCATGGGTTCGAAATTGGACGGAAAATTCATCCGGGATATCGAATGGCCGCCGGATTGTTTGCTGGTCAGCATCCGCCGGGGAGACCACGATTTGGTTCCCAAAGGCGATGCCCGGATGATGGTCGGCGATTATCTGTTCGTACTCACGCCGAGCGAGCACCTGGAAACCCTGAGGCGACTGGCCGAATAGCCAGTCGCCTCTGTCATTCCTGCTATTTGCGTTTCGGCAACAGCGGTTCGCTGAGGCCAGCCACACCCACCAACCCCAATACCGTCATGAACAGCTTCTGGGGACCGCGATAGCCATCGGTCGGATCGTACCACTCATCCAGGGAATGATTGTTGCCTTCCGCGCCGCCGCCGCACAGGCGGATTGCCGGAATACCCAGACTCATCGGCAGGTTGGCGTCGGTGCTGCTGGCCGGTCCGAACTCCGGCGTCAGGTTTGCCGCCTCGGTGGCCGCCCAGGCCGCCTGGACAATCGGCGCTGTCGGTTCCTGCTGGCCGGCCGGCCGATCGCCGACCAGTTTGATTTCCACTTTGATGGCGGTGCTGTTCCACCGGGCATTCTCTTCGTTGGCAGCTTCGTCGAGCAGTCCCAGCACTTTCGTTTCCAGTTTTTTCAGTTCGGCTTCGCTGGCCGAGCGCATATCCAACAGCATTGTGGCCGTCGCGGCGATGGAATTCACCGAAGTCCCGCCGGTAATCGTGCCAACGGTAAAAGTCGTCTTGGGTTGGCTCGGCGTTTCAATATCGCCGATTTTGGCGATGGCCCGGCCCAAGGCGTGGATGGCGCTAGGCAACCCAAATGCGTTCCAGCTATGCCCGCCCGGGCTCCGGTACGTGATTTCATAGCGCCGGCTGCCAGTCGCCAGATAGGTGATGATTTGTTCCTTGACGCCATCCACGGCAATGTAACCGTCGATATCGTCGCGGTCCCGGAAGAATGCCTTGACCCCCCGCAAATCGCCCAGTCCTTCCTCGCCGACATCGGCGCCGAACACAATGTCGCCGACCGTTTGAATCCCCGATTCCCGCAAGGCCCGGATTACCGACAGAATGGCCGCCAGCCCCCGTGCATTGTCGGCAATGCCCGGGGCGTACAATTTTCCCTCTTTTTCCCGAACCTTGACATCCGTTCCGGCTGCGAACACCGTGTCCAAATGTGCCGAAATAAAAACTTTGGGGCCATTGCCGATCCCTTTGAAAACGCCGGACACATTGCCTTCGGCGTCCTCCGTCACATCCGACAGGCCCAGAGCCGCCAGCTTGGCCTTGTAGAATTGCGCCCGTTCCTGTTCCTGAAACGGTGGCGCCGGTACTTCGTTAATCGCGATTTGTTCCGCAATGGTATTTGAGTGATCCTCCGCCAAAAAAACCAGTCCGTGCTGAATCTTCGGTTCGGCCCGAAGCTTTTCAAAAACCGATCCAACCTTTGCCGAAACCTCATACGTTGTTGTCATCGTTTTCCTTCCTTTCATTCACAATTTTTCATTTGGCTGTTGACAAAGCCAACTTCTTCCGCCATAATTCTATACATAATTGTAAATCATAAAATGTGATGACGGAAGAAAGTAAGCATGGGGAATCATCAGAGAGCCGGCGGTTGGTGCGAGCCGGTTGAGGAAGCAAGCTGAAGTTCCTTCCCGAACAGCAGGCTGAACCAATAGTAGGCTGCGCCGTCCGCCGACGTTACCGGCTTCGAGAGGATCAAACGTCCTTAAAAGGGTGGTACCGCGACAATTCGCCCCTGTCCGGTATCTTTTTTTATTTCTGGACGTTGATCTATTTGGGTGGTACCGCGAGTAAATCGTCCCTGTCCGGGGGACGATTTTTTTTGCCCCAAAATTCATTCCCGGAACATTTTTTCAGGAGGTCTCATGTTATGAATATTCCTTTGATTATCGTCCTGCTGTACATCGTTGTGCTGTTCCTGATCAGTTTCTGGGCGGAGAAAAGGGCGCGGGGCGGCGTCGAAAACTATGTGCTGGCCGGCCGGAAACTAACCACGACCCTGGTCACCGTCTCCATCGTTGGGCTTGCCGTCGGCGGCGCCTCGACCATCGGCGTATCCGAACAGGCTTATAAAGTCGGCCTCTCCGCCGGCTGGTACACCGCCGCCTGGGGCATCGGCGCCATCTGCATGGGCCTGCTGGTCGCCAAAAAGTATCGCCAACTTTGCATTTCCACCATTCCCGAGTTACTGGAACGTTTCTATGATAAAAAAGGCATGGTCATCGGCGTCTTTTGCCAGATCATTATCCAGCTGGTCATTACTTCCCTGCAGTATATCGCCGGCGGCACCATCCTGCACGCCATGCTGCCTGAAATCTTCAGTTTCACCACCGGCATGCTCACCAGCGCCGTCGTCTTCATCGGGATCACCTTCATCGGCGGCATGTGGTCGGCCAGTTTGTCCAACATCCTGAATGTGGTCCTGATTTACGTCGGCATTGTGGCCGCAACCGTCGTCAGCGTCGTCCAGCACGGTGGACTGGCCACGGTGATTGCCAAGTTGCCGCCGGCCGTTCCGTATACGAGCTTAATCGCCGGGGTCGGCCCCATGGGGATCCTGGGCTGGATTTTGGTGCTCGTCACCGTGAATCTTTCCCTGCAAAGCATCATCCAGATTTCGCTCGGCGCCAAAGATGTCGCCACCGCCCAGCGCGGCTTCATCATCGGCGGCGCAATTATGTTGCCGATCGGCTTCATCTGCGCCTTGACCGGGATCATCGCCCGGGCCGACTATCCCAATGTCAGCGCGGCGATGGCGCTGCCGCTGATGATCATGTCCCTGAATCCGATCCTGTCCGGGGTCACACTCGCCGCGCTCTGGGCCGCCGACATTTCCACCGCCTGCAACTTGCTGCTCAGTTCCGCGACGTTGTTTTCGCAGGACATTTACAAGCGGATGATCCACCCGTCAACCAGCGAGAAAAATCTGCTGCTGGTCACGAAAGGCTCGGTTCTGGTTCTCGGCGCGTTGACCCTGATTT
>JAAZNU010000139.1 GCA_012798135.1 Veillonellaceae bacterium | reverse complement strand
TGCAACCGCACCTGAGCTTGGTTTGCCCGCCATTCGTTCGATGGTAGCAATGGGATTGGATGTCGTGGCCCTGATGGGCCGCGTTTCTCGAGCTGGCCGGGTAGAAAGAACACTTCAGGCAATTGCTTTGATTGATGGTATTGATGCAAAGGGCGACTATCGCTTGAAGTACCTGTACCGAGCTGTGGGCGACCAAGGAACGCCATCGATCGAGCAAGCCTTCGTAAATCTTGGTGAGTGTTCCCTGAGAGGCCGAGATGAATAAGTTCAGTCTAATTCTGGATTTCGGCGTAATTACGCTGATCGCCGGCGTTTTTCTGGTCAGCTTCCGTTTTCTTTCGGAACTGACTGAATTGGCCACCCGGATTTGGAGACGAATCTTTATGATTTGGGCCAGGCGACAGGTTCGGCTGATTGGCATTGTTCGAGAAGATGCTCACGAGGGAAAAGCAAGAATCGACACGAAACGCCTGTCCATTCTGATACTGATCCCATTATTGTCAATTGCCGTTCGTGATCTGCTCCTTTCGCCTCTGATCCTGGGTTTCGGCCTGATCATTTTTTTGTGGATGAACTTTCAGGAACATCAAGGCGAGCGCAGCCGAGTCAACGAGGATGCTGAAATTGCTGCCCTCCAGATACGCTCATTGCTGAGCGTTGACCGCTCGCTCTTGAACGCCTTGAATGGGATTACTCTGCCTGAGGGTGAATTGAAAAAATCCTTGCAAAAGGTGGTTTCTCGTCTGCAAATGCATCAGCCACCGGAACAAGCTGTTCAGGCTTTGCACGGATTACCAGGAAATGTTACTGCGCGTCTGGCTGCTCTGATTGGAAACAGTGCGAGGATAACCGATGAGATCCAGGCGTCGTTATTAGTTGCTTTGGAACAGGAAGCACATCGCCAGAAATTACTGCGCTCGAAAATGACACAAACATTAGCTTTGGTTCGCGGGACCATCCGGTTGTTACAGGGTGTCGTGGCCGCTGCGCTAGTTTTTGTGCTGCTATCCCCGACCTGGCGCGATTTCTTCCTGCAAGACATTCCCCATCGTACCCTGTTGACAGTTTTGTTGATCTGCTCGGTTCTGGCCAGTCTGTATTTTGAGTACGAGGTCTACCAGTTAGGCAGCGGGGAGGCCTTTTAGTGGATACCTATCCTTTAGTGGTTGGTTTTTCCATTGCTGTCGGGGTCGGTTTGATTGCTGAAGCACTCCTGTCAACCATTTACCGTATGAGCAGGCGTTGGATGAGGCGTGTGGCGTACCGGCCGAATCATCTACCGATTCCTGGAATTATCAGTGACCAAAACCATGAGACAGATCAGGAAGAAGCCTTATTAGGACTGGCCTGGATTCCCTGGACGAATCTCTATGCTCTAGCTGCACTATTCAGCCTGGTGTTGTTTGTTGTGCTTGGACCATATCTCGCTGGTGCCAGGTTGTTCTTACTGAGTCTGCCAGCCTTCGTATGGTTACTCAAACGTTATCTGATGCATCAGCGCCGGCGTTTCATGGTCGGTCAAGTCCGGCAATTACTCGTTGATATCCGGCTTCACATGAGCCTGTGTGGTTCGCTGCTACTCGGGCTGGAAAATATTGTCCGCACTACCGGCGAGACGACTCCTGTTTACCGGGCACTTAAGCGACGGATGTCTGGAGGCTCGGCTAAGAGCGGTCTGGAAGTACTCGATCAACTGGCTGAGGAGCTTAAATCCTCTCATTTGCTGCGTGTTGCCCAGCGTGTGCGTTCCGCACAACAGTCTGGAGGCGTTCTGGGTGTGGATCAGGCCATCGCCAGTTCAATCGAGGAATTGAATGATG
>JAAZNU010000327.1 GCA_012798135.1 Veillonellaceae bacterium | reverse complement strand
TTGATTTGGGTTTCGTAGATGCATGTAGCCGGTGAGATCACGTCTTCGGCATTGGGATCGATCAGCTCAAAGAGCGTGCTCATTGTCTGAACGCCATTGAGGAGAATGTCCGTGGTATTGGCTTGGTGGTCGTTATCCACCACGAGGACCTTTTTCCCCAATCGCGCAAGCCCATGTCCGAGATTGACCGCGGTAGCGGTCTTGCCCGTTCCCCCTTTGTTGTTCGCAATCGAAATAATAATACCATTCGCCATGTTATGCCCCCTCTGATGCTGTACCGGGAAATAACGCCACCGTCCTATAAGCTTAGGATAGCTAATATTTTATTTGATCCCAAATGTCAAACAATCATATCGACCTTTTCCACACTCTCTCATGATCTCACCATGCCATGCGACCAGTGCGATGATAACTGTCGGCCGAAATCCGATATCTAACCGGAGAGCTTAAAAATTCCTCCTGGTTCCCATGGAGAAATTGATTCTCATGCCGCTTCCCGGAGCAAACCAGTGGGAGGCAGCTTCTTTTCCCCCACCCTTCTGTTGCATGATCTTCTTTGGAAGCATGGCGCTTGGATGTTGAGACCTTCTATTCAGAATGAGGTGTGCTCCTCTCAGAATGTTTAGAATTGAGCATTAGTAAGAATTCTCTTGTACGTCGGCGTGTGGAATGGCATGGGTAGTAGGGTCTTTTTTGTGAGGAGATATTGAGAGATGGTCCTCGCGGAACAGTGAGAGCGCCAGAACTTGGATGATGATTTTATATATACTCAAAAAATCATCATCTATATAAAGAGGGTCTGACCTTGGGTCAGACCCTGGGTCTGCTCCGACCCTGGGTCTGCTCCTCACTCTGTCCTATGGTATGATACAGCGTATGATACTAATGATGCTCTTGAAGATATGAAAGCACAAGTTGTCGTTACGGTAGTTGATGGGCTGTCGGCGCTATGATGAGTTGGTTGGCATGATATGTGGTCTGATACTCGGTGTGATATATGGTCTGGCCTTTGGTGTGATACGTCCTTGGTATGATATGGAGTCTGATACTTGGTGTGATAAACTGATACACGGTATGATACAAGCTCTGCTACTTGGTATCATACGGAGTACCACACACTGGGTCTGACCCATAGTCTGATACCAGGTATGATCTATTATTGAAATGCTTAACATTTTGGTTTCTAAGTAAAATAACGTCACCGGTGTGTTTTGTATGATACCTGGTATGATACACGGTATGTCCTTCACTAAAGATGATGGTTTTGCATAAGTTGTTTTGAACCTCTTTCGCAGGTTCGCAGGGACTGTCCATGAGATTTCGCGATGGCAAGTCTTGCTGCTGCTTGCGGACACACAAAATGGTTATGGTATTATGCTATGCTATATGGTATGGTGCCATATTGAATCATATAGCATGGAAGGGTTTGGATGAGCATCATATTGATAGGCTGTGAAAAGGGGGGGACCGGAAAAACCACCATAGCCGTAAACCTCGCCATCATGAGGGCACAGGCTGGTCGCGATGTTCTGTTGCTTGACACCGATCAGCAGGGCAACGCCTCTTTCTGGGTCCAGATCCGAGACGAAAACCAGGTGCTTCCGCGCATTGCCTGCGTATCGAAATTCGGACAGGGCATACGCCATGAGGTGAGGGACCTCGCCACCCGCTACGACGATATCGTGATCGATGCCGGCGGACGCGATTCGGTGGAGCTTCGTTCAGCCATGGTGATTGCCGAACGTATATACATTCCATCCAAACCAAGCCAGTTTGACTTATGGACACTCACGCGCATGAGCCAGCTCGTCGACCAAGCGCTTGCCATCAACGAGAATCTGAAGGCGTCCATCGTCATTTCCTGTGCCTCTTCCAATCCCCTGATCTCCGAGGCAAGCGAGGCTCAGGAGCTGATTGCCGATCTTGGGAACAAGCATATAGAGCTTGCCAAATCGGTGATCCGGGACAGGATCGTCTACCGCAAGGCGGCACGTATGGGGATGGGAGTGACGGAATTCGAGCCAAACGATGTAAAGGCCATTCAGGAGATGCGATCCCTCTACGAGGAGATCTACAATGATTAA
>JAAZNU010000135.1 GCA_012798135.1 Veillonellaceae bacterium | reverse complement strand
GTCAAGGATATCCTTGCGGATTACGAGGATTTTTTCGCCTCGGGCGCGGCGGAAGGGAAAAGCGAGGCGGAACTCTGCGCTGAATTCGGCCCGCCGGGACAGGCGGCGATCGAACTGAAAGGCGAAGACAAGACGGAACCGCCGCGGCGCAAGGTAAACCGGACCGTTCTTTCCCGTGTGCTTCTCGCGGGTCTCATCCTTGCAGTTCTCTGGCCGTTTTTCGGTCCAGAACTTCATGTTTCCTCCGGCTGGAGCGCTCTTCCGGAAGGGCCGGTCGATTTCCGGCTCGCCCTGCTGCTCCCGCTGGCGCTGGAAGGGATCCTCGCCCTGTGGGCTTCGCAAAGCGCTTCACCGAAAAAGCCGCTGAACTGGCTTGCGCGCGTCAATCGTATTTTGGCCGTGCCGGTCACGGCGGTCCTGATTCTGCTCGTCTGGTTTGCTTTCTCCGTTCCGTGGGAATCCAAACGATTCGAGAGCGAAGGTCCTTTCGGCCCCGTGCATTTTCTGACCACCGGCGCCTATTACGGCTCGCTCGCCAGCGAACTTCTGCTCTTCGCCTCCGTCGTTCTGCTGATGCTGTACTCCCTGCGCGGCCATCCAAAGGTGCATTGGTTCCTGTTCCTCGACACCGCGCTGCTGACGGTATTTTTGAACTTTACATCGCTTCTATCCCACGTCAATACGAACACCTATAACGGCGCAACCGTCGTCGCGTCGTGCTTCCTGTGGGCTGTTCTGCCCAACCTTGCGGCGGCGGGGATCGACTTGGTGATTCGGAAAATCTTTTCCGTTCGGAGGGCAAGAGCATGGACGGGCAGATGAAAAAAGGCGTGCTCGAGCTGTGCATCCTGCACGAGGTGGCGAAAAAAGAAACCTACGGCTACGAGATTCTGAACACCATCGGCGGCGTTTTCCCCGGCATGGACCGCAGCACCGTCTACGGCGTTCTGCGGCGTCTCAACGCCGACGGCAGCACCGAGGCCCGCATGGGAAGCGGCGAATCGGGCGGGCCGCAGCGGAGATATTACCGCATCACCGAAAGCGGGCGAGCCGCGCTGCGCGAGCTTACGGCGGAATGGAATGCAATTCTCGGCGCGGTGCGGAAACTCGGGATCGAACGATAGGACCGGCCCCCTTTTGGGCCGGTCCTACTCATTTATAAAAGATGCGGAGAAAACGCGAGAGCTAGATGCGCCCCTGAAACACCGCGTCGACGTCTCTGCACAGGGTCTGGACCGCCTTCCTCCCGGAATCCAGCGCCACGGGAAGCCCGCCGGGCTCTCTCAGGCGCTGGCCGGCGAAATAGACGTTCCGGACGCTCTCCGGCTTAGACGGATAACATCCCGAGTTTTTCCCCTGTTTCATCATCGACATCCAAGAGCCCTTATAAGAGCCCAAATACCTCTCATAGGTCAGCGGCGTCGCCACGTCCCAAACCGCGATCTTCCCGGCGGTCTGCGGATATTTTTCCGCCAGGATCTCAAGGAACGCCTGTGCCAGCTTTTCCTTTTCGGCGTTGTAGGTGCCATCCTCTTTACAGCGCTTCCAGAAATCATAGCTGTCCCCGATGATGACCGAGGTGACCGCCGTGCATCCCTCCGGCGCATATCCCTTGTACCCCGCATACTGATTGATCCCAACGACTGTCTGCGGAATGCCGCCGCACAAAAGAGGCTTTTCCGGCACGAATTCCACTCGTTCCGGCAGGCCGGAAAGATCGGCTTCCACGCCTGCGCCGATAAAGGTGCCAAGCATCGGTTTGGTGGTTTGCCTCATTCTCTCCGCCCAGGGTTCCCTGATGGGCGGCTCAAACAGGGTATCGATGGCGACAAGGGTGTCCAGCGTGACGATAACGGCGTCCGCCTCAACCACTTCCCCATTTACAATCACGCCGTGGGCAGCGCCAT
>JAAZNU010000187.1 GCA_012798135.1 Veillonellaceae bacterium | reverse complement strand
GTTCCCTTCGAGGATCAGCGAGGGGATTTCACCCGCCAGGCAGGCGGAGGAACCGATCAATCCCTTCGAATGACGGGCAAGAAGATCGTGGTCAATCCTCGGCCGGTAATAGAAGCCGTCCGTATTGGCGATTGACACCAGTCTGACCAGATTGTGGTACCCGTCGAGGTCCCGCGCCAGAAGGATCAGATGATTGTTTCCTCCCTTCCGATCCCGGCAGGTATGCCCCAGCGGATCCACGTACACCTCGCAGCCGATCAGGGGCTTGACACCGAAGGAGCGGCATTTTTCGTAGAATTCCACGGTCCCATACATGGCGCCATGGTCCGTCAGCGCGACTGCGGGTGAGCCCCACTCCGCGACCCTGGCTGCAATCTCAGAACAGCGGATCGCCCCGTCGAGCAGGCTGTATTCACTATGAACGTGAAGGTGGACTAACGGATCCTTCATTCCCCGGTACTCCCTTCTTCACATCCGCCGATTCCGCCTTCCGGTTCATCCGATCGGACCAGGAGGATTTCCCCGCCGAACCAGCCGAGCATTTCATCGATCGTCGCAGACCGAAAATGTCCCTTCGGCGTTTCGCCCTCAGGCCCGTTTTCCGAAAGTTCCCCCTGCCTTCCGGGACCTTCGGCCTGCCCCCGGCGCAGCCGCCACGGGACCGAATTGGGGTCTTCCCCCGCAGGAGCGCTTTCCGCCGCGGGGTTTTCCTTTCCGCAAAACTGCTCCTTGCCGCAGCAAAAGGTGAAGGGGATCCCTCCCAGGGCATTTTCCTTCAGAACCTGGAACCGCCTCAGGTTCCGTTCCAGCCGGATCAGTTCATAGCAGATCCGGTCCCGCAGGGGAAAAACCACCTCAACTCCACCCTGGCCCGACAAAACTCGAGCCGGGGCAATCGCCGCAACAATCTGCCGGTCTTCGGGATCCCGGCTCTCCAAGAGTCCGATCCAGAAACTTCGGATCGCATCGATTTCTTTTGACGAGAGTGCAGTTCCGGCCGGTTCCGTTTTCGGGTCAGCGAGTTCTGGAGAGGATCCTGGAATCGTTTCGCTTCGGGAAACGGTCTGCTCCTGTCGAAAGGACATTCGGTTTTCCTTCGGGATCGGGCTTGAAGGGGGATCGGCCGGGCGAAGCCCCTCGAGAAGAAGTCCCGCCAGAACATCGGTCCGCATCCCCGTTCGGGAACGGCCGATCATCCGGGAAAGGCTGCCGAGGCAGTCACGGAGCCCATCCAACGTCCAGAAACGAACTTCCTTAAGGAGAAAGGCTCTTTCCTCACCAGAGAGCTCCAGCCCTTCAAGTGCAGCCTCTCCCCATGCTTTCAGGATCCACAGATCTCGGAAGATCAGGAACAGGTTTTCCAGAATCCTCTCCATGGAGGTCCCTTTGCGCACGGATTCCATCAGATCTGAAACCGCACACTCCGGCCTGGCCCTGAGGGAAGCCACGAACGCTTCCATTTCAGAACGGCTCCCGCCTCCCAGGAGGGCCCGGACCGAATCCAGAGAGACCGCACCCGATCCGACTGGGATCGCCTGCTCAAGGAGCGACAGGGCGTCTCTCATTGCACCATCCGCCTGTCTTGCAAGTTCCCAGAGAGCGGCCTCCTCCGCGGGGATCCCTTCCTTTTCGCAAACCAGGGACAACCGTACGGCGATGTCTTTTCCGGAAATCCTTCGAAAGGGGATATGCTGGCAGCGGGAACGAATTGTGACCGGAACCTTCTGGGGCTCCGTGGTCGCAAGGATGAAAACCGCATGCGCCGGGGGTTCCTCCAGCGTTTTTAGAAGCGCGTTGAAGGCCGGTTCGGTTAACATGTGGACTTCGTCAATGATGT
>JAAZNU010000324.1 GCA_012798135.1 Veillonellaceae bacterium | reverse complement strand
TGTGGATTAAATGTTTCAATCCACGCGCCCGCGCGGGGCGCGACCCCGAGGGCGCGAGGGAGGAATGATGCCCGAGATGTTTCAATCCACGCGCCCGCGCGGGGCGCGACGTGGGCGTACCGTCGTTGGAGTAGTACACGCCACGGAGCACGGTCGCGTCGTCGTCGCCGTAAACGAGCCAGGAGTCACCGTCGACGTACTCACCAGGGTGCGCTTCAAAAGTGCGGCCGAGGTACATCGCGGCGACCGACGTGTCTTTGATGACCGAAACATATTCCTGGTCATACAGCGTTGTCGTGTCGCCGGCCTTATACAGGCTGATTCGTATCGATGCTACATAATATGTCGTCCCTTCGATCTCCATTGTCGCGGGAATTGTATAGGTATAGGTGTTCTCATTTTCCGGTGAGGTATAGACAGTTGTGTAGTTTAGAGTATCCTGCGAGAGTTCTATTGTAAATATTCCTGTATACGCCACGCCTCGCGGCGTAGCGGCAGAGATAGTCAGAGTTGACGGCGTGAGTTCGCGGGCGCGATTCCGCGATACCGATGATGCCGACAGAGTCAGAACAGGTAGTTCTGCTAACGCCGCAGCCTCTTCCGCGGCTTCCGCCGCAGCGGCTATCGCCGCGTCAGTCTGTACCGACTTCACCGTGGATGCGGCGGCAGCGGTCGCCATTTCCTTTTTAAACTGACTCAGGTCGTCAGATTCTATACCCCGGTCGGCGATGATCTTCCCTGTGACGTGGAAATCGCCGGAGTGCGTGGTTTGCTTCGTCGTTCCCATTACTTAACCTCCGGCCTGCCGGCGAGAGCTCCAAAATCTCCTGACACTACGCGCGATAGTTCCTTTATCCCGCTGGTTGGCATCCCCAAAATAATTCCGCCTCCAATGGCGAACTTCTCTATTGCCTTGTCGATCTCGCCGCCAGTGAGCCGGTAGGTGCCCTCCATGATGTCTTCGATTCCAGGGAGAAGACTCGACGGGTACGTGGGGGCCTTCTCTCCTGTGACCGCCCGCCTGGCGACACGGGTCGCATACTGCCCGATGAGCGGAAGAGAATCCGTACCCTGGGTGATGCTCCAGAACATGAGCTTCTGCGCCTTTTTCTCGGGATCGTCGTCGTCATCGAATCCCTGCGTCGCGGCGCCGAGGAGAACGCCCGCGATTGCATAGCTCATGAGAATCCCTACCGCCGTACCGAATTGATGTTGTTTCACGGCATTCGGAACGTCATAGCGGAGATTCTGATAGATGACGTTCATCGCCTGGGTGAACTGGAGAAGAAGCCGCATGCCCTCTCCGCCCTTGCGATAGATCGGTGCGAGGTCAACGCCACGGGCCGAGGGCTGCGTCTTGAGGATGATGTCGTCCGCCTTCTCGACTGCCTTCGCGGTGTCACCCTTGAACTCATTCAGGGCCTTCTCATAGACCGCCCGCCAACCAATCGCGACAGAGAACCGGTCTGCGAGCTCGAGGCCCTTCATGCCCATTTTCTCCGCGCCGAGAAGCGCCTTACCTGCGGGGCTCGATGCTTCGGCCTCTTTGATCGCCTGGACTACCAAATTCATCTGGCGGTGCTTCAGGACCGTGGAGAGATCCTCGGTCTCGCGGAGATATGCCACGGGGTTCGCGAGGCATTTCATAGACTCGGAGAGCATCCGGGGTCCGGCGTAGGGGAGGGCGGGCCACGGGCTCGTGATGATCTGCTTAAGTACGCTCGAGGCGCGGAACGTGAGATATGCGGCCCCGACGTTGCCGCGGACATACCGAATGGAATTCTCCCACCGCGAGCGGTTGCGGAGGTCGCCCGGGTTTTTTACTTCGGCGATGTACTCTTTCACGTAGTCGACTCCGGGATCCCCGAGCACGGCTTTGATCTGCTCCTGCATGTATGAGTTCGTATAGACCGAGTCGAGTTTCTTCCCGTACTCGGCGTAGGCGATATAGTGCTCCTGGGCCTGGATCGACGAGAGCCACGTGGAAAGAAGGTCCAACTTGATCGGGGTCTGATGGGCGGGATTGATTTTGATGCGTTCTTTCGTGAAGCCGTTCCGAGGCGGTCTCTTCAAGCCGGGAGTGCGGTTCAGCAGATCGCTAGCGATCTGTACGTCAATCGGCTCTTGGGTGACGTTTTGCCTAAAAATCGGGAAATATGAGTCTACGATTTGGAGGATCCGGTTCTCGACGGAGGCGACCACCTCCGCGAGGCGGCCGCCGGATTCCTGGGCGTCGGAGCTCATCGCGTCGAGTATCTTCTGATCTGC
>JAAZNU010000001.1 GCA_012798135.1 Veillonellaceae bacterium | reverse complement strand
TTCGATGCCGGCCACATTCTTCTGATGCTTCTTGACAATGACCGGATCGAATTCGCCGTCCCGGTCCCGGGGGATGGCGAGTTCCACATCGCCGAACTCGCTGCGGACCGTTTTGGCGGAATGACCGTTCCGGCGATTGCCGGTTTCTTTGCCGGCGGCATCGTTTTTCTCGTAACCCAGACTATGCCCGAGTTCCGCTTCCAACGCCTCCTGCAGGACATCACCGAACATTTCCTTGAGAACCCGCTGGATGTCGTCGGTGGTCTTGATGTTCTCTTCTTGGATCAGGGTCCGGAGTTGCTCTTTGCTCAACAGTCGTTTGCGCTCTTTGTCCGCCATTTGCTTCTCCTGCCTTTCTTTCCCATTGTACTTGATTCTCTATGGGAAAGGACAGAAGCACAAATTATTTTACAGACTCTAGAAACTTTCTATTAAATCTCAATTTTAAAACCAACGCTATTATTGAGGTAATTATTACGCCATTTTCTAAACGCATTAGCCGTTTTTATCGATGAAAAAACAAGTTTCAAAGCGTTCAAAATATTATCGCCTTCTTTTGCACTTTTGATAATCTTTATATTTTCTTCCACAAAAGTAATCCCTTTTTTATGCACTATATCAATAATCAACTGCTCAAAACATACTTTGTTTTTCATGAGAGAAAAAAATGTTTTCTCAAAGTCTTTTGCTTTTCCATCCAGCACCATTTTTACCGCCAGCACACCTGAAATGCAAGCAGTATCAATTCCACCGCCATGTAGCGGTGATACCGCTCCCATCGCATCTCCCACCATAATAATATTATCCTTCATGTTTATCGATGGCTTTTTAAATGGGAGGATTGCCCCACCTTCACGAATAATGTTATTTTTATCTATTTTTTGTTCGGCAAGAAACTCATTTAATATTTTTTTCGTATCCAGCAATTCTTCGGTACTTTTTTTATAGTAGCCAAATCCCACATTAGCATTTATTTCTGATTTCGGCCAAACCCAAAAATAATACGGGAAATTTTTTTGTGGAATTCTCATTGGCATAGTTGTTTCTATATTTTTTTGTTTATACATCTCTGAAAAGTCACCTGCAACATTATATTGATATAAAACTGTACATTCATTAATGTATTCTTTATAGAAACCATAAGCAAACCCCGTGATCGACGGAGCACCGCTGGCATCTATTACCCAGTCGTTCTCCATCTGTAATTGCTTAAGCATTTCTATAGTAATATTCGAATTCTCGTGAATATCTACTCCAAGTTTTTGTGCACGTTCTGATAACCCTTTTTGCCAAGTTTCCCTATCCATCATCCAAATAGGGCACTTCATTTGAGTCACATTATTGCCGACTCTAAATGTAACATTTTCTACATCATAAAGAAAACCTCTAGTTTCCTCTGTCTTTTTCAACACATTGAGACTGTTAAAAATGCCTTCAGCACAACAAATCCCTTCGCCTATTTTATGTTTCTCATATAAATTTACAACACAATTATTCTTTTTGGCTTCAATAGCTGCAAACAGACCCGCTGGGCCACCACCAACGACCGCAATTTTCATAATATCATTGCGTCTCCCTTCTAAGATAATTGAGCTACCAGCTACCGATTGTAGCAATAAACAAGATAAGCGGTTGTTATCACATCTCTGCCTTTGGCGGTAAAGAAGTCATGCCCCGTAATGCTTTTGATTTTATTCAGCCGATAGCGAATCGTGTTAGCATGAACAAACAAAGTTGCGGCAATGTGTTCCACTTAATCCGCGAACAACATCGCTTCAGTAGAAGGAGATTTCTCATCTATAGGTTACCTTCTCTGCCACCACTCCGGACTCCTGCCGATACTCTGAAAACGATAATCGCACCCCGGCGATGGTTACATCAAACTTTCGGGTTTGGGGCCGGCCCGGCTCAAAACAACAACCGGCTCAATTTTAAACACAAGGCCTGCCGACGAAACCGTCGGCAGGCCTTGCCTGGTCCCTTATTTTATTTAAAATCGGCAATCGCAATTCCGCATTCGCTCAAGATTTCCTTCAGCTGTTCGATTTTTGCCGCATCCGGCGTCGTGAACTTGTGACCTACCGCGCCGACGGCGCGATATTTGGATTCACCGAACTCATGATACGGCAGTAGCTCCACGCCGGCCACTTGCGTATGCTGCTTCAAAAATTCGCCCAGTTGGCGGATATTCTGCTCGGTGGCGTTTACTTCCTCGATCAGGGGAACGCGGACGATCGTGTTGGGATTCAGCCGGGAAATCGCCGCGACATTCGCCAGAATCCGCCGGTTGCCGACCCCGGTCCGGGCGGTGTGCACTTCGTCGTCCATATGTTTGATGTCCACGAACACCGCGTCCAACCCCGCAATGATGTCCCGGGCCTGTTCCCAGTCGAAATAACCACTGGTTTCAACGGCGGTGTCGATGCCCAGACGCTGACAAGCCGTCGCCAGTTGCCGCAGGAACTCCATCTGGGCGAAGGGCTCGCCGCCGGAAAAAGTGACGCCGCCGCCGGACTCCCGGTAAAAGATGGCGTCCCGCTTGATGACGGCCAACACCTCGCCGACGCTCAAAGTCGAACCCATTTTCTTTCGCGCACCGGTCGGACACACTTCGCAACATTGGAAACAGGCCGTACATCGGGTCCGGTCCAGTTCGCTTTTGCCGCCAACCAGGGTGGCCGCGCCGGTCGGGCAGACCGTGGCGCAACGGCCGCAGCCGCTGCACCGTTCCCGGAAATACAGGACTTCCGGCCGGCCGTTCCAGGATTCGGGATTGGCGCACCACTGGCAACGCAGTGGGCAGCCTTTGAAGAAAACCGTGCTCCGAATCCCTTCCCCATCGTTGACCGACCAACGCTGGATCTGGAAGATCGTGCCGTTACATGGCTTCATAGGTCGTTCTTTCGATGATGGCGTCCTGCGCCTCGCGGGACAGATTGACGAACTGGGTGCTGTAGCCGGCGACCCGGACCAGCATGTCGCGATAGTCTTCCGGATGTTCCTGTGCTTTTCGCAGCGTTTCGGCCGAGATCACATTGAACTGGACATGGAACGCGCCCAAGGCAAAGTAGGCCCGGATGATGGCGGCTAAATTTTTCAGATTCCGCTCGGTTTTCAGCAGTTCCGGCGCCAGTTTCACATTGAGCAAGGTGCCGCCGGAGTGGACGTCGTGGTTGATCTTGGCCACCGACCGCATCGCCGCGGTGGGGCTGGTCAGGTCGGTGCCAGCATGCGGTGAGACGCCTTCCGTCAGAGGAGTCCCGGACTTCCGGCCGTCGGGCGTCGCACCGATCACGCTGCCGGCCGGAATGTAGTTGGAGATGCCCATGAACGCCGAATTGAACGGCGAACCGAAATAGTCTTTATAGGCGTGGATTTCCCGGTGGTAAAACTCGGAAATTTCCACGGCAATCGAATCGACAGTGTCGATGTCGTTGCCGTATTTGGGACAGGCCAAGGCCGCCTGCCGCAGTTCCTCATACCCCACCCAGTCGGCGTCCAGCGCCGCGCAGATCTCGGCCAGTGTGCTTTTTTTCTCTTCAAACACCAGTTTCCGGATCATGGCCAGGGAATTCGCCATATCGGCCACGCCGATGCCGGTGAGAACCGGGCCGACATTGTATTTCGCGCCGCCCTTGCTCAAATCTTTGCCTTTTTCCAGACAGCCGTCCACCAACAGGGACAGGTACGGCCGGGGCACCATTTCCGCATGGATTTGCTGAGCCGTGATCGTGCCGATGACGGAATGCTTTACCAGATAGGCAATTTGCCGGAACACGGCCGCCTTCACTTCTTCATAGCTGGCAAATTCCGCCGCCGGTTGTTCGACCAGCCCCATCTGTTTGCCGTCGATGCGGCTTTTCCCCTGGTTCAGGGCGTATTCGACCGCCGCCGCCAGATTGACGCTAACCGCCGAGGTCCATTCTCCAATCTTGCGAAAATGCGGTACTACGCAGCCGCAGTTGCTCCAGTCCCGCGCATCTTCGGGAGACAGTCCCGCCGCCACCAGCATGGCCGAGCCGACCCGGTCATTGTGCACGGCTGGGAAGCCGGTGCCGGCACTGATCAATCGACACACCGCCAGCATAAACTCGTCCGGGCTATCTGGATGGATCCGTACGCTCAGGCCGGGCTGATGGGTTTTCACATTTGCCGTCGCTTGCAGACACATGTACGACAGTTCGTTGGTAGCATCCCGGCCGTCCCGCGTCCGACCGCCCACGGTCAGATTCTGGAATGAATTGTAGCCGGCGAAAAACTTGGCGGTGTTGCTGGAAATGGCCCACACCCATTCCGACAGCTTGATCCACAGCGCCTCGATCAGTTCCTGCGCCTGCTCCTTGGTCAAAATGCCCTTCTCGATGTCGGCGGCGAAATACGGATGCATGTACTGGTCGAACCGGCCCAGATTCAGGGCCAGCGAATTCTCGGACAAAATGGAGCCCAACTGGGTGAACCACACCATCTGGATCGCCTCATAAAAGGTGGTCGGCGGCTGTTCCGGCACCCGCCGGCAATTCCCGGCGATCGCCAACAGTTCCGCCTTGCGGCCGGCATCCTGTTCTGTCCGGGCCAATTGCTCCGCCTGGTCGGCATAGCGGTTCGCAAGCGTAATAATGCCTTCCGAAACCAACACCGCCGCCCGGTAAAAATTGATCTTCTCCATCGCTTCGACGGTCACCGGCTCCAGTTCCGCCAAGTGCGCCAGCGCCTCGGCCCGGAGTCCGCCGAAACCTTTCTTGAAGATAACGTCCTGATAGTCGGCGGTGACTTCGCCGACCGCATTGCGCCATTTGGAGTCGTTGTCGATGATGCCGGTATCTACCAGGATATTGGCGGTTTCAGGATTCAGCCGTGACAGGAAGGTTTCCTCCAGCGACTTGCCCTGCCAATACGGGAACACCTCGTTGCGCAACGTGCGTTTGGTGATGTCGTCGATGCAGTACGGATCTTGGTTGCGGCTGGCGAAGGAGTCCATCTCCTTGTCCACCCATTGCCAGGAATACTCCGGACAAACGATCCCGCATTTGCGAAATTCGCCGATCGCCCCGACGATCAACTCATGATCGAAAATAGTTGCCGGGATGGTTTCGCAGACCGCCTTGAAGGCTTTCGCCCGCCGGATGATCACCGCTTCGCCTTCGGTTTGCTTGTGCGAAGCCGTAAAGGCCAAGGCCCGTTTCACACTGATGGACGGTTTGGAATCAATGTAGGATTTTTTGAATTCGGCAATTCGTTGCGTGGACATGAGAGATGCCTCCTTTTACTTTAACTCCCGCTTTGACGGGACGGTTTGGCTTGCTGTAATTTTCGATTTTCGAAAATATTTTTGGTTACCATCGGCAACTTTGGTTCATGCGATCCGATTCCCGACAGTCTATCGTTCCAGATATCGGCTCAGATTTTTCTTGGCATCGGTCATATGCTTGCGCAGGACTTTCTGCGCCGCCTTGACGTCGCCGTCGGTGCAGGCCGTGAGCAGGAGTCGGTGCTCCTTCTGCGATTTCTCCTGGTGATGCAGCGTCGACAGATATAGCCGCATATAACGCTCCACATTATTGTGCATAGTCCGGATGAGTGACAGCAGTTTTGGCCGGTTGGCCGCGCGGTACAACGTCTCATGAAACTGCCAGTTCAGAGAGCTCCAACGCTGGCCCTCGCTTTCGCCGTCGGCTTCCTGCAACAGTTCGGCGGCGATCGCCAACTCCGCTGCATTTAGATTGGGGATCGCCAGTTCCAGCGCACCCAGTTCCAGATACAGGCGAATATCAAAAATCTCCTGCGCCTCGGTCGCTGACAGTTCACTGACCACTGCGCCCCGATTGGGATAGAACTTGACCAGGCCTTCCGCTTCCAGGCTTTTCAGTGCTTCCCGCAAGGCGCTCATGCTGACGTTGAACTTCGACGCCAGTTCCTCCTGCTTCAGCTGAAAGCCGCCCGGCAATTCACCGGACAGAATGGCCTCGCGCAGACTGTGCATGATCATCCCCGGCAAGGTACAATATGAGGTTTGGATCTGGGTTTTAAAGTTGTACTGTTTCATACTCCCACTATAGCTGTTTTTTTCAGTCCTGTAAATACGATTTTCGAATGTATACAAAATTTTCGTTGGTCGTAAAATTCTCCCTTTGCTTGCGCAATCAAGGTTATCAACCCGTCAGTATTCATTGAACATGCGTTGTATTTCCTGCACGTCATCCGTTATGGTCAGAGCCAGCATCAGCAGTACCCGCGCCTTTTGAACGTTATGTAACATGGCGGATACAAACCCAGCTCGCGTGAACTGTCCGGTCGGCGTCACAAGGCCCGAGCCCACTCGCGAACCAACAACGACTGCCACCCCTTTTCGGCGGGCTTCCTTAAGGCTGTTCATTGTCGTCGCGGACATGTTGCCGTGCCCCATGCCAGCATTGACGATCCCTCGGGCGCCCGCCGCGACAGCGGCATCGATCAGCAGTCCGTCGGAGCCAAGCGTCGCGTAGTTCACGTCCACGCGGGGCAGAACCGTCACCGACGACACGTCAAATTCCGTTTGATATGTGTGTTTTTGCGCCGGCCCCGCCAGAAAGAAGGGTCGGAAATCTTGCATATGACCGAGATAGCCGGTATCAGGACATTTAAACGCAGCCACATTGGTCGTGTTGGTTTTGGTTACGCCGAACGCGCCGCTGATCTGCTGGTTCAGACAAACCATGACTCCTCTGCCGTGCGACGCAGGACTCGCCGCCAACGCCACGGCATTGGCCAGATTGATCGGTCCATCGGCGCTCAATCCGGTTGCTGGCAACATGGAACCGACCAAGACGACCGGTTTGTCACTCTTTACAACCAGATGCAAAAAATATGCCGTCTCCTCCAGCGTATCGGTGCCGTGAGTGATCACCACGCCGTCCACTGCCGCCGACGCGAGCAGTTCATTCGTACGTTTCGCCAAACTCAGCCAGTTTTCCAGGCTAAGTTTGGAACTGCCGATGTTGCATACCTGTTCACTGGTGATATTCGCAAAGGCCTCCAGTTCCGGAACGGCGGCAATGAGACCTTGGACGTCCACCGGCTGCATTCCCGTACTGCGTCCGTAATCGGTCAGCATCAGGCTGTTGACGCCGCGACTGGCGATGGTGCCACCGGTGGCCAGAACGGCGATGTTCGGCTTATCATTTTTTCCGTTTTGCGCCCCAGCGGCCCTTACGGTCCGGCTGAAGGCGAAACATGCCGAAAATGCGAGAAAAAATGTCAGGGCATGATTCAACAGCGTTCACCTTGCTCTCTGTATTGTCCGCCGCTTATTTCGCGGTTTTTCGTGCGGCTTGCCAAATAGATCTTATAAACGGATATACCCACGGCCGTTGCGGATTTCGATCTTTGTGCCAAATTCCTCCGAAAGCACGGCCAACTCGTTCAGAATTCGTTCGCCATCTTCTTGCGAGGCCAGTTCCGGGCGCCTCTGAGCAATCGTTTTCGATCGAATCCGAGAGCGAACGGAATCGTTCTGAATGATAAAATCGCCAAAACTGTAGAATATCAGGTGATGTTTATAAACCGCAAACCCACACAGAATATGGGGGCCATGACCTCGGAGAGTGCCGATGCCTTCCGGTGGCGAACATGGTGGTTAAAAGTCCGTCATGTCTCCATATCGAATTTTTCCAAAATGGCTTTCAGGTTCAGACACCGTTCATCATTGCGCGGTAATCTTTGCGTAAGCAGGGAGTCGCCTGTCGCGACGACCGAAATTGGCATGACACCACCTCCGTGTTAATAAGGCCTGCCGCTTAACAGACTTCCGGCAGTTGCAACGTCCGTTTCGCAATCCACGTTCCAGCGCGATCCCTCATCTGGCATTTCTTCAAGCGTCCAGTTTCATCGGTCGTGAGGAAAGGGCCGGATCCGTGGCAAATTGACACCATAATAGACGCTGACCAGGCGAATAGCCACAATAATGAGAAATGCCGGATACAAGGCCTGTCCCTCCGGCATGACCAGCTGCAGCCCATAGAACGCCAACGCGCCGATGCCGGCGGCCACCGCGTAAATCTCCTTGTGGAAGACCAACGGAATTTCCCGGATGAAAATGTCCCGCAACACACCGCCGCCAATGCCGGTCGTCACTCCCAAAACGATGACCAGCAGCAGGTTGTCGTGCACCAAGGCCAGACTGGCGCCGGTCACCGTGAAAGCGCCCAGGCCGAGCGCGTCGCAGATCGTCAGCATCGTCTTTTGGCGGGCCACCGGGATGACGTAAATCGAAACGACGCCCGCCACCGCCAGGCTCAGCAAGATGAACGTCGGGTTGCGAAAGGCCAGCGGCGGTACATTGCCCAGCAGAACGTCCCGGATCATCCCGCCGCCCACCGCGGTGGTGACCGCCAGCATGGCCACGCCAAAAATGTCCAGACGTTTTTTGATCGCCACCAACGAGCCGGCCACCGCGAACGCAATGGTGCCGGTGACCTCAAGAATTTGCCACAGCAATCCGTGCGCCTCCTCTCTTCCCATCTCTGGTTATTATATCAGAGAAGCACGTCCGTGAAAAAATCTCCGAAACGCCGGCGGCCCAGGATTTTTTTGTTACAACGGGCCAGACACGGCATGGGGGGGCTGTCTTGCCGGGCCTGACCCGCTGAGTGCTATTTTTTTTCGGTAAGAAAAATGATCCGTGCCATAGCGACGCCGCCGGCGATAATGAAGATTGACAGCAACGAACCCGGCAAGCCCAGCTTCGGGGCAATAAAGGTAATTGCCAGGCCCAGGATAATCGTCAGCAGCCCGATCTTAAAGTGTTTGCGCGACAGTTCAGCATACACCGCCCCGAACACCGCCGGCAGGATGAACCCGAACGCCTTGGTCACGAATTTCGGCACCAACGGCATGATTGCCGAGCCGATGAACGTGAACAGCGTCAAAATGGTCACCGAAACGAACACCGATGCCGCGATGCCGATCGTCGCCATCACGTCGCCCTCCGGCGTTCCCGGTTCGGCGCCTGCCGCCCGCTGCGCCATCGTCGCCGCCGGCACCCGGATGTCGGCCACGTTGCCGCACAGCCAGCTGATATAGGAACCGCCGATGCCCAGCATCGGATAGAATGACAGTGGCTGCACGATCCAGCTGATCCCGAACGCACTCAGCGCCACCGCGTAAATCTGCAGCAAATCCGTAAACTGCGGCATCACGCCGATTACTCCGGCCAAATACAGCGCCGGCACAAAATTGGCGATCAAACCGGCGATAATCGTAAAGGTCCCGATTCGAGCCGACTGCGCTGAAAAATCATAACTGTTTTCCATGTCGATCCTCCTCATTCACTTGTTTAAGAGCTCTTCATAAGTGGATATCTTGTTCTTAGAAGAAATAGGCCGCCGCGAACATGCCGATCAGCATCGCGATCCCCAGCGCTGGCTCCTGTAGCCGGGGATATTTCCCGGCGTATTTTGAGATCAAAAACATCGAGGCAAAGGATACGATACCGGCGAAAAACTGTCCGCCGCCCTTGATCAGGGCCGGGCTCCACAGCGAAGCGAACAGGCCGATCGCCGCGCCTGTCATGATCAATTTCACCCAGGCCGGATTGTATTTCCGGTTCATTTTGCTGATGGCCGAACTCATCCGTTTGACGAAGATCAACGACACCAGCATCCAGCCGGCATTGTTCAGAGCCATCCCCCAGATGGCGTAACTGAAGGCTTTCAGATCAAACGCTGCCGAACGCATGTCCACGCCGATGACCTTGGTCGCCAACGCCGACATGGCCAGCTCGGTGCGGGCCGCGCCGATGTCGTTCATTCGCATCCAGGTCGTCGGGCCGCCCAATACCGCCAGCAATGCCAGCAGGATCACTACCGGTCCCAGCGACGGTCCGATCGCAGTAATCATCGCCGCCCGCATCCCCTTGACACAGGAACCGCGCTCCATCCCCAGTTTGTCGGCTGCTTTGAAGCCTTCCCGCAAAAACAGCGTACTCTGAATTAACACCACGATGACCATTA
The DNA here is from genome assembly GCA_012798135.1 of Veillonellaceae bacterium. Next base: position 33,264 of record JAAZNU010000001.1, on the reverse strand, counting down.
CACTGGACGCCAACCACATTCCCGGACTGTTCATCACTGTTTGCAAATTCATGGTTACCCTCCTTCTCGTTTGAGCTATTCAGCATTGTATCCAGCCATCCCTGGCCTTGTGTCACTCGGTCCGACCGAGCACCCGGCCTTGATAGACCCCCTGGTGGCAACCTTTGGCAACGGCCACCCGACCATTGACAATCACGGCGTCAATGCCGGTCGAATATTGTTTGGGGTCGCTGTAGGTCGCCTGGTCCTGTACCTGGTCCGGATCGAAAATAATGATGTCCGCAAAGTACCCGGGCTTGACGAGGCCGCGGCCACCCAAGCCGAGGCGGCGCGCCGGCCGGCTGGTCAGCTTGTGGATAGCGTCCTCCAGCGTTAGTGCCTTCAATTCCCGGACATAGCGAGCTAACAGGCGAGTCGGCGTGCCGAAGGAGCGGGGATGCGGCTTGCCGTAGGCCAGAATTCCTTCCGCCGACAGACTCATGGCATCCGAACCGATCATCGCCTGCGGTTGTTGCAGAAACGTGATAACGTCCTCTTCCTTCATGGCGTAATAGTTCATCTGCACCCGGCCATTCTCCGCAATCAGCAGGTCGAACGCAGCGTCATAGGGATCTTTGCCTTGCAGTTCGGCGATTTCCGTGATGAATTTTCCTTCCAGCGCTTTGTTTTCGTCGCTGCGCACCGACGACACAAAGAACTTCTGCCAGCCGCCGGCCGATTTGACGAAGTTTTGCCAGCCCGGCAACCCCTCGGCGATTTCCTGCCGCAACCGGTTTCGGATCGCCGGGTCACCCAGCCGCTGAATCATTTTTTCCACGCCGCCTTCGAAAATCCAGGGCGGCATGCAGGCGGACAACGAAGTCAGGCCCGCCGTATACGGGTATAGGTCATACGATACTTCGATACCGTCGCGCTCGGCCTTCGCCAGCCGTTCCAACACCAGATCGGTCTTGCCCAGCATATTTTGACTCAACAGTTTCAGATGCGAGATGTGGACCGGCACACCGCCGGCCGCGCCGATCTGCAGCGCCTCGTCGATGGCGCCCATGATCCCGTCGCTTTCGGTGCGCATGTGCGTGCAGTAAATCCCCTGGTAGGGCCGGATCATCTTGCACAGCTCGCCAATCTCTTCCGTCGAAGAATACTCGCCCGGCAGATACACGAGCCCGCTGCTGAGACCGAGAGCGCCTTCGGCCATCGACGTGTCGACGAGGCGCTGCATTTCCTTCAGCTCCTGTGCCGTGGGATTTCCCTTGGCGAATCCCATCACGGCGATCCGGACCACGCCCTGCCCCAGCAGCGGCGCAATATTCAGCGCCGGCGGATTGGTTTTAACATATTGCAGATACTCGCGGAAGCTGGTCCAGGGCAGCTCGATTTTTACCGGAATCGAACCGATCAGGCGGGTTCCCAGATAATCGATCAGTTGTCCCCGATTCTCCTCGCGGATCGGTGCCGGCCCGATGCCGCAGTTGCCGATGACCTCCGTGGTGACGCCGCTGTGGATCTTGCTGTTGGCGTTGCGGTCGTACACAACGGACAGGTCGGAATGCGTGTGCATGTCGATGAATCCGGGGGCGACCACCTGGCCGCCGGCATCGATGGTTTGCGCGCTCTCGCACTCGCGGAGATCGCCGATGGCTGCGATCCGGTCGCCGACTACGCCAATATCGGCCGAATATGCGGCCTGGCCGCTGCCGTCGACGATGCGCCCGTTGCTGATCTTCAGGTCAAACACGATTCGCTTCACACTCCTTCTTAACCATTAATCAATCGAAATTCTCACCACCGCGATAGCTTCAGTTGCCAGCACGGCGGATTGGTGTCGAAATACTCACCTAGGCTTTCGCTTCCGCAAGCCGCCGATAATTCTGCAGTCTTTCCGTTGCATCCCGCTCGGTCTTGGCGTACAACTCCTCCGCCAGGTCCGGAAATTGCTTCTGCAGTGAGGCAAATCGGACTTCGCCCATCAAAAAGTCGCGGAAATTCGCCGTTGGTTCTTTGGAATCCAAACTGAAGGGATTGGTTCCCCGTTCTTTCAGTTCGGGGTTATAGCGGTAGAGCGCCCAGTAGCCGCATTCCACCGCCCGTTTTGCTTCGGCCTGGCTGCAGCCCATCCCGGCTTTCAAGCCGTGGTTGATGCATGGCGAATAGGCAATCACCAGCGACGGTCCCGGATAGGCTTCCGCTTCGGCAAGGGCTTTCAGCGTCTGGGCCTTGTCCGCGCCCATGGCGATTTGCGCGACATAGACATATCCGTAGCTCATAGCGATCATGCCCAAGTCTTTCTTCTTGGTCTTCTTGCCGCTGGCGGCGAATTTGGCGATGGCGGCGGTCGGTGTTGCTTTCGAAGACTGCCCGCCCGTGTTGGAATAAACTTCGGTGTCAAAAACCAGTACGTTAATGTCTTCCCCGGCTGCCAGCACATGGTCCAATCCACCAAAGCCAATGTCATAGGCCCAGCCGTCGCCGCCAAACAACCAGTGGGAACGTTTGGCGAGGAAATCGCGGTTTTGGTAGATCTCCGCCAGCAGCGGCGCTTTTCCCTGCAGCGGCTCCAATGCGGCGATCAGCCGTTCCGCACGGTTTCGGGCGCCGTTTCCTTGCTCCAGATGGTTCAGCCAATCCTCGGCCGCCTGCCGGAACTCCTCGCCCAAATTCATTGCCATCGCTTGCGTGATTTTTTGGGCCAGCTGTTTCCGTAATTGCTTCACGCCGAGCATCATCCCCAACCCATATTCGGCGTTGTCCTCAAACAGCGAGTTGCCCCAGGCCGGGCCATGACCCAGCTGATTCGTAGTGTAGGGAATGGACGGCGTACTGCCGGCCCAAACCGATGAGCAGCCAGTGGCGTTGGCCACCATCAGCCGATCGCCGAATAGCTGGGTTACCAGCTTGGCGTAACCGGTTTCCAGGCAGCCGGCGCAAGCGCCGGAAAATTCCAGCAACGGTTGCTCAAATTGACTGCCCTTGACCGTCAGCGGATTAAACGGATTTTGCTTTGGTTTCAGACCAAGGGCAAAATTCCACAACGTGTCTTGTCCCTGTTGAGTGTCCAGCGGTTTCATGACCAGGGCTTTCTCTTTGGCCGGGCAAACTTCCACGCAATTACCGCAACCGGTGCAATCGTTGATGGAGATGGCCAGCCGGAACTGCAGGTCTTTAGCACCGACCGCCGGTTTGGTTTCAAAGCCGGCCGGAGCGGCGGACACTTCCGCAGCCGTGGCTAAAACCGGCCGGATACAGGCATGCGGGCAAACGAACGAACACTGGTTGCATTGGATGCATTGGCCCATCTGCCATTCCGGAACATTGATGGCGATTCCGCGTTTTTCATAGGCTGAAGTTCCCAAAGGATAGGTGCCGTCTTCTTGCTTGATAAAGGCGCTGACCGGCAAGCTGTCCCCTTCCTGACGATTCATCGGTCGCAAAACCTGATCGATGAACGCAGGAACTTTCGCTTGGTCTTCGCTGCTGCAGGCACACGCGAATTTTGCTTGATCGGCCGCACTGTCCTTTGCCTGCCGCCATGACGTCGACGCCTCCACCCGCACGATCGCTTGCAACCCTTGAGTAATTGCCTCGTTGTTCATTTCGACGATTTTGTTGCCCTTGTGCCCGTAAGTCGCGGTCACGGAGTCCCGCAAATATTGTTCTGCCTTCTCGATGGGAATGATCTGCGCCAGCTTGAAGAAAGCTGCCTGCATCAGGATGTTGAACCGACCACCCAGACCCAGGTCCTGCGCGATGCGCACCGCGTTGATGGTATAGAATTGGATGTTGTTGTCCGCGATGTATCGTTTCAGCATGCCCGGCAGTTTTTCGTCCAGTTCCGCGGCGGACCAGTTCGTATTGAGCAAAAAGGTTCCCCCCGGCTTCAATCCTGCCAACAGGTCGTATTTGTCGACATAGGATTGCTGCGAGCAGGAAATGAAATCCGCCTTGTTGATGAGATATGGGGCCTTGATCGGCTGATTGCCAAACCGCAGGTGCGACACCGTAATGCCGCCGGATTTTTTGGAATCATAGGCAAAATAAGCCTGGGCGTACATATCCGTCTTGTCGCCGATAATCTTGATCGCACTCTTATTGGCGCCGACAGTGCCGTCGGAACCGAGTCCCCAGAATTTGCACGCTTTGGTGCCGGTCGGTGTGACGTCGATGTCCTGCCCCAGCGGCAGTGAGGAATGATTGACGTCATCCACGATTCCCACGGTGAAATGGTCCTGTGGCCGGTCCTGGGCCAAGTTGTCGAAGACCGTCCGAATATGGGCAGGAATGATGTCTTTGCCACCGACGCCACAACGGCCGCCGACGATAATCGGTTGGGCAGCCTGACCGTAAAATGCGGTTTTCACATCCATATAGAGCGGCTCCGCCTGGGCGCCAAGCTCTTTGGTCCGGTCCAAAACAGCGATTTTCTTGATCGTCGCGGGGATTCCTTGCAGGAAATGGGCGACGGAAAAGGGCCGAAACAGATGGACAGTGAGCACGCCGACCTTCTCGCCATGAGCATTCAGATAGTCCACTACTTCCTCAATCGTCTCACACATCGACCCCATAGCGACAATCAAGCGGTCGGCGTCCGGTGCGCCATGGTAGTTGAACAGAGAATAGTTCCGGCCGGTTAATCTGGATACTTCCGCCATATAACCTTCCACGATCGCCGGCAACTCCTGCCAGTAACGGTTGGCAACTTCCCTTTGCTGGAAATGGATGTCCGGATTCTGGACCGTTCCCCGCAACGCCGGGTGATCCGGATTCAAAGCGCGGCGACGGAACCCGTCCACGGCGTCAGTGTCCAGCAGGGCAGCCAGTTCCTCATATTCCAGTACTTCGATCTTCTGCACTTCGTGAGAAGTCCGAAATCCGTCAAAAAAGTTCAGAAACGGCACTCGCCCTTTGATGGCCGACAAATGAGCCACCGCCGCCAAATCCATCACCTGTTGCACGCTGCTTTCGGCAAGCAGTGCAAACCCGGTCTGCCGCGTCGCCATTACATCGGAATGGTCGCCAAAAATGCTGATGGCGTTGGCGCCCACCACCCGGGCGCTGACATGAAATACGCCCGGCAACAGCTCACCGGCAATCTTGTACATGTTGGGGATCATCAGCAACAGCCCCTGCGAGGCGGTATAGGTTGTCGTCAGCGCACCCGCCTGGAGCGAACCATGTACCGCGCCGGCGGCGCCGCCTTCCGACTGCATCTCCACCACCTGCACCGTCTGGCCGAAAAGGTTCTTGCGTCCTTGCGCCGCCCATTCGTCCACATGCTCCGCCATGTTGGATGAGGGCGTGATCGGAAATATTGCGGCAACATCCGTGAACGCATAGGAAATATGGGCGGCGGCGGTATTGCCATCCATTGTTTTCATTTTTCGGATTCCGTTCTTCATCAATTCAACCTCCAATTCTCGTGACCGCTGTAAAACCTATTCATTTTCCGCGTCCAGATTCAGCAAACAGGCCGCCAGCAGTTTGGCCCGCTCGAACAGGCTGTCGACCAGGGCGAATTCTTCCGGGCTATGGTTGCGGCCGCCCTTGACGCCCATCGAGCAGACAGTCGGCACGCCGGCGATGATCGAATAAGCGGAATCGGAGGCGCCGCCGACAACTTTGGCATAGGGTTCGCCGAAGCCGTTTTCCACGGAAGTTTTCCGCACCAATTCAAACAGTTGCAACACCGCGTCCGTCGTTTTCATCGGCTTGATTCCTTCCATGTAGGTGACCTGGGAGCGTGTGCCGTCGACCTGGGTTTTGTCCGCGACCTGCTGCAGTTGCGCCAAAATCCATTCCAGATCGTCCGGGTCCTTGTAACGAACATCGATATCGATTTTTGCGTAGTCGGGCACGGCCGTGGACGTCTTACCGCCCTGCATGACCCCGACGTTAAAACTGATTCCCTTATCCTTATCGGTCAGGTTCTGGACAGCGATGATCTTGTACGCCATTTCCAGGATCGCACTCCGGCCGTTTTCCGGATCGTTGCCCGCATGCGCCGCCACGCCGTGGACTTCCAGCATAAACCGGGCCACGCCTTTACGTCCGACCACAATCCCATTGTCGACAAACCCGGTTTCCGTATTGAATGCCGCCGCGCAGCCCCTGGCCTCGGCCATGAATACCTCCGGCGCATTGGACCGGGCGTGCAGCACTTCTTCGTCGCCGGCCAGCACTACCTTGATCGGCCGCGCGTTGTAGCCGGCCGCCTGCAAGGCTTGGATCGCGTACAGGAACGCCACGATGCCCCCCTTCATGTCGAGGACGCCGGGACCGTACGCTTTGCCGTCCCGGATAGTAAAGGGCTGCCGGGCGATAGCGCCGGCGGCGATGGCCGTATCCATGTGACCCAGAAAGAGGATGCCTGGTTTGGCGGCTGGTTCACCCAATTCGGCGATCAACATGTTGCCCGCCTGATCGAAGTCAACGGTGCGGGTCGCCGCGCCGGCTTTCGCCAACACCTGCCGAAACCGCCCGGCCACGGCGTCGATGCCGGCTTTTTCGTGCGGGCCGCTCTCCAGGTTAACTACTTCCTGCCAAAGCGCCACCATTTCGTCCCGGTGGCTGTCGATAAATTGAAAGGCTCGCTGTTTTTGCTCGGTCCGGTTCATGGAATCCATCCTTTCGCTTCAACATAATTTGGGATCCCGCCGCCACGTCGGCTCTGCACTATTTTCGATTTTCGAAAATAAAATCGGCACTTTTCCCCGCCGCCTGCCGGCTAGCGGGGAATTTATGCACAAAATTCGAGATAGCTTATTTGATGACTTCCCGGCCGACCAGCATCCGCTCCATCGCTTGTTCATCGACTTCGTACTTCACGCCGTTGGTCTCGTCGGGCACGATCAGCGTGCAGCGTTCGGTGATATTCACGTGCGGAATGGTGATGTCGTCTTTGAAATAACGGTTGCTGGCGGCGATGTCATGAGCGAGCTGCGTGAAATTGGGCAGGCTGGCGAACGAGATATTCTGCACGCGACCGATGCCGGTTTCGGTCATGCCGCCAACCCAGATCGGAATATTGTGCTGCATGCAGAGGTCGTGGATCCGGACGGATTCGCACAGACCGCCGCAGCGGCTGGATTTGATGTTGATGACCTTACAGCTGCCCAGTTCGATGGCGTGGCGCGCCATATCATAGGAAACAATGCTTTCGTCGAGGCAGATCGGCGTCTTGATCGCCTTCTGCAACACGGCGTGGTCGATGATGTCGTCCTCGGCCAGCGGCTGTTCGATGTACTGGAGGTTGAACTCGTCCATGGCCCGGAACAGGTCAATGTCAGCCAAAGTGTAGTCCGAATTGGCGTCCACGGTCAGCGTGATATCCGGGTAGTGGCGGCGGATCTCCCGAAGCACTTCGATGTCCCAGCCCGGCTTGATCTTGATCTTGGTCCGGTGATAGCCTTCTGCCAGATATTTTTCGATTTTTCCCAGCAACGCCGTCACCGTCGGTTCGATGCCGAGGCTGACACCCACCTTGACTTCATTCTGCGTCCCGCCGAGCAGGGTTTTCAGCGATTTTCCTTCCCGCTGCGCGTGGATCTCCCACAGCGCGTTCTCCACGGCGGCAATGGCCAGACGGTTGCCGCGGATGAAGGATATCTTTTTCATGTAATCGGCTGGGTCCCGAATTTCCTGGTGCAGGATCACCGGCGCGATGATGTTTTTGATGATGTGGAAGCAGGTGCCGTTGTCCTCAGGGTTGTACAGCGGCCCGTAAAAGGCCTTGCACTCGCCGTAGCCGACCAGGCCTTCCGAAAACACCTTGATGATGAGCACATCCCGTTCGACGAAACGGGTGAAGCTGGTTTCAAACGGATGCAGGAACGGATTTTTCAGATGCAGTATATCGATCCGGTCGATGATCATGAAATACGGCGCCTCCTCTTGATTGTATCCGGCAAGGCTTAACGCAGGAACTCTTTCTTCTCGTAGGTGTATTTCTCCAGCAGCTCCGGAATGGGCTCGAAACCGATCCCCGGCGTTTCCGGCACCCGGATCATCGCTTCCTTGTCGATGACCACCGCCGGCGTCGTCAGGTCGACCTTCCAGTAACGGTCCGAAGCCGGCACGTCGCCGGGGAACTTATAGTTCGGCAGGGATGATACGGCAATGTTGTGGGCGCGGGCGATGCCGGTATCGAGCATGCCGCCGCACCAGACCGGAATCCCGTGTTCCTGGCACAGGTTGTGGATGTTGCGGGCCGCCGTCAGGCCGCCGACCCGGGCCACCTTGATATTGATCGTCCGGGCGCTGCCCAGCTCGATCGCATGGCGGGCGTCGTCAACGGAATGAATGCTTTCGTCCAGGCAGATTCGGGTTTTCAGGACGGCCTGCAGTTTGGCGTGGTCGACGATATCGTCGTTCGACAGCGGCTGCTCGATCATGATCAGGTCCAAGTCATCCATCGCCTTGAACAGGTCGATATCCTTCAATGTATATGCGGAATTGGCGTCGGCCATCAGCATGACGTCGCCGAACTCCCGGCGGATTGCCCGCAGGTATTCGATATCCTTGCCCGGTTTGATCTTGACCTTGACCCGGCGATAACCTTCCTCCCGGTGTTTGGCCACGACCCGCACCAGATCGTCGGGGCTGCCCTGAATGCCGATGCTGACCCCGGTCTCAATCTTGTCCTTCGTGCCACCAAGCGCCTTGGCCACCGAAATGCCCTGCTCTTTCGCGTACAGGTCCCAGATTGCGCAGTCGAGTGCCGCTTTCGCCATGTTGTTTCGCCGGATATGGGCGAACAGACTGTGGACTTCTTCCGGCCGGGCGATTCCTTCCTGTTTGAACAGCAAAGGGATCAGAAAATCCTGCATGATGTGCCAGGCAGTCGTCGTGGTCTCCTCGTTATAGTAGGGATGCTCGAAAGCCGAGCAGTCGCCGTAGCCGACATGATCCCGCGAATGAACCTCCACGGCGATGAAATGTTTGTCGGTCATTCGGGCGAAACTGACTTCAAACGGAACCTTGAATTCCATTTTCATTTTACGCAACACAATTTTCTTGATTTCCATTTCATTCCCCCCTCTATGTGCGTTGCGTGTTTTTTCCATCCACACAAACGCCCTCAAAAAAGAATTCTTTTGCTATATTATAGTAATATTGTTCGCGACAATATATTGTCCATAAGTCGTCCCAAATTATTTGTCGGATTTTTCCCGCAATGCGCGCCCTTTGGCATAAAATTCGTCCATGATCGACGACGGCACCATACTGCCGCCGGTCGTCCAGGCAATCTGCGTAGCCCCCGCCGGCGCCTGCGGCAGGCGGGCCGGTCCGGCAAATCCGGCCAAGGCGGACGGTTCCAGGAAAACGTTCTCGGTATCGGCCAGCAGACTGAGCAGCCGATACATCTCATCATCCTCCACCGTGTACACTCCGCTAATGAGCTGCCCCACGTTCTTGCCGACAAAGCCGGATGGCCGGCCGACCGCCAACCCATCCGCCGCCGTAATGTTGTCGATGCCGAAATCCTGGACCGACACCGCGTCGTGCAAGCCGGTCATAAGCCCCAGCAGCATCGCCGGCGCGTGCGTCGGCTCGGCGAAGTAGCAGTGAACATGTTTTCCGAACAGCAGTTTCAGGCCGAAGGTGATGCCGCCGGGCGAACCGCCGACGCCGCAGGGCAGATACACATACAAGGGATGGCTGGCGTCGACGGCGATTTGTTGCTCAGCCAGCTGCCGTTGCAGGCGCAGGGCCGCCACCGCATAGCCCAGGAATAAATCCGACGAATTCTCGTCGTCGATAAAATGACTGTTCGGCTCTTGCTGCGACTGCTGTCGGCCGGCGGCCACCGCCTGTGAAAAATCCGCCGCGTATTCGACGACGCGCACGCCTTTGGAGCGCAGCAGCTCCTTTTTCCAGGCTTTGGCGTCCGCCGACATGTGCACCGTCACTCGAAAGCCCAGTTTTGCGCTCATGATGCCGATGCTCAGACCCAGATTGCCCGTCGAGCCGACGGCGATCGAGTAACGGGAATACAGTTGCCGGAACGGCTCGCTGTCGATGATCGCGTAATCGTCGTTCTCCGTCAGCATCCCCTGCTTGATGGCCAGTTGTTCCGCCACTTTCAGCACTTCGTAGACGCCGCCCCGGGCCTTGATCGAACCGGCGATCGGTAGATGGCTGTCATATTTCGCATAGAGACTCCCGGCGATTTTTCGGCCGCTCCGCGCCTCCAGCGCCGCCTGCATGCGTGAAACCGCCACCAGGGGCGACTCGATGATTCCCGCCGTTCCCTGTGTTTCCGGGAACGCCTTGGCGATGTAAGGTGCAAACCGCTGCAACCGACGCTCCGCATCCTCGACATTCGCCAGTCCCAACGACAGCGGCAGGGAAGCCGTCGTGTCCACACAGGCGGGATTCTCCCACCAAACCTCGCGCAAAGCAACGAGTTCCGCCAGTAGCGGATAATCCCGGATCCATTCCGGCAAAGTCCGCCCCAGGATGTTACTGTTTTCCATTGGCTTCCCTTCCTTCTTACCCTGATTCAATTTGTCCGGTTCAGACCGCGTCCACGGACAAGGCCAGCAGCTTCGCCCGTTCGACGAGTCCCGCCAGAACGATGTATTCGCGCTCGCTGTGATTGAGCGCTCCCAAAGCGCCCATCGAGCAGATCGACGGTGCGCCGGCCCGGACCGTCCAGCCGGCGTCGGAGGCGCCGCCGCCTACTTTCTTCTCGATGTCCAGCCCCAGTTTCCTGCCTTGTTCCTTCACGATTTCATAGAGTTTCAGGTTTCCTGCCGTCACTTCCATCGGCGTGAACCGTTCCCGCAGGTTTGCCACTTCCGTGGTCGTGCCGGGAATCACGCTTTGGGCGGCGATTTTGCGCAGACTCTCGATCCCGTACTCGCCGTCGGCTACCGTCAGATAGCGCATGTCAATGACGACGCTGGCGTAGTCGGCCACCGCGTTGGCCACAGTACCGCCTTTGATAACGCCGCAGTTAAAAGTGAGGCCTCGGCTGAAATCCGTCAAATTGTTGACAGCGATAATCTTGTGCGCCAATTCCACGATGGCGCTGGCCCCTTTATCCAGATCCGCGCCGGCATGGGCGGATATCCCTTTAACGATCAATTCCGGATGGATGTTCCCTTTGCGGCCGACCAGAACCGCCCGGCCGGCGCTGGCGGTTTCCATGTTGAACACCGCGTCCTTGCCGCGGGCGTGTTTTTCGAACAGCTCCGGCGCGTTGGTCTTGGGATGGGCAAACTCCTCATCGCCGGCAAACAGGATGGTGACATTCTTGTCGTTCCAGCCGGATTCATACAAGGCTTCCAGCGCAAACAACGCGATCGTAATGCCGCCCTTCATGTCCAGAACGCCCGGTCCGTAAGCCTTGTCGTCCCTGATGGTGAACGGGCGGGTCGCTGCCGTCCCCATCGGGAACAAAGTGTCCATGTGGCCGATAATCATGACCTCTTTATCGCCGGTCCCTTTCTTATGCGCCAGCAAATGGGTACAAACGCCCGGATACTCCAGATATTCCACATTGAACTGCATTTCCCGCAGCTTGTCGCCAACAATGCGAGCAACCTTCGCGACGCCCTCCGGGCAGTCATTGCCCGAATCAATGTTGACCAACGTCTCCAGGAATTTGACCATTTTGTCGTGTTTGGCCTCGATGCTCTTCAGCAACTGTTCCATTCGCCGTTCCTCCTTCAACTTTGCTGAGATTCGCCTGGGGGTCGAATTAATACTTTGCGAATTGTCCGATTAATGTTATTATACGAATAAAGGCTGCGCCCTAATATTGTCCCGAAATTGTCCCGAATGCCAAGCCGGCAGGCCTGACACTTATTGATCTTTCATAAAAAAAAAAGGAGTACGGCAATGAAAGTTGGAATTATCGGCCCGTCCAAAATTGTGGCCAAAACCCGACAAATCATCCAGAAGGACTTCCCACAGATTGAGCCGGTGGAATATATTTATTCCATCTACTCGGAAACTCCCGACATCCTGAAATATCACCAGCTCGAGGTGGATACCCTGCTGTTCACCGGCAAGACGCCGTACAACTTGGCCGGCAAATTTATCAAACCGTCGGTGCCTTGGGAGTATGTGCCTCGCAGCGGCGGTTCCCTGATGCGGGTGTTACTGTACGCCAAGCTCTGGACCGACTATGATATCTGCAACATCAGCGTCGATACCTACGATCAGGACCTGCTCCATGAAGTGTACACGGAAATCGGCGTACCCGTCGACCAGCGGAAAATCTACATTGCGGAAGAGAACCAGCCGACCGCCGGTTACCAGGCCCGCATCTGCGATTTTCACAAGCGGAATTACCGTGAAAATCATGTTTCGTGTTGCATCACCGCCTTGCAGGGCGCGTACGACGAATTGTGCGCGTGTTCCATCCCTTGCCTGCTGCTGGTACCGACCGCCAACATCATCCGGGAAACCCTGTACAAGCTGCAGCTGAAATATCTGGTCAAAGTGAGCCAGCAAAGCCAGCTGGCGGCCATCTGCATCCAGATCGATCCCACCAACGAACTGTCCCTGTTGGCCGACGACGATTATCAGGCCGCCCTGAACCGTACGAAAGTGTCGGAGCAAATCTACCTGTTCGCCCAACGGATCCAGGCGGCGGTCATCGAAAGCGGCGACAGAAACTATCTGCTGTTTACCACCGTGCAGTTGCTGGAAAATGAAACCAATCATCTGAAAGGCATCGACCTGCTACACGCCGTGCAAACGAATACTGCCAGCACCATCAGCATTGGCATCGGCTACGGGAAAACCGCCAACGAGGCCAAGTGCGGCGCCACCCGCGGCATGCTCCATGCCGGCAAAAAAGGCGGCAACCTGGCCTTCATCGTCTACAACGGCAAAAAAATCATCGGCCCGCTGGCCAACGTCGCCCCAACAGCGGACCCGCCAACCCCCAGCGTCGACGAAAAATTTCTGCGCATCTCGGAAAAAGTCGGCGTCAGCATCAATACTGTCTTTAAGCTGCACTGCATTGCCGCCCAACATGGCAAGAACGAGTTTACCATCAACGAACTGGCGCCGTTGTTCGGGGTCACGATCCGGACCATGAACCGGATCATCGAAAAATTCGCCGCCCACGGCTACAGCAAGATCATCGGCAAGCGGGTCATGGGCGGCTCGGGCCGGCCCAGCCGAATCATCCGCCTGCACCTGGGCTGAAATAAAAACCGGCGGGCCCGCGCCCGCCGGTAGCCATCTCAAAGACCGTGCTTCCCGCTCACGGTCTCCATGCTCATTTTATAGACCAGGACCCGGTCCAGCATCTTCTCGATCACTCTTTGGCCGCGTCCCATATAGTCGGGACTTTTGCGCTCCACCACCCAGGTCATCACCTGTCGCTTCGCGTCCGGGTCGTCGATCAGTTCGATCGCACCTTCGACAATCACCGTTTTGTAATGCCGACCCAGCTTTTCGGGAATGATTTCGTTATCGCCGATGATGACCGCACAGCCCCGGGGATTCTTTTGCATGGCGCTCACCTTGCGTCCCTCCCGGGCTCCGTGAAAGTACAACACCGGACCGCGGCGCACATAGTCCAGGGGAACGCCATACGGCCGTCCCGCCGCGTCCACCAGGGACAGCACCGCAAACTGGACCTGGTCTACAATCGCCAACGTTTCTTCCGCCGATAGAGCCAAATCCTGTCGTCGCATCTTGTTTCCTCCCCTTGCCGGAATCGGCTCACTCAGTCGAAAGATATCCGCGCCGGAATTCCTTCAGCATTTCGTGATAACGTTCGTGCGTTCCCACGCCGATCCGCTCTTCCTCAATTTTTTCAGACTCTTCCACCATGGCCGCGTGCACCGGGACGGCTATTCTTTCGTCCAAGATAGACTTCATTTTCGCCCGCATCTATAAGCGACCGTTTTAAGTTATCTTAAAATTCTTTCTTTTTTCCGAAACCAATATACCAAAATCAGCGCCTGCTGGCAACGATCAGGAACACCATAATATGCAGGGGCGGGCATGTGACCATGCCCACCCCCTGTGTATTAGGGTTCGTCTTTTGTATTGGCCGCCTGCAGTTCATCGACCTTCCCGCTCCGGATAGCCGACAGGTGTTCGCTCACCTTGTGCGGGTCCCAGTCCCACCACCGGATATCCAGCAAGGCGCTGATCGTGGCTTCATCGAACCGTTTCCGGATCAGCCGGGCCGGCGCGCCACCGACAATGGCGTAAGGCGGCACATCCCGGGTGACCACCGACCGGGTGCCGATCACCGCGCCGTCGCCGATGCGAACGCCGGCCAGGATCACGGCCTCATACCCGATCCAAACATCGTTGCCGACCACAATGTCCCCTTTGTTGTCCCAGGCCTCGGTCACCCGCATCGTTTCGTCCCATTCCGCAAACAACGGAAAGGGATAGGTCGACAGGGACGTCAACGTATGGTTGGCGGAATTGAACAGGAACTTCGCCCCGCAGGCGATGGAACAATACTTGCCGATCATCAGCCGGTCGTGATTGATCGGATACTGATAGAGGATGTTTTTGCGTTCAAACTCCCGGGGATCAGCAAAATCATGGTAAAACGTAAAATCGCCAACGCTGACGTTGGGATTCGCAATGATGCTCTTCAGATAGCAGGTGCTATGATCCTGCTCGCGGGGATAAATCTTGTCGGGGTCCAATTTCATCAGTGATTCCTTCTTTCATTCAAATACTATGTCACGCCGTCATAACCAGCGGCGGAACAACAGATGCGCAACATAATATCTCACCCCTTCACTCAGACTCGTTTCTAATTATAGACCCGGGTTTCCCGGGGTACAAGTCGCCGGCGGCTCACGAAAAAGTCATTGACAGATCCCCCGGCCCTGCATTAAAATCTATTTAGAATATCAAACAATCTTAAAATCAAATCATTTGAAATTTTAAACGAAAAGGATGAACGCAATGAGTGCCACAGATGAAATGACCGCCGAATTGTTCACGTTCTTCAACGATTTTTCGTCCTGGGAGAATTCCGTCATCCGGTCCAGCGACCTGTCGGTGTCCGAGGCCCACGCGATCGAGATCCTGGGCAAGCATGGTCCGATGAATATGAAAAGTCTGGCCCAAAAGCTCGGCGTGACCACCGGCACCACCACGGTCACCGTGGACCGTCTGGAAAAGAACGAATACGCCGAACGCCAGCCGGTCAAGGAGGACCGCCGGGTTCACCTGATCACCCTGACTGAAAAAGGGAAGCGTGCGTTTGCCGACCACCACCGCTATCACACGGACCTGACCGAACAAGTCCTGTCGGCGCTGTCGCCGGAAGAGAGCGAACAATTCCTGGCCATCCTCAAAAAAATCAACGCGGAAGCGTTTTAGGGGGTGGGGTGATGAGTCACCACAAAGTCCCGGACAATAAAAAAGGTCTGCGCATCGCCATCGGGATCACCGCACTCATCCTGCTGCTGGAGTTCTTCGGCGGGCTGGCCACGAACAGTCTGGCCCTGCTGTCGGATGCCGGGCACATGCTGAGCGACGTGAGTTCGCTGGTCTTCAGTCTGCTGGCGATGTGGCTCGCCGCCAAACCGCCGACCGCCGACAAACATTACGGTTATTCGCGGGTGGAGATCCTGGCCGCCTTGCTCAACGGCGTCACCCTGTTTGTCATCGCCGGCCTGATTCTCTACGAAGCCTATCATCGCTTCCTGTCGCCGGAGCCCGTGAGCAGCCTTCAAATGATGGTGATCGCGGTGATCGGCCTGCTCGCCAACCTGTTGAGCGCCTGGGCCCTGTTGCATCAAGGCGACGTCAAATCCAACATCAACATGCGCAGCGCCTATCTGCACGTCCTCGGCGACGCGCTGGGCTCGGTCGGAGCGATCGCCGCCGGCCTGCTCATGTATTTCTGGAACTGGTACCTGGCCGATCCGCTGATCAGCGTTTTCGTCGCGGTGTTGATCCTGAAAGGAGCCTGGGGAGTCATCCGACAGGCCGTTCATATCCTGATGGAGGGAACGCCGGCGACCATCAACGCCCGGCAGGTGCAGGCACAACTGGAACAGATCGACGGGGTCCTCAATGTCCACGATTTGCGGATCTGGACGATCACCTCAGGCATCCATTCACTCTCCTGCCACCTGCTGGTCGACGAGCGGGCCGACAGCCAGGCGGTGCTGCAACTGGCCAGTTCACACATTCACGGTGACTTGGGCGTCCGTTATGCCACCGTCCAGATTGAAACGCAAACACCTGCCTGGGCCAAAGCCGGACATATCTGTACCATATGCTGACAAACCGAAAGTCGGCCAAAACGCCGCGAGGGGGAGGAATCACCGATCGATTCCTCCCCCTCGCGGCGTTCCATCATTCCTTGCTCGACAGCCCGCATTCTTCCATCAGTTTTTTCGCTTCGACATAGGCGGCAATACCAGCCGCCACTTTTTTGGCTTCTTTCATGGCCAGCACCACCGTAGCCGGCTGGTGCACCACATCGCCGCCGGCGAACACCCCGCGGCGGGTCGTCATGCCATACGGCCGTTCCTTGGTGATCACATAGCCGTTGCAGTCCACATCGATGCCGGTGGTGGTCGAAACGATCCGGGCGGCGGGTCGCTGACCGATTGCGATGATTACTTTATTGGCCGGCAATCGTTTCATCTGTCCGGTTGATGTAATCTTCCCGTCTCCGTCGACGGTCATGATCTCGCAAAGCAGCTCCTCCACCCGTTCTTCGCCGTTAAAGTCGGTCGGCGAACACAGCCACTCAAACCGGACCCCTTCCGCCACTGCCTGCTCATATTCCGATTTCAGGGCGGTCATCGCCTCCACGCCCCGCCGGTACACCACCGAAACCTGGCCGGCACCGATGCGCAAGGCCGTCCGGGCCGCATCGATCGCCACGTTGCCGGCGCCGATGACCAGCACCTGGTCGCCCCGGTTCACCGGAATCTCCGCGGCATCCAGGTTGCCGGCATGAACCAGTCGGACCATGCTCAGGAAATAGGTGGCCATGATGACGCCGGGCAGCTCCTTGCCCGGGATATCGAGAGTTTTGGACAACGCCGTGCCGGTGCCGATAAAGACAGCGTCATAGCCCTGTGCGAACAACTCGTCCACCGTAATGTCCGGCCCAACCAGAACATTGGTCCGGAAAGCGACCCCCAGGCGCTCGATGCTGCGGATCTCGCGCTTGACCACTTCCTTGCCGAGCCGAAATTCCGGAATTCCGTATAACAGCACGCCGCCCGGCTCCGTCTGCGCTTCGAACACCGTAACCGCAAAGCCCTGCTTGGCGAGATCACCCGCTACCGTCAGTCCGGCCGGACCGGAGCCGATCACAGCCACCTTGCCTTTGACGGCGGGCGCGGCTTTCGCCACCGTAATGTCCATTTCCGCATCGAAGTCGGCGACAAACCGCTCGAGCTTGCCGATCCGGATGCCGCAGTCCTTTTTCGTCAAAATGCAGGCGGCCTCGCATTGTCGCTCATGCGGGCAGACCCGGCTGCACACCGCCGGCAAGTTACTGCGGCGGGCGATGATCTGGCCGGCTTCGCCGATATTTCCCTTCGCCAGGGCGGCGACAAACAGGGGGATCTCGTTTTCAATCGGGCAACCGGTCCGGCACATCGGCTTGGCGCAATTCAGACAGCGCTTGGCTTCGGCGATCGCTTCCCGGGCCGTAAACCCGCGGTCGATTTCATCAAAGGACAGGTCTGCCTGGTCAAATTCGGTTTGTTGGTCGATCCGCATTGGGATTCCTCCTTCGCATCGCTATAAAGCACCCGGAGCGTTGATTTTCGGATTATTGTACCATACACTGCCCAAAAGGGATACTGTGTAAATATCTGACAAAATTGCACTAAAAAATCAGTTTTGTAAAGGATTTTGCCGTTGCGCAGAGAAATACATCAAGCGTCGAAAATATGCGCTCAGGCAACAAGCGGGGGGAACCTCCATGATGATCTTTCCGGACAACGCGATTTATATTGTCGGCAACGCCAAAACCCAGCAATCCAACCCCATCACGCATCATTACGGTCAGTTTTTTGTCGGCTTCGTGGTGGAGAGGGACAACGGCAAAATTTTGGCCTGCGGCGTTTCCGCCACCATCAGCGTGACCAACGACTTTGTCGCCAGCCTGTTCACCGGCCGCTCTTTGCTCGACGACGCGGAAACCATCCGGGAATTGCTGGAGAATCGCTACTTTGGCTCGTCGCAAAAGGCTCTCCTGGTGGCGTTCAAGGACGCCCAGAAAAAATATGGCCGTCTTCGCAACGGCCAACCCGTCGATCCGACCGAGTGATCGCCAAAGACGATCGTGTTAAAAAGAGGAATTTCTCTGATAATGTCTAATCTATTAATACGGAAAACATGAACAAGCTTCCTCGTTTCCACCCCTGGAAGACAAATGCCCGGGAAACTCAGAAAGCTTAAAACTTCATCACGCGCTGCTTCGTTTACCCGCATACCGGAACTCCCGGTATGGACGTAAGTGAAATCCAGCCGGCTGGCCTTCGCCGAAGGTTTTGTCGCGCTGGTTTTTTCTGTTTCTCGCAAAAAAATGCAAAGGAAGTGCACTGTATGAACAAGAGTTTAGCAACACAACGCCTCGTGAACCAGTTTGTCGAGATGGCCAAAATCGCCAGTCCCTCCCGCAAGGAAAGTAATTTTGCCGCCTACCTGAAGAAGGAACTGGAAACGCTCGGCTTTTCGGTTGAATTCGACAACGCCGGCGAGAAAGTGGGCGGCGACATCGGCAACCTCATCGCCACCCTGCCGGGAACCAAGGCGGCGGAACCGCTGATGTTCTGCTGTCACATGGACACGGTCCTCCCCTGCGAAGGCATTCGGCCGATCATCGACGGCGACGTCATCCGCTCCGACGGCACGACCATTCTCAGCGGCGACGACAAAGCCGGGATCGCCGCCATCATCGAAGCCATCCGCCGGATTCGGGAACGGAAAGTGGAACACGGTCTGCTGCAGGTCGTGTTCACCATCTGCGAGGAAGTCGGCATGTTCGGCTCCAAAGGGATGGATTACAGCAAAATCAAGGCCAAACGCGCCTTCATCTTCGATTCGAGCGGCGCCATCGGCAAAATCGTCGTGCAGGGCCCGGCGAAAGACGTCGTCAAGGCTGTCGTCCACGGCCGTTCCGCCCACGCCGGCCTGGCGCCCGAAAAAGGTATCAGCGCCATCCAGGTGGCGGCCCGCGCCATCGACAAGATGAACCTGCTGCGGATCGATGCGGACACCACTGCCAACCTCGGCACCATCAGCGGCGGCATTGCTACCAACATCGTGGCCGAGCAGACGGAGGTGGTCGCCGAGGCCCGCAGCCTGCTCAACGAAAAACTCGACAAGCAGAGTGGCCACATGAAGGAATGCTTCGAACAGGCTGCCCGCGAATACGGCGCCGGCGTCGAGGTAACGATCGACCGTAGCTACGCGGCGTTCCAGCTCACGCCCGACACCCCCGCTGTGAAACAGTGCGTCGAGGCGATGCGGCGGCTGGGCCTCGAACCCTCGCTGCAATCTACCGGCGGCGGCAGCGACTGCAATGTGTTCAACGGCCACGGCATCACCGCCGTCGATCTGGCGATCGGCATGACCGACGTGCATTCCAAACTGGAAAGCATCAGGATTTCCGACATGGAAACCGTGACCTGCTTCATTGAATCCATCATCGAGCACAACGAGTAAGAAGGGTGGGACCGGCATGAAGATCCAGTCGATCCAGATCGGCAAAGTCAGCATCCCGCTCAAAAAACCTTTCAAAACGGCCCTGCGCACGGTCCATTCGGCGGAGGACATCATCGTCAAGGTAACGGCCGACTCCGGCGAAGTCGGCTTCGGCAACGCGCCGCCGACCGCCGTGATCACCGGCGACAGCCAGGACTCCATCATCGCCGCGATCCGGGACACGCTCGCACCCAAGATCGTCGGCATGGAAGTCGACAATCTGGAAGGCGTCATGACAGCGCTGGACAGCGGCATGCTGCACAACTGCTCCGCCAAGGCCGCCTTGGATATCGCCGTGTATGACCTGTTCGGCAAACGCTACGGCCTGCCGCTCTACAAACTGTTCGGCGGCTACTGCCGGAGCATGGAGACCGACCTGACGATCAGCCTGAACGAGCCGGCGGAAATGGTGCGCGACTCGCTGGAAGCCGTGGTCGAAGGCTACACCGCCCTGAAACTGAAGGTCGGCAACGATCCGGCGCTGGATATCCGGCGAGTGCAGGCCATCCGCGACGCCGTCGGCCCGGCAGTCAAAATCCGGCTCGACGCCAACCAGGGCTGGAACGCCAAGGAGGCGGTCCGGACAATCCGCCGCTTCGAGGCGGACGGTCTCGACATCGAGTTGATCGAACAACCGGTGAAGGCGCACGATTTCGACGGGCTGAAATACGTGACCGATCACGTGGAAACCGACATCATGGCCGACGAATCGGCCTTCGGCCCCTACGAGGCGTTCCGGCTGCTGTCGATGCGGGCCTGCGACCTCGTCAACATCAAGCTGATGAAGGCCGGCGGTTTGCACAACGCCGTAAAGATCGCCCATTTCGCCGAAACCATGGGGGTCCAGTGCATGATGGGCTGCATGCTGGAAAGCAAGGTCGGCATCACGGCCGCCGCCAGCCTCGCCGCCGGCAAGCGCATCGTCACCCGTGCCGACCTCGACGCGGCGGTGCTGCTCGCCGAAGACCCGGTCGTGGGCGGGGTGGGTTTCGACAAAAACCAGCTGATCCTGTCGGACGCGCCGGGGCTCGGCATCACCGAGGTTCTCGGCTGGCAGCCAGTCTGACCTCCGCAGATCCCAAGCCCCGGACCTGATCCAGCCGTTTGTGGGAGGGGTGCCCAAACAGTAAGGGGAACGTCTCATTTGAGCCGTGAATTCCGTCGGGGAAGCGGCAATGAGTTCCGGAAAAATCAACACGGAGGTTGATTTTAGCCCCGAGCGGCCGGAGGAAGCTTTCGGGGCGACCGGGACGAAGCCGCTGCAAACCGCAACGGAATCCGGCGACAAATGCGCGACCCGGCTGTTTGGGCACCCCGCATAAGTGGATTCGGCAAATTCAATCCCAAGCAATCATTCGATAAGTCCTAGTATAGAAAATAAAATAAGGTGGTGCAAATTTTGGGCATCGTACTATCCATCCTCGTCACCTTCTGGGCCGGCTACCTGATCGTCAAGAAATTCAAGCCCCAGCCGGTATTGTTCATCGCCGGCATGTTCCTCATGTTCGCCGCGGTATTCCTGGGGCTGGGCCAGATCCTGCCGGCCAAGCAAAGCACCGGCCTGGTCCTCTTCGACGCCTTTGAGTTCATCAAAAAAACCTTCAGCTCCCGGGCGGCCGGGCTGGGCCTCAACATCATGGCAGTCGCCGGCTTCGCCCGCTACATGGACCACATCGGCGCCAGCAAAGCCCTGGTCAAGCTGACCATCTCGCCGCTGCTGAAGTTGCGCGCCCCCTACATCGTCATGGCCGGCGCCTGGATTCTCGGCATGTGCCTCGGCCTGGCCATCAACAGCGCCTCCGGGCTGGCGATGCTGCTCATGGTCACGATCTTCCCGATCCTGATCAATCTCGGCGTCAGTCGGCTGGCGGCGACGGCGGTCATCGCCACCACCCTCTGCCTGGACTGGAGCCCCAGCGACACCGGCACCCTGCTCGCGGCCAACACAGCCGGCATCGATCCCGTCTTGTACTGGGTGAAATATCAGGTTCCCATCGCTGCCGTCACCATCCCGGTGGTCGCGGTGTTGCACTACCTGACCCAGAAGTGGATGGATGCCCGTGACGGCCACGTTGTAAAGGCGGCGGAAATCGTCGCGCCGACGGCGGGAGACGGCAAGGAGCCCGAAAAACTGCCGCCGATGTTCTACGCAGTGCTGCCGGTCATTCCCCTTTGCCTGATTCTGTCGTTCAGCGACCTCTGGATCTCCTGGATCAAAATGGACATCATCAAGGCCATGTTCATCGGCCTGGCGATCGGCATGCTGGTGGAATTCATCCGCCTGCGGGACGCCAAGAAGGTGCTGGGCGACATCCAGGTATTCTTTGACGGCCTCGGCATGCAGATGGCCAATGTCATCACCCTGATCGTCGCCGGCGAAACTTTCGCCAAAGGCCTGGTGACCATCGGCACCATCGACACCATCATTCACTCGGCTCAAAGTTCAGGCTTTGGCGCGGCCGGCATGATCCTGCTGATGATCTCGATCATCGCCGTCTCCTCGGTCATCATGGGTTCCGGAAACGCGCCGTTCTTCGCCTTCGCCGCCCTGACGCCGACCGTCGCCGCCAAAATGTCGGTCCCGGCCGTCGTGATGCTGCTGCCGATGCATTTCGCGGCCAGCGCCGCCCGGGCGATGTCGCCGATCACGGCGGTCATCGTGGTTTCCTCCAGCATGGGCGGCGTCTCGCCGTTCGACGTCGTCAAGCGTACCGCTATCCCGATGGCCGGCGCCCTGATCACTCTGGTTGCCGCCAACTTTTTCTTCTTCTACTAAGATATTTGTATCCCACATCTGCACAGAGGGGCTGCCGGCATTCGCCGGCAGCCCCTCTCTCGTTCCCGGGCATCGCGCACCACGCCCGCTTTACAGCAAGCTCGCCAAGTGCTGATCGATCTCCCGAATGAAAGTTTCCGTGTTTACGATGCGTTTTTGCGGCGCCGTCGACAATTCCCCGAGATCTTTCGTGAGAATTCCTGCTTCGATAGTTTGAACGCACGCCTGTTCCAACTTCAGCGCAAAGTCGACCAAATCGTTCAAGCCGTCCAACTCGCCCCGCTTCTTCAAGGCGCCGGTCCAGGCAAAAATCGTCGCCACCGAATTCGTCGAGGTTTCCTCGCCGCGCAAATGCTGATAATAATGGCGCTGCACCGTTCCATGCGCGGCCTCGTACTCGTAATGGCCGTCGGGCGACAGGAGCACGGAAGTCATCATGGCCAGACTGCCAAAGGCCGTTGCCACCATATCCGACATTACGTCGCCGTCATAATTCTTGCAGGCCCAAATGATTCCCCCTTCCGAGCGGATAATCCGGGCGACCACATCATCGATCAACGTGTAAAAATAAGTGATCTTCGCCGCTTCAAACGCCTGCCGGTATTCATCGTCGTAAACTCGCTGAAAAATCTCCTTGAAAGTATGATCATAAGTTTTTGAGATGGTGTCCTTGGTCGAAAACCACAAATCCTGCTTTGCTTCCAGGGCGAACCGGAAGCAGGCCCGCGCAAACGCTTCAATGGACTGGTCCAGATTGTGCATTCCCATGATGACGCCAGGTCCACTGAAATCATGAATGGTTTGCCGGGACACCTCGCCCAATGCCGTCGTAAACACCAATTCCGCCTTGCCTTTGCCCGGGACTCGGTATTCCTGGCTCTTGTAGATGTCCCCATAAGCATGTCGGGCAATGGTGATCGGCCGCCGCCAAGTTTTTACAAATGGCGCAATTCCATTCACAATGATCGGCGTCCGGAAAACCGTTCCATCCAGGATGGAGCGAATCGTAGCATTCGGGCTCTTCCAGACTTCCCGCAGACCATATTCCTGGACCCGGTCCGCATTGGCCGTAATCGTTGCGCACTTGACCCCGACCCCGTACTTTTTGATGGCATGGGCGGATTGTTCGGTGACTTTATCCGCCGTGGCGTCCCGATTCGGCAGTCCCAAATCATAGTACTCCGTTTTCAACTCAATATAGGGATTCAACAAAATATCTTTGACCAGTTTCCAGATGATCCGGGTCATTTCATCGCCGTCCATCTCCACCAACGGAGTAACCATTTTTATTTTTTCCACCAATTTCACGCTCCCACGATTAAATCCCCTGACTGTCCCCAAACCTTTCCGGCTGCCGCATCCGGCCCAACAACCGACGCTAGCCGATGATGAACGCAAGGATGATGCTCATAACGGCGGAACTGCTCAGGCAAAGCGGAACTGCACGAAATAGCAACTGCGGGAAAAGTTGGGCGCGATCGTCGTCATCCGGGCAGGCTCCCAGCGACATGCTGCCGCCGGAGGAAAACGGTGAAATCGCCGTTGCCTGTGCGCCGATGACAATGCAGGTGAACAACAGCATCGGATTGATTCCGGTCGCACTCACAATCGACGGAACGATCGGGAATAGAGCCGGGGTTACGACGCCCAGCGTACTGCTGAAGAACGACATGATCCCGCCGACAATGCACATCGCGATCGGTACCAGAAAACTCGGTACATTAACGCCAATCCAGCTGGCCAGAATTTTGATGGTCCCGGCTTTGATCGCCACCGAAATCAGCATTCCCACGCCGCAGATCATGATCAGCGTGCTCCAGGGAACGTTGGCGATCACTTTTTTCTCGTCGCCCAGCTTCAACAACAGCGCGACCACCGAAAACAAAATGGCCAACAACCCAATGTCCATTTTTGAGTTCAGCAGACCGATGGTCTTATTGCCCGGCAGAACCGAGTGCAAAACGGGAGCGGCCAAGACAATCGCCATCATGAGGACAATCAAATACAAGGTCAGCCGCTGTTTCTGGTCAAAGGCGGCAGGTTTTTCAATGTGCAGAACGTCGGCAGTGCTGGTCTGCCGCCGGGAAAACAGGATCAAGGCGGAGAGGACGACCAGCGGAATCACCATGGTGGCGCCAAATATGGAGGTCGTGTAGGCAAAGGCGGCGGCATCGGAGTAACCGGCTCCTTTAATCAAACTACGGAAAATGATGCCGCTCTGGCTGGTCATAAAATTCGCGCCCGCCAGCGCTCCGTAGTTGACCGCCATAGCCCCCGTCATTTTACTGATGCCGGTTTTATCGCAAAGCATCAAAGACAGCGGCGCCATGAAGGCCATAACCGTAAAAAATCCGGCTCCCAGGCCCGCAATCAGCGTGGCGGCAAAAAAGATCGCCAGCGGCAGCATGTGCGGGAATTTACGGCAACCATACAGCAGATGCGCCGCTAGTTTTTCTAGGGTGCCGTTGACCAGGGCAAAGTTGTAAAACAGGGACACCGCAAAGATCACGTAAAAGATGCTGACCGGCCACATGCGAATCACTTCAGCCGGTTTCAGGTTCAGAACGAAACAGCCAATGATGTAGGCAAAGGCCATGGCAAAAAAGCCGGTATTGATTTTGGTCCTGTAACCGAGACCAATGGAAATCGCAATTGCCAAAACAACAATTAAACTAATCATGTCGCGCCTCCTTTACATTATGGCAATGATTATTCCAAGCCCAGCAGTCGGGCCGGAATCGTCCGGGTCATCATGGTCAGCTGTTCGGAGGTGATGCCATGGTCAGCCAAATATTGCATATACTCGGCCAACGCCAATTCCCAGAGCGGATTTTCCACCTGCCCGCCATCGGTGTCGACCATTACATGTTCAAAACCGATTTCCCGAATAATCGCCAGATTATCTTCCAAATTGCTCTTATATACGCCGCCGCCCATCGGCTGAGCGTAGCATCGTTCGAGAATCACATCATAATCCCGGACAATCCGGGCCTGGTCCGCGTGGGACATTCCGACCACCCAGAATTCCGGATGGGTGACGACGATTTTGTCCAGTCCCATGGATTTCGCCTGATCGACGACGGGAAATATTTCTTCCGGAGCCAAATGGCCGGTTCCCAAAACAGCGTCGTATTCCTTGATCAGACGGAAAATTTCTTTCAGCGGCGCCACAACCTTCCCGCCATCCAGGCATTCAATCCCGCCGGTCTTGCCGTTTTTCCGAATCTGGTTGGCCGCATGCGTTGTCGGCAGCCAAACCACTTTGGCGCCCATCTTCAAGCCGGTTTCAACCGCCACGGGATTGAGGCCGCCAATGGCATTGTTCAGTGTAACGCTGCCAAACATGGTAAAGTTATTGTCGCCTTGATGGACAATCTTGTTGTGCTCGTTGACCAAAAATGCCCGGTTCATGGTCGTGCCGTGATGCGACTTGATGACGATCGCTCGGGCTCCTACTCTGATTCCGGCCTCCATCAGCTCGAAATCCGTATACGCCCGCTCCCGGATATCCGGCGCCGAATGGACATGCATGTCAATGACGCCCTTCAAAGAAACTGTTCCCATAATTCTCCCCTCCATGAATTTTTTGTGAATTAACCGCTCCTTATAATAATGGTATCCGGTATCCCAAAAATAATTATATAAAAACTGTTCCCGCTATGGGACGACAGTTATTCCTGACGAACGCTGTGATTATGCTCCAACCGGCTCAATAGCTCGTCGCGAGCCGCTTGAATGTGTCGGCGGACCAATCCTTCCGCCCGGTCGGCGTCGCGGGCGACAATCGCCGCAAAAATTTCCTGGTGCTCCCGAACGGCCTGTTCACGCCGCTGGGGATTCGAAATGTTCAGTTTGCGATAACTGCGCAGGGATTCCTGCAACGAATTGACAAACGATTCGACCCGTTTCATTTTGCTGGCGTTGAGAAGCATCGCGTCAAATTCGCGCAACCCCTGAATGACTTCATCCACCTGGTCCTCCTGCTGGGCCAGCCGGGTTTTTTCCACCACGCGGCGCAGTTCCTCCAGCTCCCCCTCGGTAAGCTTCGCCACGCTGTGACGGATCGACAGCGCCTCCAACATTTCCCGCAATATATATACTTCTTCGATATCTTCGAGATTGATGCCTTTCACGACATCGCCCCGCCGGGGGATATACTCCAGAAATTCTTCCGTTTCCAATTTGCGCAACGCTTCCCGGATCGGCGTCCGGCTGGCCTTGAACTTTTCAGCCAAATCCCGCTCAATCAAACGCTCGCCGGGCTTTAAATGGCCGTCCAGAATCGCTTCGCGCAAAAACTCATAGATAATCTCGCGAATGGGTTTGGTGCTGGTCAACTCCGGCGGAATCGTCAAAAATTCGGGCACGCTTTCTCCCCCTGTTCCGTCAATAAAACGGTCGCCATACTTTTTAAGGATTTGTATCCGGTATCCCAAACTAGTTTTAGTTTTTCGTCATTATTTTTAAAATTCCTTCTTTTATCCCGGTCCGCACAACTTTTTTTATCAAACCATTTGCTGTCCGATGGTTGACGCAGGAAAAAAAGAGCCGGGTCCAGGCCCGGCAGGTAACCAAGTTCGAGTATTTATTCCGCCAGCTTCCGGCCGGCCTCGAATGCTCGCTGCAGCAGCTTGGCATCACCGGCGGCGGTATCCGGGCGGTTGGCGCCCGTGCAAACGATGGTTTCGGCCACCTGCAGGCCCATGACCTGCAACACGGACGCGTTCAGATCAAAGGATGCCTTGAAGGAATCCGCGCCGGTCTGCCCCTGCGAATAGATCATCACAGTTTTCTTGATTCCGCAGCGCGGGCGGAAATCGGCATCCATCAGCGGGAACAGGCGATCGAACAAGATCTTTACCTGACCTGCCACCTGCAGCATGTACACCGGCGAACCGATCACTACTGCATCGGCCTGTTTGATCTCTTCATACACCGACTTCATGTCATCATCGATCGGGCAGCCATATTGTTTCCGACAACTAAAGCAGCTCTGGCATGGCCGGATATTCATCTCGTTGATCGGAAAGGCCTTCACCTGCGCGCCCGCCGCCTCGGCGCCCTTGACGACTTCCGCCACCAGAGTTGCCGTGTTGCCGTTTTTGCGCGGACTGCCGATAAATGCCACTACTTTTTTCACCGTATTTTCCTCCTTCGCCTGTTAAGGCATCACGAGTTATGGAGTTTTTTCAGCAAAAAAGCCATATTCTCGCCAATATTCCGCATGTTGGCCAACCCTTCCGCATCCTTTTCCACTTCGCCGATTTCCCGGCCGTACACCATGTTCCAGTAGGTGGAGCCGACGATGAACATCTGCCCGTACTGGAAGAAATGGTTCATGGTATCCACAGCGTGGATCGCGCCGCCCCGGCGTACCGCAGAAACCGCCACCGCCACCTTGTGCTTGAACAGACCGCCGTTGGCGCTGGATACCAGTCCGGCCCGGTCGATCAGCGCCTTCATCTCCGACGAGACGTCGGCGAAATATGTGGGCGACGCCAGAATGATACCGTCGGCGGCCATCATCTTCGCCACGCATTCGTTCAGGATATCCTCTGAAATCACGCACTTGTTGTTCTTGGTCCGAAAGCAACCGTAGCAGGCGGCGCAGCCCCGCAGCTGGCTTCCCGCCAGTTGGACCAGCTCTGTCTCGATCCCCTGTTTCTCCAGCTCGGCAAAAATGGTCCGGATCAGGATGGCCGTGTTCCCGTTCGGCCGGGCGCTCCCGTTGATTGCCAACACTTTCATCTGTCTTCACCTCTTTTATTTATTGAGCAATCGTCGTTACAGACAGTCGACCCACCCATCACTGCCGCACGGAAATGGGCCGGTTCGGCTGCGCCTGAAGCTTCTGCCACAGACTGCCGTTTTGGTCGATGATCTCCCGCAAATCCGCATACGGCACCCAGTAGCCGCTGATGGCCCCCGTGGCGTAACGGGGGATCGAATATACCCTCATCGCGTCGGCCGACAACAAAAAGGCCGCGTCGGCGCCTCGCCAGGACCGGACAAACTCCTCATGCCGCCACTCGTCCCAGAGCCCGGCGATCCGCAGACGGTAAGCTTCGCGGTTCCGGTCGCACTGCTGCCGGATCGCGGCGGTGAAATCGGTGTCCGGCAGAAACAGGTTCTTCAGGTCGTAAATCTGCCCGGTGGTCAGGTCCAGATGGATGCCCCGGTCGATCTTGTTGGGATGGACCGTGCCGCGGGTATAGCTGTTGCCCCGGAAATGGATCCCCAAAATCTCCCCGTTGTAAAAACTGACGGTAAAATCGCCCTGCAGTGTGCTGTCCGGCGACGGATTGTTGAAAGCCAGCACCGCCTCCCGCAGAGTCGCGTTGAGCGTCGCCTGTCTTTCCAGGTCGGTCAAACCCGTCAACTGCGGCAGAAATAGTTTGCCGTCGCCCACTTGTTCCCTGACGATTTGCAGTTCCGGCGCCGCCGCGCCGACCAAACTTTCGGCCCCGAACCCGCCGATGAGGAAAATCAGCGCCACCAGCAACATCCGACCTTTATTCATGCGTTCGTCGCTCCTTTGCCGAGTGCGTTTCAGACACAACCGCCCAAAACTTTTTGCCGGGCAACGCTGCCAGGCCCCCTCGAAGAAATTATATCATACCACACCCAGATGTTGCCCGGAATGGCTATGAAATCAGACCCATGACAAAAAGAGCCGGGACGACTTTTACATCGTCCCGGCGTTTCTCCCCCGGTTCCCGCATTGATTCACTTGACCTGCGGAATCCACTCCGCATAGCCCGCACCGGCCATCTGTTCTAGCGGGATGAACCGTAGCGCCGCGCTATTCAGGCAGTAGCGAAGGCCGCCCCGGTCCCGGGGACCATCTTCGAACACATGCCCCAGATGGCTGTGGGCATGGAGGCTGCGGACCTCTACCCGTTCCTCCCAAAGCCGATGATCCGCCCGGGTCGTCACCGCATCCGGCGTGATCGGCCGCGTGAAACTGGGCCAACCACTGCCTGAATCGTATTTGTCGCGCGAGCTGAACAGCGGTTCGCCGGATACGACATCCACGTAGATCCCCGCCGCCTTGTTCCGGTTGTATGCGTTGTCAAACGGTGGCTCCGTCCCCGCCTCTTGCGTGACATGATATTGCAGGGGAGTCAGCAGGTCCCGGAGTTCCTCATGATTGGGCAGGGTATAGGGCGGTTTTGCGGCGGACGTCGCCGATTTGGCCATAGAATCGCCATCCAGGCTGTCGAGGTCGATGTGGCAGTAGCCGCCGGGGTTTTTGTCCAAATACTTCCGATGATATTCCTCGGCCGGATAATAGTTGTACAGAGGCATCACTTCCGTGACGATCCGCGCTCCATACTTCTTCTGCTCGTCGGCGATCACCGCCCGGATCACCGGCTCGTCGGCCGCGTCCCGGTAATAGATGCCGCTACGGTATTGCCGGCCCCGGTCCGGCCCCTGCCGGTCCGGCGTCGTCGGGTCGACCACTTTGAAAAAGTAGGTCAGCAGCGTCGCCAGCGGAATCTGCGCCGGATCGTACCGGACGAAAACCGTCTCGGCATGGCCGGTATTGCCGTGGCACACCTGCTCGTAAGTCGGGTTGGCCGTGTCGCCATTGGCATAGCCGACCTGCGTCCAGGCCACGCCTTGCAGGCGGTCCAGATAGGCCTCGAGCCCCCAGAAGCAACCGCCGGCCAGCCAGATGTCCCGCAGGTTCGCCTCAATCGGCGGCGAGATTTGTTGGATATTGGAAATCCTGGGTTGCAAGCTGTTCATGGTTTTCTCCTTTCCACAAGCGCTCAATAGCGATGGCGATCATTCATGCGCCATATTGATGAAATACTGGTGAACGCGTGTATCATCGGTTAATTCGGGGTGGAATGACGTTGCCAGGAACTTGCCCTGACGCGCCATAACAATTCTATCCGTAACCCTGGCCAAAACCTCTACATTGGTTTCCGCCTTTTCGATCAGTGGCGCCCGGATAAACACGGCCGGAAATGGTTCTGCGCCCAATTCAGGTATCATTACATCTGCTTCAAAGCTGTCAACCTGACGGCCAAAGGCGTTGCGCCGAACCGTGATATCCATTAGTCCCAATCGAGGTTGATCGCTGTTACGAATCGTCTTTGCCAGCAAGATAAGGCCGGCGCAGGTACCGTAGATTGCCATTCCCTGTGCAGCGCGCTGCTTGATTTTATCCATTATTCCCCAATCACCCAGTAACTTGCCGATCGTAGTACTTTCGCCGCCGGGCAGGATTAGGCCCGCCACTTCATCCAATTCATTCGCATTTCGTATTTCTGCCGCCTCGACTCCGCAGCGGCCAAGCATTTGACAATGTTCGCGAAAGGCTCCTTGCAAGGCTAATACGCCGATTTTCATAGCAAGCCCCCACTTCGGATAATGTATTGCGGCAAGTGTTACCAGCCGCGTTCTTGCATGCGTTCGTTGGCTGGAATGTCGGAAATATTGATGCCGACCATCGCTTCCCCCAAATCGCGCGACACTTCAGCCAGTACTTTGGGGTCCTTATAATAAGTGGTAGCGGCGACAATGGCCTTGGCGCGCTTGCCCGGATCACCCGACTTGAAAATGCCTGATCCGACAAAAATTCCATCGCAGCCAAGCTGCATCATCAGTGCAGCATCGGCCGGCGTAGCAATCCCGCCGGCGGCAAAATTGACAACCGGAAGCTTGCCGAGCTTTTGGGTTTCCATGACCAAATCCAACGGAGCGCCGATGTTTTTTGCAAAGGTAAAGACCTCTTCCTCGGCGAGCGTCTGCAATTGCCGGATTTCACTCATGACCATGCGAATATGCTTCACCGCTTCTACGACATTACCTGTGCCCGGTTCGCCTTTCGTGCGAATCATCGCCGCCCCTTCGCCAATCCGGCGCAACGCTTCGCCCAAGTTTCTGGCACCGCAGACAAAAGGAACCTTGAAGTCATGTTTGTTGATATGATATTTGTCGTCAGCCGGAGTTAAGACTTCGCTCTCGTCGATGTAATCAACGCCCAGCGATTCTAAGATTTGCGCTTCCACAAAGTGTCCGATTCTCGCCTTGGCCATAACGGGAATACTGACGGCTTCCATAATTCTCCGGACAATTGTCGGGTCGGCCATACGAGCTACGCCGCCGGCAGCGCGAATATCCGCCGGCACGCGCTCTAACGCCATAACGGCGCAAGCGCCTGCTTCCTCGGCGATTATTGCCTGTTCCGGCGTAACAACATCCATAATTACGCCGCCCTTGAGCATTTCCGCCAAACCGGCTTTTACTCGAAAAGTGCCTTGTTCCATCATTAAATCCCTCCATTTTGTTCCTGTGTATTTCTTCCTGGAAACGTAGCATAAGCCGTTGTGACGACTATGCCTGTTGAGTGTTCCAGCGTTGTTCAAAACATGGTTGTATTATAGAGCAAAACTGATCCTGTTGAAATACACAGAAGTTATATTTTTATCAGGTACAGATTCCGAGGAAAGCCAGCATTTTTTTCGGACAGGCCTCCGATTGAAGCTTGGCACTGGCAAAATAATCCCGCCAAATCTGTTCATCAAAATACAAAACGCGAGCTAAAACAAGTAGCTCGCGCAACGTCTGAATATCTGTACGCTTATTCCTCTTCGTCGTCCGCTAGCTCGATGGTTTCCCCGTCGAGCGTGCCGTCCCAGGCGACCTCCGCCAGCGGTTCGTCACCGCCACCGTCGCCATCGTCCGGCTCCATCGCCAAGATCGCCGCCACCCGGTGGATGATGTCATGGTCGTCCTGCGACGCCAGCGGCTGGTAGGCCGCCAGCAACACCCGGATGATTTTCGTAATATCCGTCAACAGCATGTTCATTCCTTCTTTCATATTCGATGTGGATTGATCTATCGGGAAATGGTGTTGGGGCATGCGATAAGCGGAGGTTAAGCGAAGCGTCGCAGCGTTCGCATCCCCAACGCCATGCCTGGAAGAGAAAGGGAGGTTGACGGCAGAGATACAGTTGCGTGAATTTGGTGAACCGTTACGAATTCCGGTGAACTTTTCAGCAACCATTCTCTCCCCCAACCTCCCTGCTTCTACTTACCGGTCCTGGCCGTTTCGCGCCCGCCAGTCCCGGCACTCGTTGCAGCGTTTCGCCTGGTCCTCCAGCCGCTGGCAGATCGCCACCGCCGTCTTCTCAAACGCGCCAAGGCGATCATCGAGGCGGTACAAGAACCAAAACGCCACTACGATCGGGAATCCCACCTGGGAGATGAGCTGCGCCCAGTCCATGGTTAGGCCAGCGCAGCCGTATCCGAGATCAGGATGACCGGGTCGCCCGCCGCCACCAGATCGCCGCCCGTAGAATTGAAAATGTTCTTGGCGATGATCAGGGTCTGGGTCGCGACCGCTTCCGCCTTGGTGAGCCCGTCTTTCGGGTTGTTCACCAGGATATTCACGTCTTTGGCCGCCGCGTTCTTAAACGGCAACCGGAGAGTTTTGGTCATGGTTCGCTCCTCCTTTGCTTAGATTTTGATTGGGTGCCCTACCGGCGTTACTCGCTGGTCAGGACGGCTTCGTCGGTCCGCACGATCTTGACGAGCGCGCTGGCCATCAGGCCCGACAGGCTGACGGCCACATCGTACATGTCCTGGTCGGTTGCCGCCGGTTTGACGCTGGAAAACCGCAAGGTTTTCAGCACGGTGGCGCCGGTGGAGCTGACGCCGTTGGCGATGACGACGCCGATCCGGGAGTCCTGGGGCGTTTTCTCAACAGCCATGAGGATCCCTCCTTCCATTTTTTACTCGCACCCGCATCCCGCCTGAAATACAAAAGGGACACGCCATGGCGACGTGTCCCT
>JAAZNU010000322.1 GCA_012798135.1 Veillonellaceae bacterium | reverse complement strand
GGTCCGAGGTGATCAAGTACTACCGGTTGGGCAGCCAGCAAGTGGCTGTGCGGCGCAGCGATGGGGTGCAGGACGTGCTGGAGTGGGTGTTGAGCGATCATTAGCCCTTTCCGCTGCGCTTCAAGGGTGCTTCGCAGGATCGGCCAGCCTGACGGCGAAAGCAGAAGGCAGCCTGAACAACGAGGTGCGTTGGGTCAGTAGGGAGCTGTCCACGGACTACCGCTACACGGGCCAGTTGAGCCAGGAGGGGGAGATGGGGCTGTATTACTACGTGGCCCGGTGGCCGCGTAGCGTCCCCGAAGGGGGTATGACCCTTATCTTAACCGGTGGATCCAGCCAGATATAATTATACCGGATCCCTATAATCCCCAAGACTGGGATCGGTATGCATACGCCCGAAATTCACCTGTTAACTATACTGATCCAACCGGACATTGGGTAGTAGAGACGAATAACCCGAATGCCGAAACGAAAGTCAAAGCATATGTTCATGCTGCTACGCGGGCATCTCGTTTGGACAATGGCTATTTAGCGGAATACTACAGTGTTGCAGCAGCTTACTATGTAGCTGTTGCTCATGAATTCCATCCGGTAAATATTGCATTTCAGAGTGAAAAATTATCCTGGGTAGCCGAACCGGCGCAGATGAATGGATGGAATAGCACAGCAGATGCACTGGAGGCTGCTGGTGATTTGGGCCTTGGGATGGCGCCAGAAGTTATTGGGCATGTAACCACGGGAATAGCAGGGTTCATTGGAGGTGGCAAGAATTGCCTGGGTGAGGTCTCCGGACTTAACTTTGGCCTCGATGATCTGTACAATAATGCAACCGGAGCAAAGTACAAAAATGGGTTATCCGAAGCAGGACGATCGTTAACCAAACACGGCAATCGACCGGGTAGCTCATTCCCTAGCCTACAAGGAAATCCTTCCACCATCAATGAGACGGCGGCTAACATTGTGGCAGACATCCTGACCAGTCCAAATTCAACAACCACTCAAAGACACCATGCGCTATATGGACCCATTATCGAAATCTACGCGCCAGATGGCAGAGGACTTCGCTACAATGGAAATAGTGGAGAATTCATGGGTTTCATTCAGCGATAGGCACAGCGGAGGAAAGGGGAAGTCCTATGACTGATAGTGACTGGGAAATTGTTATCGCAAATATCTTACAAGAAGACAACCAACTTGTAGCGGAGGTCTACTACAAAGGTGAACAACTGGCAGAACTGTCTTCTGCTGGCAAGGTGATTCGAATTCCACCCAAGCCAAGCGGCGAGCCATGGAATCTAGACTTCGACGGTTTTCTCAAGATACTCGGGGCTGCCAGAGAAAAACTGCAATAACGACAACTTCTTTCTGCTGTGGCTTCCTGTGAATGATTTATCATCGTCCGTTCGTGATATCCCGTTCAGATGCGAGTACTACGCCTTCATCGGGTTTCTTTCCTCAGCCTTTTTTGAACCTTTCTAACCGAATAGTGAGTGATCGTGTTGGGAACGCTTTGCTGAAGTTGTTGGCAAGCAACGGATGCCAGTATGCTGCCCTACAAACCGGTCAAACGTGGTTGCTATTCCTTCCGTCAACAGTGATCGCATCTGCTCAACGATCTCGATTCGAGCTGGCAAGCTTAGTTCCGGTTCAGCAAGTTGATCGGTGAGAGCCAAGATCTGTAGACGTTCGTTCCCTATGAGCTTGCCAGGTAGCTTTTTAATACCATCGCTTACCAATTCTAACCGCTGTTCCACGCTGTGCATGGCCGTGAAGTAGTCCTGAGCAACCGTCTGGTCATGGGCGCGAGCGTAGATCATGGTGGTGTTGATCTTCTTGTGCCCCAGGAACTTCTGAATGGTAGTGACGGGCACATTGGCGAAGGAGTGACGTAGGCGATGCGCGGCGAGTTTCGCTTCGGCGGCGTTACGGTAAATCGCGAGTCGTTTGTGGCTGGCGGTGGTGGACATCGGCAACTGGCTGGGGAACGACGAAGGCGGCTACGCGGGGGTGTACGTGAACAACGCCAGCGGGACACGCCTGGAGGATTTCGGCGGGGGCAGCCGGGTAGAAGTGGGGGGCAAGATGGGGCAGTCCACAGGCAAGCTGGGGGAGATCCTGCACGTGGATGGGGACTGCTTTGCCTCGATCTGGCCGCGGTTGGGGCCAGCGGGGGGAGCGCCGAGAGCGCCTTACAGGCCTGCCAGGGGAGCGCCCAGAAGGGCATGACAAGCCTGGAACGGACGGCGGAGGTCTACAGCGGGGGCGCCTACGTGTACGACGGGGATGGAACGTTGGTGAAGAGCGTGGTGGGGGAGAGGGTGACGTACTACGTCTCGACGGTCTACCACCGGCAGGAGACGGGTAGCGGGTCCGAGGTGATCAAGTACTACCGGTTGGGCAGCCAGCAAGTGGCTGTGCGGCGCAGCGATGGGGTGCAGGACGTGCTGGAGTGGGTGTTGAGCGATCATTAG
>JAAZNU010000018.1 GCA_012798135.1 Veillonellaceae bacterium | reverse complement strand
TGGTAAAGTGTATTTTCATCAGAATCACCCCTGAGGTGAAAGTCTAAGATGACTGACAAACCCTTGTCATCCCCTGTATTTATTCGACTTTCAGCCTTGTGATTCCTTGAAATTTGTCAATTTGATCACGGATTCAGGTAACACTAAACTTCGCGGCTCATTCTTTCTCTTTCGTGGAAGCAACAGCACTCGATGCCCGCCTCGGTCAAGAGGTCCCGGGACAGTTCGTCCGGATACGGGTACTCGAAGACGATCCGGCGGATGCCAGCATTAATGATCATCTTGGTGCAGGCCGAGCAGGGCTGGTGCGTGCAATACAGGGTCGCCCCGGCGATGCTCACGCCATGGAGAGCCGCCTGGACGATGGCGTTCTGTTCAGCATGAAGGCCCCGGCACAGTTCGTGACGCTGCCCGGACGACACCCCCAGCTTCTCACGGAGACAGCCGACTTCCAGACAATGGGCCAATCCCTGCGGCGCGCCATTATAGCCGCTGGTCAACAGACGTTTGTCCTTGACGACCACCGCGCCAACCTGCCGACGCAGGCAGGTGGAGCGGGTCGCGACCACCCGGGTAATATCCATGAAGTATTCATCCCACGAAGGGCGGGGATCTCTGGTCATCCTACTTGGTTCCGAAAATCCGGTCGCCGGCGTCGCCCAGGCCGGGCACGATATAGCCGTGGTCGTTCAGGCGTTCGTCAACCGCTGCCGCATAGATTTCCACATCAGGATGGGCGGCATTCACGACATTGATTCCCTCCGGCGCCGCTACCAGACACATCAGCTTGATCTGTTTGGCGCCGCCCCGTTTGAGCATGTCGATGGCCGCTACGGAGGAGCCGCCAGTCGCCAGCATCGGATCGATGATGATGACTTCGCGGTCCAGCACATCCGGCGGCAGTTTGCAATAATACTCGACCGGCTTGAGGGTCTGGGGATCGCGGTAAACGCCGATATGACCGACTTTGGCCGCAGGGATGAGTTCCAGCACCCCGTTCACCATGCCGAGGCCAGCCCGCAGAATGGGGACCACGCTGATTTTTTTGCCGGAAATCACTTTTCCCTTGCACCGCGCCACCGGCGTTTCGATTTCCACTTCTTCCATTGGCAGATCGCGGGTCAGCTCGTAAGCCATCAACATCGCGATTTCTTCCAGCAATTCGCGGAAATCCTTCGTACCTGTCCGAATGTCGCGAATCAGCGTCAGCTTGTGCTGGATGAGGGGATGGTTAATCACTTTCACCTGCATGCCATTCATCTCCTTGTTCGGTTATTACTTTTCCGCGTATAGCGGGTACCGGTCGCAGAGGGATTTCACCCGGCCCCGGGCCTGCGCCTGGACCGATTCGTCCGTGGGTTTGTCCAGAACGCTGGTGATGATGGCCGCGATCTCCGCCATGTCCGTTTCGACAAAACCGCGGGTGGTGACCGCCGCCGTGCCGATCCGGATGCCGCTGGTCACCATCGGGCCGGCTGGGTCGTTGGGGATGGAGTTCTTGTTGACGGTCACGCCGACATCGTCGAGCAGGCGTTCGGCCGCCTTGCCGGTGAGATTGCGGTTGCGCACATCCACCAGCATCAGATGGTTATCGGTGCCGCCTGACACCAGGGAAAAATTGTGTTGCATCAGCGCCGCCGCCAGCGCCGCGGCGTTTTTCACGATCTGCATTTGATAGGTCTTGAACTCGTCGCTCATCGCTTCCTTGAGCGCCACGGCTTTCGCCGCGATGACATGCATCAGCGGCCCGCCCTGGGTACCGGGGAAAATCGCCTTATCAATCGCCTTGGCGTGCTGGGCGCG
Source organism: Veillonellaceae bacterium (assembly GCA_012798135.1). The sequence continues at coordinate 30,498 of JAAZNU010000018.1, read as the reverse complement.
GCACAGAATCATGCCGCCGCGCGGACCCCGCAGCGTCTTGTGGGTGGTGGTCGTCACGATGTCGGCATGAGGAACCGGGCTGGGATGCAGCCCCGCCGCGACCAAGCCGGCGATATGGGCCATGTCCACCATGAACAGGATGCCCATCTCGCGAGCGATCCGGCCGATCCGTTCAAAATCAATGATCCGCGGATAAGCGCTGGCGCCGGCGACGATAATGTTGGGTCGGTGTTCCCGGGCCAATTTCTCGAGGTTGTCGTAATCGATCCGATGGTGGACATCATCCACTCCATAGGGAATGACCCGGAAATATTTCCCGGAAATATTCACCGGGCTGCCGTGGGTCAGATGGCCGCCATGGGCCAAATTCATGCCCAGGATCGTATCGCCGGGCTTGAGGAAAGCGAAATATGCGCCGGTATTGGCCTGCGCGCCGGAATGCGGCTGAACATTGGCATGTTCGGCGCCAAACAGAGTTTTGGCCCGCTCGATCGCCAGTCGCTCGACCACGTCGACGCATTCGCAGCCGCCATAATAACGGGCGCCGGGATATCCTTCCGCATATTTGTTGGTCAGTACCGAACCCTGCGCTTCAAGCACCGCCGGACTGACGAAATTTTCCGACGCGATCAGCTCGATCTTGTCGCGCTGGCGCGCCGCCTCGCAGGCGATAGCCTGGGCGATTTCCGGATCCTGCCGGGAAAGAATGCTCATTTCGTCTCCTCCAAATAATAAATTGTGGGGGGCAACTCTCATCGGCGGAAAATGCTCCTGTTAAAGCTCCTCAAATTCAACGCACCTGTCGTATTTTAACACGATCATTTTCCGGCACCACATAACATCTTTGCAACTGACTATCGATCACCCGAGGATACGAGTTCCCACGGGAGAGGGTTGGCGCAATAACGCCATTTGCGTAGAACGGGATACGCTACCCTTCTTATTTATAGACTGCGCGGGGACCGCCAATCAGTTTGGGCCGGGTCCAGGCCGCCGTTACCGCCGCCTTGCCGATCGTCCGCTGCGGCAAGCGCAGCGGCACGGCCACACGGCGCAAATGCATGCCGATCAGCGTCGAACCGATATCAATGCCGCCGTGGGCCGCAATGGATTCGACCACCACCGGATCGATGAAATCCTTCATGGCCTGCGCCGCCAAAGCGCCGCCGGCATGAGGAACCGGCACTACCGACACCTCTTCAAGCCCAAAAGCCTCCAAGGCTTCCCGTTCCACGACCAGAGCCCGATTCAGATGCTCACAGCACTGAATCGCCAGAAACCCCTCCCAGTGAAACGTTTCGTCCCGCAAGGCATGCAGAAGGGTTTCCGCCACTTCCACCGAGCCGGCGGTGCCGATGTCCGCTCCGCCCACTTCACTCGTGCTGCAGCCCACCACCAGGATCTGTCCCGGCTGCGGCTGCACCGCCTTGTAATATTCACGCAGAACGGCCAACGTTTCCGCGCGGATGAGTTCCAGTTCCGCTCGCACTATGACTGCCTCCCCTGTTCGTACGCCGTCATCTTGCCGACTCGCCGCGCGTGGCGTCCACCGGCGAATTCCGTCTTCAGCCAGGTATCCAAAATCAGGGCGGCCAGGCCGGGACCGATAACCCGTTCTCCCATGGTCAGGATATTGGCGTCGTTATGTTCCCGCGCCATCTGGGCCGAAAAAACGTCATGGCAGTTCGCCGCCCGGATGCCAGGAACCTTGTTGGCGGCGATGGAAACGCCGATACCGGTGCCACAGAACAGAATCCCTCTTTCGTATTCGCCCCTGGCTACCGCTTCGGCCACTTTCACCGCAATATCGGGATAATCGGCGGATTCGTTGCAATAGATTCCCAGGTCCTGGAAGGCCACGCCGCACTCCTGCAAGTGGGCGATCATCGCCTGCTTTAGGGAAAACCCGCCGTGATCGCTTCCCAATGCAATCGTCACTCCATTCACCTCCCTCGTATATCAGGCTTAGTTTCGTCGTCCCTCCTCGCATTTCCTGCCAACGGCAAAATTTTCCGCAGGACGGCTTCCACCAGGTGGTCCAGCTCATCGGCGCACATTTGATATTCGGAGAACGGTCCGCCGATTGGGTCCACTACGTCATCCATGCCGCCGCCGTATTCACTCAGCAGAAAGATTCGGTCCATATGTTCGGCAAAACATTTTTTCAATTTGTCCAGATGGGAACGGGTCATGACCAAAACCAGGTCGGACCCAGCCACCTGCGCAGCCGTCACTTGACGCGACCGATGGGATGAAATCCAAGAAATCCCTCGATTGCTCATCACACTGACGGCCTCCGGCGACGCCGGTTGTCCCTCCCATGCCGAAATCCCCGCCGAACTAGCACTGACCCGGTCGGCGATCCCCAGCTTCTGCAACTTTTGCCGCAACAGGGCTTCCGCCATCGGGCTGCGGCAGGTATTCCCGGTACAGACGAACAACACCCGAACCAACTTCACATTCCCTCCCTGACTGAACTGGCCGCCTTATACAGGCGGTTCATCAAAGCCCGGCCGATTCCTTCCTCCCGGACCCCTTCGGCAAAAATTACATCCACCGGATGTTCGTCAAAAAAGCGAAGCGCTTCATACAAACCGGCGGCATTTTCGGCCGGTCGCTCCCGCGACCCATATATGGCCAATGTCACCCCGGACGGCAACAAGGCGGCCAATTCGTCGGACACCACGGCCCCCACAGTTTTTCCGGCCTGCAGCGCACCCGCTACGGCCTGGACCAGCTGTTGGGCCACGCCGGTCCAGCCGGCGGCGCTGCCGGCCGGAAACAGCACCAACGGCGCCGCCGGCGCGTAATGGCGGTATTTCATGCCCGGCGCCCGCGGCACCGTTTTATCGTCGACATTCTGCCGGCCCGCCGCGCGGACCTGTGACAGATGCGCCGCCAACATCTCTTGTGTCACGCCGCCGGGGCGCAGAATCGTCGGCGGTTGGGACACACAATCGAGCACTGTGGATTCCAGGCCGACTTCACATGGCCCGGCGTCCAGCACCATTTCAATTCTTCCTTCCATGTCTGCCATCACTGCGGCGGCAGTCGTCGGGCTGGGCCGGCCGGACAAATTGGCGCTCGGCGCCGCGATCGGCACCCCGGCCGCCCGGATCAGCTCCCGCGCCGCCCCCAGCGACGGCAGACGAACCGCCACCGTGTCCAGGCCGGCCGTCACGATATCCGGCACCGCGTCGGAATGCGGCAAGACCACGGTAAACGGTCCCGGCCAAAATTTCGCCAGCAACGGCTCCAGCCACTCCGGCACCGCCGTGACCCATTCCTCCAGTTCCTCACGGTCGGCGATGTGCAAAATCAGTGGATTATCCGCCGGACGGCCCTTGGCCTCGAATATCCGGGCCACCGCCGCCGCGTCCAGGCCGTTCGCTCCGAGGCCGTACACAGTTTCCGTCGGAAAGGCCACCAGGCCGCCCCGTCGGATGATGTCGGCGGCCTCCTCCATAATCCGTGGATCTGGCCGGTCTCGATCAATTTTATAAAATAGCGTTTTCATCAGCTTGACCTCTTTTTTATTCGCGGCGCAGTACGACCACCCGCTCAATCCCCGCATAATCCGGAATAATCTTTTCAGTACGCCAGCCGGCGGCCCGTCCCAGGCCCGCCACCGCCGCCGCCTGACCGGCGCCCACCTCCAGCGCCATGAATCCACCCGGTTTCAGATGCCCCCCGCCGTTGTCCGTCAGCCGCCGGTAAAACGCCAGCCCGTCCGCGCCGCCATGCAGCGCCAGTTCCGGCTCCCGCCGGACCTCCGGCGCCAGTGCGGCCATCTCGGCCGAAGTCACATACGGCGGATTCGACAAAATCGCGTCAAACAGGATCGGTTCAGCCGGCCACAGGTCCGCCTGCACGAAATTCGCCCGGCCCGGCGCCAGCAGCCGCGTCGCATTTTCCCGCGCCACTGCCAGCGCCGCCGGCGACACATCCACGCCCAGACCGCGGCATCCCTCAACCCGTGACAAGGTCCCGATCAAGATTGCGCCACTGCCGGTTCCCACATCCAGAATCAACCCGTCCGTCACATCTTTCAGCCGCTCGATCGCCGCTTCGACCAACACTTCCGTATCCGGCCGGGGAATCAGCACGGCCGGCGACACGTGAAAATTGAGACCCATGAATTCCCGATGACCGATGATATAGGCCACCGGTTCCCGGGCGGCCCGCCGACGGACCATTTCCCGGAACGCCGCCAGCTCCGCCTGGTCCAGGGGTTGGTCGAAATGCACATACAGATATACCCGATCTTTGCCCAGCAAATAGGAAAGCAGTACATCCGCGTCCAGGCGCGGATTCTCCACGCCTTTGTCCCGAAAATACTGCTTCGTCCATTGAAGTAACGATCCGATCGTCCATGCCTGTGTCATGATTATTCCGCTTGTTTCAGACGTTCCGCCTGGTCCGCCGCCGTCAAGGCGTCGATCGTCTCGGTGAGATCGCCGTTCATGATAAAATCAAGTTTATGCAGGGTCAGGCCGATCCGATGGTCGGTCATACGCCCTTGCGGAAAGTTATAGGTCCGGATCCGTTCGCTGCGGTCGCCGGTTCCCACCTGGCTCTTGCGGTTTTGGGCCGTTTCGGCACGCTGAGATTCCTGGGCGATTTCCAACACCTTGGCCCGCAAAACACGCATCGCCTGTTCCTTGTTCTTCAGCTGGGATTTTTCATCCTGGCACTGCACTACCACGCCAGTCGGCAGATGAGTAATCCGCACCGCCGATTCAGTCTTGTTGACATGCTGGCCGCCGGCGCCGCTGGCGCAATACGTATCAATACGCAAATCATTTTGGTTGATCTGCACGTCGACATCCTCGACTTCCGGCAATACCGCGACCGTAACCGTGGAAGTATGAATCCGCCCGGATGATTCGGTATCCGGCACTCTCTGCACCCGGTGCACGCCACTTTCAAATTTCAGCCGGGAATACGCGCCCGCGCCGGCAATGCTAAAAACCACTTCCTTGAAACCGCCAAGGTCCGTAGGATTGGAATCCAGCATTTCGAGCCTCCAGCCCTGCGACTCAGCGTAGCGCGAATACATCCGGAACAGATCCCCGGCAAACAACGCCGCTTCTTCGCCGCCGGCGCCGCCACGGATTTCCATGATGACGTCCTTGTCGTCGTTGGGGTCGCGGGGTAACAATAAGATGCGCAGTTCCGCCTCCAACCGCTCCTTGTCCGCCTTCGCGCCGTCCAGCTCGGCCTGGGCCAGCGCATGCATCTCGTCGTCCAATTTTTCCCGCAACAATTCCAGCGTATCATCGATGGTTTTCAGACACGCTTTATATTCCCGGTATTTAGCAACAATCTCCGTGAGTTTGGCATGCGTTTTGGTGTTTTTCTGCCAGGTCGCCATGTCGCTCATGGCCTCGGGGTTGCTCAGCAACCCTTCCAGATGGATATACCGTTCTTCAAGCGCTTGCAGCTTCTCGAGCAACTTCTTCCCTCGCTTCCCCATCATCTGGGGGTAATATGATTTCCGCCAAAGGTTTTTCCTCCTCCGGCCGGACGGATTCCAGGGCGCGGATGGCGACTTCGATCTGATCGTCGCTGGGTTCCCGCGTTGTCATATATTGCAGCCACAGTCCCGGCTTGATAATCACGGAAACCCAGGGATTGTCGCAGTGATTGCCGGCAAACCGGATGATTTCATAGGCGATCCCCGCCACCAGCGGCAGCATCAGCACGCGGGACAAAATGCGCAGCCACAGGGAGGGCCAGCCCAGAAAAGCAAACATGAAAATACTGACCAGCATCACAATCAACAAAAAGTTGGTGCCGCAACGTGGGTGCAGGCGGCCGAACGGCCGGACGTTCTCGACAGTCAACGGCAGCCCCGCTTCATAGGCGAAAATGGTTTTGTGTTCGGCACCGTGATATTGAAAAACCCGCCGGATGTCCGCCATCGAGGAAATCGCCGCCACATAGACAAAAAAGATGCCCAGGCGCAGCATGCCCTCGAACAGATTCAACAGACGCGGGTCGGTAACGGCGCTATGAATGAACTTGGCCGCATAGGTCGGCACGACGACGAACAACAGCACCGCCAGCCCGAAGGCGGCGACCATGGTCAAGGCAATCTCCTTCGTGGAGAGTTCTTCTCCTTCTTCGCCGGCGGCCTGCGCCGAAAACGACAGTGCCTTCAGCCCGTAAATCAACGCCTCGCCCAACGCGATGACACCGCGGAGCAAGGGTTTCTTGAAGATGGGGTAGCGTTCGCCGATGGAATGCACCGGCTCCACCCGCACCGTAATTTCGCCGGAAGGTTCCCGGACCGCGGTCGCGATCTGCGCCGGGCCCTTCATCATGACGCCCTCAATGACCGCCTGCCCGCCGATCATCGGTTTCTTCTTCAAATTAAGTCCTCCCGGATATGAATACTGCAGAGCATCTCTGCTCTGCAGTCTCGTCAGCTCTGTTTTCCGTACCGCTTATTGAAGGTTTCGACCCGGCCTTTGGCGGCTGCCTGCCGTTGCTGACCGGTGTAGAAAGGATGGCATTTCGAGCAGACATCGACCCGCAGTTCTTTTTTTACTGAACCTGTCAGGAATGTATTTCCACAGGCGCAGGTCACCTTGACCTCTTCGTATTTGGGATGGATTTTCTCCTTCATTATCGCTTGCACCTCACTTTTGATGGACGCTTCCGTTTCGTCATGCGTAGGTTATTATAACACAGGCACCCCCCCGGTGCAACACTCGTCACGACAAAATACGGTACATTTTTCCCGACGCCGCCGAGGCATCGTCCTATATCCTATATCAGAACATGAAAAAATTCGCTACAATATAAACATAACCAAAAACAATCGAAAAAGAGAGGTGTGTTGAAATGATCCATCCCCAAAAAATCCTGTTGGCCTATGACGCTTCCTCCGACAGCAAAGAAGCACTCCAATGGGCCATCGATCTCAGCCTGCTGTCTCGCGCCCCACTGGTCGCCGTCAAGGTGGAAGAATCGGACTTGACCCATCGGTCGGAGGCGATGTTCACCGAAGGCTACGGCACCACTCTGTACGAGCGGTTTGTCGAAATGCGCCAACTGGATCAGGAACATCTGAAAGAAGTTGTGGAGGCTGGAAAAAAGAAGGGAGTAACAATTCAAACCGAGATGCTTTACGGCCATATCGCCACTGCGATTTTGGACTATGCCAAAACCAACGGTGTGGATCTGATCGTTGCCGGCAGTCGGGGGCAGAGCGCGCTGGAACAAATGCTCATGGGCAGCGTGTCACAAAAACTTCTCAGCCTGTCGTCGATCCCCGTTTTGGTTGTGAAGGCGAAAAACGATTGATTTTCCGTCAAAAGCGCGTAGCAGCGACCAACGCTGCAGCGCTTTCGTCTATCTGCTTTTTTGCGGCCGGAAATGACTGAAGCTGCCGAACTTCAGACGGGGCAGAGCATCCTGCAACATCCGGACCATCGCCGGAATCCCCACTCCCGCTGCCGTGAAGAACGGTACCGCCGCCCGTAGGTGCTCCGGATCGATGTTCAGGTTGCGCAGTTGGATCATGTCCACGCCAGTCGCTGCCAAAAATTCCCGCCAGGCGGCGATTTCAGCCGGTTGGTCGTTCAGGCCGGGAAACAGCAAAAAGTTGACGGAAACGTGGCGTCCCTTCTGTTTGGCATATTGGATCGAGGCCTGAACATCCGACAACGAATACGACGACCGATAATAGGCCTGATGGGTTTCCTCCCGGGCGCTGATCAGACTGACCCGCAGACTGTCGATGCCGGCGTCGGCAATCTGTCGGATGCCCTCGGTGTAACCGGCGTTGGTGTTGATGTTCAGAACGCCCCTATCGGTTTTGCCGCGCACTTCCCGGATCGCCGCCGCGATGGTGGCAGCCGCCAAGGCCGGCTCTCCCTCGCAGCCCTGGCCGAAGCTGACGATCGCTTCCGGCGCCGTACGCAGGTGATAGAGAGCAATTTCCGCCACTTCCCGCACAGTCGGTGAAAACTGGATGCGTCTCTGCGGCGACGGGCAGCATTCCGCCGGCTGCAGGGAAATGCAGCCCAGGCAGTTGGCGTTGCATACCGGCGAGGTCGGGATTCCCGCTTCCCAGCGTCGGTAAAACAAATTCTGCGCCGTGCAGCAATGCCAGGCGAGCGAGCAGTGCGCCAAATGTTCGACCAGGCGGTTGTCCGGCAACTCTTGGCGGACTGCGGCGACCCGGCGCTTGAGGTCCTTGCCGTTGTATTTCGCCGGGTCCCATTTCGCATTGTCATCGCTGCGCACCGCCGCGGCCCAGATCCGGCCTCGCTCCCAGGCCACCGCCGTATAGCCGAACAACGGCAGCATCGGCGCGTCCGGCAATGCTTCATAAGCCGGCAGCAGCAAGCGGGTGTAGCCGACCGGCAGAATCGCCGCCACTGCCTGCCGTCCCTGCGGCAACGGCGACGGGAACGGCCCGTTCAGACCAATGGCGGTCCGTCCCGGCAGAAACATCAGCTCGCTTCCCGGCGGCAATGGAATCATATCCGCCTTGTGGCAGACGACCAGTCGATCGCCGCTCTGTCCAACGGCGCCCCAGCCGGGCGCATCAAAGATCTCGCCGCGCTTGTCGGCGAACAGGCTGTTCAGCATCGTTCGCACATCAGCGGTTATACCGGTTCATAGCCGGCGCCGCTCCCTCCTTGAGAATCATTTCGATGGCGTCCGCTGCTTTGGTCACGGCCTCCCGGATCAAGTCCTGTTCCTCCGGCGCGAACCGTCCCAGTACGTAGTCGGCCGAATCCCACCCCGCCGGAGGCCGGCCCACGCCGAACCGCACCCGGATGAATTCGTCGCTGCCCAACTGGGCGAGGATCGACTCGATCCCCCGGTGACCGCCGGAACCTCCCCGTTCGCGGATTCTGAGCCGACCGGCCGGCAAGTCGAGGTCGTCATGGACGACAATGATGTCGGCCGGCAACGTCTTGTAAAACTTGGCTGCCTCCCGGACGGCGGTTCCGCTCAGGTTCATATAAGTCTGCGGCTTGACGAGCAGCACCGGGCCGATGGCCCGGTGCTCCGACACTTCCGCTTCATAACGCTTTTTCCAGGCTCCGGCGGTCCAGCGACGGGCCAATTCATCCACGACCTGGAAGCCGATATTGTGACGGGTTTCTTTATATTGGCTGCCGGGATTACCCAGCCCCACGACAATTTTCAACGCAGCATTCCTCCGGATCAGGTATCGAACAGACGGCTCACCGACAGGTCGTCGTAAATGCGAATGATCGCTTCGCCGAGCAGCGGCGCGACCGACAGAACTTTCAGCTTGTCGAAGCACTTTTCGGCCGGCAGCGGAATCGTGTTGGTCACGACCAGTTCTTTGATGATGGAGTCCTTCAGACGCTGACAGGCCGGCGCCGACAGCACCGGATGGGTACAGCAGGCGTACACGGCTTTTGCCCCATGCCGTTCCAGAGCTTTGGCGCCCTCTACCAGGGACCCGGCGGTATCGACGATATCGTCGATGATCACAGCGTTGCGACCTTCCACGCAACCGATCAGGTTCATGATTTCGGCGACGCCCGGCATCGGCCGGCGTTTGTCGAGAATCGCGATATCGGCATGAAGGCGGTCGGCCAATAAACGCGCCCGGGTCACACCGCCCAGGTCCGGCGAAACCACGACCAGGTCTTCGAGGTGCTTGGCGGCGAAATATTCGGCCAGAATCGGCACACCCGGCAGATGGTCGACCGGGATATCGAAGAAGCCCTGGATCTGACCGGCATGAAGGTCCATCGTCACCAACCGGGAGATACCGGCTGTCGTCAACAGATTAGCGATCAATTTGGCGGTGATGGGCTCACGGCCGCGTGTCTTGCGGTCCTGCCGCGCATAGCCGTAATAGGGAACCACCGCCGTGATGTTGCGGGCCGAGGCCCGGCGGCAGGCATCCGCCATGATGAGCAGTTCCATGATGTTGTCATTGACCGGCTGACTGGTCGGCTGGATGAGAAACGCATGCGCCCCCCGCACGCTTTCTTCCAGCATCACCTGTATCTCGCCGTTGTTGAACCTTCCCACAAAGGCGTTGCCCACCGTTGTGCCGAGATAAGCCGCGATTTCCGCAGCCAGCGCCTGATTGGCGTTGCCGGAAAAAATCAGCAGTTTTTTCTCATCTTCCAGAATCATCATCCAACCCCCAAGAAAATTATTTTTTGTCCACCCAACCGTCAATATTCGTTTGCCGCGCCCTGCCCACGCCGAGCGCCCGCGGCGGCACATCCTTGGTAATGGTCGAGCCGGCGGCGGTATACGCGTCATCGCCTACCGACACCGGCGCCACCAGGTTGGTGTTGCAACCGATGAAGGCATGGTCGCCGATCATCGTGCGGTGCTTTTTTTGGCCGTCATAGTTGACTGTTATGGCGCCGCAGCCGATATTGACACCCGAGCCCATGTCCGTATCGCCGATGTAGCTGAGGTGCGGCACTTTGCTGCCGCGACCCACCTGCGAATTTTTAATTTCCACGAAGTTGCCGACCTTGACGCCGGCCGCCAGCTTGGCCGCCGGTCGCAGATGTACGTAAGGCCCGACCGTTGCGCCGTCTTCCACGCTGCATTCATGCCCGTAAACGAAGTGCAGCGTGACGCCGTTGCCGATCACGCTGTCGGCGATCCGGGTATTCGGGCCGATCCGGCAGTCTTCGCCGATCACGGTCTGGCCTTCGAGCCAGGTAAACGGATAAATCACCGAATCCCGACCGATCGCCACATCGGCATCAACGAATGTGCTGGCGGGGTCCATCACAGTCACGCCGTTTTCCATCAGTTCCGTCAGCTTGCGGCGACGCAGGATGGCTTCCGCCTCAGCCAGTTGCTGTCGGGAATTGATACCCAAGGTCTCTTCGAAGTCGTCTACCGTCAAGGCGGCCACGGTTTGACCCGACTGGGCCAAAATAGCCAGCACATCCGTCAGGTAATACTCTTGTTGGGCGTTGTTGCAAGTCAGGCCAGCCAGCGCCGCAAACAAGGGACCGGCTTCGAAACAGTAAATGCCGGTATTGATTTCATTGATCCGGATCTGTTCCGAGGTGGCGTCTTTTTGCTCGACAATCCCGCACACATTGCCCCCGGCGTTGCGCAGAATGCGCCCATAGCCCGACGGATCGGCCAGTTTCGCCGTCAATACTGTGGCCGCCGCACCGCTGACCTGATGCGCCCGCCGCAACGACTGCAGCGTGTCCGACCGTAGCAACGGCGTATCGCCGCATAACAACAAAACCGTTCCCTGATAATCCTGTAGAATCTGTTGGGCCTGCATGACGGCGTGGCCGGTTCCCAGCTGCTGAGCTTGGGTAACATATTCCAGCCCTTCACCGCCCATAACGGTCGCTACCAGCTCACCGCCGAACCCGACCACCACCACCACCCGGCCGGCGCCGGCAGCCTGCGCCGCCGCCATGACATGCCGCAGCATCGGCTTGCCGCCGACTTCATGCAATACCTTGGGCAGATTGGACTTCATGCGGGTTCCCTTGCCGGCGGCCAGAATGACCGCAACCATATCCTGCATCGTTTCTCCTCCCGGCTGTCTTCCTGATCCCGTCAAAGCGCGGGACGGATGTCGATTTCTTTCGAAGTTGCGTCGATCTTGTGCAAAATCAGCAGTGAAGTGTATTCTTCCACCAGTTTCTTTTCCGGCTGCGCCGTAGCAATCAGCACACCGGTTCCTATAACGGTCGATCCCACCTCCGCGGCCAGATCCACGAGTCCGCGCGCGGTACCGCCAGCTTTCATGAAATCATCGATGACCAGAATCCGCGAGCCGGGCGGCAAGGCCCGTCGGGATACCGACATCGTCTGGATCCGTTTCGCCGAGCCGGTCAGGTAGTTGATACTGACCGCCGAGCCTTCCGTAACCTTGCTGCCCTGACGGGCGATCACCAACGGCACGTTGAAGGCCCGGGCGGTCATCAGCGCCAGCGGAATTCCCTTGGTTTCAATGGTCAGAATATAATCGGGCGCCAACGGAGCAAACCGCTGAAAGAAAAATTCCCCGGCTTCCACCATCAGTTCCGGGGAAAACAGAATATCCGACATATACAAAAATCCGCCGGGAATCATCCGATCCGGGCGGGACAACAGTTCAGCCAACCGTGACAGGCTCGCATGAACCGCGCTTTCCGGCCGGCAGGGCAGATAACGGACGCCGCCCGCCGCGCCGGCAATCGTCTCCAAAGTCCCCTCGCCCTGGGCTTCCAATGTATCCCGGATCATCGCCATATCTTCGCTGAGGGTGGATTTGGCGCAACCAAACGCATCCGCAAAGCCGCCCAGCGAAAACAAACGTGACGGATTATTCGTCAACTGTTTCGCCAGGATCACGAGACGTTCCATACGTCGGTTTTTTTCCAAATCTTATTCCCTCCCCGCGCAAACCCAAAAATTCGGTGACTACTGCCTCGGGCAGGGCTAGCCCGCCCCGATCGAGTCATAGGCCCGGTTTCAGCTGGATTGCTGAAGCTGCTCCATTTCCAGCAACAACGTCTGCTCGGCGTTTTCGATATGCTCGCGGGCCCGTTGCTGGGCCAGCTCGGCGTTGCGTTGCGCAATCGCCTCCACCAGTTGCTTGTGTTCTTCCAGCGTATTGGTGAGTCGGCCGGGATAATTGATCGAAACCGACCGAAAACGGGTGAATTGTTCCCGCAGGTTGTAGATGATGCCGACCAGACGCTCGTTGCGGCTAGCCCGGTAAAGAATGTCATGGAATGCCTCATCCACTTCCACGATTTTCTGATTGTTATGCTGCTCGATGTGGTCGGCGATCTCCACCAGCAATCGTTCCATCTGTTCCAGTTCTTCCTCGGTGATTCGCTCAGCGGCCAGCCCGGCCGCCAAACCATCGAGAGCCGCCCGGATCTCGAACACTTCGTTGATGTCCTTGAGCGAAAGATTGGCGACATAGGTGCCGCGTCGCGGCAACATGACCACGAAACGCTCCAGTTCCAGCTTGCGAATTGCCTCCCGGACCGGCGTCCGGCTGACCCCGAGTTCTTCTGCCAACTGAATCTCCATCAAACGTTCTCCCGGCGCCAGCGTTCCGGTGCGGATCGCTTCCCGGAGTGTTTCATAGACGACCTCGCGCAATGGTTTGTAACTGTCGAGCTTTACTGGTAACAGACGGGACATTTACATTTCCTCCCTCGCAACGGTTTCGGCAATAAAAACGGCTACGTCCGATCCCAGCGCTGCCTGGCCGGCCAGTTTGCCGGCCGACGCGGGATCCGGCGTCAACGCAAAGACAGTGGGGCCGCTGCCGGACATCAGAGCGCCTGCTGCTCCCGCCTGTAAGAGTTGTTCCTTGAGCGCGGCGATTTGCGGATAGGCTGGGACGGTAACGCTTTCCAGGTCGTTGAACAAAGCGGCCGCCACGGCCGGAAAATCCTGTTGTTCGATTGAACGGCGCAATGTTGAAACGTCCCGGCGCCGATTGCCGACCGCACTGCGATAGTTGCCGTAAACCCAAGCTGTCGACACCGCCAGCGGCGGATTCGCCAGTACCACGCCCTGACCGGCAAAATCCGGCAAAGCGGTCAGTATTTCGCCCCGACCCGTCGCCAGACTAGTACCGCCCTGCAAACAAAACGGCACATCCGATCCCAGCCGGGCCGCCAGCCGTTCCAGTTCGGCCGCCGGCAGATGCAGGTTCCAGAGCCTGTTCAAGCCTTTCAGCACCGCCGCCGCATCCGAACTGCCGCCGGCCAGTCCGGCCGCCAGGGGAATTCGCTTCGTCAGTTCGATCTGTACGCCCCGGGCGATGCCATATTCCCGCCGCAACAGATCGGCGGCCCGAAAAGCCAAATTGCTGTTGTCACAAAGCAGCTCGGACCGATCGCAACTCAGGGTAATATTGGCAGCCTGCAATGACAAGGTTACTGTATCATGCAAGCTCACTGACTGCATAATCATCGACACTTCGTGGTAGCCATCCGGGCGTTTGTCCAGCACCTCGAGCGCCAGATTGATCTTGGCGTGCGCTTTGAGGGTCAACCGTGATTCGTCGTCGGCCATGGAGCCTCCCGTAGTCCGAATCCGGACATGGAATCTAACATTTTACTCGTATTATATTCTACGCAGAACTCACCCCGCCTGCAACCTTTTTCGAACATTTTCTTTCCAAAACGTCATCAATGTTCAGATTAACGACGGATTGCAACGCCGGAAACAAAGAGATGTTTCCAGGTCTTTGCCGTTGCTTTATAATAAGAAGCGGACGGCCAAAATATGGCCGGTCCAAACGGAGGGAAAACTTCATGCAGTGGAAGAAACATCTGCGGCGCTATTCCATGGTCGCCATCGGCAGCCTGATTTCCGGCATGGCCATCAACACCTTTTTGATCCCGCACCAGCTGTTCAGCGGCGGGGTCAGCGGCGTAGCCATGATTCTGTACTTTCTGTTCGAGTGGCCGATCGGCGTGCAGATCATCATCCTGAACATCCCGATTTTTTATGCGGCCTACCGCCTGCTGGACAAGGACTATGTCATCTGCGGCGTGTTCGGCATGCTGATTTTTTCGCTCGCCACCGATGCTACCCGGTTTCTCGCCGATGTTCACCTGATCGACGATACCCTGCTCGCCGCCATCTACGGCGGCGTCATCAGCGGTATCGGCAGCGGCCTGATCTTCCGGGCGGGCGGCTCGTCGGGCGGCACCGACGCCATCGCCACAATCATCAAAAAATACTACTCGCTGAATGTCGGGTTGGTCGGCTTTTCGATCAACGTGTTCCTGATGCTGGTCGCAGCGGTCCTGTTCGGGGTCAAGCCGGCCATGTACACGCTGTTGTCGTTCTTTGTGGGTTCCCAAGTGACTGATGCCGTCATTGGCGGCCTCAACCGCAAAAAAACCATCATGATCATCTCCGAACAAAACAACGCCATCGCCGAGGCCATTCTGGACGAGGTGGGCCGGGGAGCGACTTTTTTGGAAGGCAGAGGCGCCTATACCGGCCAGGTCAAGGATGTTCTGTTTGTCGTCGTCACGCTGACCCAGATCGCCAAAATCAAGTTTATCGTCGAAAAAACGGACCCCCACGCATTCATGATTGTTCAGGATGCGGCGGAGGTCCTCGGTCACGGTTTTAGCGTCAAAAAGCGCGAGGCTACTTGACGGCGACGCCCATGGCTTTATCCAGTTTGGCCCGGTAGTTGTTGTAATTGTACATCGCCAGCAGGTAGTTGTTCTTGGCGGTGGTCAGGGCCACCTGGGCATCCAGAACATCCAGGTTGGTACCCACGCCGGCCCGGTAACGGATTACCTTGATCCGGTAGTCTTCCTCGGCCAGGCCCACCGAA
This sequence comes from Veillonellaceae bacterium, assembly GCA_012798135.1. The sequence goes on along the minus strand of JAAZNU010000018.1, from coordinate 15,188 downwards.
GCCTTGCTGGTCTGAATGCTCTGATCGAACGATTGCAGGCTCAGATAAGTCGAACGAACGTCCAGGCGCACGCTGTCCACGGTTTGCCGCAGCTGCTCCTGGGCTTTCTTATGGGTTTCGATCGCTTTCTTCAAGTTTCCGGCGGTCAGTCCCGAGTCCAGGATGTTCCAGTTGGTCGTCAGATAGATCGTCCAGTTGTAGTTCTGACCACCGGGGAACTGGTCGTTGTACCAGGCGGCCTGGGCGGTGGCCGTCACGGTCGGCAGGTAGCCGGCCCGGGCGATGGTGATGGCTTCCTGGGCGCTTTTGACGGCGTCGGTGTACTGGAAGATCTCCGGCCTCTGCCGCAGGGCGGTGTCTTCGCAGGTGGCCAGAGGCGGCTCATATTTTTCGTAGGTCAGGTCGCCCTTGATTCCAATGTTGGTGGTCAGCGGCAGACCGATGATGTTGTTGAGGTTGGCCATGGCCAAATCATAGGCGTTGCGGGCCTCGATCAGGGTCTGACGGGCCTGGGCCAGCGAAACTTCGCTGCGCAGCACGTCAACCTTGGCGACCACGCCGACCCGGTACTGAACCTGAACATCCTGAAGGTATTTCTCCAGGCGCTCCACCGACTCTTCACTGAGTTTGACGGCGTTGCGGGCCGCCATCAGTTTGAAGTAGGCGTCGGTGGCGTTGTATTTGAGGGTCTGCCGGGCGGCGGCAATGCCCCACTGGCTGGAGTCCAGCGCCAGTTTGGCCTGACTGACCTGGCTCTCGATCTTGTTGCCGGCCCAGACGGTCCAGTTGAGGGTCAGGGCGTTGCTGAACTGGTCGTCCATGTAGTTGCGGTCGCCGCCATAATATCTGTCATTATATTTCTCACCGTGCCAGGTCCACGCATCCTTGTGCGTATACGTCAAGGTTGGCCAGCGGTAGGAACGGGCGGCGGTCAGCGTCCCCTTGGCGGCTTCGAATTCGAAGACGGCGATCTTGCCGGTCGGATTGTTGGTCAGCGCCATATTAACGGCCTGATCCAATGTGATTTCGGTCACCGGCGCCGGTTGGGGCACCGCTGTGGCCAGCGGTTCGGCGGCGGCAAGCGACGCTAGCGACAGCAGCAAGCCCATCGCCAGCAACGCGGCCAAGCGGCGCAGTTGTTTTTGTGTGTTCATTTCCAATCCTCTCCCTGCCTAGAATTAAATTATTTGCGTTGTCGTGATAATTATTTGAACGCGGCGGCGTCCGGGATAAGCGGCGGTTAGGTGAAGCGGCGCAGCGTTGTTATGCTGGTCTCGGCTGCATCTGGTGGAAACATCCGCGTTCCATTGTACCACTTTCGGGAAAAATTCGCCAAACCGAAACTTGCCGCCCCACCAACCTCCGTGGTTAAGCGTCCCCATGATTTCTAATCTTATCAAGATCATATCGCAGTTTCATGACAAATTTGTGAACAAACTGTGACAAAACTCAGGCCAGCTTTTTGCGGAATTTCAAAATGCTGATCGTCAGCACGATCGAGGTATAGACGAGCAATGCTCCAACTTGCGGCCACAGGGCGGCGATTCCCACCCCTTTCAGGACCAGGCCGCGCATGATCTGCAGGTAAAAGGTCAACGGCAGAATCCTGCCGATCTGGAAGAAAAACTCCGGCATCGCTTCCCGGGGGAACATAAATCCGGACAGCAGAACGCTCGGCATGAAAATGAAAAAGGAAAGCTGCATCGCCTGCATCTGGGTCCGGGATACGTTGGAAATCAGGATGCCCAGAGCCAACGAGGCCACAATGAACAGCAGGGTATACAGAAACAGTTCGATCAGATTGCCCCGGATCGGCAGGTCAAACACGAGGATACCGACCAACATGGCCACCGTGGCTTGCACCAACCCGACGAAAATGTACGGAATGATTTTTCCCAGCATCAATTCATAGGATTTCATCGGGGTCACGATGAGCTGCTCCAGGGTCCCGTGTTCACGCTCCCGGACAATCGCCATCGACGTGATCATCACCATCGTCATGGTCAATACCATGCCCATGATTCCGGGAACCATATAAAACGCCGTCACAAAGTCCGGATTGTACCAGGGCCGAATCCGGATATCGTAGGGCAAGGCTGTCACCCGGCCGGTCACGGCTTCCAGGCGTTTGATCATGATATTCTGCGACCGCAGCTGGCCGATGGTCATGGCCGTGCTGATGGCGGAAGATGCCGCCATCGAATCCGTGGCGTCGACGATCACCTGCACTGCTCCGCTGCGTCCGCTACGGACATGCTCCGCAAAATCCGGCGGGAACACCACGCCGACCTTGGCGTCGCCGTCGTCGATCCGGGCATTCACCTCTTTGAAACTGCCGGCGAGAAAGTTGATGTCAAAATAGCCGCTGGCGGAAAAGGAATCCAGCAAATCCCGGCTCTCCGGGCTGAGCGACTGGTCGAACACGACGGTGGGCAGGTGCTTGACATCCGTATTGATCGCAAACCCGAACAGCAGCAGCTGGATAATCGGGATGCCGATCATCATCCCAAATGTCAGGCGATCCCGCCGCATCTGTATAAACTCTTTCAGAAGCAAGGCCCGCAGACGGATCATGCCGCCACCTCCCGCCGTTTTTCCTTCACATAATGGACGAACACATCTTCCAGCGACGGCTGGATCCACTGCCCGCCATACGCTTCATAGGCCGCCGCGTCCGTTTCCCGAATCCGGACGTGGACACCGGCACCATGGACATAGGCTTCCAACAACGGCAGGTGTCGCCGCTCCAGTTCCGCTATCAGTTCCATCGGGTCGGGGCTATCGATCCGCAGCAGCCGCCCGGGAATCGTCTGTTTCAGGCGGGACGGCGAATCGGAGGCAATCAGTTTGCCCTCGAAAATGAAGCCGATTTCGTCGCAATGCTCCGCCTCGTCCATGAAATGCGTCGTCACCATGACCGTGGTGCCGGCCGCCGACAAATCATAAATGATATCCCAAAACAGCCGACGCGATTTGGGATCTACGCCGCCGGTCGGTTCATCCAGAAACAGAACGGTTGGCCGGTGCAGAATTGAACTGCCCAGCGCCAGCCGCTGCTTCCACCCTCCCGACAGATTGGCTGTCAATTCATCCTCCCGACCGGTCAGGCCCGCCATATGGATCATCTCGTCGATCCGACTCTTTTTCGCCGCAGTGGACAAGCTATACATACCGGCATAAAATTCGAGATTTTCTCGCACGCTCAAGTCATCATACAGGCTGAACTTTTGTGACATATAGCCGATATTGGCCTTGATTTGCTCGCTTTGGCGGGCAATGTCGAACCCCATCACCCGGCCGCTGCCGGCGGACGGTTCCAGGATTCCGCACAACATCCGGATGGTCGTGGATTTTCCCGAACCGTTCGGGCCCAAAAAGCCATAAATGCCGCCTTGACGGATTCGCAGACTGACTTGGTCGACCGCAGTGAAATCGCCGAAAGTGCGCGTCAGATTCTCAGTCTCCACTGCCCACATTTATTTTGCCTCCCCAGCCAACGCCACGAACACGTCTTCAAGCGTCGGCGCCACTGCCGCCAGGGAAAAATCGGTAAAGCCAAACTGGGTCAGGGCCGTTGTCACCATTTCCCGGGCCTGTTCCGGCTCCCGCGTCACCAGATGGTATTTTTCGCCAAACGCATTGATATCCACCAACTCGCAATCCTGCAGAACTGTCTTGACTGTGCGGCTGTTGATGGCGAGCTCGAGAATCTGGTACGGATAAGCATCGCGCAAATCCGCCGGCGACGCGCACGAGACGATCCGCCCCTCATGCATGAACGCGACGCGGCTGCACAACTCCGCTTCATCCATATAGGGAGTGGAAACGAACACGGTCATCCCCTCCTTGTTGAGCCGATACAGCATCTGCCAGAACTCCCGGCGCGAAACCGGGTCCACGCCGGTGGTCGGTTCATCGAGGAAAAACAGCCGGGGTTTGTGCATCAGGCCGGCCGCCAGGGCCAGTTTTTGCTTCATGCCGCCGGACAGGTTCTCCGCCAGCCGGTCGGCAAACGGCAGCAAATTCGTAAAATTCAGGATCTCCCGGGCCCGGTTGTCGATTTCCGCGGGTGCGGCGCCGTACATCGAACCGATCATCCGGATATTCTCCATCACGGTCAGGTCCCGGTATAGGCTGAATTTCTGCGGGATATAGCCGATCAGTCGTTTTACCGACTCAATGCTGGCGTTCCCCATGATCTCGGCCGAACCGACGGTCGGGTCCATAATGCCCAGCAGCATCCGCATCAGGGTCGTTTTGCCAGCGCCATCCGGTCCGACCAGTCCAAAAATCTCGCCGCTGTTCACCGTGAGATCCACCCGGTCCACCGCCGTGAGCGCGCCGAATTTTTTAGTCAGCTCCTGCGTCCGGATCATTCGATGATCACGTCCGCCGGCAACCCTGGTTTCATGATTTCCGCAGGATTTGTCAATTTCACCTTCACCGCGAATACCATGTTGGCCCGTTCCCGCTGCGTGATACTCTGCCGGGGCGTATATTCCGCATTCTGGCTGATCTCCTTGATCTCGCCCCGAAAGGATTTGTCCGGATAGGCGTCGATTTTCACGCCGGCAGCTTGCCCCAGACGAATTTTTCCCAGTTGTTCGGTCGATACGTAGATTTTCACCCAACAGTCGTTCATGTCGCCGACCGTGGCGATGGCCGCGCCGGCGTTGACATACTCGCCTCGCTCGTAATTTTTGGACAACACCCGACCGGGCAGCGGACTGCTCACCGTCAGATCGGCTACCTGGGTCTGGCTGGCCGCCAGTACCGCCTCCGACCGTTCGACTTCCATGCGCTGCGCCGCGATCGTGTCCGGCCGCGAACCGGCCAGCAGCAGACTATACCGGGATTCGGCCGCCGTCAGGGCATTGGCGGCCACTTCATGCGCCGACCGGCTGGCGTCAAGCTGTTGAGTGGCGATCGCGCCCTCCCGGAACAATGTGGAATAGCGTTGAAAGTCCGCCTGCGCTTTGATGGCCTGAGATCTGGCCGCTGCCAGATTGGCGGACGCTTCTTGCAGTTCCTGCGCCCGCGCTCCCTGTTCCAGGTCCCGGAGCTGCGCCTTGGCTTTCGCCAGAGCGGCTTCGTCCCGCCATAGTTGCGCGTTAAGATCTGGCCTGTCGATGACGGCGACAACCTGGCCTTGCTTTACGGCGTCGCCCTCCCGGATTTTCAGCTCGGCCAAATAACCACCGACCTTGGGCGTGATATCGGTCTTGGTCACCTCGATCGTGCCGGTCGCCGTTATACCCCGTTCCGAGCGACCGTACAACTTATAGCCGGCCGTGCCGACGGCCAATACCGCCGCAACAACGATCACGGCGATTTTCAGCACTGTTTTACGGTTTCTTCCTGTTGTCGCCATGGGTCAATCCCTCCCCATTCCCTTGAGGTAAATCTTTAACGCCGCGTCAACGAACTCTTCGTCCCCGACGGAAAAAATCGGCACGATGGACCGGGTAGCTTCCCGCAGAAAAAAATAAAAGTTCAGCATCCCAGCCAAGGCCAGCGTGGCAAAGATCGGCGAAATGTCCTGACGAAGCTCGCCGGAATTAATACCTTCCTGCAGGATGCCGCTCACAAGGCGGGCAATGCGCGATGTGTAATTGCGTACGACTTTTTCCATGCAGGCCGTCGGGCTTGTCAATTCCCCCTGAATCAGCCGGGCCATAAGCGGCTGCTCGTCCGTATGATTGCGCCGGATCACGTCGGCATATTGGCGTATTTTCTCCTCCACTGGCGCTTCGATGGCAGCAATGGCTTCGAATTTGGCAAGCAACCGCTCGTATTGAGTTGTAAGAACAGCTTCGTACAGCCTTTCCTTGCCGCCATAATAATAGGAAATCATCGCGCTGTTGACGCCGGCAGCCTCGGCCAGTTGCCGAATGGAAACGCCGGCGAAACCCTTCTCGGCAAACAGCCGGGTCGCCGCCGCCAGCAGCTTCTCCTTCGCATCCTGGGAAATTTTTTCATTCGTCATCGCCGGAGGCCTCCCGCAAATTTTGTACTGGCATCATGCCAGCAACAGAGTGAACGGGGTATAATTTAATCAATCGATTGATTAAATTATACCCCGTCAACATGATTTGTCAACACTTACACAACAGGCCTCTTAAAGAACGCCTCTTGGTTGCACGGCCGAACCCGATCAAGGGCCGATGAACTCCTGGACGAGATAGACCCCTCCGCGCGAGTCCGGCCGGACACCGATGCCGATTTCCGTATACTTGGGCTGGAGAATGTTTTCCCGGTGCAGCGGACTGTCCATCAACATTTTGTGCGCGGTTTCTACATCCGGGCTCAGGGCGATATTTTCGCCGGCATTGGGATAATCAATGCCGATCGCCGCCATCCGGTCGAAGGGATCCTTGCCGTCCGGATCGACATGGGCGAAAAATTTGCGTTTGTTCATATCCAACGCATAATCGGCCGCCAGTTTCGACAACAACAGGTTCACCTTGAGCGGCTCCAGGCCCTCCGCCTTGCGGGCGGCATTGAGCAGCAAGACCGCCTTCTGTTCCAGTTCGCTCAGTGTATAGACCGCCGGCGGAGGCGGCGGAACTACGCTGCGCGGCGGCGCCGCTTCCAGCGTTGCAGGCTTCAAACCGCCAATCATCCATATAAAGGACATTACGAACAGCACCGAAAACAGGAGAACTGTTTTGTGGTTCAGCTTACGTTTCATCCGACACCCCTTCCTTCCGGTTCCGCGCATAGCTACGGCTCAAGGCGGCAAATTCCTCCAGCGACAATGTTTCCCCCCGTCGCTCACCTTTGATGCCCGTTTCCTGCAGCATGGCGATTACCTCTTCCTTGGCGAATCCGCCGCCTTGCAGCGAATTGGCCAACGTTTTCCGCCGTTGCCCAAACGCCGCCCGCACGACCCGGAAGAACAGTTTCGCCGAAGGAACGTCCACGGGAGGCTGCGCCCGTTTCGTACACAGGATCACCGCCGAATCCACAGCTGGTGGCGGCATAAAAGCAGCAGACGGGACTTCGAAGAGTTTGACCGCCTCGGTGTGGTACTGCACGGCCACCGACAACGCGCCATACTCCTTAGAGCCCGGCGCCGACACCATCCGGTCGGCGACTTCCTTCTGGACCATGAATACCATCTTCTCTGCCGGAACATTTCCTTCCAAAATCTTCATCACGATCGGCGTAGTGATGTAGTACGGAAGGTTGCCGACGATTTGGAACGGTCCCGCACCCATCAATTCGGCAAAGTCAAGGGTCAATACATCACCCTGCACAATGTGAACATTCTCATACGCCCTGAGCGTCGTTCCCATGATTTCGATGCAACGCCGGTCCAGTTCCACCGCCGTGACGCAGGCCCCCGTCATCGCCAGAAACTGCGTCAGTGTGCCGATTCCTGGGCCGATTTCCAGCACCGGCATATTCGCTTTCAGTTCGAGGGACTCGGCAATCCGCCGCACTACCGTTTCATCCACCAGAAAGTGCTGGCCCAGTTTTTTCTGCGTCCGGATGCCGAAGCGGTTCAAAATATGACGAGTCACTTCCCGTTGGGCAATAATCGGTTCAGTCATGCACAGCCTCCCATTTTTCCAGTGCCGCATCGAACTCCGCGCGGCTGACGCCATAGGTATTCAGGCGATGCAGGAAGGTCTTGGCGTTGGCCCAGCCCAATCCCAGCTCCGCACCCACAAACGCTCTTTTTTCGGCGGCGGTCGCTCCACCGGTCAATCCCGCTTCCACCATGTCCGCCACCGTAAATTCTGTTCCCACGGAAATTTCCGCCTGGCGTACTTTTGCCAAGGCTGTCCGAATCTGTTCCGCAGCCGCTTTTTCCACGCCAATCCGACCATCTGCGCCGATGGCTTCCGAACGGGGAATAAAAGCATGTCGCGCTTCCGGAAACCGTTTGCGCAAAAAAGTGCGAATCCGCTCCCCCGCGCTGTCCGGATCGGTCATAATGATGATTCCCCGTCGGCGGTACGCCGCCTCGATCTGTCCCAACAACGCCGGGGACAGCGAAAAACCTCCCGTTATCAAACAATCGGCCTCCACCGCCTGGCGGATCACCGCCACATCACTCTTGCCTTCGACAATAATTACCTCGCCGATCACTCTGTCACCGTTCCCTTTGCCAAAGCCGTCCATTCCCATACCGCTACTTGAAAAATAAATCTGAACTCCGGCATTTATTTTTTTCTTCATCTTATCATGGAGCAGCTATTTGAGGAAAGACTCCTTATTCGCATTATCGCCGGATCACCCGTAAAGCGAATAAAAAAAGCAGGACTGTGAAATCACGGTCCTGTCGGCAATTCTTCCCGAGCCCAATCCCTTTTAAAAAAAACCGAATACTATTAGTCCTGCCGCTGGAACGCGATAAAATACGTAGCCGCCAGCATATCGGCGGAACCGCCCGGACTAATATTGCGCCGAATGAAACTTTCATCCAACGCCCCTAGCTTTGCCCTCCCGATGTCACTCAACATCCCGCCGGCGGTCATGATTTCTTCGGCCTCTCGCTGAACTTCCCGTAATACGGCGACTCCGTGGCGGTTGACGACGGTGGTGTCTTCCACGGTTGTCATTAACCCCAGCAAGGAATGGACCAGTGCGTCATTCAACGTCAATCCTGCCGACAGGGCCTGCCGCAGGCAAGGCAGCCCCTGGTTCCGGACGCTGGGCAACCCTGCTTCCAGTTCGCCGCGAATGCCGGCAATCCCGTGGTCGACGTATAAACGTTCTCCCGCCGTTTGCAGAGTAGCCCGGTCCTGGCCGCGCAACGGCGCCAGTTCCCGCTCAACTATTCCCCGGGAAATATTGGCTGTCTGGGCGAATACAGCTCGTTCGTCGGTTGTCAAACCCTGTCGCAGATTCAGCGCCGCTGCCGCCGTTAAAATTCCCAGCAGAAACAACAGGCCTTTTTGGGTGTTGACTCCCCCGGTGGCGGCAAACATATCCCGTTCCCCAGCCAAGCCGATGTGACGAAGCACTGGAAGCAGCTGCATCGCGTCTCCCCGGTGTTCCCAGCCGGCGGCGGCGCAGCGGAGCATTGTCCCGCTCAGGGCCGCGCTGCTCTTCAGGAAAGAAAAGAAATCCATATCGTCATGGGCCCCGGCATTGACCATGTCGACCAATCCCGGCGCCGGCGTGCAGGCCGCTTCCATGAGCATGGCCTGGGTGGCGCGGGCGGCGATATCCCAGACCCGCTTGTCCCAGGGCTGGGTCCGCAACGCCGCGAACAATCCCAATCGCCGTTCCGCTTCCTGGCGGATCTCAGACGGGGCATGCGTCGCGCCGCGCATGCAGGCGATGGCCGGTTCCCCGCAAAGATAGCAGCTGCGCAATGGCAATCCCAATTTGTCGCGGGAAATTTGCGTTCCGGCAGCATCGAACACATCCAGGTCCAGAAGACGAGCCACCTCATCCGCCGACTCAATCGCCACCGCAATCCGTTTGCATTGTTCCGCATCCCCTTTTACCGCCAGTAACGCATACGGCCCGGTAACGGGATAAAAAATCTGTTCGGTCACGATTTCCAGACGGTTCGCCTGGGCCGCCACCTGAAATTGCCGCACCGAAAACTGCAACAGGTTTCGAACCGACTCGCTCGTTTTCACCGGCCCGGGCATGTTTATCGACAGAGAAACCACCGGGATGCCGTATGTGCGCAGCAGTTGATTTCGCAACGCGGCTCTTTGCTCTTTGGCCGCAAGTATGGCTGTCAGGTCGACGTTTTGCACTGGTTCCTCCCCTGTATTAATGCCGGGAATCCGATTCCTTGATTTTTTTGATGACCGGCTTTGCCGCATCCGATAGCAAATATTGGTACGTGGTCGCGGGAACGAACCGGCGGATCTCTTCCCACTGCTCCCGCCGAATCAGATCGCGCACCGTGGATGCACTGATGATTTCGTTAGCCACGGCCACCCGGTCCATCATGGCAAACTCCACCCCAAGTGTCGGCAAAATCTCCGCCAGCGCCCGGTTATAGGCCGCCGTGACGGCGCAGTATGGTTCGTCCCCCACATAACGGACATTGATCCCGGCCGCTGGGGCGATATGCGTGGCGAAAATGGTCGCATCCAGGCGGGTCTGCGCCAAAATCGTGTCTTCGCCTCGGGTGAAATAGGCGGGAAAGGTGGCCTGGGAAATGATGTAATCACCACCGGGAAGCACCACAACGTTATCCAGGTCGGCTACTCCCGCGCGCACCAGCCGGATCCGGTCCGCAAACGGAAACAACGACCGGTCCTCGCTGACCACGAAAACCACCACTGCGGCGTTTTCGGCCGCCGCGCGGGCAATGACGGCCCGATGCCCCAGGGTAAAGGGATTGCAGTTTACAACCAGACCAGCCCGCCGACCCGCCGGCAGGTGCTCGACCGCAACGCCCAGGCCACGGCAATAATCATGAATGGAACCAAGGCCGGTCTCCAAGAGAACCGCGTAAGGTTCGGCCCGCGCCACTTCCCGGAAGCCGAGTCCAGCAAACAAGTGTGCCTTATCCGGCCGGGTATACAAAAAATAATGAAAAATGCCCCGGCGCTGTTGTTCGGCCATCAGCTGGCTGAGCATCGCCGCCGTATGGCCTCCGCCCTGATATTCGGGCCGAACCGCTATATTCCGAAGAACCGGACCGGCGAACGATCCGGTTCCCACCAGTTCACCGTTTTCGTACAGGGCGATCGTATACTCGACATCACCAGCAAAATCAAGCTGAAAGGTTTGCAAAAACCGTCTGATCTCCGCCACCTCCCGCGGGTCACGCAGATTGACGACGCGTTGTTGAACTTCCTCCCAGGCCATGGCCGAATCCCTGCCTCCCTTTTGCATCGTCCCGGACAATAGTGCGAGGGTAATTGTCAGTTTATCGCGGTTTTCTCACCACGTCAATGACGCTGCCGTCACGGTATTCAATCACTGCGACCACTTCATCGCTGAGTTCGATCGGTTCGGGTTTGCCAGCCAGATCAACCGCCAGCTTATGCAAATCATGAATATCCATGACCGGCAGGCCGCTGTTCTTGAGGCTTTCGGCCAGATCGGTCCGCCGCGGATTTACCGCCAGCCCTCGCTCGGTCACGACAACATCCACGGTTTCCCCCGGGGTGACAATATTGCCGACCCGTTCCAGCACCATCGGCAATCGTCCCCGCAGCAGCGGCGCAACCACAATCGCCAGTTTGGCGCCGGCCGCAGTGTCGCTGTGGCCGCCGGATGCGCCCATGATGACTCCGTTGGAATCGGTGATGACATTGACGTTGAAATTCACATCCACTTCGGTGGCGCTGAGAATCACAATGTCCAGATTGTTGACGATGGGGCCGCCGCTGTGGGGATTCGCATAGAAGGATGCCGACATTTCCATATGCCGGGGATTGTTCTTCAACGATTGAATCGACGGCAGGTCGAAGTCCTGCGTATCGAACATGGTTTCAAACAAGCCTTGTTCCAGCATGTCGACAAACGGCGCGGTGATCCCCCCGACACCAAAGCTGCCGGTAATTCCCCGGGCAAGCATTTTTTCCTGTATGAATTTTGCCGCCGAAAGCGAGGCGCCGCCACTGCCCAGTTGCAGGGAATACCCCTGACGAAAATACTCCGAATGCTCGATGACGCCGGCGGCGTATTCGGCGATCAAAAGCTCCCGGGGATTCCGGCTGATGCGCAGAGCGCCGGAGGCAATCCCATTGGGGTCGCCGATGCTGTCCACAACCACGACGAAGTCGACTTGCGTCTGCGGGATGCTGATGGGATGCACCGGATGGGAAACGAGATTGTCGGTGATGGCGACGACGCTGTCGGCATAGGCCGCGTCCACCATGGCATAGCCCAGCGAACCGCAGGCGGAGCGCCCTTCGACGCCGTTCATGTTGCCATATCGGTCACAGCAGGGCGCCCCGATAAATGCTACGTCGATATGCAGTTCCCCGCTTTCAATGGCCCGGGCGCGGCCCCCGTGGGACCGAACGATGGCGGGCTTGGCCAGTTTCCCGGAAGTCATCAGTTGACCGAGTTTTCCCCGGCCGCCCGAGGTTTCGATGGCGGTGATGACTCCCGCCTCAATAAAGGGCAGTATCGCATCGTTGACATCATTGAGGGAACTGGGAGCGAGCGTCAGTCCCTTGATCCCTTTGCGGGCGATGGCTTCGACCACCGTGTTCAATACGAAGTCCCCGTTGCGGAAGTGGTGGTGAAAGGAAATGGTCATGCCGTCTTGCAAACCGCAAGCATCGATCGCCTGCTCGACGGACTTCAGCAGTTTTTCCGAGCCCGGCTTGTTCAGGCGGATTTTCGGCCCTGCTATCCTGCCCGAGGGAATAAGGGCAAACGGCCCGGCGTACGGTTGTACGGTTTTATATCCTTCAATGATTTCCGGAATATTTCGTCCTGCGGCGTTTATCACAAGGAACCCCCCTTTGGCTATTTTTGTACAGCAGCGGCGTAGGCCAAAACCCGTTCGGCCCGGGTAACGATCGGCGTGTCAATCATCTTGCCATCCAGCGCGATCACCCCCGACTGTTTGGCCAGCGCCTCTTGATAGGCCGCCAAAACCCTTTCGGCCTGCTGGATTTCCTTTTCGGTGGGGGAAAAGATTTCTTTCACCAATCGGACCTGGCGGGGATTGATCACCGATTTTCCGTCAAATCCCAACCCCTTGATCATCCGGGTTTCCGCGATAAAGGTTTCCTCATCGTTCACATCGGCAAAAACGGTGTCGATGGCCTGGATGCCGGCTTCCCGGGCCGCCAGGACCAGTTGCGAGCGGGCAAACAGAAGTTCCTTGCCGTCTTTGCTGCGGGTGGTTTTCAAATCGGCAATAAAATCTTCGCCGCCGATCGCCAAAAATTCCATGCGCGGACTGGCCGTGGCAATTGCGTAAGCCTGACGCAGTCCCTTTGCCGTCTCGATGGCGGCGCCCATTTTTATGCACCCCGGTTCAAAGCCGCACTCTTTTTCCACGGTTGAAATGATTGCGGCAACGGTTTGGATTTCTTCCGCCGACTCCGCTTTCGGCAGACGGATCAGGTCGGGTTTCCCCGGCAAAACCGTTTCCAGGTCTGTAACCCCATAGGGCGTCTGGATATGGTTGATCCGGATGGCGACTTCACACGGATAGCGAAAATGGGCCAGGGCCTGATAAACCAGTTGGCGGGCGGAATCTTTCTCATAAATCGATACCGCGTCCTCCAGGTCGAAGATGACCGAATCGGCGCCGTATATTCCGGCATTCTGCAGCATGGCCGGATTGTTACCCGGCATGAACATCATGGCGCGACGGAGTGTCAGCTTTTCCATATCAGTTGCCTCCTCGTCCGAGAGCCCGGTCAATGGCCGTCTGTGTCCGGGCTTCAATGGTATAATCCAAGGCGCCCTTGTCGTTGGCATGCACGACAGCATCGGCGATTCCGTTCGCGGTCAGCACCTTGCCGATGGTTTGCCGGATCTGCGCCCCATATTGCTTCATCGTCGGCGACACCAGTTCGATCCGAATGCCAGAGCCCAATTCGGCCGCCGACACCGTGATCATGATATCCGCCGACTCCAGGGTGCCTGCCTGCGCCGTTTTCAAAATGTCACTCATTCTAAGCCCTCCTTTGTCACTGATCTCATTATATCCAATAGCCGCAAAAAACATTATTTCTTTCCGGCTGCCCGCCGATCAAAAATGACCAGATCCATGTCCGAGAAATTGGCGAAGCGAACACCGGACCAAAAATCCAGAACCATTGAGCGCCGGCGACAGGAAGTCTGCCAGCCAATCCCGAATGTCCATAGGAATAAGTCAAGCCGACGCGACCATAATAAAGCGATGCGGAGGAATCCATCGATGGAAGACAGGGACTGGCATATCCTGCAAGTCTTGCACGAACAAAAGAGCATTACCAAGACAGCGCAGGCGTTATTCATTTCGCAGCCGGCGCTGACCGCCCGGCTGCAACAGATCGAAAAGGAATTTGGCGTAAAAATTGTCCACCGCACCAGCAAAGGAGTACAGTTCACGCCCCAGGGGGAATACCTCGCCAAATCCTCGTCCGAAGTGTTGCTGCAACTTCAAAAAATCAAGGAACAGACGCTAAACATCGGCGACGCCATATCCGGCGCCTTACGGCTCGGCGCTTCCAGTTACTTTACGATGTACTCCCTGCCCCGCCTGCTGAAATTGTTCAAGCAGCGGCAGCCCCATGTAGAGTTCAAGGTTATGACCACCTGGAGCCGGGACATCTTCAATCTCGTTCACAATCGCGAAGTGCATATCGGCTTCGTGAGTTCGGATTATGGCTGGCCGGATCGCAAACAGTTGCTGTTCGAAGAATCCATTTACGTGGCATCCGCCACCGCCATCCGCTTAGAAGATTTACCGGGCCTGCCCCGCATCGACTACTTGTCTGACGGCTTAATCAAGGCCTCCATCGACGGTTGGTGGCGAGAACACTTCCACCAGTCTTCCTATATTGCCATGGAAGTCGACAAACTGGCCACCTGCAAGGAAATGGTCAGGCATGGCTTAGGGTATGCCATCATGCCCGACCGGATCCTTGGTGATACGCCGGAATTACGCCAGATTCAGCTCTTACACAAAGACGGCAGCCCTGTCCGCAGGCGGTCTTGGATGATTTATCGCGAGGAAGATTTGGAGATAAAGGCGCTGACGGCATTCGTTGATTTCGTCAGTACCTTTGATTTTTCAGATCCGCACAATCCCCAGAATAATGGCCGCCAACAGCGAGACGAGACTTAACGCCCACAACCAGGGGGTGCAGAATTTGAGGTGTTCTTTCAACTCCACGCCCGCCAGACCGATTCCCAAAAAAGTGGTTGCCGCATGGGGAGTGGTGAGAACGCCGAAGTTTTTGCCAATCAACATCGCATTGGCCATATTTGAAGGATCGATGCCATATTTGGACCCAACACCCATGGCCAGCGGTACCAGGCCGAAGAAATACGAGTCGGTTCCCAGCAACATCCCGATCGGCACCGCCAAAGCTCCCATAACGAGATGCAGATATGGCCCCATAAAGTCGGGAATGATGGCGATGAGCGCGTTGGCCATGGCGGTGAGCATTTTGGTGCCGGAAAGCACACCCAGAAAGATGCCGGAAGCCAGTAATATCGAGGCCATCCCCAATGCATTCGCCGAATGGGCCTTGATGCGGGCATTCTGATCTTCGATTTTCGGATAATTGACGATCAGGGCGAGC
>JAAZNU010000319.1 GCA_012798135.1 Veillonellaceae bacterium | reverse complement strand
TGCCGGGTATGCGAGCCATCCTAGTTATGCCGTCGATTCCCCTGACCTTTATGCGATTGGACCCGAGCAAGCTTTCAACATGACCAAAGATCTCTCTATCCTGTTTACGGGGGAGGCGGACCCTGGTTATTACTGCCCCTTCCTCCTCATTTACACGATTTCTGTTATACAGCGTATCACCTCAAATAATAATGAACCTCAGATTTATGGGAATCAAAATTAAAAAACCACTCATGAATAGTTAAAGCTTGTGTCGATCTAAGTGAATATGGGCCCGACGCGATTCGAACGCGTGATCCCCGCCGTGTGAAGGCGATGTCATAACCAGCTAGACCACGGGCCCTCGGATTATGGGAAGAAGGCCTCTGCTATTAGTATCTTACCCTAGTACGCTGGCTTTTTTGTATCTCTTCTTTGGGCAGGCAGAATTATTTAAATACTAATTCGCGAAGTTAATAAAATGAATGAGTTTGAGCATTTCGAAACTTGCCTATGCCTTGTATGAGCAGCGTTTAAAGGGCCAGATCCTTCAAGGAGATGCTGTGAGGCATGTGGCGATAATTCAGGATGGAAACCGCAGATATGCTCGACAAAAAGGCCTCTCCAAGGTCATTGGGCATAGCCTTGGTGCCAAGACATCTGAGATGGTCTCTGACTGGTGTTTGGAGCTTGGAATCAAGCACCTCACACTCTATGCGTTCTCAACGGAGAACTTCAAGAGAGATGAGGAGGAAAAGCGCTATCTTTTTGATCTTATTAAGAACAAGTTCGCAGAGCTGAACAGCTCAAAGAAGATCCACGACAACAAGGTTCGCGTGCGGGCCATCGGCAGACTTGAAATGCTTCCCAGGGACCTGCGAGAGGAGATACGCCGCACAGAGACCTCGACGCGAAGCTACGATAATTTGTACCTCAATGTTGCCCTTGCATACGGCGGACAGCGTGAGCTGATTGATGCCGCCAGAGCGCTTGCGCAGGAGGTACGGGCAGGGATTATCCGGGCGGAGGATGTGTGCGAAGAGCTGATAGCTCACCATCTATATCCCCAGGATGGAACCTCTGTGCCAAAAGTGGACCTGATCATCAGAACAGGCGGAGATCTTCGTACATCAAACTTCTTGCCCTGGCAGGCGAATGGAAATGAGTGCGCCGCATACTTTTGTGCGCCCTACTGGCCAGAGTTTCGCAAGATCGATTTCTTGCGAGCCATCAGGATCGCCCAGGCCAGGAAATCAGGCCAACAGGCTTAATAACCTGAAGCATGCCATGACGGATGTCTTGTCCCGATGGGGTAGTGGACATCCCGGAGGCCTGCGGAGCACACTTGCGCGGACAGCCTTCAACCCGGGTTCGAATCCCGGTCGGGACGCTGATTTATCTCTTTTTCATTTCTTTGATAGCTTTTTGCGCAATCCACAAGCCTTCTGGTATAGGAGTGCTCTGGATGGCTTAGGACTTCATTCGTCGCTCCCATCTCCACGATTTGGCCTTTGAGCATCACAGCTATGCGATCGCTTACCTTCCTTGCTAGGGCTATGTCGTGTGTGACGAAGAGCATGGCCAGGCCCATCTCCTCC
>JAAZNU010000253.1 GCA_012798135.1 Veillonellaceae bacterium | reverse complement strand
CGGCCCGGGCTCCATCATCGGGCTCGCCCCCTCCGCTGCGGCCGCGGAGGTCCTCGGCAACAGCTTGGGGATCCCGGCGGAGAACACCACCAAGTGGCTCGTCGAACACGACGCCACCCCCGACCGCCACCAGCGCCTCACCCGGGCGAAGGCCGCCCTGCCACGCGCCACCTCCCGAGAGAACGCACGGGAGATTGCCTCCCACATCCAGCGCCTCACCCACGACCTGAACCGATGGGCTTTCCACCCCGGCCAACTCGTCATCATCGACGAAGCCTCCCTCGCCGGGACCGTGGACCTGGACCGCATCACCGCATCGGCTGCCGAGGCAGGGGCGAAGATCCTGTTGGTGGGGGACTGGGCCCAACTGTCGGCCATCGACGCCGGCGGCGCCTTCGGACTCCTCGTCCGCGACCGCGGCACCACCGTCCCCGAACTCGGCGCCGCCCGCCGCTTCACCCACGCGTGGGAACGCCAGGCTGCTGGCCTGCTGCGCGTCGGCGACCTGGAAGCGCTGCGCTACTACGACCACCACCACAGGATCACCGACGGCGACCACGACACCATAGTCGAGAAGGCGTACTCGGCGTGGGCTGCCGACGAGCAGGCGGGCAAGACGTCCTTGTTGCTCGCCGGGGACACCGACACCGTCCGCGCCCTCAACCACCGCGCCCACACCGACCTCATCACCACCGGCCGGGTCACCCCCACCGGCACCCGATTGCACGACGGGCTCGAGGCGGGAGTGGGAGACCGGGTCGTCACCCGCCGCAACAACCGCCACCTCCTTGTGGGACCCCGATGGGTGAAGAACGGCGACACCTTCACCGTCACCCACCGCCACGACGACGGCGCCCTGACCGTCCAACGACCCAACGGCGGACCCACCGTCACCCTCCCCGCGTCCTATGTGCGGGAGCACGTCGAGCTTGCCTATGCGACGACGGCGTTCCGCGCCCAAGGGTCGACCGTGGACACCGCCCACGCCATCGTCACCGGCCCCGGCATGACCCGCGAAGTCCTCTACGTCATGCTCACCCGCGCCAAGGAAGCCAACACCGCGTACGTGTGCACCGACCGCCCCGTCGAACCCCTCCGCGGGTTCACCGACCATCCCACCACCGCCCACAGCGTCCTCACCGCAGTGATGGGGAACGTCGGCGCCGCGCTCTCCGCCCATGAGACCGCCGACGTCGAGCGCGAGCAGGCTGCCTCGATCCGCATCCTCGCCGCCGAGTACGAAACCATCGCCCACCACACCCAAACACGACGCTGGACGGGCATGCTCGCCCGCGCCGGGCTCACCCCCACCCAACTCGACCAGATCACGGCGTCGCCGGCATTCGGTGCCCTGTCCACCGCACTCCGCCGCGCCGAGGCCCACGACTTCAACCTCGAGACCGCACTACCCCGTCTCCTCGAGCGGGCCGACGCCGGCACGGTCGACCTCGCCGCCGTCCTCCACCAGAGGGTTGAAAGCTGGACCGATCTGTCCGTCCATGGCTCGAGCCGGAGTTCCGAAGGCTTCGTGCTCGGCCTGCTTCCTGGCGCCGCTGTCGCAGAATCAGAGATGGCCGAAGCGCTGCAGGATCGCGTCTGCCTCATGGAGCAGCGCGCCGATGAACTGATCGATCGTGCCCTCGCAGCGAATGCAGCGTGGCTGGCTCAGCTTGGCCCCGAACCGACCCACCCGCAGAACGCCGCCGCGTGGCGGGCCCGAGCGAGGACCGTCGTCGCCTACCGCGAACGGCACCAGATCACCGACCCCTGGTCAGCCCTCGGCACCGTCGACGAGTGCAACTCGCAGCAACGCCGCGAAGCCGCCCTTGCCGCCCGCGCCATCACCGACCTTCGTCCCCAACAGCCCGCTCCTGTACAGCGGGTGACAGCAGACCGCCCTCCCATCGCCCAGTACTCCGACACGATCGGCAGGTGACCATGAGCCCACGACGGCTCCTTCTCGACGTCCGGCACTTCCGCGCCTCCGCCCCTCCACTACTCGCGCTGGGAGTGCTTGCGATTGTGCGAGCTGTTTGCGCCGAGCGTTCACTCCCTGCAGCAGTCGACCAGTTCGTACTCATGGCATGGCGAACATCCATCATCGGAACTCTGCTGTGGTTCCTCAGCGCAGTGCTGTGGGCCGTGCTCCGGCTGCGGCGTGACCGTCGGGCCTTCCGGCGTCTGCAGCGACTCCGCGAAATGGCGACTTCCCCAGATCGTGCCCTGGTGCACGTCCAGACCAGCGTGTGGAGTTCGGTCGCAGGCCAACACCTGGTCGTCGTCAACGTCGCGACCGGCGTGACCACTCGTCTGTGGTTACCGGAGACGACGGTGCCCGCCGGCTCCTTCGTCGTCCTAGAACGCACGAACGCCGGGGTGAGGGTCGTTGACTGGATGAACGCCCACGAGGTCAAGGCCGGACAATGCCACCAACGACGGCACGCGGTGCGTCCAATCACAGCCGATCAGGCGAGCGTTCAGCTTTTCGAGCAAGAGAATCATGACGATGCCCTGCAACTCATCGAGGAAACAGAACGGTTTCTGAGGGAGCAGGAGACCCGCTGATTGTGCCGAGGTAGAGTCAAATGTCCCCGAACTTGAGGTGCTGATGGAGGTGATGCTGGTTGGGTAGAGTCTTGGCTGCTGTCTTGGCGAGTCCTCCGACAACACCTGGTCGCCGCACTATGGCGAGGCTAGAAATGGCATGTGACATTCTTCAAATTGACGGTCTGGTGATTGCGAATTTGTTGGACATTCCGATGTACCGCACGGGGGAGTTGTCGATCCTCGGGAGAGATCCCGATTTGTGGCTCCAGAGTCGTTCAGCAATTGCAGCAGCAGTGACAACGGCGGACTCAGTGCTTTTCGGGTATGGGTGCACGCAACCTTCAGGTGTTGCTCGCTATCATTTCCGGGCTCAGACTTCTTGGGTTTCCGGTCTTGCGGCTGGTCTCGGGCTTTCGCCAGTCATGGTTGGTGGAGAGCCTCGGCATCCGTCTCGGTGGCAGACCTGACTTGGCTCACGCCTCGTTTTCCCGCCGGGTGTCAGGCCCGTGAGCTGCGGTGATGTGCCGGAATCGGGGTGTTTTCGCGCACTAAGGGCTGTGCTCTAGGGTCGCGGTGTGGCGTTCATCAGGCGGGTGCGGACGGCGTCGGGCGCGACGGCGGTCCAGGTCGCGGAGTACGCCCGCGGGCGGCAACGGATCGTGAAGCATGTCGGTTCGGCGCACACCGAGGCCGAGCTCGGGGTGCTCTTGGAGCAGGCACGGGAGCTGCTGGAGGACCCCTCCCAAGGAGTGTTTGACCTGGGGGTGGAGCCGTCCCCGCGGGTGGTGGGTCTCGTCCCCGCGCCGAGCGAGCCGGGACTGTTCCCGGCGGCGGAGGGCACGCCGGCGTCCGGTGGTCGTGATGGGGTCGGCCGCGTGGTGGGCACCGACTCCCGGATGCTGTTCGGCGCGTTGGCTGGGGTGTACACCTCGCTCGGCTTCGATGCCCTCGGGGATGAGGTGTTCCGGGACTTGGTGATCGCCCGGGTGGTGGAGCCGACCTCGCTGCTGGACTCGGGCAGGGTGCTGCGGGATCTAGGCCGGGCCCCGGCGAGTTACGCCACGATGAAACGCACCTTGGGCCGGGCGGCGGCGGGGAAGTACCGTGACCAAATCGCCGCCCTGTGCTTCGCCAACGCCACCACCAGCGGGGATGTCTCCCTGGTGCTCTATGACGTCACGACGCTGTACTTCGAGGCCGAGGAAGAAGACGCCCTCCGCAAGGTCGGCTTTTCGAAAGAGAGACGGGTCGACCCACAAATCGTGGTCGGGTTGCTGGTGGACCGGCACGGGTTCCCGCTCGAGATCGGCTGCTTTGAGGGGAACAAGGCCGAGACGAAGACGATCATCCCGATCATCAAGCAGTTCCAGGCCCGGCATGGCCTGGCGGGCATGGTCGTCGTCGCGGACGCCGGGATGCTCTCCGCGAAGAACCTGCGGGAACTCGACGAGGCCGACCTGAGGTTCATCGTCGGGTCCCGGGTCACGAAAGCACCGATCGACCTGGAGTCCCACTTCCGGTGGCACGGCGACGCCTTCACCGACGGGCAGGTCATCGACACCCTCACCCCCAAGACCGGGCACACCAGTGAGAACAACAAGTTGGTGCGCGCCGAACCGGTGTGGGACCCGACGACGCATTCGGGGTCGTGGCGGGCGGTGTGGGTCTACTCCCGCAAACGGGCCGCCCGGGACGGGCACACCCTGACGGCGCAGGAGAACAGGGCCCGCGCCGTCATCGCCGGGGAGAAGGCGACCCGGACCCCCAGGTTCGTCAAGACTACGAACGGGGCGCGGAGCCTGGATGAGGCCTCACTGGCCCGCGCCCAGCGGCTTGTCGGCCTGAAGGGCTACGTCACGAACATCCCCGCCCACCTCATGCCCGCCGATGAGGTGATCTCCTCGTACCACGACCTGTGGCACGTGGAGCAGTCCTTCCGAATGAGCAAGACGGACCTAGCGGCCCGACCGATCTTTCACCGCACCAAGGACGCGATCGAAGCGCACCTGACCATCGTGTTCACCGCCCTGGCCATCTCCCGCACCGTGCAATCCCACACCGGACTCGCGCTCCGCAACGTCCTGAGACAGCTCCGCCCACTGCGCTCCGCGACCATCGCGATCAACGGCACCACCCAGACCTTCGCCCCCGCCATCCTCCCAGAGAAGCAAGCCATCCTCGACGCTATCCACGGCGCGCACCTCACGCACTAAACGAATGAGCCAACTCAGGACCTTCAGGTGTTGCTCGCTATCATTTCCGGGCTCAGACTTCTTGGGTTTCCGGTCTTGCGGCTGGTCTCGGGCTTTCGCCAGTCATGGTTGGTGGAGAGCCTCGGCATCCGTCTCGGTGGCAGAGGTGGACGAGTCGCCGGTATCCGGGTCTTGACTTCAGGGCCGCGCTTCGTTTGGAGCTGACCGGACAATGAACTCGGCGAGAAGGTGCTTGTGTTCGTGAGCTCCCCCTCCTCTGCTCACGGCTGACGAGCTGGAGCGCGGGCCGAGAGAACGGACCGCCCGGCGCCCTCCGAAAATCGTTGGAGTCCTGACTCGACGAGTTCAAGTTGCGTGGGGAGATGGAGGTACACGAGCTCAGGGGCGTGGAAGAACTCGGTGGTGGAGATAGAGTCTGCATCTCGCGCCTGGAGAAGACAGGCGGCAAGCCATCCTCCGGTAACGGGGGTGCGGACGTTGATTTGGGGCGCCTTCCGGCTGAGGGACTCGCCCGCGGTGCCCTGGAGCATCCCGAGGGACCGCATGGTCTTGATGGTTCGTTGCACGGCCACATCGACCGCTCGGCGGGGACCCCACAGGGCACGCATGCGTGCACGCACGGTTCTGGTATCGACGTCGTCCTGCACGGTGAGGATGCGTCCAACTACTGCCGCTTGGTCGGCGAAAAACGGCTGGGTGACGAGGAGCGCTCCGATGTGCAGCGGACGACTGTCGAGTTGCTCCACACTGTGAGCAATTGCCCAGTCGAGTATGCGGCGCACGCTCGGGTCAGGATTGAGCCACGTCCGGGTAAGCGCAGTCACCGTCTTGCTACGTGCTTCCTCGCCCAAGGGCTCGCATTCGAGACTTTCGGTGAGCGTGATGCGTGCCTGCTCCAAGGGGGTGGCAGAGGTGGCAAGGTTCAAGGCCGCGTCGAGCCACGCATGGGTCAGGTCGCGGTCGAGGAGGACTCGGCGGGTCATGTCTCCACTCTCACCAAGGGCACAAAGACCTCATCGAGGCTGAGGCCACCGTGGCTGACTTGCACGGCATCCCTTTCGTAGCACGTTCGGCTCCGGGCGAATAACGGGTAGCCGGCAGTCTGGGGATAACCGGGCGGATCCCACGCTATGCCGGGGACGTCCGCAGTATCACGAAGGATCTGACTGGCGAAGGTCCAAACCCTCTTGCCTCGGGAGCTGACCCGCAGGCCTTGGCGCGGAATCGCGTTGGGTAGTCCCTGACAGACAAGGTTGCCGTGGTCCGCAGTGAACCAAAGGTCCCAACCCTGCGATCGTGCCAGGCCGAGCAACCCCTGGAGATACCCAGAGTCAGCGAACCGAGCGACGAGATCTCGGAAGCCAACGTCACCAAATGATCCCGACGCATGGAGGGCGTCATCGACGAGATTGATGACGATCGCGGCCGCGCGCACACCGTCAGGGAGGTGTGGGGGGATCCGGCCATCGGAGTGGAGGAACTGAACTTGGTCGGCAGACAGGCCGTGTCCTGTCCAGAAGGTTCGCCACCAACGCTCCTCAGCAGGGGAACGGATCGTGGCAGCGAAGCCTTGTGGTTGACGCCCGGCAAAGAGTGCCTGCCGGGAGACCTGGGTGATGGTGGGCAAAGCGGCCAGGACGAGGTAACTCTCAACTTCGCGCGCTCCAGAGGCGGCACGCAACTGGTTCCATTGCGCCAAACCCATGCCGTCGATGACGGTCAGGATCTGGGGCCGGTGACGTTGGCGCAGTTGCCGGGCAAGGAACGGAGTGACCTTGTCGATGGTGCGAGGAGGAAGGTAAGAACGGCCCAGTTCGCGGGCGTAGTTCGCTTGAAGCCAGAGCAGGAACTCATGGTCGAGCTGGGACCACTGCTCCCAAGCCTGGTCCACCACAGCGGGCTCGACCTTACCGGTGGCGCACGCCCAGCGGATACGCGCCCACCACTGGGCGGTGGAAGCCCAGCCCTTGAAATCCGACGGTGTCGGGACATGGCTCGGGTCCAAGAGTTCGCGGATGGCGGGCGTTGGGTCGGAGAGAGCTGTGGCTAGGGCCAGCCAAGCAGGCAGACCGGGCGCGAGGGTCGCGGGGGGTGTGAGGAGCCCAGCCTCAACCAAGATCAAGAGCGCAGGTCCGCAGGCGGTGAAGGTGAGGTGGTGGGGACTGGACGCGCCGTGCACGCACCAGTCCCGCCACGCTGAGGCAAGCGGTCCCCCGGCGGACGGGGCGCCAAGGGCGTCGCGCGCTAGCGGGTCGACCAACGCGGGAAGGAGCAAGTCACGGACAGCTGGCGGGAGGCCAGCGGAGTAGGCCCGTAACGCGAGCAAGAGTTCTGTCGCCACGTCAGGAGAAGGGACGGACACACCGAACAACAGTTCGGCAAGCACCGGAGCCGGTCCAGCGCCCGCCCGCACGCGGCGGCACAGTTCGGTGGAGACTTCGGCCGGAAGGTGAGGCAAGGCGCTGACGACTGGATCAGGCAGAGCCGGGTCGAGGGTCGCGACCGGTAAGCGGGCGATGTCCCACGGGAGTGCGTCACGCCGCGAAAGTGCCTGCACGCAGACTTGAACGAGAAGGGGCGGTGCGGCGGCGGGACGGTAACGAACGTGTTGTTCGTAGAGGCGGCGGAGCTCCCAGCGCGAATCGACCGTGTGCCAGGCCCAACCTGGCAGGCTCTCAGGGGGGATGACTTGTCGAGGATCAAGGAGGACAACGACACTCCCCGAATCGGGTGCCGACAAACCCGTGACCACGCCATTAAGCCAAGTCATGGCACCACCCGCACCAAGAGGGCGAGGTCGACGCGGGGTGCGCTCGAGTCTCGACTCTGGAGGCGTTGGAGGGGGGCGTAACCGAAGTCTCGACCGTGTTCGGTGAGGGTTTCCCACGTGCCAGGATCGGGGATCTCACTGCCCAAGATGGTGGGCTTGTTGCAGAGAGCCTGCCAGGTTCTCTCGGCGTGGTGGGGGTCGATGCGACCAGCGAGGGTGCGGAAGACGGCGTAGCAGCCAGTTTGGTAGGACGTGTCTGAAGGGGCGACCGTCCACAGGGAGAACCACCCGGCAGCGTCACCGGAGATCACGGGGACGGGTTCGCCGGGAGCCATAAGGGGTAACCGCTGGAGGACGTCAGCGGGGTCGTCCACGGGGCTTTCCGTCAGGTGAGACAGCGCTGTGGCAGCAGCGGTCAGCAGGGTGGGGAGTTGACTGTCAGGGGGGGAGAGGTCGATCCTGGTCGTCGGTTGGAGGAGGTCGCGGGCTTCTCGTCCGGCGGCCAACTCCTCCCGGAGTTGCCGGCCAAAGTCCTCACCAGCACGGGTCGCAGCGGTCGGGTCCGCGATGACTCGGACGTAGAGGTCCTCAATGAGGTGGTCGGCACTGTCGAGGATGTCGGCACGCTTGTCCGCTCCGAGTTCGGCGTGGATGGTGGCGAGTTTGTCTTCGAGGACCTCCAGGACCCGCTGATCTACGGAGTCTTCCAGGATGAGGTTGAAGGCTTTGACGGGGTGGGCTTGACCGATGCGGTCCACCCGCCCGATGCGTTGTTCGAGCCGGGTCGGCGCCCAAGGAAGGTCCCAGTTCACGGCGAGGTGGGCGAATTGAAGGTTGACCCCTTCGCCGCCGGCGTCAGTGGAAACCAGCACGTCGGCGTCCTCCCGGAACCGTTGCTGTGCCAGCGCTCGTTCCTGAAGGCCCATTTGGCCGTTGATAACCACGGTGGCGATCCCTTGGCTCTCCAGCAACTCGGTCAGCATCTGCTGCGTGGCGCGGAACTCGGTGAACACCAGGACCTTGACATGGGCGTCACCTTCGTCGCGGCGTAGCCGGCGGATCAGCCTCAGAAAATGGAGGGTCTTGGGGTCTGGGCCAGCCGAGTAGCAGGCTCGGGCAAGGTTCACCAAGCGGGAGAGACGGTCCGTTTCGTTGGTGAGCAGGGCCCGGGTATCAAGGTCAACGGACGTGTCCTGCTCTTCGCTGGTTAGTTCAGCCCAATCGTCGAACTCGAGTGGGGCGGGGCGGCCGACCGCTGTGGAGAGGGCCAACTGTCGGCGCTCTAGCGCCGAGAGGATGGCGGGGGTGGAGGACGCCACGAGGCGTTGGAAGAGGAGCATCAGGAACCCGGTGGCGGTACGACCGGTGGCGCGGGCGGTGGCGTAGCCGTCACGGACGTAGTCAGTGACCTCGTCGTAGAGCAGACGATGCTGGGCGTGCGCGGCCCAGGGTACGGACTCCAGGTGGGTGGTGCGGGGTTGGAACAGTGGGATTCCGTTGTCGTCGACAGCGCCGCGCTTCTCGGTGCGTGCGATGACGCGGGCAACTTCTGCTTGGGTGATAGGGGAACCAAGGAAGAAGTCGGGGTCCAACAAGCCAAGGAAGCGGCGGAAGGACTCGGATTTGCCAGAGTGTGGGGTCGCCGATAAGAGCAGCACGTTGGCCGTGCTGGCGGTGAGCTCACGGCCCAGTTTGTGGCGGGCCACCGCGTCATCCGAGCCAGCGACGTGGTGGGCTTCATCGATGATGACCAGGTCCCAGCCGGCGCGCACCAAGCCATGGAAACGGTTCTCGTTGTAACGACTGATCTGGACTGGTGTCCACCCTGGCCGGGTGCGGAGGGGTTTGACGGCGTCCAAAGAGGTAACGATCCGGTCGAACGCCTTCCAAACGTCGACACCACTATCGACGGGAATCCCTTCTGGTCCGACTCGGACGTAGTCTTCGGCAAAGCGCTCCTGCATTTCGGCCACCCACTGGAGCTGAACCCCCTTGGGCGCCACCACCAGGATCCGTCGGATGCGGTGGCGGGCCCGAAGCTCAGCGGCGATCGCTCCGGCGGTGATGGTCTTGCCCAGACCAACCTCATCGCAGAGGCCGAGCCGCACGGGGTCCAGGGCGAGTGCCCTCGTCAGGGTGGCTGTTTGGTGTGGGAGGAGCCGGACCCCGCCATGCCGCACCGCCAACGGTTCTCCCGCTGCGGCCAAAGCGAGTGATCGCAACGCTGCTGCCCGCCACACCACCTCGGCCGCGCTCCACTGTCGTGTCGTGAGAGGGCTCAGCGAGGCCTCACCGAGTCGGAGCATGCGACGTTGGGAAGGTGACAGCACGTCGACGACAGGAGTGCCCCAGAGCTCATCACGGCCCAAGATCCGAACCGGTTCTCGACCCTCAGGCCACCACGCCCACGCGGTCTCGGAATGTGTCATGCCCCGAGTCTCTTGCGGGCGTTGCGGATGTAGTGCAGAGCGGCGGGCAGTTCGGCCAGCGCGTCTGCCGGCAACCGGTCCCCCACCTCCACGATGCGGCGGTAGTTGCTGTCCGCCCAAGCCTGTTTGAACCCGGCCAGCACCGCTTCCCCGCGGAAGCGTGGCAGGGTGCCGCGGCCACCAACGTAGGACGAAAACACCTTGAGGAGCTCAACCTGCCGCAACTGCTCCAAGTGATCGGCCTTCTTCGGGTCGGGCACCATCCACGCTGCGCCCGCCGCGTCGCGGACGAAGTTCTCCTCCAACAGGACCCGGAGGTCGGGCAGCTCGCTCCACGAGCCGGAGGCCTGTTGCAGCTCCTTCATGTACTCGGGTTGGATCTCCGCGAAAGTCATTGGCCTGCCCTTGCGGCGAAGGACCTGACGTAGCCACGCGACCGCAGAGTTCTCATCCGTCACGAAGAGTTGCTGTTCCTCCAAATCACGGAACGTGATCCGGAACCGCTCGTACTTCTGGGCCTGCTCCGGCAGGAAGTACATGTCGTCACGCAGCACAAACTGCGCGTCCAAACCCCGATAGAACTCCGAGGCTGTCATCGGGACCGGCAACCCATTGGCGACATGAAACGCCACCATCCGGTCATACAGGCGGTCCGCGTGCCGCTCTCGCACCACCCTGGCCTTGCTACGGTGCCCATCCGTGGTCGGCAAGTGCCGCAGGTGCTCGCGAACAAACGCCCACACCCCGTGCTGACCACCGCCGGCGGCAACCACGGCAGTGGTCATCTCCACCGCCGGCTTGTAACAGGAGATGATCAAGTCCCTCTTCACCGCATTCTTCGCAGTCACCTGACGGTAGGAGCCTTGTTCCTTGTCCAGCACGCGCGTGTCAGCGACGACAAACCCGGCAGCCGCCAAGCCCTGCTGAATCACCGCCCAGACCTCGTTCGAGGAGTTGGAGAACTCCACCGTCATCCACCGCCCGGGTTTCAAAACCCGGTGAAACTCACGGAAGCAGGCCGTCATCAACTCGCCATAGGTCTCGGTGGTCTTTCCCTTGACGGAGTCGACCACGGCTTCCTCGGCTACCGAGGTCCTGACGCCATGCCAGCTTTCGACGACGAGGGCCAGATCCGCGTACGGGATGTTCTCACCGAAAGGCGGGTCGACAAAGATGTAATCGACAGCTTCGTCGGGGATCGGCAAAGTCGTCGCAGACCCTGTTGAGATCCGTACAGCGTTCTCTGCGGGCTGCCACGACCGCCACAGCTTGACTAAGGTCCCCCTCTTGCCAACAGACGGTGAGGATCCTTCGAGGTTGTAGCGAACCGAACACTCAGACACCAGCGAAGGAACATAGAACACGCCACTCTGCGCTCGGTTCACCTGGGAGTAGTCATTTGCTTTGTACCGGTTCATCCAAGAGAGGCCCCAGAAGGCCTGCTCTAGCCAGAACTTCAGAGCGTGACGCGTGTGGGGGTCAGACGTCTCATCAACCCACGACCACAGAACACCAAGCGCTGCAAGAGAACGATCCGGGTACAGATGGTGCACCGAGGTGAAGCCCTTGGGGGCAAGCCGGGAGCCGTGCACCATCGTGGCGATGGGAAGCTCAGAGGCTGGGAACCCTCGCCAGCTGAGACCAGCGACGCGCGCCAAGACAGAATGGTCCTCCTCGTCGAGAGTCTTCACTCCCGTCCTACGGGTTCGTCCCGATCCCTGAGTCCACGCGATCCGAACAGGTTGAAACTCAACTCGCTCAATGACGTCCCCACCAAGCGTCCTAACCTTGGTGAAGCGGCGTTCAAGCCGGGTCTTCGAAACTGTTGCGCCGCATCCTGGGCAGGGGAACTCGTTAGCCACGCCCTTCGTCTCGGGATCGAAGGCGGCGTCGTAGAAGAGGACGGAGCCCCCGCAGTGCGGGCAGGTGTAGACCTCTGACCAGATGGTGTAGTCGATGCGTGCGGGTCTGCCCTCTACGGTGGTCTGGTACATCCAGCCGTACTCGCGATCGAACCGATCCAGCAGGGCCGCGGAGGCGCGGTCGAAGGCGTCGGCGTCCACCGGGAGGTTCAGTCCGGCGGCGATGAAGGTGGCTCCGGGGGCGAGGTCGTTGAGGATGGCGTAGCGCTGGCCCCATTCGACAGCGCGGCCGTCCCGTTTCGCTTCGAGTTCGATCTCGGAGCGGGTCTCCGGATCAGGGCGTCCTGCCATCTGAGCTGCGACGCCGGTCATGCCGGTCCCAGCGAACCCGTCCAAGACGACGTCCCCGGGGCGGGTGTAGTGAAGGAGTTGGCGAAGGATGATGCCGGGAGGCACCTTCGTCGGATACGAGTGCGCCTTATAGACCAGGGAGTTTTTCTTGCCGGTGGCATCCTCAGTGAACGGTCCCGGGTCCTCTCGCTCCTCACCAGCACGCTCCGGAAGCGCCGCTAGCCAGGAACCGATGTACGGATTGGGGCACGCGGTGTGAGCCTCTGGGGTGGACATGACGACAATGGCCTCGTCGCTTCCCTGCGGACAACCGCCGGATCGCAATCCCGGAAGCCTGCTGAGTAAGTCTTGACGTGCCAGAGAGTCGGCCTCTGCCTGAGGTTGAGATTGGAAGAGCTCGCCCTGTTTCATTCTTCGGCCCCTTCGACGGGTACGATCCGTACCCTAGTGCGGTCTTCGCCGGCGATCACTTCCCGATCGAGCCACTGGGTGAAGCGTTGGACGAGTTCGTCAGGAGTCAGGGAAGTGGCTTGGGCTACGACTTGGGACCAGAGCCCGTCGCGATCGACTTTCACGATTCGGAAGCGCTGCAGGAGTTGGTTGGCGGCTGCCACAAACGCTTCAGTCAGCCCAGACGGGATGGCGCCGGTGGCGATGAAGTCCTGGACTTCACTTCTGATCGGTGGGGGAAGGAAGGGGATACCAGTGCGGAGCTCTTCTTCGGCGAGGCTGTCGCGCAGTGCGGAGAGGAACTCCAGCCGCATCTGCTCGGCCTGGGCTCGCGCCACGTCCACGCTGGCACGGGCAGTTGGACCTGCCGTGAGGGTGGGGCGGTACTTGCAGTCGGGGCAGATGAAGGCCTTGTCGAAGCTTCCGGGGGTGAAGGTCTTGCAGGTCCCGATGGTGGCGAGCCGTGCCTCCAAGGACGCGAACTTCCCTTCCGGGATGATGGACACCTGTGACAAGAGCCCAAGGTCCAGCCAAGTGGAACTGTGCACGAGTGCTTGCTTGGCGGCGTCGCCGGCGCCGTCGAGGCGATCATGTTCGTGATAGGCGACGGCGAGCTTGCGGTACTGGTCGCGCAACCGTTGAGCATCACGGTTGACACTGGCGGCCAGGGTCTTGTCGACCTGCTCTCCTCGGATTGCGGTACGCAACCGGGCCCGTAGTGCCTCCGCTTCCGAGGCATTCGGATCCCGATCGCCGAGAACATCTTCGGCTTGGGTGAGGTAAGTGACGACAGGGTTGAGCTTCTCGAAGCTTGCTCGCAGGTCGCGAACGCGGTTCAGTTCCTTCTTCCCTTCCTCGGCGCGGGTGATGGCATCGTCGGACAGCGCCACGTTGCGCATCTTCCCGGCGGTTGTCCTACTCCTGACTTCGGCGACCGCCGCGACTAGGGCGTCGAGGCGGCTGATGCGGTGGGCAGGGTCATCGAAGAGCTCCTCGCCCCAGAGACGAGGCGCTTCGAGAATCAGGGTCTTGGCGTCACTCGCGTCGGAGTACAACTGCTCTGCCTGGGTGATGAGCTTGACCACCACCTGCGGGTCGAGATTCTCGTGGATCTCCCCCGGAATTGCGCCCACCAAGGTCGCTATCCGGCGGAGGCGCGCCAGATCCAGCCCTGCGGGTGGCACCACGTGGGTGAGCTTCTCCAGTTCACCGAGCGGGGTGTCCGCGAGTCGTTCGAGTTGGGTCGCCCCGATTGTCCCGGAGGGCAACCCGAGTTCGGCCTTCCCCAGATAGACCAGGGCAGCCGCGACGACGACCAGCCAGCCGGGTTCGAGGTGCCAGGGACCCCACGTGGGGACTCCCAGATCCCTCTCAACCAGCAGAGCCTGACGATTCACCGCTTTCCCTGCCGCCTCCTCCAACTGCGCCTGCAAGTGGCGGGCGTAAGGACCGTCCGCGGTGATCGCGCCTTCGATGTCGACGAGCTGCAGCGCTTCCAAGCCCGCTTTGCCGAGCATGGTCTCACGCCGGCGGGCGATGGACTGCAACGAGGCGGTGACTACGGCACCCAGATTGGCATGCGTGACGTCCACGCTGAAGCGGGGATAGTCCGGGTAGCGCTGTTCGAAGTGCTCCGCCAGCAGTTGGGCAGCGATCGTGTCGACTTGGTCTTTGACGCTCCGACGGGCGCCCGCCGCCGCCCCAAGCCACTGCCCGAAGGTTCTTTCCTGTCCCAGGTACCTGACCGAGACGTTGGTGGCCATGTGCCTCCGGAGCCATTCCACCATTTCACTGAGGTGCAGGTCCCGACGCTGCTCGAAGGCGGCCCGATGCTGGGTGGTGGTCTCCACGGCCTTCTGGACTGCTCCCGCGTACCGGCGCAGCGCCCTCGTGAAGACCTCGTCGGGGTTGACCAGCCGCAGGAACACTTCGTCGGGACGATGTTCATCGTCAAAAGCGTGGCCGGAGTAAGGCTGCAAGAAGTACACGTAGAAGTCACGCGGTGGCTGGGCGGTCGACCTCTCGTTCGGCGCCCCCATGAACAAGTAGCCCAGACGCGTGACCCGGTGGGCCGCCCAGGGCAACTCGTACCTCCAAATCCGGTAGCCCGAGACGTAGGGATCGTCGTTGACCTCGAGGACCCGCTCGAGGGCTTTGTAGTACGCGCTATCCAGAGCGTCTTCATCGAGGGTGGCGGCGCGTTCCTCCACCTGCTGCTCATAGTCGACGGTCTTCTTCAAATCGATGTAGACCTGACCGTTTGCCTCATTGACCGACAAGAACTGACCGGAGACAGCGAGCCTGATCTCCCCCACGATCGTTTCGATCGTGGAGGCGATGAAGGAAGGGTCGAGTTCGGGGGTACCCGGAGGAAGGAGGCACAAGTCATCGCGCAGCTCTTCCGGGGTGAGCCCGATCGGGGCGTTCAGGTCGTCGGTAGTCAGACGGTGGACGGTGAGGGCGTCCACAATCCGTAGAGCCGGGCCGACGTCAGTCTTGTTCTTGAGCCCGTGGCTGACTCGCTCCCGCAGGACTCGCCCCCGGTCGAGCACCTCCTTAACCTCCAGGATCACACGGTTCGACGGGTCGGCTTCAAGATCCGTCCGGTACTCATCGAAACAAACCAGACCTGGTTCGTCGGTGGGAACCTCTTTATCAAGCAGTCCGCGCATGGCCGCCGACAGCGTCTCCAAGACGCGGCGCTTCTCGACGATCGTCAGGCCTTCGAAGGTACGCAAGTAGGAAGGATGCACGGGGAACAGTTCCACAAAGCGCGGAAGATCAGCGGCCATGCTTTCGAAACCGGGAGCGAAGCGCTGGAGGTGCTCCCGGATCTGCCCCTTCTGGGCGTCGTCCTTGCGTAGCAGCCGCTGCTGGACGACGAAGGCCACATCCTCCCGAGAGATCCGGAACTGCTGGAAGCGCTCCCGCACCCGACGGATCTCGTCTTGGGCCAGGGCGAACCGCGGGTTGTCCCACAGCATCTCCTGGACGCCGGCAATGATCCGGAACCAGGACGACTGGCAGAACTCTCCCATCTCCCGCAGAAAACCCAGGTCCAAGATCAGCTCGGTGTCTCTGCGGGTGCGCAAGTAGTCCAGGAGTTCGTCGACCACCAGCAAGAGACCGTGGTCCGGGTAGGCGGCCTGGAAGGCGGCCATCATGTCAGCGAGGCAATCCTTGTTGCTCACCACCTGATCCAACGGTGGGAACTCGTACGTCACCCCGATCCCGGTAAGGCCCCGCTGGAGTTCCTTGGCCAAGAGATCACGCAGTCCCATCCTGACCGCACCGATCTCCACCCGGATCACTTTGAAGCCGCCCGCGATCCGGGCTGCCTCCGAAGCGGCAACTGGGTTGGTGAGCAGCGGTGCTAGCTCAGCATGC
The DNA here is from genome assembly GCA_012798135.1 of Veillonellaceae bacterium. The sequence goes on along the minus strand of JAAZNU010000253.1, from coordinate 6,419 downwards.
TCAGCGACACCGGCGATCGCGCTCATCAAGTGAGTCTTGCCCGTCCCATAGGTCGCGACCAGCAGGAGACCCTTATGGTCCACATCAGGGTTGTCAAGGCGCAACTGCGGGATGACCACCTCGGTGAGCACCTCGCGCATCGACTCCGAGATTACGTAGCTGCGAACGTCCTCCGCCGCCTGATCCTGGGAGCTCCCAGCCCTCAGCTGCTTGACGCTCTCAATAGGCTCAAAATGGACCACGTCGCTGTAGCGCATCAGGGAATCCTCTCCATCGTGAACGGGACATCATCAGGAAAAACGACTGGCTGCGCTCGAAGGACGATCGCATCAGCTAGGGCGGCGTCGTAACGGTCAAAGCGACCCGCAACACTGTACGTGGCCCGTCCGTCGCCGATGCCCCCGGGCCAGACGGCCACCACCCCGCCAACACGGCGTGCCTGCTCACGCAGCAAGGCCAGCGGGTCAAGCTGCAATGCGGGCTCAAACAGGACATCCAAGTCCATCAGCACACGCTCACCGTCGAGGAGGCGCTGAACAGCGGTCAGGTCGGGAGCTGAAGTGAAACCGGCAAGCCTCTGCCCGACCCGGCAGGGGTCGATGCCAAGCACCTCGGCCAACCGCAGCGCTGGTCCGGGTCCGCCTTCAACCAGCGCAAGCCGTCGGAAACGCGCCAGCTCAGCGACCAGCGTCTCCCCGTCAGCGGGCCAAGCCATCTCTGCACTCCATTGTTCACCCGCGACGCCAGACTCGTTGGGCACCGCGGACTAGTGGCGACTTCGTTGGGTTACTCACGTTAGCCGATGGCCAGGCTAGGCTGGCCATCCCGCGCGGCAGGCTACGAACGTTTCCGCTCACGAAGCTCTTCAGGTAGTGGCGTACTGTGCACTACGGCGAGTTCTCGGTTCGGTCGAGTCAAGGCGGTGTAGAGCGGCCCGCGGCGGCCGAAGTTCTTTGGGAATGCTGATGGTTCGGTGACGACTACTGCGTCAAATTCGAGCCCACGGGCCGCGTCCGGATGGGCCACTGTGACGTGGCGTCCGTCCTTCTCCCAGACCATGGGGTTGCCGAAGTCTGCCGTCCATCCAGCCGCGCGCAGGCGGGTTCGCACGCTGTGCGGGTCGACAGCGATAACTGCGACCGTTCCCGACGGGTACGCCGTGTGGAGTCGTTCTATCTCACCAAGGACCGTGTCGTCGACGGCGTGGGGCCGCACCTTTGTGACCACGGGTTCAGGTCCTTCTTGCTGGAAAGCGAGGAGTGCCCGTTCTGCGCGTGGAAGCAGCCGGTTGGCGTATTCGAGGATCGGTTTGGTGGAACGGTAGCCACGTTCGAGCCGGTGAACTTTCGGGTCGCCGTAGGGCACGGACAGAATGTCGGACAGGAGGCGCCAGCTTCCCAGTGTGTGATCGGAGCGTCTCTGGTTCAGGTCGCCGAGGAGCGTCCAGGCGTCGGCCTCGTTGATCGCCGTGAGCAACATCCATTCGAGGGGGTGCACGTCCTGAGCCTCGTCGACGATGATGTGCTCGATCCCCTCGAGGTGTCGTGGCTTCGCCACCTCCCAGCGGATGAAGGCAAGCAAGGGGGTATGGGCACGAGTTGCAAGCGCCTTCTCATACGGGGGCAGGGTCTGGAGGTAGTCCGCCCAGTCGGGGATCTGGTGCGGTGGGAGGTTGTCTGCTCCCATCGTTCGGAGGTACTCGAGCACTTCCTTCGAGGTGGGGGTCATGCCAGTGGCGGTGCGGAGCCGGCTGATTGCTGATCGGGCGAGGATCCCGAGCTGGATGTCGACGTCTTGCCAGTCGCGGGTCGATGGTCCTTTGGGCTGCTGGCGCAGATCGAGGATCTGCCGCATCAGCTCGGGCATCGACATGATGAGCACTCGCGGAGAGGCCGCAGTGAGTCGGTTGACGACGTCGCGCACGTGCGCGGAGTATCCGTTCGTGGGACCCAGGAGCAGGACATTTCCGTCGAGCGTGTTCTCCTTCGGGGTTTCATCGTTGATCAGGTAGGCGGCACGGTGCGTCGCCACAATGGTCTTCCCAGTACCGGGTTGACCCTCGATGATCACACTGTCCATGGCAGGAACAGTCACGAGGGTGTACTGGTCCGGCTGGAGCGTGGAGAGCACCGGTGCGAGACTCTTGGTCCGGGGGGCCTGAAGTCGCGAGCGAAGCAGGCTCTCTGCACGAATGGCGGGATCAGGGGACACTACTCTCGCCGGTGGTGGGGAGTGGTGTGCGGGCTCGGTTGAGCTCACATGCTCGTGTCCACCTTCTGGCGGGGGAGGCACAGTTGCTCCGTTTGGCGTTCGGGGAGTCGGCTCCGATGAAGCGCTCGGAGTTGTCTCTCGGCGCCGTGGGGTGGCGACACCGGGACGCCGCCGACCCGGTCGATCCGGGGCAGCGGGGATCGCGAGTCCCCTCTTGGCGAAGGGCGTGGCGGGCGCGTCATCGCGCACCACGTCATCTACCAGATCCGAGATCCGATCGCCGTCGTGCTCGAAGGAGCGCACGACGGCGACGTCCTCACACCAGTCATGGTGGTTGGTGCCCCGGAAATAGGTGCAGGAGACGGGCGCGGCCCAACTGAAGACCTCGACTCCGTCCATGGTGATGTGCCGATCGCCGATGTAGAAGTCAGAACGATCTCCAAGAATCGTCTGCGGCGTCACGAGCGCGATGCGTCCGATCAGGTGTCCCTCTGGCACGTTCGGGACTCTCGGGCGCGCATCCTGGGTGAAGATTGTGTTGGCCGGCGCGGTGTAGCTCATTGGTCTGCGGGCTTGTTCCTGCACCTTCTGCCGGTAGCGCTTCTGCGCTGTTCGCTCGTCCTCGAGTTCAAGTTGCTTGTGTTGGTCGTCCACTACTAGTGCTCTTTCCGGATACTTCGATAACGCAGGCTGCGAGAGGCTCGAGCCGGATCTCAGGTTGGCTCGCGTTCCTGAGTCCTTCGGAGAGGTGCAGGAAGCGTGCTTCAGCGCGCCGTTTTTGGGCCTCGAACAGCGCGATCGCGCGCGCTCCGCGACCGCGATCCAGGGCGGTGTTCACGCGCTTCGTAATGGTCGCGATCTTCCGACCATGTTGTTCCCGGAGGGTGACCGCGCGAGCCTGTTGGAGTGCTTGGAACTCGTGGTCACGTCTGGCCTGCTCCTCGCTGTGACGGTGGAGCAACTGGTTGAGGGCCCGATCGGCTAGGGGGGCAAGTCGATCCACCGCGCGCGGCGGCATGTCCTCCAGCCGGCCCTCGGCGAGGGCGGCAAGGAGAGCGTTTACAGGGCCGTCATCGGCCCTTCGACCGTCCAGCTGCACCGCGGCGCCCCAGATCTCGTCACCGCCGCGCGATGCGGCAATGGCCTTGGCCAGTACGACCACGTACGTTCCGGGGGTCGCTTCTCCCGCCCGGTCCTGCACGCGGAGAGACGCGAATCTGGCTTGCCGGTGCCCTGGTACCGACACGGCAGCCATGGTCAGTGGGCTGGTGGAGGTGAGGAGCATGCCACCGTTGGCACGTGCCAGTTCCTGGTCGAGGACCAGGGTGAGGGGCAGTTCGTCTCGAAGATGGGCGGAGATCACGGTGGTCTCCGCCCGCGTCCGCTGGGCCTTCTTTGCGAGGTCGTCGACGCGAGCGGCCATGGTGGCATTCCCGCGGACGTTCACTGTCTGGCCGTTGCGCGCAAACTCAAGGCGTGGGGCGCCGTCGATGCGTGCCCAGTCATCGAGCAGAAGTGCCAATTCACGCTGACCGATGTACCGACCGGTACGCAACAGATCCTCTTCCAGTCCGGCGACGTCAACGTCGTTGCTGACGAGGAGCGCACTGGAAGCGTCGGTGACGTCCTTCAAGCCCTTGCGTTGCTCCTCCAGTGCCGTTAAGACCTCGTGGATCTTTTGCTCGCGCTGGGCTTCGGTGAGAGTGAAGTCGAAACCTGCCTTGAGGAGTGCCGGAGCCGTTCCAGAGATGATCGGTTCGAGCGCCCCGATCGAGGACTCGAAGATCTCAATCCGATCGAGCAGCCTCGACAGGATCCGCTCGTCGATGGTGCGCTGGTTAACGAAGTTGACGATCAGAATCGTCTCTTCGGACTGCCCGATTCGATCGATACGACCGATCCGTTGCTCGATCTCCATGGGGTTCCAGGGAAGGTCATAGTTGATGACCGCGGAGCAGAACTCGAAGTCGAGACCCTCACTGGCGACTCTGTTCGCCAACACGAAGTCATACAGGCCGGCTCGGAAGTCCGCCATGATCTGGCGTCGTTTGTCGCGGGAGACACCCCCGTGCATGACTGCGATGCGGAAGTCCGTACCGAGGCGGTTGGCGAGGTAGGCGAGTGTGGGGCGCGAGTGCGTGAACAGCAGGGCCCGCCGGCGCTGATCGCGAAGCAACGTGACGGTGCGGAGCAGCACGTCGAACTTGCTGTCGACACCCTCCGGGAGATTACGGGCAGCGGCCACTAGATCGGCATGGGGGGCCAACCGGGTGGCACTGACATCCGAGTCCGCGTCCCCAAGCTCGCCGAAACCGTCCGGGTCCAGAACGGCTTGGCGTGCCATCGGAAGAGAGGCGCTCGCGAGCCGCAACGGCATCTGCATCGCGAAGTGCAGGTTGCTGTCGAGCTCCTTGGCACGGTCCTTGCACCATTGCAGGTACTCCGCGTAGAACGCCTCCTCGGCACCTGTCCAGGTGATGTCCTGGCGCATTTCCGTGCGCTTTGCCTTGCGGTCGTCAACCTCGACCTTCTTGGTGCGGGTGATGACGGTGGAGAGGGTGTTCAGGTCCGCCAGGTACCTCTTTGCATCGACGATGTCGCGAGGGGTGAGATCGTCCTTCGCCAGGAGTTCGGTGAGCATCGCAAAGTCTGGGCGTTCCGTCAGGACGAGACCCAGCAGGGAATTCCGCAGTCCTTGGAGCTCCGTGACGAGGTCCGTACCCTTCACCCCCTTCTGCACCAATCGTGATGCGACAGCGTTGATGATCCTGTTCGGTTCGAGCCGCAATTCGAGATCGGCCAGGTCGCCGTAGTCCTCGGGCGCCAGAAGCTCAAGAAGGTTCAGGAGGTCCTCCTGGCGCAGGTTGATGGGTGTGGCCGTCAGGAACACGAGGTTGTCAGCCCACTCTGCGATCTCAGTGCCCAGCGCATAGCTCTTGGTGTCAGAGTTTCGCATCGCATGCGCCTCATCGACGATGATGAGATCGAAAGCGGGTGGGAAGTCCTTGGTCTCCTCCAAGCCGGTCCAAGTCCGCAGGCGTTCCAAGCTGCAGATGTAGGCCTGCCGCGGCGGCAGACGGTTCTGCTGGTGCCGAGACAAGAAGATCTTGAGATTGGCCGTGTCGAGTTCAGTGAGTTCGAACTCGAACCTGTCTGCCATCTCCTCCTTCCACTTGGAGATCAAGCTGGAGGGACACACAACAAGCACGCGGTCTGCTTCCCCTCGGGCCTCCAGCTCTGTCCAGATCAGACCCGCTTCGATAGTCTTACCGAGACCCACTTCGTCCGCGATGAGGAGCCGTGCCTTGCCCGTCTGGAGGAGCTTCAGCACGGGCTTGAACTGGTAGGGGCGGAACGTCGTACGCGTGGCCCTAAAGGAGAAGAGAGTATTGGCGAACTTACCCTGCAGCTTCGCTCGTGTCAGAGTCGCGCCGAACCTAGCGGCAGGAGTCGGGTCACCTTGGACCCATGTTCGCGGGTCGTCATTGAGCGGTCGCGGCCTGAGCCGTGACTCGATGATGTCCTGCTGAGCACCCTCAACGAGGACCGTGTACGACCATGCTCCAGTGACGAACTTTCGGTCTCTCACCACGACATCGGCGCCGCCAGGGTGCGTCACCGCTGGCTCGTTGAGGGCGAACTTCGGCTTCGGGACCGCGTGCGCGGAAGCCCAGAGTTCCTCCGCCCAGTTCCACGCCGCGACCAACGGGTGTTCATCGACGAGCTCCTCGAGGGCCGTCACCATGGCATCGCCCGGGAAGGCGCCACCGCCCACTTGGAGGAGCAGATCCCCGTCATCGAGGCCCTGAAACCAGTACAGACCCTCAGGCAGCTCGACATCTGGGCTCCACAGAACCCGGCAGCTCTCAACGCGGTCTGCGAGCGTTCTCACCGGCGTATCGAGAACAAGAGCGCGCGAAAAGCTCCCACGCAAGAAGGCGGCTTCGAGACTCTCGAAATCGGGATGGTACCCGAAAGTTGGAAGCTCGGCGGCGTGGGTCACGTGCGATTCCGGCACCATCCACAAACTCCCTTATATCGCGGCAACCTTGAAACCATTCTACAGGAGCTGATCCACCCTCCTGAGTTCGGTCATTTCGTTAGTGCCTGGCTCTCTCCGGGGTTGAGGGCGTCGAGGATGGTCTGCCGGTCCGGGTCGATCTGGGGTGGGATGGTCTGGACGGCGCCGTTGATGGCGATGGTCGCGG
>JAAZNU010000017.1 GCA_012798135.1 Veillonellaceae bacterium | reverse complement strand
GGTAAAGTGTATTTTCATCAGAATCACCCCTGAGGTGAAAGTCTAAGATGACTGACAAACCCTTGTCATCCCCTGTATTTATTCGACTTTCAGCCTTGTGATTCCTTGAAATTTGTCAATTTGATCACGGATTCAGGTATGAATTAATACAGGTTTCCGAAAAAAGTTATTATATCCAAAGTCCGGCAAAAATCGGGCTCATAAAGTTGAACGACACTGATGTTTGTTTAATTGACAGTGGCAACGATAAGGACGCCGGAAGAAAGGTTCGACAGATTTTGGACGCCAACACTTGGCGTTTGACCGCTATTTACAACACGCACTCCAACGCCGACCATATCGGCGGCAACCAGTTTCTGCAGAAACAAACCGGCTGCAAAATCTACGCGCCCGGTGTTGAATGCGCTTTTACCCAATACCCGGTTTTAGAGCCGTCTTTTCTCTACGGCGCTTTTCCGCCCAAAGAATTAAAGCATAAGTTTCTTATGGCTCAGGAAAGCAACGTCGAACAGCTGACAAAAGAGCATTTGCCGGCAGGATTTGAAATGATAGAACTGCCCGGTCACTTTTTCGACATGGTCGGGTTTAAAACGCCGGATAATATAATTTATTTGGCCGATTGCCTTTTCAACAAAGAAATTCTCGACAAGTATCAGATCAGCTTTATCTACGATGTCGCCGCTTACTTGAAAACGCTCGACATGGTCAAATCGCTGACAGCCAAAATGTTTATACCGGCGCATGCACAAGCAACGGAAGATATCGAACAGCTAGCGCAATATAACATTGATAAAGTCTTAGAAACTGCGGAGAAAATCACAGAGCTATGCCACGAGGCGCGCTGCTTTGAAGCGATCCTGCAAAAGCTGTTCGCACATTACAATTTAACGATGAATTTCGAACAGTACGTTCTTGTCGGCAGTACCGTGCGTTCCTATCTTGCGTGGTTGAAAGACACTGGCAGGTTAACCGCCCGTTTTGAAAACAATATGCTATTATGGGCGCGGGCATAAAAACGTTTGATGCAGCAGATGAAATATATAGCGCGAAATCGCGGTTGTTCTCATATTGACCTTTTTCGGGCACCTCCGATGGGCGACAGCAGGGCGAGGCGTGGCTAGGTAGTGTCCATAATTTTGCGCATATTTGTGGATGGGGACCTGTGAAGGGGCCGGCCTTGAGAAGTTTTGTTGCATGAAAAAATTATTTGATGTATTATTATGAAGCCGAGTAAAAAGGGGGTAATTATGAAACAAAAGATTTTTGTTGATGGGCAAGAAGGGACGACAGGGCTAAAAATTCATGAATACTTAGCAAAACGATCCGATATTGATTGGTTAAATATTGATCCCGATAGACGCAAAGATCTGTTAGAACGAAGTCGGCTGCTGAACGGCGCTGATATCGTCTTTCTTTGCTTGCCGGATGTTGCTGCGCGGGAAGCAGTATCTTTAATAAATAACGAACATACTCGGGTAATTGATGCCAGTACGGCGCATCGGACACATCCGGACTGGGCGTATGGCTTGCCTGAACTGAGTCCCGAACATCGTGAAAAAATCAGGTTTTCCCAACGGGTGACAGTGCCGGGTTGTCATGCGACAGGCTTTATCACAGGGGTGTATCCCCTGGTTAAATCTGGCATTATTCCTATGAATTACCCGCTTACCTGCACCTCTTTAACCGGCTATAGCGGTGGTGGCAAGAGCTTAATTAACAAATACGAGAACGCGGACGGCAAAACTGTAAATATTCCGAGACCATACGCGCTTAGCATGCAACACAAACATTTGCCGGAAATGCAGGTGTCGACGGGGCTTCAGTATCCACCTGCGTTTCTTCCCATCGTTGCCGACTATTATAAGGGAATGGGCGTTATGGTTCCTCTGTTTTCTCGTTTTTTCAAGAAACCGATGAACGCTGCTCAGATTAGAGATTTTTTGGCAGAATACTATGCTACGGAAAAATTCATCAGGGTTATGCCGTTTGATGCGGAAGCTACATTAGAAGACGGTTTCTTTCAGGTGGAATGCTGCAACGATACCAACCGCATTGAACTTTGTGTGTTTGGCACGAATGAGCAGATATTAGTGGTAACTCGCTTTGATAATCTTGGCAAAGGCGCATCTGGAGCAGCCGTACAGTGTATGAATATCATGATGGGGGTTGACGAAAACACGGGGTTGCAAAGCTAATCCGTTGTGGGTCGACTCCTCTACCGCGAAAGCATGAAAAAGTGGGCCTGAAAAAATCTGTGGATTGACGTCGGTTCACCTCTGCCGTTATAATGGCAGCAGATAACAACTGCATGAAATGGCGATGGAGTTCGCCTTGAAATCCGCAAATGCGGTAATGACTCCTACCAGGTCCATGCTGGTAGGAGTTTTTCATTTTAACGGGCGGAATAAAACGCGGAAGCTAGGGAGGGGAAGAACATGCCTAAAATTGCGAGTCAGGCCAAACGACTGCGGATTTATATTGGAGAAACCGATCACTGGAAGCAGCATTCCCTGTACCACGCCATCGTGACCAAGGCCAAGGAACTGGATATGGCGGGAGCTACCGTATTTCGCGGCGTGATGGGCTACGGGGCCAACAGCCGGATCCATACGGCGTCGATCGTCGATCTGTCGAGTGATTTGCCCGTGCTGGTCGAGATTATCGACAGCGAGGAATATATCAATAAATTATTGCCTTATTTGGATGAAATGCTGGAAGAGGGCATGGTCACCATTGATGATATCGAGGTCATAAAATACGGGAAGAAGCCGCCCAAACGCTGACTGGCGCGCGGGGCAGAACATGGGGTGAAATGATGTTGTTGAATTTGTTGGCGGTGGCGGTTGGCGGTGCGATTGGCGCATGTACGAGATATCTGGTTTCCGGCTGGGCCGCCGGGCGCTTTGGCGCCGAGTTTCCGCTGGGGACGTTGATTGTGAATGTTGTCGGCTGTTTTATCATCGGGGTTTTCCTGACACTGACGACGGAACGGTTGATTGTGAGCCCGTATTGGCGTCTGGTTGTGGCCGTGGGATTCTTGGGCGGGCTCACAACCTTCTCGTCTTTCGGGTATGAAACGCTGCGCTTGATGGAAGATGCCGAGGTACTGCCGGCGTTTTTCAATGTCGCACTGAATCTGGGCGTGGGGTTGGGTGCGACCTGGCTGGGCATCGTTGGCGCCCGGTTGATCTGAGTACGGGTGAATGAGAAAACGGAAGGAGTGGGCAAAATGATGGAGGTGGCGCTGCCGCAAGGCCGGAAGCTTACCATTGAGCATGTCGTATTTGACTATAACGGGACTTTGGCTGAGGCCGGGCGAATGAGGGAACCGGTCAAGAAAAAATTGGCGGTCTTGGCGACACAGGTTCATGTGGCGATCATTACAGCGGATACGTTTGGGCAGGCGAAACAGGAGCTGGCCGGTGTGGCCGGGGTCGAGCTGATCGTACTGCCCGAGGGAGCGACCGGCAAGGAGAAAGCGCAGTATGTGCACGAGTGGGGGGCCGAGAACACGGTGGCCGTTGGCAATGGCGTCAACGATCAGGCGATGTTTATGGCGGCGGGGCTGCGCATCTGCGTGCTGGGATCGGAGGGCGCCAATTCCGGCCTGCTGGCCGCGTCCAATATTGTCGTCGGTTCTCCCGACGACGCCCTGGATCTGTTGCTGGAACCGTTGCGCTTGGTCGCGACTTTGCGGCCGTAGCAGTGATGATATGGAGGGAGTGGAACGCAGGTTGAAAAAAGGTGCAATTCTGACGCTGACACTACTGCTGTTTTTGTATTACGTTCCGGTTTCGCAAGCGGGTCAAGGTCGCCCTGATTTAGCGGACGCATGGAAGATCATCCGAAGTAAACAGTTTGTCGACCTGACGCATGCCTTTGAACCGGGGATTCCCCACTGGAAAGGGTTTGCCGACGAAAAGCGGGAGCAGGTGTTTTCCTATGCAAAAGACGGGTTCCTGGTGCATTCATACACGCACGTGGGGCAGTGGGGAACCCATGTGGACCCGCCGGCGCACTTTGCGGCGGGCTTGCGCACGGTTGAACAGATTAGTCCCAAGGAAATGGTTTTACCGCTGGTAGTGCTGGATGTGCATGAAAGCGTCGGAAAAAATGCGGATTATACTGTAACGCTCAGCGACGTAAAAGCCTGGGAGTCGCGGCATGGCAAGATTCCGGCGGGGGCCTTCGTAGCTATGCGCACGGATTGGTCGAAACGCTGGCCAAATGTAGCAGCGATGGCCAATAAAGATGCCGGGGGTATATCGCATTATCCCGGCTGGAGTCTTGACGTGCTGAAATATCTCTATGAGGATTGCAAAATTACAGCTTCCGGCCATGAGACGACGGATACCGATCCGGGAATCGCCACCAGCAAGGATGACTATTCTCTGGAATCCTATATTTTGCATCAAAACCATTTTCAGATCGAACTGCTCGCGAATCTCGACCAAGTGCCGGAATACGGGGCGTTGGCGATTGTGACATTCCCGAATGTCAAAGCCGGATCCGGCTTTCCCGCCAGAGTTTTCGCCATTCTGCCATAAAAAGGCGTTTTTTCGAGCGTGACGATTCGTCGACGGGGGTACGAGAGCCGGGACAGGAACATGGAAAATCAAGGCGAACATAAACAGTATTAGGAGAGGAGGGGATGCCCTGTGTTCAAGCATAAATCCTTAGTCCACTGTGCCATGCTTCTGGTTATCGTATTGGCGGGAAGCCTGCTGGTCGGCGGGGTTGGCGCTGCTGCAGCTACGACGGCTTCCACCACGGTCAAACTGCCGGGATATCTCGCGAAGAGCGAACTCCCCGATGGGATGATGATTCTTCCACCGCCGCCGGCGGAAGGGTCCGCCGCAATGAACCTGGATGAGGATGTAGCCATCAGAACTTTTGGGGTGCGTGATACTGCCCGCTTCGAATTAGCTCTGTCCGATTATGATCTGTCGTTTCCCCATGCTGCAGGCGTTTATTCTTGCTCATTGAATGCGCCTATTACGGAAAAGGATACACCTGTTCTTTATCGCTTGCTGCGCCGCGTGCGGACAGATTCCAGCGATGCAACCAAAGCCGCCAAAAGTTATTATCAGCGGCCACGTCCGTTCATGGTGAACGGGGAACCGATGTGTGCGCCGGAGACAGCAAAAGAATTGGCCAAAGGCGGCTCCTATCCTTCCGGACATACCGCCATCGGCTGGACTTGGGCCTTGATCCTGGCGGAGATTTCGCCTGGCGATGCCGATGCTATCCTTCTGCGCGGCCGTGCTTATGGCGAAAGTCGCAATGTTTGCAACCATCATTGGTACAGCGATGTGGAATGGGGGCGGGTCATGGCGGCGGCCACAGTCGCCCGGCTGCATACCAAACCCGAGTTCTTGGCGGACTTGGCGACGGCAAAAGGTGAATTGGCGGCGATTCGGGCCAAAGGACTGGCGCCTGTCCGTAATTGCGCCGCTGAAGCCGCAGCGCTATCCATCCAGCCCTATTAAGGATGCAATTCTCCTTTGCGTGATTTATAAGAAAAACCTGACTTGCCGTAACAGCAGTCAGGTTTTTCGTCAATTTTTGCCGGGAAGGTCGGTGGTCCGGCGGTGATAAAAAACAGTGTCGACCTGCATCACCGGAAAGGTCGCCGGCAAGTCAGTTTTCTCAATTCGAACAAAGCCGTTTTTTTCATAAAATCGGTGGGCGGCGAGAAATTTGTCGGTAGTGCCCAGAAAAATATCCGTTACGCCTCTCGCTGTTGTCCAGGCCATTGCGGTCGCCAACAGCGCTCGGGCGATTCCGTGTTCACCGCCGCGAAAGTCCGCCCTGACAAACATCTTGCGCAGCGCCACCTGTTGATGGCCGATATCCAGCAAGCCTATCGAACCGACAACCTGACCGTCGCTTAAGGCGACCCAGAAGTTGCCGTTTCCCTGTTGATAGAACCGGGAAATGGCGGCTAAATCCGGCTGATCTTCCCGCGTTATGGGAATCTGGAATTCGTGCCGCTGGATTTCCAAAATCATTTCAACCAGGCTATTCCGCCGGTCGTCGGTATATTTGGCAATTAAAGATTTAGTCATGGTCTTTCCCTCCGGCTGTGGTTTTTGTGAATTACAGCGCCAGCTTGATCCACATCAACGCTGCGCCGGACAACACGCCAAAAACATAATACAGCGCGAATTTCAACCGGCCCGGCTGCGGCAGGTCAGCCGCCGGTTCCGGCGGACGCCGGAACTCTGACCGGCGCCGGTGTTCCCACGTCGCCCGCTGGTTTTCTTTTTCTTCGAAGTAGGTGTAGGCAGCCGAAGTCACTTTCACAAATTCCGGAATGCCCTTGATTTTGCGGGTGGAGGTCTTAATGAACCCCTTCTCTTCGAGCCGGGCGAGCGTTTTGGCGAGTCTGGCCGGGGCGTGGCGCGGGTAGTGTTTGGCGACAACCGGACCCAGGCTGAAAAAGTTGCCTTGTTCCTTGTCTTCCGCCATGAATGTGGTGAGAATCTGATCGGTAAGTTCCATGCTTGTCCACCTTGTTTCGATTCGTGCGCGCCGCTGTATTTCCGGTTAAAAAACGATAAGCGGCACTGCGGCAATAATGATGAATATAAGTTTAAGATATGCCGTCCAATTTTACAAGAGGCCATGACCGGGGCCGCCGCCGCCCGCGATTTTGTCGGGGAAATCAAGTCCGCTGGATTGCAAGCAGGGAGATCCGGCGGTGATGGAGAAATTATTTATCAAGCGCTTGCCGGGTTATTTTTCCGCAATCGGCAGCTCCGGCGGCAAATCGGCGCGGACCAGCTTTTCAACCAGAATGTCGATACGATCGACCTTGCAGCCGGTCAGCTCTTCGACTTCGTGTTTGACGGCGCCGCGGACTTTTTCGACCACATCGGGGATGCGTACGCCGTAGATCAGCGTCAGCTTGATTTCAAAGGCCACGGTAAGCGTGAGGTCTTCGGCTTCCAGCCGTTTCACGACGATCTGCGGAGCGATCCGCTCGGAAAACAATTGGGTTAGTTCCGCCAGAGCGCCTTTCCTTTCCTGTCGGGCCACTTCGTTGACGTTTTGCATCGCTGAACGGGCGATTTCCAGAAACACCTCGTCGGTAATCTGCGTGCGGTCCATTTCTTCCAAGAGAGTCCCTCCTTTGTTGTTGGATGTCCTTCGCTTTTGCTTCGACAAAAGTTTTCAAACTCCTCGTAAAGATGATAAGATGATAGTGTGAACTGGAGGTGAGCACCTTGCTGAACTGGAAGCAGCCCATCCGGGTTTTGTTCCTGCTGCTGGGGATGTTGCTATTTTCAAACATCGTTGCACCGCCGGCGGCGGAAGCCCTGCTGATCGGAACCAAACAGGAAATTGAAATCGGCAAAGGCGTTGCCGCCGACTTGGAGAAAAAATACGGACTGGTCAATGATCCGGAGCTGCAGGCGCGGGTCGCCCGACTTGGCGCGAGCATTGTCGCCGTATCCGACCGCAAGGATCTGCCGTATACTTTCAAGGTCCTGAATTCCAAGGAAGTGAACGCCCTGGCGGTTCCCGGCGGCTATATTTATCTGTTCAAGGGCTTGATCGACTATATGCCTTCGGATAACGAACTGGCCGGAATCATCGGCCACGAGGTGGGGCATATCGTCAAGAAGCACACCGTGGTCCAGATCGAGCGCAGCTTGGCTGTCGGCGTTTTGTTCGCCATTTTGTTCGGCAACAGCAACAGCGCGATCTTGGGCGATTTGATCGCCAACGCCCTGATGTCCGGCTACAGCCGGGAGGCGGAGCGGGAAGCCGACCAACTCGGCGTGATTCACACGATGCGGGCGGGCTATAATCCTTACAGCATGCTGATCGGCATGGAAAAGCTGGAAGCGATGAGCGGCAAGTCCGATTATGGTTTGTTTTCCTCACATCCCGATACGGCCAGCCGGGTCAAGGCTGTGAAGGATCAGATCATGAACGACTTCAAGGTGAAACCGGTCGTCAACGAAGCGGAAAAATTTTCACAGGTGGTTGACGGCAAGTGGAGTTTGCCGGCGTTTTACGTCAAGTATGCCGGGTACAGCCCACGGATGCGGGCCTATCTGACCGCCGGCCGGATCTATCGCCTGACGATGCTGCCGGATTATTCGAGCGATAAGTTGTACATCAACGACATGGAAAACGCCACCGGGATTTATTACGACGACGAGCGGGAACCGGTCGTGGTGGTGACGGCGCAGGATGCGTCGTCGAACGGGCTGTCCGGCATGAATGCGATGGCGCAGATGATCATTGAGCGCATTCGGGAGCGGGCGGGGCGTTAACCGTTTGCGGAGATGGGGAGGCGAAGACATTGAAACGGGCGATCCTTTTGGGACTGACGGTTGCGCTGCTGGCGACGTCGCTGGCTGGCGCGGCGCCGAAAGAGATGTCCCTGCGGGTGACGGAACCAGGGGAGACCACGGAATGGACTTTGGGAACCGTCAATACTGTCAAATGGTCGTTGCGCGGGGAAATGGGACGAACCGCGACGATCCGCTTGCAACGGCAGGGTTGGGTACTGGCGCGGCTGACCCTGGCGGAAGCGGCCCCTTTGGGGACCGACCGCTCCGGCAGTTATAAATGGAATACGCCGTTGGAACTGCCGCCGGGTGGACACTATACCGTGTCGGTGACGGCGGAAAACGGCATCAGCGATATGTCCGGCGAATTTAAGCTGGTCGCCGGGAAAACATCGGCAACGCAACTTTCGCTGCTGGCGCCGCCCAAAGGGGAAGAACGCTGGACGGTCGGCTCCCGGGCCGTGATTCGCTGGACGTTCACTGGCAGCCCCGGCCAGACTGTCAAGCTGGCCTTGATCCAAAAACAGACGGGCGATGTGATTCCCATCGCCGCATCCGTGCCGATCGGCGTGGACGGCAAGGGGACCTGCGAATGGACGGTGCCGCCCCTGAAGCCCGGCAACGCTTATTTCGTCGGGATTGCCAGCAATTCGAACACTTTTTACCAAGACATGGGCGTAACGCCTGTGACTATTTCTGCGGCAAAATAGGTCCGGCTTCGGTCGGACTTTTTGTGTAAAATGGGGGAGGAGTCAAATTGCACGCGGAACCGGTCAATGAGTTCAACCTATATTTGTTTCACCGAGGCGCCCAAACCCGTGCTTACAAGATTTTCGGCGCGCAACCGACGGAGCGGGACGGGCAGGCAGGAACACGGTTTACCGTATGGGCGCCGCATGCCGAAAACATATGGGTGGAAGGAGATTTCAACGATTGGTGCGGGAATGGCTACCGGATGGAACGGGTCGGCAGTTCTGGAGTCTGGACGCTGTTCGCGCCGGGCGTGGCGCCTGGTTCCCTCTATAAATACGCGATTCAGCACCCATCGGGGGAAATCCGGGTCAAAGCCGATCCCTTCGCATTCGCGGCGGAACTGCGTCCCAACACTGCTTCCCGGATTGTCGAGCTGGGCCGGTTCGCCTGGACGGATGCGCCGTGGCGGGAGCGGCAGCAGGCCCAGCCGATCTATGGTCGTCCGCTGAATATTTACGAAGTGCATCTGGGATCCTGGCGGCGGAAAGCGGACGGGACTTTTCTGACCTATCGGGATCTGGCGCAGGAACTGGTCGATTACGCGGCGGACATGGGGTATACGCATCTGGAACTGCTGCCGGTGGCGGAACATCCGCTCGACGGTTCCTGGGGCTATCAACAGACCGGTTATTATGCTGTGACCAGCCGCTACGGCAGTCCGGAAGATTTTCAGTTCTTCGTGAATCGGGCCCACGAACGGGGTATCGGGGTGATCCTGGACTGGGTACCGGGGCATTTCTGCAAAGACGACTATGGGTTGGCCCGTTTCGACGGGGAAGCGCTGTTCGAGCCCGCGGACGGACTGCAGGCGGAAAACGTGGAGTGGGGCACGCTCAATTTCGACCTGGATAGCCCGTCGGTCCGAAGTTTCCTGATTTCCAACGCCATGTTCTGGTTCGATGTCTATCATCTGGACGGGCTGCGGGTCGACGCCGTGGCAAACCTTCTTTATCTCGACTTTGCCCGGGGGCCGGGCCAGTGGCGGCCGAACCGCCATGGCGGACGGGAAAATCTCGCGGCGGTCGATTTCCTGAGGCAGTTGAACTCGGCGATCTTCGCCGAGTTTCCGGCGGCTTTGATGATTGCCGAGGAATCGACGACCTGGACCGGGGTGACCCGTCCCGTCCATGCCGGCGGCCTGGGTTTCAACTATAAGTGGAACATGGGCTGGATGAACGACATGCTGCGTTATGTGAAGAAGGATCCTCTGTTTCGGGCCGGTTGTCACAATTTGGTGACCTTTGCGATGATGTACATGTACTCGGAGAATTTTATCCTGCCGTTGTCGCATGACGAGGTAGTTCACGGCAAACAGTCGCTGCTGGACAAGATGCCGGGCGACTATTGGCAAAAGTTCGCCGGACTTCGGGGTTTTCTCGGGTTTACCGCGACCCATCCGGGCAAAAAGCTGCTGTTCATGGGCGGCGAATTTGGCCAGTTCATTGAATGGAATGAGAACCAAAGCCTGGACTGGCATCTGCTGGGCTACGAGCAACACGCCAAACTGCATCGATATGTACGGGACCTGAATCATTTGTATTTGTCTTCCCCCTGTCTGTGGCAGTCGGACCACCAGCGTTCCGGTTTTCGCTGGATCAATCCGGACGACCGCAACACCAGTGTAGTCAGCTATATCCGCTATGCCGGAGACCCGGCGGATTATCTGATTGTGGTGTGCAACTTCACGCCGGTCGGCCGGGAAGGCTATGTGATCGGCGTACCGGAGGCCGGCGAGTACCAGGAAGTGTTCAACAGCGACCGGGTCGAATATGGCGGGACCGGAGCCACGCATACGGCGCCGCTGGTGGCAGGGAAACGCTGGAAAAACTGGCCGTTTTCCCTGACGATTGGTGTGCCGCCCTTGGGTTTTGCTTGTTTTTCCAAACAAAAATCTTGATTTGCCGACATGGAAAGGAGAACGGCCATGCCAAAGAAGAAGTGCATCGCGATGATTCTGGCCGGCGGACAGGGAACGCGGCTGGGCGCTCTGACGAAAACGATCGCCAAACCGGCGGTTCCGTTCGGCGGCAAATACCGCATCATTGATTTTCCGCTTTCCAACTGCAGCAATTCCGGGATTGACACGGTGGGCATCCTGACCCAGTATCAGCCGTTTTTCCTTCATAGCTACGTGGGAATCGGCAGCCCTTGGGACCTCGACCGCAAGGACGGCGGAGTGTTTGTCCTGCCACCCTATACCCACGATACGGGCGGGGAATGGTACAAGGGAACGGCGGACGCCATTTTTCAGAACGTCGCCTTTATCGACCAGTACGATCCGGTGTGGGTGGTGATTCTGTCCGGCGATCACATTTACAAGATGGATTATAACAGGATGCTGGAGTATCACGAGGCCCGGGAAGCGGATGCGACGCTGGCGGTGATCGAGGTGCCGTGGGAGGATACGCGGCGGTTCGGCATCATGAATACGGATGTGGATGACCGGATCGTCGAGTTTGAGGAAAAGCCGGTCAAGGCCAAAAACAATCTGGCGTCGATGGGGGTCTATGTGTTCCGGTGGCAGTATCTGCGGTATTATCTGGAGAAAGATTCCCGCAACAGCGCATCGGATCACGATTTCGGCCGCAATATCATTCCATTGATGCTGGAAAAGGGCCAGAGCGTCTATGCTTACCGCTTCAAGGGGTATTGGCGGGACGTCGGCACGGTGGAAAGCCTGTGGGCGGCCAACATGGATCTGCTGGCGGATCGGCCGCAACTGGACCTGCATGATTCCTCCTGGCGCATTTATTCCGTGAACCCGGTGCGGCCGCCGCATTTCGCGGGCCGTCAGTCCCACGTCAGCGAATCGATCGTCAGCGAAGGCTGCCAGATTTTCGGCGAAGTCAAGCGCTGCGTTCTGTTTCCCAATGTGGTGGTGGAGCGTGGTGCTCAGGTGATGGATTCGGTGCTGATGCCGGGCGTGACGGTGGCGCCGAATGCGGTAATCCGGCGGGCTGTCGTCGGCCCCGACGCGATCGTGGCGGAAAATTCCCAAATCGGCGGCGACGGGCCGGTCACCCTGTTTATGGAGAAAACCCGCATCGCCCGGAAAGGAGCGCGCGCATGAAAGGCTTGCTGGGTTTGATCAACCTTTACGAAGATGAAACCGGCATGGAGCCGCTGACGCGACGACGGCCGCTGGCGGCGGTGCCGTTTGCCGGCCGGTATCGCCTGATCGATTTTGCCTTGTCCAATCTGGTCAATGCCGGCTGCCGGACCGTGGGAGTGCTGGTTCGGGACAAATACCGGTCGCTGATCGACCATCTGCGCTCCGGCAAAGAGTGGGACCTGGCCCGCAAGCGCGAAGGCCTGTATATCCTGCCGCCGGGATATGCCGCCAACGGTCAGTGCCAGAGCGATGTGGAGAATTTCAATTTCAATCTGGACTATATTTACGCGTCGGCGGAAGATTTCGTCGTGATCTGCGGCAGCCGCTCCGTCTGCAATTTGCCGTTGGAACAGGCGTTCCAGTATCATCTGGCGATGGGCGCGGATGTAACCGTGATCGGCCGGGAGCGGCCCGATGACGATTGCCGGGGTTGCCTATTCACCGACGAGTCCGGCCGGGTAACCGGCATCTGTGGTTCGGCGGAGCCTGGACCGGATGATGTGCAGCCGCTGGGGTTCTATATCCTGTCAAAAAGCCTGATGGCCGAACTAGTCCGCGACTGTGCGGCGCGAGGCGGCTGTGACTTTTTTACCGACGGCGTTCTGCATCATAAGGACCGCTTGAAAATTCAGGTCTTCCGGCATAGTGGCTATGCCGCCCGGATCGATTCCGTTACCGGCTATTTTCAGTCGCAATTGGAGTTGCTCCATCCGCCGGTCTGGCAGGAGTTGTTTTTCCGGTACGGCGCCATTTTTACGAAGGTCAAGGACGAAGCCCCGGCGAAATATCGGGAACAGGCCTGCGTCAGAAATTCGTTGGTGGCGAATGGCTGCATTGTGGAAGGCACCGTCGAGAACAGTATCCTGTTTCGGTCGGTCATGGTGGAAAAGGATGCGGTGGTGCAGAATTCGATTCTGATCCAGAATACCCGGATCGGCGCCAATGCCCGGCTGAACAATGTGTTGTGCGATAAGGACTCGCACATTACGGCCGGCCGATGTCTGAACGGTTCAGCGACGGCCCCATTCGTTGTGGAGAAAGGAACTGTGATTTGAGATGATAAAAGTACTGTTTGCAGCATCGGAAGCGACACCCTTCGCGAAAACCGGCGGCCTGGCCGACGTGGTGGGGACCTTGCCCCGGGCTCTTCAAAAAATCAAAGTGGATGCGAGAATCATCGTTCCTTTGTATGGCGATATTCCGGATTCCTTTCGCAGCCAGATGCGTCAGATCGCCACGGAAACGATCCAGCTGGGCTGGCGGCGCCAGTATTGCGGTTTGTTTGAGCTGCAATACGAAGGAGTGACGGTCTATTTTATCGACAATGAATACTATTTCCGCCGCAAAGGCCTCTATAATTTCTATGACGAGGCGGAGCGGTTCGGCTTTTTCAGCAAGGCCGTTCTGGACATTATTCCCCGGTTGGGCTGGACGCCGGACATCCTCCATTGCCACGACTGGCATGTCGGTATGATTCCTGTCCTGTTGCGTTCGCATTATTGCCGGGCGCCGTGGTGCGCAACCATGAAAACGATCTGCACGATTCATAATCTGGAGTATCAGGGCGTATTTCCGCAGACGATCCTGGGGGATATGTTCAACCTGGAGCATGACGAGCCGGCGGCCACGGCGTTGGAGTTTTACGGCATGGCGAATTTCCTCAAAGGCGGCTTGGAGTACGCGGATTTCGTTACTACCGTCAGCCCGAGTTATGCCCGCGAAATACAGACCCGTTACTGGGGCGAGAAACTCGACGGTGTGTTGGGGCGGCGCAGCGACCGGCTGCTCGGGATTGTCAACGGGATCGATCCGGACGTCTATAACCCGCTGACGGACCCGGCTCTGTTCGCCAATTATTCGCTCCGCAGCTTCAAGGGAAAAGTCGAGGACAAAACCCGGTTGCAAGAACTGCTTGGGCTGAAACAAGATGCCGAGGCGCCGGTCTTCGGTGTCGTCTCCCGCTTGGTGAAGGCCAAGGGTTTCGACTTGGTTCAGCGCGTTCTGGACGAAATGATGGCGGAAGGTTTGCAACTGGTAGTGCTGGGTACCGGCGATCCCCAGTACGAGGACCTGTTCCGGGAAGCGGCCTGGCGCTATCCGGGCCGGGTAGCGGTGCGGATCGGCTACGATGATGTGCTGGCCCGTCGGATTTATTCCGGCGCCGATGTGCTGCTCATGCCGTCGCAGAAGGAACCATGCGGCATCAGCCAACTGATTGCGATGCGATACGGCTGTATTCCGCTGGTACGCGAAGTGGGCGGGCTGCAGGACACGGTCGAGAGCTTCAACCCCAACACCAACGAAGGAACGGGTTTTTCCTTCGCCAACTTTAACGCCCACGACATGTTGCATGTGATTCGGCTGGCTTGCGCAGTGTATCGGGACAAAAAACGCTGGAACATTTTGATGAAGATGGCCATGAAAACAGATTGTTCCTGGAAAAAATCTGCCAAGGAATACAACGCCTTATATCGACAAGTATTGGAGGCGGATTTCCATGTTTCACAATAAAGCGGAGTTCATCGGCGAGTATCTGGAAAAATTCCAGAGCATTCACGGCAAAGGGGTTGAGCAGGGTTCCGACCGGGAACGCTACGAGGCCCTGGCCGGCCTGGTCCGCGACCTGATCGCCCAGCGCTGGGCGCGGACAAACCGCGAGTACATGGAACGCGACTGCAAACAAGTCTACTATTTTTCGATCGAATATCTACAGGGGCGCATTTTGCTGAGCAACCTGATCAATCTCGATATCCTGGCGCTGTGCGAGGAAGGACTGAGCGACCTGGGAATCAGCCTGCAAGACCTGACCGAGCAAGAACCGGAAGCCGGCCTCGGCAGCGGCGGGTTGGGCCGTTTGGCCTCCTGCTTCCTGGACTCCATGGCTTCCCTGCATATTCCGGGAAATGGTTGTGGGATCCGTTACCGGTACGGCATGTTCAAGCAAAAGATCGTCGATGGATATCAGGCGGAATTGCCGGATCCCTGGCTGAAAGACGGCAATGTATGGGAGTTCCGTCGGCCGGACAAAACCGTGACCGTCAAATTCGGCGGTCAGGTCCGGGAAGAGGACGTGGACGGCCGGCGTGTTTTCCACCACGAGGGGTATCAGGAGGTGCTGGCGGTTCCCTATGATATGCCGGTGGCCGGATATCATAACAACACCGTGAACACGATGCGGCTCTGGAGCGCCGAAGTGATGCCAATGGACACCGACGAGGGCCCTTATTCCACCCACGATTATGTCAAAGCGATGGAATACCGGCGCGCGGTGGAATCGATTTCAGAAATTTTATATCCGGACGATTCACGGTACGAGGGACGGGTGCTGCGTCTGAAGCAGCAGTATTTCATGGTCTCGGCCGGTCTGCAGAGCATTGTGCGGCGGTACAAAAAATTCCACGGTTCGATGCTGGATTTTCATGAAAAGATCGCCATTCACATCAACGACACACATCCGGTGGCAGTGATTCCCGAGCTGATGCGCATCCTGATCGACGAGGAGGGCTTGAGCTGGGATGATGCCTGGCGCGTGACGACCAATACAGTTTCCTACACGAATCATACGGTGATGCCGGAAGCGTTCGAAAAATGGCCGATCGACGTGTTCAAAGAGTTACTACCGCGCATTTACATGATTGTGTATGAAATCAACGAGCGGTGGTGCCATGAGTTGTGGAACCGATATCCGGGAGAGTGGGATCGGATCCGGGAGATGGCGGTCATGGCGGATGGCTTCGTCCACATGGCCAATTTGGCGGTTGTCGGCAGCTACAGCGTAAACGGTGTGGCTAAAATCCATACGGAAATCCTGAAAAAGTTGGTGCTGAAACGGTTCTACGAGTATTCACCCAGCAAATTCAACAATAAAACCAATGGGATCACTCATCGGCGCTGGCTGATGAAAGCGAACCCGGACCTTTCGGAGATCATCACGGAAGCGATCGGCGACAGCTGGATGGCCCATGCGACCGATTTGTTGCGCCTGACCAATTGGGAGGAGGACCCGGTGTTCGCCGAAAAGGTGGCGATGGTAAAGCTGGCCAACAAAGAACGACTTGCCGCCTATGTCCAAAAAACAATGGGACAGAAGCTCAACCCCCATTCGATTTTTGACTGTCAGGTCAAGCGCATCCACAGCTATAAACGGCAAATGCTGAATGTGCTGCATATTATGGACTTGGCGAACCGGCTAAGGGACAATCCCGGCCTGGACATTACGCCGCGCACCTTTATCTTTGCCGGTAAGGCCGCGCCCAGTTTTTATCAGGCCAAACGAACCATCAAGCTGATCAACACGGTGGCGGCCATGATCGACGCCGACCCCGTGCTGAGGGAAAAACTCAAAGTCGTGTTTCTGGAAGATTATCGGGTTTCCTTGGCGGAGATCATCATTCCCGCCGCCGACGTTAGTGAGCAGATCTCCACGGCTTCCAAAGAGGCGTCGGGAACCGGCAACATGAAATTCATGATGAACGGCGCGGTCACCATCGGCACCCACGATGGTGCCAACATCGAAATCCGGGACGAGGTCGGGACGGAAAACTTCGTGGCGTTCGGGCTGACGGCGGAAGAAGTGATGGACTACCACCAACGAGGCGGTTACAACGCCCGCGAGGTCTACGAAGCCAACTCCCGGCTCAAACGTGTGGTGGACCAGATGGTGAGCGGCGAATTGCCGGCGGGGCGGGAAGAGTTCGTGGATTTGCACGATTCGCTGCTGCTGCACAACGACGAATTTTTTGTGTTGGAGGATTTTGAGGCTTATGCGGCGGCGCAGGAGCAAATCGACATTTTTTACAAGGACGTGTCACGGTGGCGGCGGATGTGCATTCAAAACATTGCCCACGCCGGCGAGTTTTCCAGCGACAACACGATCTGGGAATATGCCGTAGGGATCTGGCAGGTTAAACCGGTGATTTTTTAATTGTTCGAAATAGAGCTTGTGCGAGGTGCGGAATGGGGAACGGATTTTGCCACGACTCCCGCAGTATCGACTACCGTCGTCCGTACGGGGCTGTTCCCTGTGGAACGACGGTAAATCTTTATTTGGAGGCCAATACTCTGTCGTTGCCGGAATCGGTGCGGTTGCGGGCTTGGTCCAGGGCGTCCGGCGAGGCGATCATGGACCCGGTTACGGTCGATGAGACGCCCTGTTGTTTCCGGTACCGGTTTGATTTGACCGTGCCGGACGAACCGGGACTGGTTTGGTACCGCTTTTTGATCCGGCACGAAAACCGGTCCATCGGTTATGGCGCCCCCGGCGACGGCCTGGGCGGCGAGGGCGTCGAATACGGAGCCGTCCCGGAAGACGACTGGCAAATCACCGTGTATGATCCGGCGGCGACGGTGCCGTCCTGGTATACGCACGGCGTTATGTATCAGATATTTCCCGACCGGTTCTACCGGGGTGATCATCCCGCCGCCGTGCCGGAATTGCCGCCGGGCAGCTTGTACCATCCGCACTGGCAGGACCGGCCCTTCTATGCCCAGGACCTCCGGACCGGCGACATCGCCGCTTATGATTTTTTCGGCGGCACGCTCGATGGCATTGTGGACAAGCTTGCCTATTTAAAAAGCCTCGGAATTACGATACTGTATTTGAATCCTATTTTTACCGCCGTATCCAATCATAAATATGACACGGGCAATTATCTGACGGTGGACGCCCAATTTGGCGGCGATGCGGCGTTCGAGCGTCTGCGGCGAGCGGCGGCGGCGGCCGGAATCCGGCTGATCCTGGACGGAGTGTTTAGCCACACCGGCTCGGAAAGCGTCTATTTTCAGGATGCCCGACGCTCCCAGGATTCGCCATACTTCCCCTGGTACCGGTTTCTGGAGTATCCGAATCGTTATGATTGCTGGTGGGGTGTGACCACTCTGCCGAATGTCAACGAGCTGGAACCTTCCTATCGAGAATTCATCATCAACGGCCCGGACAGCGTGGTCAAGCACTGGCTGCGCAAGGGAGCCGCCGGTTGGCGGCTGGATGTCGTGGACGAGCTGCCGGGACAATTCGTGCAGGAAATGTTTCGGGAGCTGAAGCGGGAAGACCCTAAGGCCGTGTTGATCGGCGAGGTCTGGGAAGACGCCTCGCGCAAGGAAAGCTACGGGGTGATGCGGGAGTATCTGCTGGGCCGGGAGCTGGATTCGGTCATCAATTATCCGTTCCGCTCCGCCGTGATCGATTTTCTCACCGGCCGTTGCGATGCCGATCAGGCATTACGCCGCTTGGCCAGCCTCAGCGAAAACTATCCAGCTGTATATTTTTATTCGACCATGAATGTACTGGGCACGCATGATGTTCCGCGCATCCTGACACTGCTCGGCGATGCCCCACCGGCTGAAACGATGACCAAATTGGAGCAAGCCCGGTTTCAACTGGCTCCCGCCGCCCGCAAAACCGCAGTGGCGCGCCTGAAGCTGGCGGCGTTGATTCAGTTTGCTTCTCCAGGGGTTCCCTGCGTATATTACGGCGATGAGGCCGGAGCGGAAGGACACAGCGATCCCCAGAACCGTCGGCCGTTTCCCTGGGGCGACGAAGCCCGGGAATTGACGGAGTGTTATCGGGCGTTGGCGGAATTGCGGCAGAAGGAACCGGTTTTGCGAACCGGCCGTTGGATTCCCCTGTCGGCCGGTCCGGATATCTTCGCTTTCGGCCGTCGCACCGACGTCGGTCGGGACGGGCTTGACGAGATTCGCACGGACACGGCGGTGCTGGTGTTCGTGAATCGCAGTGCGCGGACAGTGGAATGGCTGATCGATGTTTCCGCGGTTTGCGCCGGACCGTTGCGCGAAACCTTTGGGCTGGGGCGAGAGTTGCATTTTCCCGATGAGACGGGACTGCTGCCGGTTACGTTGGCTCCGTATTCTTCGCAAGTTCTGAAGGCAACGGTCCATCCGGTCTTCGCCGACCGGCGCGCCGGCATTCTGTTGCATCCGACCTCATTGCCCGGTCCTTATGGCGTCGGTGATTTCGGGCCGGCGGCGTATGCCTTCGTCGACTGGCTGGCAGCGGCTGGGCAGTCGTTCTGGCAAATCCTGCCGCTGACTCCAGTGGACGCCACGGGTTCGCCCTATCAAAGTTCATCGGCTTTCGCCGGCAATCCGCTGTTGATTTCACCGGAAGCGTTGTTGGCCGAGGGCCTTTTGTCCGCGTGTGTTCCGCCGGCAGGACTTTACGCCGAAAAAGTGGAATATGGGAGCATAACGGCTTGGAAAACCGATCTGTTGCGGGTCGCCTACGCGAATTTCCAGCAACGGCAGAGGCCCGTCGCCTATCGCGATTTTTGTCGGGAAGCCGCGGACTGGCTGGAGAACTACGCGCTGTTCATGGCGCTAAAAGAGCATCATGGCGGGGCGGTCTGGACGGATTGGGAGGAGGGAGCGGCGCGCCGCGACCCGGCATCCCTGCAGCGCTATCGACTGGAACTGGCTGACGAAATCGACTTCCATCGGTTCGTCCAGTACCTTTTTTCCACGCAATGGACCGCGTTGCGTCGCTATGCCGCCGCGAAGGGAATCCGGATCGTAGGTGATCTGCCGATTTTTGTGGCCCATGACAGCGCGGATGTCTGGGCGCTGCCCGAGTTGTTCGCCCTGGATCGGCATGGCCGACCCAAAACCCGCGCCGGCGTGCCGCCGGATTATTTCAGCCGCACCGGGCAGTTATGGGGAAATCCCCATTACAATTGGGAGCGGCACCGGGCTGACGATTATGCCTGGTGGGTGCAGCGGCTGCGTTGGCTGTTCCGGTTGGTGGATGTAGTCCGGATCGATCATTTCCGGGGGTTCGAAGCCTTCTGGGAAATTCCGGCCCGGGCGAAAACCGCAGTTGGCGGCCGGTGGGTGAAAGGGCCGGATCGACATTTTTTCGACGCGCTGGTGCGGCAGTTGGGGGAAACGGCGATTTTGGCCGAAGATTTGGGCGTAATTACCGCCGAAGTGGTAAAATTAAAAGAAGCCTATTTTTTCCCCGGCATGATGATCATGCCGTTTGAGATCTGGCCCGAACAGAATGGCAACGGCGGATTTCATCTGCCGGCGCCGCAGCCCAACACTTTCTTTTATACCGGCACCCATGACAATGATACGTTGGTTGGCTGGCTGGAGCAGACGCGGATCGAACAACCGGAACTGTATGCGGGCGCGCTGGCCTATGCGCAAGCTGCAGCACCGGTGGCAGCGCCGGAACTGGCCCGAATGCTGGTGGCCCGGGTGCTGGACAGCGAGGCGCGAACAGCGGTCATTCCCCTGCAGGACTGGCTGGGTTTGGGCACGGAAGCCCGCATGAACCTGCCGGCAACCGCCGAAGGCAACTGGGCCTGGCGCTTGGCCGGCGGCGAACTGACTGCCGCGTTGGCAGCTGAAATACGTCGGCTGGTGCAGTCTGCCCGACGCTTATGACAAGGAGGTAGCCCTATGCCTGATCCTTTATATCAAGTGGAAAAAGTCTGCCCCATCTGTGAGCAAAAATTCAAGCTGACGAAAACCCGGGGACAAGCAATCGCCGTTTCTACCGATACGGACTTTTGCACTCATTTCAAGGATTTGAATCCTTCCTACTACACGATCTGGGTTTGTCCCCACTGTGGCTTCGCCGCCCATGAGGAACGGTTCTTCACGTTGCTGGAAAACGCCCGCCTGAAACTGAAAAATTTTTTGGAAGGCCGCGAGGTGAATCTGGACCTCAGCGGCGTGCGCAGTTGGGATCAGGCGGTGACATCCTATAAGCTGGCGATTTTCTATGCCTCGATGGTGCATTTACCGGCCAGCCACATTGCCAGCCTGGAGCTGCGTTTGGCCTGGCTGTACCGCGAAAAAGGCATGGCCGACGAAGAGACGGGCATGATGAAGCGGGCCGTGGAAGGCTACAAAGAGGCCTACATGCGGGAGCAGACTCCGATCGGCAACCTGACGGAAGTCACGCTGACCTATCTGATCGGGGAACTTTTACGCCGTATCGGCCAATACGACGAATCGCTGACGTATCTGTCCCGAGTGGTCAGCAATCCCCAGGCCAAAAATGAAAAGCGGGTCTTGGAAATGGCCAGGGACGCCTGGCAAGAGGTGCGGGATCTCAAAAAGGCGGCGGAAACGCCTGACGAAGAGCTGAAATAATTTGTCGGAGGACTGGACATGAGAATGCTCCATACATCGGATTGGCACTTGGGACGCCTGTTTTTCGGTGAATCGCTGACCGAAGAGCAGGCGGCTCTTTTGCTGGAGTTTGTGGCCGCCGCGAAGGACCTGCGCCCGGATGCCATTCTGATTGCCGGGGATGTTTACGATCGTAGCGTGCCGCCCGCCGAGGCGGTGATGTTCCCGGCCACCTGTGTGGAGACGGCCTTGGGCCGGCCAGTGGAGCGCCCGCAGACGCTCGACACCGCTTGCCTGGGAGCAGCAATGCTGGCTGGAGTGGGCTGCGGGGCGTTCGCCAACCTGGAGCAGGCCAGTCAAGCGTTGGTGCGCGTACAGCAGCGTTACACGCCCGATGAGACACGGCAGCGGCGTTATGTCGAGCGCGCCGCGCTCTACAATGACCTCTATCCCCTGCTGCGCGATTATCTGCGCGCGATTTCGCAGCAATCAGCGATCAGCAGCCCTACACACGACATGAGCGCTGATCGCTGAAAGCCGATTGCTGATTGCCAGTTAATAATTCTCCGCCAGCACTTCATAGTACGCTTGCGGATGGCGGCAGGCCGGGCAGGTTTTAGGGGCCGATTTGCCCTTGTGGACATAGCCGCAGTTGCGGCAGCGCCACTCAACCTCTTCATCCTTCTCGAACACCTTGCCGCTCTTGACATTCTCGAGCAGCTTCAAATAGCGCTTTTCGTGCTGCTCCTCGACCTCGGCGATCTCGGTGAACACCGCGGCCACTTGGGCAAAGCCCTCTTTTTTGGCCGTCGCCGCAAAATCTTTATAGATCGTTGTCCACTCCATGCGCTCGCCGGCAGCGGCGGCGGCCAGGTTAGCGGCGGTGTCGCCGATCACG
>JAAZNU010000313.1 GCA_012798135.1 Veillonellaceae bacterium | reverse complement strand
GAAGGCCTCGGCACGTGCCATCGCGGCATCGCCATGAAAACCGTTGCCCTCTCCGGTTTCAAGGGTCATGCCGGGAAAGTGAAAGCGCGTGCTGGGGGGCTGTCGAGGCAATCCAGGATCATGTGCTGAGCCTACCCTTCCGGGAAAGTGAAACCGCCCCTTCAGGAAAGTGAAACCACCCTCGTGATCAAAACGAAAGCGCGTGGGAAGGGATGGATCGGGATCGATCGTCGAAAATTCGGCCCTTTCCATTCGGGGCGTGCTAGTTCTAAGGTCGATCAGTCGCTGAATGATCATCATGATGGAAGGCCGTACAAGTTCGAGCAAGCGTCGAAGCATCGATCCTTGCTGGTCATGAATGGGATGTCCTGATGCGGGTCGTCATGTCGGCGATTATCATGTCCGAGAATACGATGATGATCGTGATGTCGATGCTAATGACGTTGATGATGCTAATGATTCCGGTGTCGATGATTTCGATGATGATCATGCTCGCGCTGAAGATATTGATAATGATGATGCTGTTATCGATGACGATGTTTATGATTAAACTATTACCTAGAATTTACTTGCCGCCGCCCCTGTAGTTGGGGTGTGGGGAAAACCGATCATGTCCATATCGATTTTCCCCACGAAACTCAGCAAACCGATCCGGACGACCGCCACGGATGCGATCCATGAAGCTGCCATGGCTTAGCGTGGATCGGAAAGCTTGCATGGGCGGCGGCAAATGACCACGGACAAAGTGACCTTGTAAGTGTCTTAAAAGATAACGGAGCATGGCAAGTGCAATTGGACGTGGTCTTGAGAATGCCAACTTAACCTGCTCTCGTAAGTATACCTTGTGTCCTTGTCTCCTTAGAAGTGATTTTATGGTCTTTATCCGTACAACTTTCTTCGGTTCTTTCGATGTCTGCCCTTTCACTTGCGACCACTTTGCATTCAGCGCCATGTGCCGCGTGCAGCTGCGGTGGCCAATGCTCGTCGATGATCGAGCACGACGCGCCCATCCTCTTTATTTCACGCCCATAATCGAAACGTTACTCGCGCCGCTCCAATGCTGTACGACGACGGATGTGTCCGATGCATCCATCCTACATATTATCAACCAATAATCAAAGAAGGCTTAGATGGCACGTCGCCGCCGCTCGACGACCATCGTCGCTACCGCTGATGCTCACGAGGGATCGGGACAATAATCGAAACGTGTTTTATCGGAGCACGAACCACTTATACGAGAATCACGTGATGCTCACGACAACATCCATCCATCCTAGCGCGTGGGAGCTTGTGGGGGGGGGGTCGTGGGTGAACCCCTACGCTGCGAACGATGCATATGGTTCACCGGCAACACAAATCCCCCATCCCAACGGAGGGGTTCGCGTCGTGGCTGCTGAAAAGTGAAAAGTTTTTCCATTCCGCGAAAAAGCCACTAACCAGTTCGTATTCTCTTTACTTGTAGATCATCCCTTTTAGAGATGCCCCAAAAACGCGCCGTACAATATCTCGAACCCGTGGAAAAAATCAAAATAAGGAATTCTACTGAGAAGTCATAAAGATACGGAGTACGATGGGAAAATTATGCATGAAGATTTGAATGAAAAAGATCAAGAATTCCTAATCTCGCTTAAGAAAACACTTTTTAATGATTCGGTTGATTGGACCTCGCCCCAGAAATTATTCGTAACAAGCACAAAGAAAGGTAGAATCATTCATTTGACTTGGACTCATTGGGGGTTACCTGTCAATGTTAAAAACTGGCAGGATGTCTACCACGACGCCATGAAGGCAAATTTACTTGAGAAAGTGCCAGATAGTATAGAAAATCTAGAAGAAATCGAGCGCATAGAATTAGACTGTAACAAAATATCCGAATTGCCTCTAACATTTGCTAACCTAAACAAGCTGAGATTTTTATCAATATCTTATAATAAACTCAAAGAGATCCCTAAAGAAATCTTTAAATTAAGAAATTTGGAATATTTAAATTTAGCATCTAATCATTTATGCGAAATTCCCGATGAGATCACTCAATTAAATAAGTTAAAAGTCTTGTTGATCGGTGACAACAATATTAAAAAGTGCCCTGATTCCTTTATCCGATTCGAGAAATTACAAGTCCTAGATATAAGAGATTGGCAATGTGTTCCCTACGATATCGAAAAAATAAAATCGTTAAAGAGAATTTATGTGAATAAAGAACTCCTTCCCTTTATCACATCAAATTCGAACATAGAGATAAAATGTGGGAAAGAACCCATAATAAAGTTAATATTAAAGATTATAACTTAGTAGTTAACCAAAAAAAATGGACCCTGGGATCAAGGGTATATTACTCCAGGGTACAATATTATGTTTGGATTTCCATTACCGAACACGGTCAATAACTCCCACAGTTGCTGGACGGGCCGTTGTCCCGAACCCGTTATTGGTCTGAAACCAATCGGAACCGTGACAAATGCTGAACTGTACCCAGCCAAAAAGGTGTCTATATCACCTGCTTGTATGTGTAATGGGATGTCTTCGATTCTCATCGTCGGTCCTAGTGAAGTCAAGACGTGGCCGCTAGCAAGATCAACAGTGGCCTTCCAATACACCCCTACACCTCGAGATACAACCACAGCAGAATGCTTCGGAATTCTAAGCACCATGCTATATCTCGGCGCCGGAGGAGAACCTGTGGGTCTAGGATTCTGGAAGAAGGCCTCAACATAATAATAATTGCCATATTCATATTTCAAAACCCGCCCATTAGATTTTCTCAACATGAGATTGTTCAGACCTGCGAGAATCTCCGTATAACTGTCTTGAGTACGAGAATTGACTAGATCGAAATACACATTCAGTAAAATATTCAATCCTCTAGCACTACCCTCGCCAGCAGCACCATAATGAGCTGTTAAAAATATATTAGCTAAATTTGCAGCCCGATAATTTGTCTCATCGTATCCTGTTCCCATCCATTCATTCCTCGGTATATCATAAACAAGAAGACTGTTTATTAATTCCGTTGATATACCGGGAACATTCGTTAACATCGAAGTCATCATCTCTAGCCACAGTCGAACGACCACATTGCATAATTCCGTACGATGATCACCGTGACCTGGCGATGACAGTAACCTTCCCTTTACCAGATCGTTGGGATGCATAGGTGCACCTGTGGTCGGATCGGTCTTGGCAACATCTTGCGCATTTGGATCGATTGCCCAATCCGGGATATCACGTCGCGCTCCGTACTTAGCAGTAACATATGTCGAGTCATAGATGTAATTCGTGGTATCACCAGTAATGATACCATCTTGCATCATTTTCGAAACCCAAGGTAATTGTTGAAGATCAGCCCAAGACTTTGTGGCCAAGGCCGTTAATTTGTCAGTGAATGTTTTGATAACGGCATCCGCATCTCCTTTCAATTCAATCCCAGGATTATACTGGCACATAAGTCTAACAATTTCCTTTGCGTAAACGCCAAGAAACTCCACCATTACATCGTTCAGCACAGGAACAGCATTATAAAATTGTGACTGACTTGATTCGTGAACATAAGCTATCATGTGCTCAACGATCGACCCTATCGCGCGATGACGGGGATCAGAAGCCATCTTGTTCAAAACAGTCTCAAAAACGGAACCTTGGGAAGGCATTCTGATCGACGCAACGACCGTACCATGTCTCAAAGCCCGTCCATCCAAATAACGACTTCCAATAGCCCCATCAGGATTCTGCTGTTGCAAACCCATTTGCTTTAGAAGATCCATAAAACCCTCTCCTGTTATAGCTTCTGTAAATTTGAAAAATACCTTATGCTCCTTCTCGTATAAATCTTGAACTCGCTTTTCGATATCTTTTACATATGCATCATCTAATTTCATTCCAAAAGCGCGATATAAACTCGCAACATTCTTCCTTATATAGACCGTCGCAGAAGATTTTCCGGGTCCAAACTTGTCTGTATAGAAAGGATTATTCTCGACATATCCATTCACAAATTTTAACGAGATCTCACCCAGAGCCTCATAGTTATCAATAAAATATGGTCTAGTCTTACTACGCAAACCACGATCAGCACCGGTATACGATCTAGCAAAAGTATCAAGAATAAGGACGCTATCACGCTCATGTGCGGTTAATAATGCTTGATACGTGTTCCTAGTACGCGCAGTTGTCGCTAACGATAACCGGACACTACCCTCATCCGAAGCCGCCAAAATACCTTCATGACTTGCGAATCCTAACGCCTCGAGCAATGCAGGCGTGGCATCAGCCTGAATCCCATTCGGTAATTCAACATTGGATTGAATACAAGCCTTCATGAATCCAAGTAGAATACCATATTCTTTCGGCAGATATCGAGTTTCTCCAACTTCAAGGAACACAGGATGACGTCCAACGTCAAGATTGTTCAAAATTCCTAAAGTATCTATCGTTGTAGAGGAAAAGACGACGGATCCACCAACCATCTTTCCTCTACCAATCGTTATATCTATTTCCATCCGTCCTCCAGTTGCGATATTGACATCCTTCGGCTTGAAGACAGCCCAATCTCCCACATCTCCTTTTCTTGGTTTGTTTATCAACCAAGCAATTGTCTGAGCCCCTCCAGGACCTTGATTAGTGAAGTGAAGGCGTTCATTATCTTTTACAGAGGCAAGATCTCCTGAGGGCTTCTGCATTTTCAAAATCGTATCATATAATGTCTTCAATTTACTCGTACTTCCAGCTGAAGAACGAGCATACCGCAATATCGCCCCCAATTCAGTTGCGAGAGTGGAACTAGAATCTCTCCTTATAAACCCCGGTCTCGATGTAGCAACTAGTAAACCTAGAAGGACACTTTGAATAGAACTGGCCCAATATTTCGGCGCGGAAACATCAACCGCTTTTTGTTCATGTGCAACGAGTTTATCAAATATGTAATCACCAACAGCATCAGAATAACCTCGGGATGATTCACCGTATAACTGATCTGTAGTAATCGTTCTAGATCCCTTGAGAAGTGGATTGGCAATCATTCCCTTATGAATCTGCGTAGTTTCATCATATTTGAATTCCCCTCCGGAACTGATGATGTTGTCTACCTCTTGAACGTGATTGACATTAGAGAAACTCATAAAGCGATCAATAATCTCCGTGGTCTTAATCAACCAAGGCATAAATACAAGGGATCTCGGCAATGGCGCAAAACCTCTAAAGACTTGATTGTTTAGAAAATCACTTATTTCCAGGAGACGAGTACCAGAGCTACGAACTTGGCCTGCCGCGGTGTATCGGGTACTAAATCCCATCTCATCCAATAATCTAATGCTTCGAGCATTAGGGGTTATATAACGAACAGATCTTTCAAACTCCTTATCGATTGCACGACCCGTGGCTCTTACATCCGCCTCAGAAGGAGGCGTGTAAACCTTGACATATACAGGATCGAGTACCGATTTCGGTTCAAGCTTAAACATAATGCGCTCCAAGAAATTGTTAAGACTGATGGTATATGAGCCACCAGCCCGAACATCCCCCTCTTGATTTCCCATCAGATTCACAATATTCATCATTGCATTAGAAACTGGATCCTTATATTGGATTGTGCCTCCTGAAAGCAGAGTTGTAACGACATCTGGATTCACAATCAACCGGCCATTTCCATCAACGACAAGTATCTTCCGATCAATCAAATCAGGTAATAAACGCCAGGGGTTATTCCCATTCTCGTACAAAGTCGCGAATAAATCCCGGACTCTGGCTCGTCGTACATTTATCTGCTCTTTGATTGGATCATCGTGCACTGAATCGCCATTCAACTGATTTGTCAGATCTGTAAAATCTATCGTTCCTAGCACAAATTTCGAAAAATATCTGCTCACCGACATCTTAACTCCAGGTCGTACCTCTGGAAGTTCCCAGATCTCAGCATTTTCTAAATTTTGAGCAGTTCTAGCTAAATTTCGAGGATCTATCCGCGCTGCTCCCCCAGCATTTATAGGATCAGAAAAACCGAAGTCGATAATGGTCGATTTTCCAGAAAACAATGCATTAATGAAAATCCCCCAATGCTCAGGGTCGACGATTATCTTTTCATCGGAAGTAGAGGTTCTAACCCAAAGCTTCAGAGCACCACCCCCGTTTAAGAGAACATCGGCCCCGTCTTTGCCTAGAGCATTCTGAACTCTCATCAGAAATTCTTTCGATGTAATATCTTCGAGAGTTCCACCGGATTTGATGATCGACGATGCAAATTCATTAGCTATTGCAATAGTTGCCTTCATGTTATCTTTAAAATCATTGATATGATCTATGGTGGCTAATTTCTCTAATAATCCGTCAAAAAACTGGCGAGCTTGCCGATTGACGATAGTCTTGGTACGACCAAGCATATAGTTGATTACACTAGCTGCCTTGATCTTCGCAGCAACAGGCGCAAGGTTTCGCATCATGTTGTACGAGTAAATTCTTGCTTCCACCTTGGCGAGACGAGAATCGAGATCGTTCCGGTCATTTGCGATGGTGATGACGTCCGCGCCGAGTTGGCTACCATCGGGTAAATTCTTGAGCTTTTGCTGGAGATACGGCTTGTACTTGATATCGATTTGATGTTGTACTTCAGTGCAGATCCGGGTCCACGCTTTCTTCATACCATTGCCAATGGGTTCTGAGCCAGCCTCACCAACTTCTTCCGCGATCCAACCGATGAATCCTTGTAGCATAAGCCCGCCGAGATTCGTGGTGACGAAATCGCCAGAAATGGATCTCCCTATATTCGTAGGATCGAGGTCTGTGTATGTCTCCAAGGCCGCCCAAATTGTGCCTTCGACAATGCCACTGATGATTTCCTCCGTGATCATCTCATCGATGACGGACCAGAAGACTTCCTTGGCCAAACTAAACGCTTTCATTCCCACGCTCATTTTACCATAATTGGCTATGGCGCCGGACTGCTCGAACCCGCCGCGCGACCCGGCTTTGCCACCACCCGCATATGATGCTCCCATCTGGACAAGGACGGTCGCTATGGTTATCCAGAGTTGTTGTTCGAGTCGTTTGCTCTGGATGTCCGGATTGAACTTAAATGCCTCATCATATGCCGAATAGTACGTCGACGAGAGCATCGTGGTCTGGTAATCCATCTCGTAAGCGATACCACCGGTAGAAGGCATATCTGTACGTCGATACAAGAGTTCGGGATTATGCCAAGGCTCATCTTCATCCCACTCGTTGCCCGTAAGCTTCCTTGTATCGCCATATGTCAATTGATTATCATAAGTCGGATCAGTATTGGTGTACTTGTATTTCACGGGGAACCAGCCATACGAGATCTCCGCTGCCGAATAGATGGACTTCGCAGGCGCGAAGAGATCAAACCAGGGACCTTTTTCACTACGCTGGTACTGGACGATGCCTCGTTCGTTGATTATTGTCTGGAGGTAGTATGTGTCTTCCGCGTATGCTTCTTCCCCAGCGAGGATATTGCTCTCAGATGTGACGATGGCATTGATCCTAGATTCGACGAGGGGTATCTCGTGATATCTGAACCAGCCATGCATGACTCGGTTAAGATATCTCGGAGTTATGCCAGCATTGTACACCCGGGCAAAATTGGCCAATAATAAGGCGAGATTTACGCTGTCCGGGTGATTCCAGAACGTGGTCCAATCGAAATCACTGAGTGGATTAAATTGCACGATATCTAGATCCCGATAGAGGCCCATCATGCCAAATATCAACGCTTGGTTCTGATTCCCATCGAATATCGGCAAGTCAGCTGCCTCCGCTAGCTCTTGTGCGGATTGAGATGCCAATGCCTCGTAATATTGTAACAATCCTGTCTCGGATACGGTGTATGGAATCGAGAGATCTATGAAATACAGATAATCCTTATACCACCATCGATCGAACGAATTACTACTCGAAGGATATTCACCCCTGTATTTCGCGACGATAGACATGGTTGTATGGGGATATGGTACCGAGTCATCGGGCTGATAATCCCGGGCGACTACCTTCCATTTCTCGATCATTTGAGTCAATTGATCGATACCGCTCTGTATCGCGGGCTTGATGACTGCTTGCCATAACAATGTCAACAGCATCTGCACGATCTGCTTTGCGGGGCCACATTTACTGCTTACATAAGCAATAGCACCTTGGACGGCAATATCCACTATCGTCCATATCCACCATTCTACG
Organism: Veillonellaceae bacterium; assembly: GCA_012798135.1. Next base: position 2,648 of record JAAZNU010000313.1, on the reverse strand, counting down.
CTACCATACGTCGAATCTACATATTGTTGGTACGCATCATCAAACGCCATTCCTCGTATTTCAGCGTAGGCATCCACGTCCGACAGCCACCACGTGGGGTAAAACTCGTCGGCCAGGCCCATATAATCGTCACGGTATTTCCTCCAATCAGTATCCATCTTCATATCTAGGTTGTAATCCAAGAAATAGCCAATAGCAACTGGCATGTAGATAGGATTACCACTTTCATCGATCTCGTATTCATATACCCCATCACTATTCGGCGAAGTGTTGATCTCGAAATATTCCTTCGTTTCGCTGGTGAACACGAACCCCGTCTCGTAAATCTCGTCACCGTTGGAGTCGTACCAATAGATCATTCCATCATCGCAGAGCCGAGCAGTATCCGGCTGGGTCGGGCGAGGATCTATGACAACAGTGACTCCGTCTTGGACAATGACATCGCCTTCCATGAATGTCAAGCCATAATGGGACGGGACAGGTTGTACCGAGCTCCCGGCCCCCATCAGATACCAAGATTGATGAGTGACGAGTAAATTCGTCGAGGAGGCGAAGGTCACAGTCTGAATCTCGTCCTCCGAATCATAGGTTGAAATCTTGAAGGATGCGTCCGGGACAGTGCCCGATATCGTGCCACTCACGACGACTTCCCCATCAGAATAACCACCGGTCTTTGTTTCGAACTTGATAGTACCATCCGCGGTGCCTTGCACCACGAGAGTGATAGCATAAGTCTTCGTATCATCCAATCCATCGCAGAATAGTGGTATTGCCATCCATTTCTGGGTGTCGGTTGAAATATATGCATCCCAGAAACTGAAAACGCCCGTTTCGGCTATCGGGTTGAGCGTGCCGGAAGTTTCGCGGAAATCAGGTGTCAGATCGAGATCGGAGTCGGTGGAAGTGTCGAAGATATAGGCTTTAAGCAAGATATTGCTGCTCGATGCGGGGGCCGTGTTTATATCGAATCGGAAATATTCCATCATTTCCCTGTCAGTCTTGAACGTCTGTCCAAAGATCGTATATCCACCAACACCAAGATCGATGGGAGAACTCGCAACAGCACTAGAGCTGGATTGTACAACGGTCTCATCCTTGGTGCGCATAGAAATGCTGAAAACAAGATCTCGCGAAGCGGCCGCCGCCGCACCATCCCACCCGGAGGGATAACCCGAATCGGATACTTCTTGAGGCACCCAGGGCATATCGTCGATCATGTCTTGATCGGCGAGGACGAGATGTGGTTCATAATAGAAGTCCGCCTTCTCACCGATTATGGAATCCACCATCCGGTCCAGATAGAAGAATCCATCAACCAGATGAGTTGGACTGGATATGGAATTCAAGAAAAGTCCTTGATCGACGACGGTAAATGTTTCACCCTTGCGGTTCCCTGATTTCATAACAATCGTCATTCCTGTGAGTTTTTGAATCTGCCAATCCCCGTCCAAAATATTGGTGAGCGAACTGGGCGCAACGATGCATCTGGCATCCGAAGTCCGGTCAGTCGCAACAAGCGTGTAATCTTCAACAAGAGGCGTGCCAAGACCATAATCACCGTCGAGACTCTGAGTAGCAAACACGGCTCCAGGAGCACTTGTTCCATCGGTATTACCAGCCCCTTCAAGATAGAGGACGTAAAAATTACCGGCAACCAGTGATGTGGTCAAATATAGCCCGCTGGAAGATACGTCCACCGCGAGCCACCCATCTCCCAAATCCGCCGCTCCGATCCATTCTGAATATGTGTATGTCTTGATTGAAGATACCGCGGTCCCTATCACCCCGGTCAGTGGATCGAATGTTCTAATACTAACGGCGATAGATGCTGCTTTCGGAATATCGTCGGGAATGATCGAGGGAACCTTGATGTGGATAGATGACAGATCAGGACCGGAAGCCTGGAAAATTTGTCCGTACTTCGCTCGAGCGATATAATCCCCATCCTTCTGGAAATTGCCGACAATATCTCCGACGATGGTCTCTTGTCGAACCGTTCGCACTGTCTCGAAAGTATTCTCTAGATCGATGGGGTCAAATTCGTGCCCATACAAGTCAAGATATTCCTTTTCTTCCTCAAACACCCCATCTTCATTATCATCGAGCTTCTCGCCCCATGACAGTTTATCCTTGGTTGTGTTGGGAATAAAATCAAAAGACGCCCACCCGCCTGAACCAGAATACTTCAATGGATCCCACCAGGTGAGTATCTCGGTAGAGATAGGGTCACTAACTTGCATTAATGACGTATACGACACGTACTCCACGATCCCATCCTCGTCCTCGTCTTTCTGGTATTCCTCATATTGATTACGATACATGATGGACAAATCTCCTTCCGTGAGGACATTATCACCGGTGGTCGTGAATATTCCCATTTCAAACACCCCGTTCGCATTCTCATCGAAGCGCACGAGATCGTTCTCTCCATCAAGCACGGCGCTGAAGACACGATCCAATCCGATCGTGTCCCATCGGAACACGTCATCCCCATTCATGTCGATGGCTTCATATCGCGCGTCGATAGAACCGGATATGTCATAGTCTATCGATTCGCTATAATACCATCTCGAGCACGTGTAGTATGCACCAGGTAAAGTCGAGGCGGTTTGTTTATTCGGAATAGACCAAGACGCTGGGATATCGCT
>JAAZNU010000237.1 GCA_012798135.1 Veillonellaceae bacterium | reverse complement strand
GGCGCGGCAAGGTGCTGATTGCGGGGCACACCGGGCATATTGAGAAAAGCGCCGCCGCGCCGCAGTATCGCTCGATGGGCAGCCGCCTGAGCGAGATCTACGGCGCACACTACTTTGCTATCGGCACGGAGTTCGTTGAGAGCGTATTCAACAGCAAGGATGATGCCAGCGGCGAGCGCAAGGTATTCTCGGTCAAGAACAACAACAAGCTCAACCAGGCCTTCGCGGCTGCAGAAATGAACAGAGCCTATCTGGAGATCCAGCCTGCCCTGGACATCCCTGCCGTCAAACCACTGATTACAACTAAACAGGGGATGAGCAACATCGGCGACAGCTTTAGCGCTTTGCATGCCTACCTTCCGATGCTGTACACCATTCAGATGGTCCCGGCGGATGCTTACGATGCCATCCTCTTCGTACGCAGCGCGCACCCAACCACGATGTTAGCAGAGTAATCAATGCTTTGATCGCTTGCTGGTGGCTGCGCAGTTGATGTGTGAATATCTGCCAAATGATTTTGCGGCTTTCATCCTATCCGGCTGCGCCAATTTTTTCAACAGCACCTGCCCGAAGCTAGTGGTAGAGAAAGAAACCAGTTTTTGAGATTCCACTTCTGGCCTGGAATCTTTCTCCCACCGGGCAGCCAGGACACCAAAATCTGCTAATGGGTCGATGACCATGTTTTCGATTGCCATCCGGAGGGTCTCACGGGTGTGATTCCCTTCTCGCCCCGGCCAGTCCCAACCGACCTGTTGAATGATCTGCTCCGCGAAGAAATCAAACGGTGTGGGCTCATCGACCGCTTTACGAATTTGGGGTATAATGCGGGCGCCGCATAGTTAACATGATAACTAATTTGCGCCCTTTGATTTACTTTCACTCCCATCCAGAAGGGTACCGGGTCGCACGAGCGACTGCCCAAAACAGGAGAGCCACATGGCTGATATCCGCGACATCTGGCTGCATGCCCATCATATGATCCGCACCGCCCGGCAGATTGTCAACGCAAATCTGCACCCGCTGAACCTCAGCAGCGCCGAAGGAAATATCCTGCTCCACTTGTGGACACAAGGCCAGGAGATGGGGCAGGAGCAGCTGGTGGCGCAGCTGGACGTTAGCAAACCAGCGGTATCGCGCGCGCTCGATTCGCTCGAAGCTAAAGGATTTGTCACCCGGCAGAAAGACCTGAAGGACCGCCGCGCGTACGTGCTCCAGTTGACCGCACAGGCGCGGCAAACTGCCCCGGCTGTGGAACAGGCTTACAACCAGTTATACACTCTGGCGATGCAGGGCATTTCGCAGGAGGAAATGAAGACTTTTCTCAACCTGTTTGACCGCATCTCACTGAACTTAACCCGCGCATACACAGAAATGGGGATGGGGGACCGCGATGCTGCAGAGTGACCTGGCCGGTATGGCCCTGTACCTGGGATTTTTTGTTGTTACGGGTTTGCCGGCTGTGCTGCTCAAAGTGTTCTTCAATGTGCCGTTTGAGTTGATCCGCAAGGCGTACCACCTGGTGATCACCTTGTCGATCTTCCCCCTGGTGACGGTGTTCAGCACATGGTATGCCGCTGTGCTGGCAGTTCTCTTGTTCGGCCTGGCGGTCTACCCGCTGCTCACCCGGGTGGAACAAGCTGCGCTTTACCAGCGGATTGCGGTGGAGCGTAAGAGCGGCGAATTCAAGAGCAGCCTCATTGTCGTTCAGGCGTCGATGGCGCTGGTGATCTCCCTCTTTTGGGGCCTGATGGGAGAGGATTGGAAATACATCGCCGTGGTAGCGGTGATGGCCTGGGGCTTTGGCGACGCCGCCGCCGCATTGGTGGGCAAAGCAGTTGGGCGCCGTCCGGTCCAGCACCCGCGGATACAAGGGGCGAAAACGTACGAAGGAACGCTGGCGATGTATGTAACTGCCGGGCTGGCGGTGTTCTTTACGCTGCTGAGCTACGCGGGCCAGCCCTGGTACGTGTGCCTGGCTGTCGCGCTGCTGGTCGCGCCGGTTTGCGCGGTCGTAGAACTGTTTACGAACCGGGGGCTGGATACCCTGACCGTGCCTATCTCGACGGGTCTTGCCGTCCTGTCCTGGATGCTGGTCTTCTCCTTTCTGGGCGGTTAACCGATGAACCGTCTCTCCAAAGAACAGACTGCCAGCCGCGAAAAGGTACTGCGGACCTCGCTGCTGCTCAGCGCGCCCGGACCGCTGGTGACCGGATATGCTGTGCTGACCAGTCAGTCCACCACCCAGCTCGCTGATTTTATCCGGCGCGGCATGGAACTGGCAGCCATCTTTATGGCCTGGTGGGTTTTCCGCCAGCTGCATAAAAACATGGCGCTGAGCGAGGCGCACCAGAACCGGCTGGAGCGGGCAGCCGGGCTAACTACTGCAGGGGCGATGATCTGCTCCGGTGTAATACTGCTGATCGTGGCTTTGTCTCGCCTGTCGGTGTTTCAGCCGGGCGGCAGCGTCACCACGGGTTTAGTCATTGCGGTTCTGGGCGTTCTAACCAATGGCTGGTTCTGGTGGCGTTACGGCGCTCTGGCCCGCGAGCAGCACAGCCCAGTCATTGCGGCTCAACAGCAGTTGTACCGGGCAAAAACAACCGTAGATCTATGCGTGACCGCGGCACTGGCGGCGGTCGCTGTTGCCCCCATGCACCCGGTAACCCGCTATGTGGATCTGCTCGGGTCGTTTACTGTGGCAGGCTACCTGCTGTGGAGCGG
>JAAZNU010000309.1 GCA_012798135.1 Veillonellaceae bacterium | reverse complement strand
TTCTTTTAACCTGTTATATTGCTTCAGCTGGTTCTTGTAAATAGACCGTGCGTTGTTAAACTGATCTTTGTACTTTGGCAGCATATAAAAATCTAATGACTTCAACGGGTCAATTGATCTTGTTTGTCTGCCGGTAAGAGTACCTATCATTTGTTTTTGCCACTCTCCGCCTTCGCGATATGACTTGTATATTCTGCGGGCGTCGGTTATAGTTCCGGGTTCTACCCCCTCCCAAATATGGCCTAGTATGTCCTTATATATTTCCTGTTTTTCGTCTTGCGGGTTGAATATCTGCCTACCAAGCTCATCCTCATTAGCCTTTACCTGTGTAAGCTTGTTGAAGATAATATCCCACCCCAAGAAGCTCTTGGAAAACTCTTCTGCGGACTCTATAATGTCGTCCGTGGTTATCTCTCCATTCGCAATCAGCCTACGCCTTAATAACATCATCGGTGATGTAATGGCGTTGTAGTAATCCAAATATGACGTATTGTTGTATTCTGCGGTTCCGTTGCCATTATCTTTTGTAATGGTGATAAGGTCATTTTTCCAGAAGTCCGGTAAGAATCGCCTCCAAGCTTCCATGTCCTTTTCGTCCTGTCCTTCGCCCTTATTTCTAAATTCACTTAATGCGGCTAATGCGGCTAACGACATTACTGCCCCGCCCATTCTTTGCAGGCCTATAAACATTGTGGCAGGGTCTTTCATTTCTTGTACAGCCGTTTCTACCGTGCCAATAAAATTAACCGTGGTCAAATAAGGGAACGATACGAACGTATTTGTAAACGGAAGCTTTCTCATGTTTTGTATTATCGGTGGGAGTTCCGAGTAATATGTTGACGTCTTGTGCAGTATCTCGGTGGCCCTTTGCTTGGCAAGTTGCTCTGCTTCTTGTGGAGAATATCCTTTCTTTTCAAAAGCAAATTGATACTTGCCTTTTTCGGATATGTAGCGATATACCTTCCAAACATCATCGGCAAAACCGTATAGCTTTAAGGCATTGTCAATAACTACCCTTTTGCCTTTTTCGCCCAATGTTTCATCGCTTTTTTCTATCGTGCTGATGCGGTTGGATAAATCCTCTACATTCCTAATCAATTCACCTGCATTGGCGCTGTCCCCAATAATGTTTTGTTCGTACAACTCTCTGGTGAACTGAGCCCATGTATCTTTGTTCGAAGCTAATTGTTTTAGTCTGGTCGCAATTTGTGGTAAATCCCAATTGCCATTAGCTAATGCGTTAACAATGTTAGACTGAAAGTTTCTAACTAATCCTTTGATAGACAGTGCTGTCTTAGCTATCTTGCTGGTGGTAATTAATTTCATGTATGCACGCATCATTGCGCCTGACGGTGAAGACGTATCCATGAACGAGTTTATGGACTTAGCTATTTCTGGGGTTGTGTAGTAGTCGGCCAGTTGCTTAGTACCAGGTTTGCCAGCAAACAAACCTTTGTTGTATTTTATTTGGGCAACGTGGTTTTTCTCAAAGCTCGGCTTCTCAGATAAGATTCCTTCTGCCAGTCCGATATCCCTAATGTTTTCCAACATCTTCCCTTTCTCTATCATCTCAGCCATTCTGGTCATAGACATGGCGTAGTTATACAACGGGTCTCTGTTCTCCCCAAGTAACTTCCTGATCTCTGGATTGTCTGTGAGAAATACAGATCGTTTGTTCAGCGATCTCTTGTCTATGTCGGCAAGAGAGTTTCCTTTGCGAATAATATAATCTGTCAGGTCTGGGGTTTCTAGCATTTCTTTGGCCATTCCAAGTGCCTCATCTGCTTCTATACCGAATACCTCCATGAGCTTGTTTGCTGCGTCTTCTTTTATCTTTAGGGGTATTTTCTCCCAAGTCCAATCCCTGTCAGTGTGTTTCTTGTAGGTTCTGGTAACGTAGTATCCCGTGTTGGCATCCATTTTACCTTCAAGTCCAACACCTATCATATCCAATTTCTTCAGGTCTTCCGTGTAGGCGTCGATGTCGTTTCTCATGCGCTCTACTATTCCCCTGGCCTCAACAGGAACGCTTTTAGATATTGTATTGAAAGCAATATCTCTACTTGCCCGGCTAGGCCCCAAATTCTCTAATGCTGTGTTTATAGACTCCTTTTGTTCTAGAGTAATCTTAGCCCCGTATGCGTCATACAAGTCTTTTGTCATCTGCTTGAAAGAACGTTGTATATCGAACTTCCTGGCATTGACCTTACCTTTAGCCTTCACAAATTCCTTATAAATGCTTGGCGGCATTCCGCGTGAAGGAAGAAACTGTTCCTTGAGAACTTGCTTTATGTCTACAGCCTTTCTTTTTGCACGAGGACTTTGAAAGATAGACAGCGGCAATACAAACGGCAGAAATCCGGACTCTTCTTTCTTGCTCTGCTCTTCTTTTTCCAGCAGGCTACCTACTGTTTCTTTAGGCACTTCTTCCGCAACTCCCTCTTGGGCTTCCACCCTTGATTCCTCATCGTCCCGTACACGTATGCGTCCTTCCTCTCCTGCGACCAATTCTTCTTGGCCACCTGTCTCTTGAGGCGTTGTTCTAATTTCTTCGGCATTTGTTGGCTCCTCCGTTGTTTTTGATTGTACTCTTTTGACATACTCATCTTGCAAAACCTGCCCCTCCTCAAACGACGCTACGTATGGTGCGTTATCTAATGCCGCCTTGACACCACCAAATTTGCCATATCGTTGACTTAACGTGTTAGGATCGCCTCCATCATAAGCCATAAGCACAACGTCTGGTTCACCGTTGTTGTATCGTTTGAACGTTTCTTTGTCCCAGTCTTGTGGTGCATATTGATCGTTCCACTTAACCTTAGCCACTGGCACGAACCCAAAGCGATGATAGTACTCGGTCAATTCTGTGTCATAGTGATCGAGCTTAACCCCTCCCTCTTTAATAGCTTGGAGTATAATTTGTGGCGCCCGACCCTTCCCGGCCCCGTGAGAAAATACAGATATGATTGTCCCGTTGTTGTCTATGGCCGCTCCCGCCAAACCATCATCTGTAAGAAATTTTCTATATTTTTTGTAATCAGCCTCTGGGTATACAAACACGCTTGCTGCGTATTTATTACCCTTTTTCGATTCTGATATAGCGTTGTAAAAAGAAGTGGCATCTGATACCTCTGAAAACGAATTATCTATAACAGCCTTTGGGTTGTTAGATAATACATCGGACGCCTCTTGGTCGGATAGCGAGAAGGTCTTTACGGGAGAATCTCCAACATATCGGTCGCTTCCTCCAACGTTATATCTGGGTTTGCTTGGAGGTGTCGTTGGGATATTTGCTCCCAATAATTCAGGTCTTCCCACTTGGCGTCCCTGATTTCTTGTGTCGTCCGGTTTGTCCAGTACGGTTTTTGTTCCACGTTGTTCATTTTGCTGCAAATTTAATAGTTCTTTTCGACTTGTCAAAGAGTTTTCGATAAAATCTTTGTGCTGATCAATAATATTTTTTGCGTCCACAGGAATTGTCTCAATCGTAGGCGCATTTTCTACCTCAAGTGGAGGTGTTATATCACTTTTGGGTTCGAGTGGCTCAGAGGGCTTCTTTTTGCCTTTATTGAGGGCTGAAAATTCTTCCGGTGTGTATACGTACTTTTCCGTGAAGAAGTCAAACATAGACAACAGTTCTGCTCCACGTTCGTTTCCGTACTTGTCCTTTAGTTCAGACTCTACCTTTTCACGTGTTTGCTGTGCCTGTTCGCCAGACATATTATTCTTGTTTTTCTCTATAACGGGTACAACGTCCTCCACGTTTTTTGCTGTTCGTTCTGCGTTGCTGGCCGTTGCATACTGCACCACGTTAGAAACCTCAGATTCAGGTGCGTTAGATTTAACCTTCTCGTCTACAATGTAGCTTAGTTCTTTAGCCTTGTCTTCCACGGGCTTGCTGGACTCCACTATGTTGTCTACCTGTTTTCTTGTTTTGGTGTCAAGGCTTGCTCCGGTTTCCTGTACCTTTGCGCTGACAGACCGTTTATACGGAGCATTTGCCACCATGAAACCGCCACTCATCACGCCAACAGTCATTGCCGTGGTGAGTATCTCTCTTGGATTGAATATCTCTGTTGCAGGTTGTCCTTCAATAGCTACGTTAGCGGCTTTGTTGGCGAAATACTCGCCCATTTCCAATACAAACCCGTTGAAAGCAACAGCATCTTTTACCTTGGTGATTATGCTTGGATTGAGGACTTGCTTTACTTCTTTGCCCACAATACGATTGACCAATGGTGCAGCAACCTCCCCGAGTTGTTCTGTCATCACCTCAGATAGCGTATTGGCATACGCCTTGGTAAAGGCTTTAATAGGCTTTTCTTTTGTCCCTTCGGCAATGGTTGGTTTGCCTTCCTGATCGGTGTCTACCTGTCCTATTTGCTTTTCCAGTCCTTGCGAGTATAGCGAGGTAAAGAAGGCAGGTCGAACAGCTTGGCCTGAAACGTATGCTAATCCCTTCTTCAGCATCTCCTGCGTCGTCTTGGCGCCGGTAGACTTCATAGCCTGCATCAAACCTTGTTGTATAACCTTGGATGCGCCACCGGAAGCCGCAAAAGACGCAAGGTAAGGAACCATTTCAACTAGTCCTCTACCCACGTCATATCCTATCCCCGATGGAAAGTTGGCCTGTGCTTCGTTTAACAATCCATAAGTAGAGATAGCCAGTCTTTCGTCCTCCGTAATGTCTTCGTTGTTTGCCAGCTTGCCGGATATGTTCTTTAGATTGTAGTTTCTTTTGATTTCAGCAATGCCGTCAAAAGCTATTTTCTTTAGGAATGTCTGCGAGGCTCCTTCTGAGAACTTTTTGTTCTTGCCGGATATAACCTTTTCTAAGTCCTCCACGAACAGTTCTGCGTCCTTTATGTTGCGCAGCGCCTTGTCGTTGTCTTGTGTTTGTTTGTAGAGCGTGGAATAGCTGTTAGATAACTCTGCCACATCTGGCGCTGTGTTGTCCAGTTGCCCGGCGCGTTTTAACTCTTCTAATGTTGTACGTGCGTAGTTAAACGCAGCGTCAGTCTCGTCCTTTTGCTTGGTAAGGGTTTGTTTGAGTTCGTCAAGTTGTGGTTTGATGGTTGCGTACTTTTCCTTGACGTTCAGTTGAGATAGTTCTCGTTGTTTTTCAAACTCCTCTATTTCTTTTTGCTCGTCGAAGACAATAACGTCAGTGGGTGTTTTCTCAATGGCTATGCCGGGTGTTTGGGCCGTGCCCTTTTCCCTGACCGTCCGAAAGCCCGAATGAGATACAACAGGCGTGCTAAGCTGTTCTTTCGATTCCGATACCGGTAGTGTTGACGTAGATTCTGAATCTTCTTTTTTTTTTGAAGGTTCCTCGATCTTGTACTGATCCCATTTACTTTTCTTGGGGGTATCGTCCTGAATCTTATATTTGCTCCAATCAGTCATTTACTTAATTCTTTTTGCCGTTGGGTTGTCTTTTAAAAACTCGTCTGCCTGATCCTTTGGAATGGCAAATCTCTCCCCGTTCATCTCGTAGACATATGATTCTACGTTGCCAGACAATCTTTCAAACAATCCTTTTTTGTTTTCTTTGGCGGGTTCTCCTGAGATAATAGCCTTTCCAGCTTCACTTGCTCCGGGGTAGTATGTATCTACCAATCCAGCACCTTTGTCCAATGGAATAGCTGCCGAGTTCTTTCCCGTGGCGTCTTCGTATGTTACGTACACCTTTCCTTGATTGTCAATTCGCTCAAGAGAGATAGGAACAACGTTGTCTGCCGAGGTGATGGTCTTGCCAAGAATCTTT
>JAAZNU010000016.1 GCA_012798135.1 Veillonellaceae bacterium | reverse complement strand
GGACTTTGTATGATACCGGAACCGCCAAGATTTCACCGGAAAAATTCCAGATTGCCAAGCCTTAAGCTGTACTGAAACGCTGGGCCGGCTACGGCCGGCCCGATAATTTTGACTATGAAGGAATGATCGGTGTGCGAACTACTCCCCTACGCCCCGGCAGCAGCGGCGACTTTGTTTCCGCGATCATCTTGCTGCTATTGACCGTGTTCTTGTTTCAGCAGAGCCTGAGCATTCATCATGACGCCCAAGTGTCCTGGCCGGTATCGCCGGCATTGCTGCCGGTTTTTCTCGGCGGTTGCCTGTTGCTTTGCTCCCTGATTCTGTTGTTCCGCAGCTGGGTCGGTCAACGTCTGCCGGAACTGGTTTTTTCCGTGGCGGCGCATATCCGCAGCTGGTTTGGTTCGGCGGACTCCGATTGGCAAAGAATCGTCGGCGGCATCGTTTTGTTGGGCGTGTATATTTTTGTCCTGATTCCGGTTTTTGAGTTCTGGTTGTCGGCATCCTTGTTTCTGTTGTCCATTTTTCTGTTTCTTCGGGCGGCCGCGCCGTGGAAAATCGTACTGGTGACGATCGGCTCAGTGGGCGGAATTATTCTTCTATTCGCCAATATTTTCAATGTGATGCTGCCGTAAGAGGGGTGGACAATATGGAATTGCAATACCTGGCATCCGCGCTGGGAACGCTGGCGACTCCCGAAGCCGTGGTTACCTTGACTTTATCGGTATTTTTCGGTCTTATTGTCGGGATGCTGCCTGGTCTGACCGCCACGATGGCGGTGGCCCTGCTGACCGGCCTGACTTACAAGACCAGTCCGGATTTGGCGATTTTGTCACTGATTGGAGTCTATGTCGGTGCCATTTCCGGTGGCTGTCAGTCGGCCATTTTGCTGAACATTCCTGGAACTCCCGCATCAGCGGCGACGGCTCAGGACGGTTATCCGATGGGTCAACAGGGAAAAGGCGGTTTGGCGATTTTTCTGGCGACCTCGGCATCGGCGCTCGGAACTTTGGGAAGCGTAATTTTTCTACTGTTTTTAACGCCGGCTTTGACCGGCTTTGCACTGAAATTTGGGTCGTGGGAGTTCTTTTTGCTGGCGGTGTTCGGCATTATGATTTGCGGTCAACTTGCCTCCGGCGGCGATCCGCTGAAAGGCTGGATCGCCGGAATATTGGGCTTGTTGGCTTCACTGGTTGGGTTGGATGGCTTGCAGGGGTTTCCCCGTTTTTCGTTTGACAATATCGATTTGATGGCCGGCTTTTCGTTGATCCCAATAATGATCGGACTGTTTGGCTTTCCCGAGATTGTGGCCTCATTCAAAAAAACGAAAACTGTCATTGGGGAATTGCATCGCATCGATTACCGGGAAGGCTTACGTATATTGGCGAAACACTGGGAGACTGTCGTTCGCTCCACGTTCATCGGCGTTATGGTTGGCATCATTCCGGGGGTTGGGGAAGACGTTGGGGGGTGGCTGTCGTATTGGGCGGCTCGGATGCGGAGTAAAACCAAGTCCTGGTTTGGCAAGGGAAATCCTGATGGTGTTGTTGCGGCCGAAACGGGAAACAATTCCTGTATCGGCGGCGCAATCATTCCCATTTTGTCATTGGCTGTACCGGGCAGCGCGCCGGCCGCCGTTCTGATGGCCGCCTTTTGGTTGCACGGGTTGCGGCCGGGGCCCCTGATGATGAGCGAAACTCCCGGATTCCTCTACACCGTGGCGATATACCTGGTGGCCTCTTCCTTTATCATGTGGGCGCTGGGCTTGCTGATTTCCAGGTTTACGGTTAAAATTTTGCAAGTGTCACCGCAGTTGTTGATGCCGGTGGTGTTTTTGTTCTGTGTGGTGGGTTCCTATGTAATTAACGACCGGATGTTTGATGTCTGGGTAATGTTTGGGTTCGGCTTTGTCGGATTGTTTTTGTCGCAAATGAACTTTCCCAGTGCGCCCTTTTTGTTGGGAGTGATCCTGGGGCCGATGGCCGACACCAATCTGCGGCGGGCGCTGACACTGTCCGACGGAAGCATTATGCCGTTTTTTACGCGGCCAATTTGCTTGTTTTTCATGATTATCATCTTGTTGATGATTGGAGCCCAGGCCGGACTGTTTAATCGCTGGTTGCCGAAATCCACACCGGAAGAAGCTGCAGGGGGGAATGAATGATGAAATCGAAATCGGTTCGCGTAGGCTTGATTGGCAGTGGGTTTGTCGCCGAATTGCACATGCATGCCTACCGACGGGTGTATGGAGTGAATGCCGAAGTTGCGGCGGTTGCATCGCGGGGCGATCATGTTCTGGATTTTGCCGGACGGCACCAAATTCCCAAAGTGTATCGCGACTACCGGGAGCTTTTGCAAGACCGGGATATCGACGTGGTCGACATTTGTACGCCGGCGGTGCTGCATGCGCCGATGATCGTGGAAGCAATGGAGGCCGGTAAACATGTCATCTGCGAAAAGCCTTTTACCGGCTATTTCGGACGACCGGACGACTCAGCGCCAATCGGCCGGCGACTCTCCAAAGAATTGATGTACGAGCGGGTCATGGCGGAGATGGCGGCGACCAGGGACCGCATGACCGCCAGCGGCCGTTTGTTCATGTATGCGGAAAACTGGGTGTATGCGCCGGCGGTGGCCAAAAGTGCGGAAATTTTGCGCAAGACCCAAGATAAAGTACTGTTCATGAAGGCGGAGGAAAGTCATAGCGGGTCCCATGCCGATCATGCCGCCCGCTGGGACATGACCGGCGGGGGGGCGTTGATCCGGCAGGGGTGCCATCCGTTGTCGGCCGTTTTGTATCTGAAACAGGTGGAAGCGCGGGCGCGCGGGGAAAAAATCGAAATCGCCGAGATCACCGCTGATGTCGGCAATATCGGTGACGGCCTGTCGGCAATGGAGCACCGGTACATTCAGTCCCGTCCGGTCGATGTGGAAGATTGGGCCATGTTGAATCTGACGTTTACCGATGGCACCAAGAGCACGGTTTTTGCCGGCGACATGATTTTGGGCGGGGTCCGGAATCTGGTGGAAACCTATACGAACGGCGGAATTCTTCAGGCCAATATGTGCCCGAGTACAGGCATGGTTACCTATCTGACCGATGAAGACAAATTGAAGGATGTCTATATCACGGAAAAAGTCGATCGAAAAACCGGCTGGCAGTTCGTTTGTCTGGAAGAGGAATGGACGCGCGGCTATATTCAGGAGATACAAGATTTCATGGAATGTGTGGTGTTGGATCGGCAACCCCTGTCCGACGTTGATCTGGCGTACGACACCATTCGGGCGATTTATGCCGGTTACTGGTCGGCGGAGGCGGGACGGCGGATTAGCTTGTAACGCTGACTCGTTTGCGAAAGGATCGGTTGCCTGCATAACCCGGAGCAGAATGCGAAAAGGGACGGCGTTTGCTGCAATGTGCGGAGCGCCGTCCCTTTTGCCAATATATTGTTTGGGCGTTACGCTTCAATGCCGATCCGCTTCATCCAAGCCAGAATCTTATCGTCCTGACCGGGCGGCAGGACAAAGGGGGCGGCCACGGTGGGACCGCAAATTCCCAGTTTGCTCAGGCCGAATTTCACGACGGCGGCGTTCGGGCCAAAACTGCCCATCAGCGGAATCAGCGATGTTTTCTTCTGGAGGGCGACAGCGGCTTCCCGGTCGCCCCGTTGAAACGCATTGTACACTTCGGCGCATTGGCGGGGGAACAGACTACAGCCGGCATAGATCCCGCCTTTGGCGCCCAGTTCGTACGCAGACAGGCCTAGGGCCGGATTGCCGGACATCACCGCGAAATCCTCACCGGCCGTGACGTCGATGAATCGCTGTATGCCGAAGAAATCGCCGGAACTGTCCTTGATCCCGATGATGTTGGGGTGATGGGCAAGCTTGGCGACCGTATCGGCGGTGAAAGTGGTTTTGGTCATTTGCGGGAAATTGTACATGACGACCGGCAGGCCGGATGCGTCCGCCACCATCTGATAATGCCGGATCACGGCGTTCTGGTCCATGTTGAAGTAATAGGGAACGGCCACGAGAACGGCTGCAGCGCTGGTGCCTGCGGCGACCTTCACTTGTTCAATGGTACGCTGCGTTCCGGGTTCGCCGCAACCGACCAAAACCGGCATCTGCCCGTTCACTTCTTCCAGGGTGGTTTCCAGGACCGCCTGCCGCATCGATGCGGTCATGGCCGGGAATTCACCGGTGCTGCCCAAGGCTACGATGCCGTGGACGCCGCCGTCCATCAAATAGTGGACCAGCTTGCGCAGGGCTGGGACATCAATTTTTTCTTCAGGGGTCAGGGGGGTCGCCATGGCCGGGAAAACACCTTTCAATTGCATGCGGATACCTCCTCGCTTTCATTTATGATGGAGAGTTTTTCAAGACCGCCAGTCGGTGGCGACATCCTGCCATTCTTTGGGCTTTTTTCCCTGAAACCGGTCTTTGAAATTTTGTGACTCCAGCCATTGCAACCGTTGGATCGTTCCCCGGGTCATGGCCGGCGCCACGCCGATTTCGGTCAGCATCGCCAAAACATCGTTCATTTCGTGGACCTGCCGGGTGGCGTGGACCGCGCTGGCCGTGACCAGCCAATCCAACGTGTCCTTGAAGGGTGCGGCGGTCAGGGTGTCAGCCACGGAATGCAGCACTTCGTCAGATACACCCAGCTTCACGGCGGCCTCCAGTGTTTCCGTCGCCAGCGCGGCCAGACCCTTCATGGCGATGCTGCGTACCAACTTGATGGCGATCGCATCGCCAGGCGTGTCGCTGACTTTGGTCAACACCATGCCGAAGGGAGTCAACAGGCGGATCAACTCGTCGCTACCGGACCCGCTCAGCAAAGTCGGCACTTTATGATGCTGCATGCTGAGGCCGCCCATCATGGCGCCGTCGACAAACCGGGCTCCGGCCTGCTCAACCAGCTGGGCCGCCTTTTTCTTGCCGGCGGCCGTCGAAGTCGATACATCCGCGTATATTTGCCCTTGCACCAACGACCGGGCGGCGGTCTGGGCGGCCGACACCGCCTGGCTCCCCGGCACGGCGGCGATGATGAGATCGACCTGCCGAATCACCGCCGCCGGCGATGCCAGCAAAGTTACTCCGGCTTCCTCGGCCCGGCTGCGTACCAACTCGCCGAACCGTTCATCGCCCAGCATAGGATCGAAGGCAAAAATGTCCGTCAGCCCCGACTGGCGCAACCCTTTTCCCAATTCGAACCCGACCTCACCAAACCCGATAAAGCCCA
This sequence comes from Veillonellaceae bacterium, assembly GCA_012798135.1. The sequence continues at coordinate 42,576 of JAAZNU010000016.1, read as the reverse complement.
GCTTCATGACGCTGCCCTCCTTGACGCGTGTTGACAAAGTTGTTTGATTTGATGTAATTTTAATACACAATTACTGGTGAAGTAAAACGAAATATTTCGATGATGCCGATTCCAAAAAATCATAAGCGAGGTACTGATGGACCATCACAGCATTCAAACCTTCCTGACGGTCGCCCGAACCAGAAATGTCAGTCAGGCGGCGGAACAGATGAACCTGTCGCAGTCGGCGGTGAGCAAACGCCTGAAAATGCTGGAGCAGGAACTGGGAATTTTGTTGTTCGAGCGAGTCCGGGGAAACAAGAGCTTTTCGTTGACGCCGACCGGCGAATCGTTCGTGGATGTCGCGGAACGTTGGCTGGGGGTTTGGCGCGAAACGCAATCTCTTCAATTCCGCAGTCCCAACTTGTTTTTGTCGATTGGCTCGCTGGACAGCCTGAACTATGCATTTTTACCGCGGCTTTACCAGTCCCTGGCGCGTCATGCGCCCAAACTGAATCTGAAGGTAGTGACTTCCCATTCCCGGGAACTGTATGATCTCGTGGACCGGCGGGAAGTCGACGTCGCTTTTACCCTGTTGCGCCGCGAGCAGCCGAACGTGATGGTGGAACAGTGTTTTGCGGAGGAAGTGGTGGGGCTGCGGCTGGCGCACCCTGACGTCCCGGACAAGCAAATTGTTCATCCGCAGGAACTGGCGCCGCAGGATGAATTGTATGTGGAATGGGGGCCAAACGTTCAAATGTGGCACGACCAGTGGTGGGATCCTGGCTGTCCGGAACGGATTTTTCTGGATACGGCGCAGTTGATATTTTCCTTCTTTTTTCATCCCCGGCAATGGACGATTGTGCCGCTGTCCGTGGCACGCCAGGCCGAGTTGACCGGCCGGTACCGGATTTTCCGGTTCGCGGTCGGGCAACCGGACCGAATCTGTTATAAAATTACCCATAAATATCCGAAAACCGGCGTCGCCGATAGCTTGCGGATCTTGGATGGATATCTGCAGGAATTGGTGGAGAAACCGACATAGAATCTGAAAGCCTGGACTCCCCGGTAGATTCGGGGAGTTTTTTTGCGTGCGGCGATTGCAGCCGCGACCGGTGCGGTTTGTTGACAAAACTGTGATATTTCTGTCACACGGCTGCGATAATAAACCTGTATTCTATAGACAGCGGGACGGACACGAACAGCGCCCCGATCAAATAGAAGCAAGAGGGACCAATAAGATAGAGGGAGTGGATGAATCATGTTAAAGGGCATGAACAGAATAATGGCCTGCGGGCTAACCGTGCTGATGCTGGGTGGAATCGGCGTATCCACCGTGCAGGCAGCGCCGGCCGGACCTCATGACAAACGACCGCAACAGCAGCAAGATCGGCGCCAGGAGGAGAAACGGCGGGATGACCGGGAACGGGAAGAATGGCGTCAGAAAGACCATGAGCGGATGGAAAGACAGCGCCACGAAGAACCCCGCCGGTTCTGGACTCCCAATGAACGCCGCGATTGGGAAAGAAGGCAACGAGACGAATGGCAGCGGGAAGAGAACCGCCGCCATGAGTGGGAAATGCGCCGACGGGCCTGGGAAAGCGAACATGAATGGCATGAGCGGCAACGACTGGAAAACGAACGGCACGAGCATCGGATGCGGGAAATTGAGGCTGAAATCGCTACGGCAGTGATACGGATCTTTGTGAAATAAATAAATATGATTTTTCGAAAATCCGCACTTTTTGCCGGGAGCTGCAATGGGTGCGGATTTTCTTGTCCGGCACGCAGGAGATTTTCCGCAGAATCGTGAATTAATCCATTAACGGAATAAACTGCTGGGAGGGAAAACCATGTTTTGCAACCGCTGCGGACATCCCTTCGATCCTGGTGGTAATTTTTGCAGTCAATGCGGCGCCAGAAGACCGGAAAGCAGCGGCAAGGAGGATGTGCTGCAGGCAGTTGCCGCCGCGCTCACCCCCTATCCTCAGTTGGTGTTGACATGGGGACGGGACGCGGATTTGGAAATCGCCAATGTCCTGACCGATGCAAACTGGAAAGTGGGTAAGAAAAAAATCGAGTATTCGGCCCGACTGCTGGTTCGTGCGGAAGATCGGAGCGTCGTGTTCTGGGAGATGATCAAGGAAACGGGGATGGGAATGGGCGCACTGTTCAGCTTTAAAAAGGAGACCTATCGAAGTGACGGACAGACTCGCTCCGGGACAGTCAGCGAGATCGGTTACGGAATGAATGGCAAAGTCGTCGACTATGACTGGGATTATGCACAAGTGCGAACCTTGATCGAGAACGCCGTTCGCAGCCGGGGCTGGCAATTTAAAACCGCGCTGCTGAAAGGAAAGGCCTCCTATTAAGCAAAGAAGTAAGAATGATTGACTGGTGCTTTGCCGCAGCTGGGCGGTATATGGTACAATAATCGGGAGCAGTGTCCGGTCCGGTTTGCTGGGCCTGAATCAATTTATCGATGCATAAGGAAGCATATGGCGCAGGAAATTCTTCGCGTAACTCAAAAGCTGGATATTATTGAAGAGGACCCCGAAACGCTGAAAAAGGATATTTATTTCAGCCGGGTTGAAGATGTCGGGGCGGAATCGGTTTTAATCACGACGCCGTTTCGCCGGGGCTTTTATTTGCCGCCGCGGATTGGCCGTCTGATTGCGGTTCGGGTGGTCGCCGACAAAATTCCCTATATGTTCAAAGCAAACCTGTTGCGTTATCGGGCGGAGCAGATCCCGCTGTGGGAAATTTCCAAGCCGGTTTCGTTTTATAAGATCCAATTGCGGGAAAATGTCCGGCTGGACATCAGTTTGGGCGTTTCCCTGGAAGTGTTGACCGCCAGCGAAGAGACGAAAGCAATCCGTACCTTGACCCGGGATATCAGCGCGGGCGGGATTCAGGTAGTTTTGGTCAATCCGTTGCCCATTGGCACAGTGGTGAAAGCCACGGTGACGCTGGGAGCCGATTTTGTGCTGGAAACACAGGGAACGGTCATCCGGCTGATGCCGCCGCTGCCGCCGTTGGACAAATATTTCGCCGGGATCCAGTTCGCCGAGCTGGACCCGCCGACAAAACAAAAAATTATCCGGTTTATTTTTGCCAAGCAGGCGGAACTGCGGATGAAGGAAAAAGAGTGGTTCTGTTGACCGTCGGGCTTTCTGGGACTAAAGTCCTATTTAAATAGGCCCTTTGTCGCAAGGGCTTTCATCACTCTGTGCGAAATCTATTGAGCGAAGATAAGTGCATGAGGGTGAAGCAAGTGATTCGATTTGATACCGTCACCGGCAAAATTGCCATCGATACCGAAACAGAACCGTTTAAGGAACGCGTCGTCATTACCCGGGAACGGACGGGCGTAAAGGTTCAATATCAACAGCCGGAACTGTGTGGAACCGGTGTTGCGGCGGAGAATCCGTCAGTGCCGGTTGATGGCGTCAGGACGTTTTTTACTCGGATCAGGCAACTCGACTTTTAATTTGTGGCTAATTGGTGGGTAATAAAAAAAGCCCGGCGTGTGCGCCGGACTTTTTCATTGTGGAATTGTTATTGCACAGTGACTCCGGTGAGATATACCGCACGGACCGCCCGTTTGCCGAGCGCCTGGGTCGCGGCTTCGGCGATACGTTGTTTGAAGGCGGCCTGCTTTTGCGGGGCCAGGTCGTCGCTGCGGCAAGCCCGGATTGTCCGCAGAAGGAAATCTTGCAGCACCAGCATTTGCCGGTCAGGCTTTTTGAGATCCTTGGGTTCAACCGACTTGTCCAGGTCGAGAATCAGCTGCAGGCGAACCAGGCGGTTGTCGGCCAGCGTTGTTACAATAAACGCATCTTTTTCGTCGGTGCGCAACGTATACATATAACCGGGTTCGGGCTCCGCGAGGGTTGCGGCCGGCGGATTTTTCATGGCCAGCGGCACGGCGACCGCGACGGAAACGGCAACGGTAGACAGAATCAGGACCGCTATCAGAACGATGTATTTCAACATTTTGCCTCACTCCTTGGCAAAAAATTAAGCGACTGCATCCCCCAGTCGCCGCAACCAAACACTTCAGGAACACTCCAAGTCTGTTCCCAAACGGCAACCTGGCGATCATAGGCGTATTTGCGCCGGTAGACCCATGGCTTTGCGTCCCCGCCTTTCGACGGGTTTGCCCATTGATGAAATTATCTGGTTTCTTAGTAATAGTTTATCATGATTCCGGAAAATAACAAGGGGCAATGCCCATATGCCATAAATATTCGGGGAAGTTTGCAGGGAACAGGGAGCCGGTTGCCGAAACAAATAAAGACGGAGTTTCAGACCGGAGGTGTTGATCGTGCCGATAGTAATGCTGCTTTTGGGCATGGTGTCCACAATTGCGATTGTCACGTTTGCCCTGCAGAACGGCCAAGTTGTCACGGTGGGCTTTTTCGATTGGCGGGTGGAGGCCTCACTGGTATTGGTGATTATTGTATCGGCGCTGATGGGATTTTTGGCGGCGTTGTTTTTCGAGCTGTTTGTGCAGATCAAGCTTCGCTACCGGTTATATAAATTGGGGCGGCAAATCAAACAGCAGGAAGAAGAAATGCAGCGCCTGAAAAAAGATTACGGTCAGGCAGCGACCGGGTCCGTCACAGTCGCTGGACCAGGGGAAAAAGCCTCGGAGGACAGCTCGAGTCGAACCCTGTAGTGACAGAAACAGGCTGGCAGGTTTTTTATTATCATGATTTTTCTGCGAGAAAAAGGAAAAATGAAAAATGTGTCGAAGCTGAAACAAAGGTATATTTGAAATCGGCATCAGTCCGGGAGGCCTGCGTGGAGTTTGTTCTAGTTCCCTTGCTGGCGTTGGCGGCCGTTACGGCTGCCATTAACAAGTTAGCCGGATTTTTATTTCACATTCATCTGTCAGGCAGACTGCTGGCCCTGTTGGTGGGGTTTGCCTGGCTGATTTCATTGTTGCCGGAACTGTTTTTCCATTCGGCGGGATTTTTGGGCTCAATTGCCGTTTCTTTGATCGGCGCGCTCGGCTTTGCCTGTCTGGCGGCTCTATATGACATCCGAACCAACGCAGCAAAGATATCGCCGGCGGTTGGCGTCGCCGAACCCGAACCGACGCCGGCACGCTCGGCTTTGCCTCTGCCGGAACCGGTCGAGCGCGGATTCGAAGCCGCGGCAGTTTCCCTCGTGCCGGAAGCCCCTTTAATGGATTCGGATTTGAAACCGGTCAATAGACCGGAGGATCGGGATTGGTTTGAGTCCGCCTCGGAAGGCGAACCGGTATTTGAGGCGATACTGGCGACGGCGCTGGAACGCCCTGCCGCGGCTGGCGAGGATTTAACCGCGAGTTTGCCGGCGGAACCGCTGCCGGAGCCCGCTTTGACTGCGGATGAACCGTTTGTTTCACTTGCCGACTCGCCGGCGGCGCTAACAGCCGCAGCCGAGGAGATTGAAATGGACAGTGGGCAGCCGGTTTCCGACGCGTTGCCGGATTTGCTGGAATTCGCCTTTGAGCAAAGAGACCGCCGGCATACCGCAGCCGCTCTGAATACTTTCCGATTGATCAAACATTTATATGCGGATAGCTTGGCGATTCCCATGGTGGTGGCCGAAATTGTCAGCACGTTGCAGAACCAGGGCGATTATGGCGAAGCCGCTGCGGAATTGCAGGAACTTCTCCAGTCGCCGGCGATCCGGCGAAACGATCAACAGTACCGGATTTTTGAGCAAAAACTTGCTGAACTCCAAGCGGCGGCTGAGCGCACGGATAATTAACGGACAGGGATTATTTGCGGGCGACCGTATGCAATCATATTAAGTAAGTTGGAGGGTTATTCATGAAAAAAAGTGCGGACATTCTCAGGTTGCCGGTAATCAGCATCAGCGAAGGGAAACAGGTCGGGACGGTGAAGGACTTGGTCATCGATGCCGCCCAAGGCGCAGTGGTTGCGTTGGTTGTGGATGACGGCTCCTGGTATTTGGGGGCGAAGGTGATTCCGTTCAACGCCATTACCGGTCTGGGCGAGTCGGCGGTAACCCTGGAAGCCGCCAGTATAATGATCCCGGTCACGACGCTTCCCCGCCTGGAGCAGTTGATGTCCGCAGGCGTCAAGGTCATTGGCACTCGCACCCTGACTCGTTCGGGCCATATGGGCGGCAAAGTGGTGGAAATTTCGATCGATGAATCCGGGCGTATTACATCCTGTGAAGTCGAGGAAACGATCGGCGAGCGGATTCAGATTCCGTTGCAGCAGATTGTAACGTTCGGTAAAGACGTCTTGATTATCAGCGAGACGATGGATCCGGTGAATCGTGGGCAGATGGGCGGACGACCGATGGAGGGATTGATTTCCCGAAATTCGCCGATCAACTCGTATCCCGCTTCTGATCCTGCTCCTACCCCGGTTGGCGCTTCGACGCCTTTGGGTGCTCCCTCGGACGAAGCTTCGCAGTTATTTGAAGAAAAACAGCGCCGCTATCTCTTGGGCAAGCGGGTAAACCGTCGAATTACCGCCAATGATGGCAGTATCATCATTGAGCAGGGCAGCGAAGTTACCGAAGAGGTGTTGCAGAGGATCCGGGAAGAAGACAAAATGATCGAATTAACAATGAATTTACGGCTGTAAGGAATACGGAGCCTGAAGCCTGCAGCCTTTGATAGCCGGAATCCCCGCCGTGGCGGGGATTCTCAGTCTGTTCGATAATAATATTTTTCGGAGATGGGAAATGCGGTTGACCAAAGTCCTCGGTTACTACTGCCTGGTGCTACTGATGGCCGTTGTTTTAATTGTGTCGGAAGATGCGGTAATACTCCATTCCGACAGAATTTGCCGTGGTCTGGTGATTGCCGATGTTGCCGTGGGGGGACTATCGGCTGCCGAGGCGGAGCAGAAAGTCGCCGCAGTGCTGCAAGAGAGGTGGTCCAGACCGGCGGCTGTTTTGTTGTACGATGGACAGCGATGGGAAGTCGGCTGGGATGTTGTCGCTGGTAGTCCGGACGCCAAGGCGCTGGTACAACAGGCTTACGGAATTGGCCGGACCGGCTCGTTGTTGCAACGTTTGTCGGAGCAGCTGCTTGCCAAAGCCGGCGGCCGTCAGATTTCTTTTGGCATAACGCCGGATGAGGGAAAACTTCGCCGGATTGTTGCGGCGGCTGCCGCTTCCGTGGACCGTAACGCAGTGAATGCCGGAATCCGGGAGAGCGCTGACGGGCTGAAGTTTTTGCCGGAACAGACCGGTCGCCGCACGGACATCGAGAATACCATTCGACAACTCCGACGTAGTATTGAATCTGGCAATACCGAACCGGTTCCGCTACGGGTCCGGGAAACGCCGCCGGCTCTTCGGATGCGGGATTTGCAGGGGATTGACGGCATGATTGCCGCGTTTTCCACCACTTATAGCGAAGCTGATGAAAACCGGGCGGAAAATATCCGGATTGCGGCAAAATTTCTGTCAGGCGCATTGATCCGCAACGGCGAGGTGTTTTCCTTCAATGAGCGGGTCGGCGTGCGTACTCCCGAACGCGGCTACATGCAGGCGCCAACGCTATCCAGCGCCGGTGTGGTAATGGACTGGGGCGGCGGGGTGTGTCAGGTTTCCACTACACTGTATAATGCGGCGCTGCTGGCGGATTTTAAGGTGGTGGAACGTAGCGCGCACTATGATCCGCCGGGCTATGTTCCGGTTGGACAAGATGCTACCGTGGCTGACGGGCAAATTGATCTGAAACTCAAAAATACGCGCGAGCATGCCGTGTATGTTCAGACGACGGCGGAGGCCGGAACCCTGGAAGTGCGGTTTTATGGCAAACGCCGCCAGGGAGAACCGACGGTGCGGATCGAAGTGGCGGAAAAAACCGTGCAGGTGGCCAAAACGATTGTGAAACAAGATCCAACCTTGCCGTTGGGGCAGGAAGTTGTGGAGTCGCCGGGCAGAAACGGTTTCATTGTCACGGTGCAGCGCATCCGGTTGCGGGGAAACAAGGAAATTAGCCGGGAGAATATCTCTACCGACGAGTTTGAGGGTACGGACCGGATTGTCCGGGTGGGCACCAGGTCGATAGCGGGAACCATTCCGAAATAATGAGCGGGGAATGCCTGAAATTCAGGTGTTCCCCGTTATTCTTGTACGCCCGGCATGGGCGTCATCTATAGGATGAAAGATCCGAACGGGGGCTGGCGAGCGCCAACCGTTAGCCAAGAGCAAGGGTGTCCGCCGCGAGGCGGAATCTGAAGGAAGCTGGAGGCAAAAGTTCGACCTGAGGTACACGAACCCAATTTGAGGCTGTTTCAGTCGGACGAGTCTGCAAGAGAAGACGAAGTCCAAAGCCGCCAAGGGCTGAAGCAGTAGACTTGGGCAGGTGCATGAGCGGAAAGATGACGTTCTTATCCGGGGAGGCCTGCGGTTATACCGACTGAATCGGTAACCGCCGCCGAGAGGCGGCGCTGAAATCGCAGGAGTCAGCCGAGGCCATAGTACGGAGAGCGGGACGCCGCGCCGGAAGGGCCGAACCCAAAGAAAGAGAGGGAAACCATGAGTTCGCGTAATGAGCAATTACAGCAGAAAACTTCGCAAGAAGGCTGGCGGCAAAAAGTAGCGGTGAAGCCGCAAAAGTATGCCGGAGCGCTGAGCCCATTGCCGGCACAAATGGACCTACCCTCTCGCGAAGACCCAGGTGAACTGCTGGAGAAAACGCTGGCGCGGGAAAACATGAAACGCGCCTACCAGCGGGTGAAACAAAACGGAGGAGTAGCCGGTATCGATGGGATGGATACCGCCATGTTGGCGGAATATCTCAAGACAAACTGGGACCAGATCAAGGAACAGCTCCGAGCGGGAACTTACCGGCCGCGCCCCGTAAAACGGGTGGACATTCCCAAACCCGGAGGCGGGACGCGGGCGCTGGGTATCCCGACCGTATTGGATCGCCTGATCCAGCAGGCCCTTTTGCAGACACTGACCCCGAAATTCGACCCCTATTTCAGTCCGGAAAGCTACGGCTTCCGGCCAGGAAAACGAGCGCATGACGCAATTCGGCGAGCCCAGGAACACATCCGGGAAGGCTACCGGTTTGTCGTGGACATGGACCTGGAGAAATTCTTCGACCGGGTCAACCACGACATGTTGATGGCGCGGGTGGCGCGGCGAGTGGAAGACAAAAGAGTCCTGAAACTCATCCGCAGTTACCTAAACGCCGGAGTCATGGAATGCGGCGTAGTAACGAGGACAACAGAGGGAACACCGCAGGGTGGTCCCCTGAGTCCGCTACTGTCGAACATTCTGCTCGATGACCTGGACCGGGAACTGACGCGGCGAGGGCATCGATTCGTCCGCTACGCGGATGACTGCAACCTGTTCGTGAAAAGCAGACGGGCGGGAACGCGGGTAATGGAATCAGTGGTACGGTTTGTGGAAGGCAAGCTCAAACTCAAGGTAAACCGGGAGAAAAGTGCGGTAGACCGACCGTGGAAGCGAAAGTTTCTTGGCTTTAGCTTCTTGAACGACAAAGCGGGAACCATTCGGCTGGCGCCAAAGACGCTGGAACGTTGCAAGGATAAAATCCGACAACTCACGAGGCGAACTTGGCCCGTGGCGATGGCGGAAAGAATCCGGCAGATCAACCAGTATCTACGGGGATGGATCGGGTATTTCCACGTGGCATCAGCCAAGGAGCACTGCGGGGAACTGGACCAATGGCTACGGCGGCGACTGCGCATGTGCCTATGGAAACAATGGAAGAGGACATGGACACGTTTCCGAAACCTCCGGGCGCTGGGCGTCGCGGAGTGGGCGGCGTGGATGATGGCCAAATCCAGCAAGGGACCCTGGGCCATGGCCCGAAATACAAACAACGCCCTGGGCGTTTCCTATTGGGAACGTCAAGGGCTGTTGAGTCTGCTTGCACACTATGGGATACTTCGTCAATCTTTGGGAACCGCCGGATGCGGACCCGCATGTCCGGTGGTGTGAGAGGTCGGGGGCTCGCCGCCCCCTCCTACTCGATTTTTTGTAAAATCATGTTGCAGTTTTTTCGCGATATGGTACAATCAAATCGGGTTTTTCCCAAGAAAAGTGCAGTGTAAAAGGGGAGTGGATATGCAAAAGGAATTTCATCTATCCCAGGCCGATGTGAAGAGGCTGGCGGACGAGTACGGAACGCCGCTGCTGGTAATGTCGGTCGAGCAGATCAAACACAATTACCGGTATCTGAAAGAGCACATGCCCCGGGTTAACATTCATTATGCGGTCAAGGCCAATCCGGATGAACGGATTATCCGCACGCTGAAGGACCTGGGGTCTTGTTTCGATGTTGCGTCGGACGGTGAAATTCTGCAGTTGCAGGCGATGGGGATTTCGGGGGAACAAATGGTTTACGCCAACCCCATCAAGCCGGTCCACGGCATCGCGACCGCCCGCCAGACCGGAATATTGAACTATATGGTCGACAGTGCGCCGGAAATCGAGAAGATGGCCCGGGTAGCTCCGGGAGCTGGTGTGCTGGTGCGTGTGCGCATGCAGAACCCCGAGGCGCTGATCGATTTGAACAAAAAATTTGGCGCCGAACCGGCGGATGTGTTGCCGTTGCTGTTGAAAGCCCGCGACTGCGGATTACGTGTCGCCGGTCTTGCCTTTCATGTCGGCAGTCAGGCAACGCAGGCCCACGCTTATATCAATGCCTTGCAGGTTTGCCGAAAGCTGTTCGATGAAGCGGCGGCGCAGGGACTCGATTTACAGGTCCTCGACATTGGCGGCGGCTTTCCGATTCGGGCGCCCGGCAGCGCCAAGATCGACATTCAGAAGATGCTGACCACCATCTATCAAGGGTTGGAGCAGTTGTTCCCGCAAACCGAGATTTGGGCCGAACCGGGCCGCTTCATTTGCGGGACGGCCGTAAAACTGATCACGCGGGTGATCGGTCGACAGCAGCGTGACAACCAGGACTGGTATTTTCTCGATGAAGGAATCTACGGTACCTTTTCCGGGGTCATTTTTGACCACTGGGATTTCGAATTGCTGCCGTTCAAGGAAGGTCCAACTGTGACGGCAACCTTCGCCGGTCCCAGCTGCGATTCCTTTGACGTGATTTTCCGTGAAAAAGAAACAGTCCAACTAGATGTTGACGATTTGATTCTCGTGCCCAACATCGGTTCCTACAGTTCCGCTTCCGCAACGACATTCAACGGTTTTGCCAAAGCCCGGACCGTAATTTGGGAGAATGTGCGGGAAGGCTGTCGTCTAGAAGCTGTAGGCTAAGTTGGCAACATAAACGCAAGAAGAGAAGAAATGATCGGGCGATCCGCAGCGCCAGCTGGATTGCCCGGATTGTTTTTGTTGGCAACTAAACCGATATACTCTGCGACGTTGTTTTGCGATATAATAGAAACATAAGCGTCAGAACAATCAATTTTCGGATTGGTTGCCAGCCAAAGATGAAAATTATCATTTGAGGAGGGAAAGTATGAATACTGTCGGTTTAAACATCCGCACCGAGGGTGCATTGGATTTCGTTTCCGTGGGGGCGCTGGTTCACCGCCTGGATACCGGAATCGTGCCTTTCCGCAAAGCAACGGAGTGCCTGATCCATGTCAGCGGCGGCGAATTCAACTGCGCAGCCAACTTGGCTGACTGCTTCGGCCTCAAGACCGGAGTGGCCTCGGCCATGGTGGATTATCCCATTGGCGATTTGATTGCCGAACGCGTCAAAGCCATGGGAGTTCAGGCTTTCTACAAACATTTCAAACATAATGGTGTCAACGGGCCCAATATGGCGACGGTTTACAGCGACCGCGGCCAGGGTGTCCGACCGCCTGTCGTTTTTTATAATCGGGCGAACGAGGCCGGCGGCATGCTCAGGGCCGGCGATTTCGACTGGCAGAAAATTTTCGCCGGCGGTGTCCGCTGGTTCCATAGCGGCGGGATCTTTGCGGCGTTGTCCGAAACGACGCCGGGAGTGGTCATCGAAGGGATGAAGGCGGCCAAAGCCGCTGGGGCCGTGGTGTCCTTCGACCTAAATTACCGCGCCAAACTCTGGAATATTGTCGGCGGGCAAAACCGGGCCGTCGAAGTGCTGGGCAAGATATTGGAAAACGTGGACGTTCTGGTGGGTAATGAAGAGGACCTGCAGATGGGACTGGGGATTCCCGGCCCGGAAGTGGCTGCAAAATCCAAACTGGATCCCAGCGCATTTTTTGCCATGATCGACCAAGTCATCGCCAAACATCCGCAAATCAAAATTGTCGCGACCACGCTGCGGGAAGTTCATTCCACCAATCGTCACAGCTGGAGTGCGGTGGCCTGGATGAATGGCAAAACCTATACCGCCCCGACCGCCGAACTGGATGTGTATGATCGGGTCGGCGGCGGTGACGGATTTGCGTCGGGCCTGTTTTACGGTCTGTTGACCGGTGAAGAACCAGCAGCGGCATTGCGTTTGGGCTGGGCGCACGGCGCATTGTTGACGACATTCCCGGGCGATACGACCATGAGCAGCATTGACCAGGTTCGGGCGTTTGCCGGCGGTGGTTCGGCCCGCATCCAGCGTTAACATCGTCCCAGCTGTTCAACGGCGAAGCGTAAGGAGCGACCATATGGGAAAATATAATCCGGTTGATGACGCGGCCGTGGCCGAGTTGCAACAAATCGTCGGTGACAAGAACATCTGGCTCGAACGTGCAAAAATGGAAGATTATTCGCATGATGCCGTGACTGGCGAAAAATACGTCCATTTCCCGGAAGCCGTGGTATTCCCGGAAACAACCGGGCAGGTGGCGGAAATCGTCCAACTGGCCAATCGTCGCCTGATCCCGATCGTGCCGCGGGGAGCCGGTACGGGCTATGCCTGCGCGGCGGTGGCCTTTGCGGGCGGGATCGTCTTATCCACCGAACGGATGACAAAGTTCGTCGAATTCGACGAAACCAACATGGTACTGATTGTCGAACCGGGCGTCCGGACTGTCGACGTCCAGAAGTTTGCTACGGAGCGGGGCTACTTGTATCCGGGCGAACCGAGCAGCTCCGACAGTTCGTGCATCGGCGGCAACGTCGCCACCAATGCCGGCGGCATGAAGGCTATCAAATACGGTACGACCCGGCAGCAGGTATTGGGGCTGGAAGTGGTCACGCCGGAAGGGGAAATCACCACGCTGGGCGGACGGTTGAAAAAAGACTCGACCGGCTATTGCCTGACCCAGCTGTTGGTTGGCTCGGAAGGCACGCTGGGGGTCGTCACGAAAGTGTACCTCAAGCTGACCCCAAAACCGGCGCACGTGATCGACCTGCTGGCTGTGTTTGACAGCCCGGAGGCGGCGATCAACATCGTGGCCCGGATCATGCAGTCTCCGGTTAGCCCGGTATGCGTCGAGTTCATGGATAACAAGGGCATCCGGTGCAGCGAGGAGTTTTTGCACGAGAAGCTGCCGCACAGCGACCACGGCCATTACATCATCGTATCGCTGGCCGGCGACAACGAGGAAGTCCTGGAAGACCAGTGCGTGACGATCGATGAGCTGTGTACCGCCCACGGGGCGTTGGAGGTTCTGGTCGCCGACTCCGTGAAAATCTGGAAGGCCCGCAAGACGTTCGGCGAAGCGAACCGGGCCCGCAGCCTGATCTTTTCGGCGGAAGACACTGTCGTGCCGATGTCCCGCATCCCGGATGTGGTGCAAAAACTGTCCGAACTGAGCCGGAAGTACGGGGTGACCGTCCATATTGCGGCGCATGCCGCCGATGGCAATGTCCACGCGGACATCCTGAAGGAAGACCTGCCGCTGGCAATCTGGAATGAACGGTTACCCTTGCTGCAGGACGAGCTGTACGCCTTCATCTATTCGGTGGGGGGAAAGCTGTCCGGCGAACATGGCATCGGTTATAAACGACTGGATCTGATGCGAAAGTATTGCGATCCGGTGGAGCTAAAAATGATGAAAGCCATCAAAAAAGCCCTGGATCCTAACGAAATCATGAATCCGGGCAAGATCTTCACTTTGAACTGAGAAATCCGAATGGTCGGCAGACCAAGAATACAGGCGGAGTTCCGCCTGACAGGGGAGGAAACGCAAGTGAAACCGCTGTGTGACATCGGCCTCATCGGCTTGGCCGTGATGGGGGAAAATTTGGTTCTGAATATGGTGAGCAAGGGCTTTCAGGTTTGTGTATTCAACCGCACCACGTCCAAGGTGGACGAATTCCTGGCCGGCAGCGCCGCCGGACTGGCCGTGCAGGGGGTGCATTCTCTGGCCGAGCTGGCCGCCGCACTGGCGAAACCCCGGCGGGTGATGCTGATGGTCAAGGCCGGCAAACCGGTGGACGATATGATCGATCAGGTAGCGCCCTACCTGGAGCCGGGCGACATCATCATCGACGGCGGCAATTCGTTCTTTGAGGACACGCGCCGTCGTTTCCGGACACTGGCCGCCAAAGGGATCCGCTTCATCGGCACCGGCGTGTCCGGCGGCGAGGAAGGGGCCCTGAAGGGACCAAGCCTGATGCCGGGCGGGGATCTGGACGCCTATAGGGAACTGGCGCCAATGTTCACGAAAATCGCCGCGCAGGTGGCGGATGGTCCCTGTTGCGCCTTCGTTGGTCCGGATGGCGCCGGCCATTATGTGAAGATGGTTCATAACGGGATCGAATATTCGGACATGCAGCTGATTGCCGAAGCCTATTATATTTTGAGCCGCGCCGGCGGGCTGACGGCGGCCGAACTGCACGGGGTGTTCTCCCGCTGGAACCAGGGACCGCTGGATTCCTACCTCATCGAGATTACCCGGGACATTATGGCGGTTAACGATCCGGAAACCGGCCGGCCGCTGGTGGAAATGATCCTGGATAAGGCAGGACAAAAGGGAACCGGCAAATGGACTTCCCAGAGCGCCCTGGATTTGGGGATTCCGACGCCGGCGATCACCGAAGCCGTATTTGCCCGCTGCATGTCGGCGATCAAACCGGAGCGGGTCAAGGCGGCCGAAGTCTTGAAGGGACCGCAGGGTCGCTGGACCGGCGACCGGGAGCAACTGATCCAGGCGGTGCACGATGCGTTGTACGCGTCCAAAATTTGTTCCTATGCCCAGGGATTTGCCTTGCTGGCCGCCGCCAGCAAAGAATACGGCTGGAACCTGAAGTTTGGGGAAATCGCCCTGTTGTGGCGTGGCGGCTGCATCATCCGGGCCCGTTTCCTGGACAAGATCCGGGACGCGTTTGCCAACAACCCGGCGCTCGACAATTTGATGCTCGATCCTTTCTTTGCCTCCGTGCTGGCCGAATCCCAGGATTCCTGGCGGTTGGTTCTGAAGACCTGTCGGGAGCTGGGGATTCCCACGCCGGCGTTCAACGCGTCGCTGGACTATTACGACAGCTACCGTCAGGCGGTGCTGCCCGCCAACCTGATCCAGGCGCAGCGCGATTACTTTGGCGCCCACACCTACGAACGGACGGACCGTCCGGGCACGTTCCACACGGAATGGACCAAACAGTGAGCGAACGGTAAAATCTTATCGGCACGCTAAAAGGCTGCGGAAAAACCCAATTCGGTTTTTTCCGCAGCCTTTAATATTTTGTGAATAGCGGATATTTAGGGTTGCTTCGTCGTATCGAGGTTATCGGCGGAAGTTTTGGCAGTCAGGGTTACATAAAAATAGCGCGTGCAAATCAACACCACCAGCGCGGAGAGGGCGAAGACCCAGCGGAAGCCGAAATATTCGGCGACAATTCCGAGAATGGCTGCGCCAAGGGCATTACCGACATCCCCGGAAGCAGTCAGGATCGACAAACCGGTTCCTTTGATGGCGGGAGAAATCCGCTGGATGACGTAGATGGTGAGTGCGGGAAAAATGACGCCAAATCCCAATCCGATCAGGATACCGGCGACCCCAAAGGTAAAAGCCGATGGATATACGGCAATGATTAAGGCACTGCCTACATTCATCAGACTGGCGACGGTGGCGACCGCTTCCGCCCGGAAGGCCTGGGTCAGGTGCTGCACGCCGAGACGGGTGGCAATAACCGCAACCGCAAAACAAACATAAAAGACGGAATAGTCCTGGAGCGAGACGGAAACCGCATACAGCGGCACAAACGTGAACAAGGTGCTGAATACGAAATTGGAGGCAAACAGACAGACGGTCGGCGCCCAGACGGCTTTCAGATGGAGGACGGAGGAAAAGGGCGGAACGTCGGCATCCCGAATCGGCGCAATCGGTCGGGCCCGCAGAATGGTGAATGCAATCGCGATGGCCAGCGCCAACAGGCTCAGCAGGATCAGACGGACAAAGCCGATCTCCTGAAAAATCAGGGGGGCCAGGCTGGTAGCGCTGCCCAGCCCGATCATGGTGAAAACGGTATACATGGAGATGGCGCTGGCGGTATTCTGCGGCGATTCCACGCTGCTGGCAAACGTTACGGATGCTGTCGAATAAAACGACTGGGCCGCGCCCTGGACAAACCGGACCAACAATAACGGCCAAAAATTGGTGAACCAGAGAAACGAGGCGAAACAGACGCCAAGCAGACTCTGGCCGAACAGAATCACCGGGCGGCTGCCGCGTTGGTCGACGGCGCGGCCGGCCCAGGGCCGCATGACCAGCGCGCCGATCGCCATAATCCCCATAACCAGGCCGACCCGTGAGGCCGACATTCCCTGCAGGGACAGGTAGAGGGGCAATACCGGCGCAATCAGATTGGCGCCGAACACGTTGAAGACCTGGATGCAGGCAATGCTCTGAAATTGCCGGTTTCGGAACAGTGAAATCAGCGGGCTCAGCATCGGCGGGCCTCGATGATCTGGCGGGCCGTAACCGCGCCGATGATGACGGTGCCACCGACTAGCGCGGTGAATGACGGAGTTTCCCCCATCAGCAGGAATACCCAGATGGGGTTGAGGACCGGTTCAATCAAGGTGATCAGCACTGCCTCCATGGCCGTGACATGGGAAATGGCCCGTGTATAAAAGACATAGGCCAGGCCGAGCTGGAACACGCCCAGAAACGCCAGCCCGGCCCAGCCGGCCGGACTGGGCAGCGAGTCAAACATAAAAGGCAGTCCGGCAAAAGCTGTGAAAATGTTGCCGAGAAACACGGAGGCTGCCGGCGAGGCGTCCCGCTGCTTGCGCAACAGCACAATGAACAGGCCGAAGGTCAGACCGGTGAACAGAGCGCACAGGTTGCCGAGCAAATTGCCAGGGCTCATCTGGTCGAAGAAAAAGAGAATCATGCCGGCGAGGACGGCGGTGATCGTCAACCAGTCGCGGCGGCTCGGCTGCTCTTTCAGGAGCCAGGCCGACAACAACGCCACATGCACCGGGGCGGTATACTGCAACAAAATGGTGTTGGCGGCGGTAGTCAGTTTATTGGCGACAACAAACAGACTTACCGTGAGCGCGTAGGCGACGGCGGCGGTCAACTGGACCGGCGACCAGGTGATTTTCAGAGTTTTCCGGAATGCCACGGCGAATACGACTGCCGAGATCGCGCTTCGGCCGCCGGCGATCGCCATCGGGTGCCAGTCGACCCACTTGATGAAAAAACCGCCGGTGCTCCAGAGCAGCGCCGCCAGCAACAGAAAAAGAATGGCCCGGCTGTGTTCCCGCCGGGCTCCCAGATGGGCAGGCTGTGACAAAATTATTCCTCCCTGAGATTTCCCTGCTCGTCGAATTGCATCATAAAGGGTTCGGATAAAATCGTGACATTGGTCAATGCTTGCGCTTCCGGCAGCAGAGCCGTCGAAATCATGATTTCGTTGAGCTGCAGGGTGTTTTTGATGCGGACCAGGCGGACCTGGCTGAGATCCAGGGCATTGGAGGTTTTCACCGCCGCCCGGATTGCGTCCCGGTCGCAGTCCAGTGTTGTGGGAATCGCGGTCGGACCGACTACGGTCGAAGTCAGGCCGTTGGCGTACATCGCCTGGAGGTCTGCTTTGTCGACCAGGCGGCGGGTCGTGAAGTCGGCGGTGCCGACGCCGTTGGCATTGCCGTTGGCTTTTTCAGTGAGGTCGAGGACAACCATCTTGGCGACTTCCGGCCCGCCGGTGGGATAGGGCGTTGGATAACGGCCGGTAATGTTGGGGTCCATGCCGTCGCCGGAAATATCTTTGCCGATTTCATCAATCACCAGCACATCGATCGGCGAGAAAGAAATTCGCGGCATGGCGGCTTTCGCCTCTACGAGCAGCTGCCGGTCGGTTTCAATCAGGTCGGCTGCGCCGGTGACAACGATTTTGGCGACACGATCATAGGCGTTTTCCACCGTGCCGATTCCAAAGAAAATCGGCGCCTTGGCGATCGCTTCCCGGGCCATGGCCGGTACATGTTCGGCCATGTGCTTGAATCCATACGCATGGCAGGTTTCCGCGCCTTTTTGCTTGCCCAGGCCGATGGCGATCATCTTGGCCAGCCCGCTTTCGTTGGGGCCGCGAAACGCCGTGTGCGGCTTGATTCGGTTGACCAGAACGATGCCGTCGGCTTCATAGGCGTGCTTGTCCACATATACCGGCAGCCCGTTGGCCAGGCGGGAAATTTCGACCACTTCCATGGAGGATACAATCGGGCACCCCACGGTTTCCTGCGTAATTCCCAGATGCGCCAATACTTCAGCCTGACCCGCGGCGGTGGCGCCGCCGTGGCTGCCCATGGCCGGGACTACGAATGGTTCGGCTCCCCGCTTCTTCAGCTCGACGACCGTAGTGCCGACCAACGCGGGGAGCTGATTGACGCCTCGACTGCCGACCGCAATGGCGATGCGCATGCCGGGCCGAACGCGGTCCAGCTGGCAGGATTGTTCCAGCATTTGTCGCAATGTTGCCGGGACGTCCTGTACTTCCGGCGCCGGGAAGGTCTGACGAATTTTGACCATTTGCGGCAAGGGAATGTCTTTCAGCAGTTCTTTGACAATATCCATGGCAAGTCCCTTCTTTGTCTGATTTTTTTTGCGCGTGCAAAAAAAGGGTTCTTTAACAAGTTTAATACATCTCGCATTAATATTCCAGCCGTAGTGGATCGTTCCCGGCGCATTACCGGCAGGAGTTTTTCCGGTTCATGTCAAAAGACACTGGAAATATAAAGACGCGGCTTGCCGCCGCACGAGGTGATCGTTTGAAACAAATGACGAAGTCATATCGGGGAAAAAAAGGCTTTCCGCCGGGAACACTGACCCATGTTGGCACCATCTATGAGAAAACGATCCGGGTTCGCCAGACTTCTTTTGATTCCGCCGGCGCCGACAGCCGGGACCTGGAACGTTGGCAGGACTTGTTGCCGCTCCATAATGACCGTGCTGTTGCCTGGATCGAAATCAACGGGATTCATGATGTGCAGGCCATTGAAGAGATCGGCCGGCATTTTTCGATCCATCCGTTAGTTCTGGAGGATATACTGAACACGACGCAGCGGCCGAAGTTTGAGGAGTTTGATGAATATTTGTTTTTGGTTGCCAAAGTTCCATTTGTTCAGCCGGCCGCTGATCCTGACGTCGGCTTCCATAAAACTCTCTTGCGGACCAATCATCGGGTGGAGGTCGGATTTGAACAGGTCAGCCTGCTGTTTGGGAAAGACTGGGTCATTTCGTTGACGGAGCGGGATCAGACCCTGTTTGCCCCGGTCCGTGAACGGATCCTGACCGGCAAGGGCAGATTGCGCGGTCAGGGAGCTGACTATCTGGCGTATGCACTGTTGGATGTGATTGTCGACCAATTTTTTGTGGTGTTGGAAGATCTGGGCGATGCTATTGAATTTTTGGATGAAGAGCTGGTCCGGCGGCCGGGCCCGACCTTACTGCGGCAAATTCATGCCTTCAAGCGGCAACTGATGTATTTGCACAAGACGGTCTGGCCGGTCCGGGAAATCATTGGCGCATTCGAACGTTGCGGGTCCCGGTTTTGCTCGCCGGCAACGGGCCCATATCTGCGCGACGCCTATGATCACATCATCCAGGCGATTGATACCGTGGAAACCTATCGCGATTTGATTTCCGGGATGCTGGACATTTATCTGTCGAGCATCAGTTACCGGCTGAACGAGGTCATGAAGGTTCTGACCATTATTTCCACGTTGTTTATCCCTTTAACTTTTATTGCCGGCGTTTACGGCATGAATTTCGAATATATGCCGGAACTCAAATGGCGGTATGGCTATTATGGAGTATGGAGCATCATGATTCTCGTCACTTTGGGCATGCTGCGATATTTCCGGCGCAAAAAATGGTTGTAGGACGAAAATGGCAGATGAGGACGCAGGTCCTATAAAAAATAAGACTCTGGTAGCACGCTGGAATCACCGATTCTATTGAGGTTTCACTACATCTCCTGTACAATGGAAGCACGATGGCGGAAGAGGGGGATTGCGTTGGTGAAATTGTCGAGCAAGGGACTGGTGGGCATTGCCTTGGCTCTGAGCCTGATCACGACATTCCTGGTGTACAAATTTCTCCGGGAAAGCGCGCAGCCTCCGACGCCGACCGATCTGGCGACCGTGATAGTGGCCAAGACCGATATCCCGTCCAAAACAAAAATTACGGCGGATATGGTTCAGGAATCCCAGATTCCTGTCGAATACATTCAGCCCGGCGCTGTGCGGAATTTGAACAAAGTTGTGGGGATTGTCACCCGCGAAGCGATCATGAGCGGGGAACAGATTTTGGAACGACGCCTGTTGCTGGCCGGCAAATTGGCCGGCTTTACCGGCGTGATTCCTCCCGGCAAACGGGCTCTCACCGTGGCCGTTACGGACGTGACCGGCGTGGCCGGCCTGTTGAAAGCCGGCGATTCAGTCGATGTCATTGTGACGTTTGACCAACAGGTGGCCGGCGGCCATGTGAGCCAGATCCTCCTGCAAAACCTGCTGGTGCTGGCCGTCAATCGCGACAGCGAGGTGTCGTCGGAACGGGATATCAAGAAAGAGGCCGCGAAAGATTCCGGTGCGCTGAAGCTGACTACGGTGACGCTGGCGATATCGCCGGAAGATGCGGCCCGGGTAACATTGGCGGAGGAAAAAGGGAAAGTTCGTCTGGCGCTGCGGCCCTATTTGCCGGAAACAGGCTCGACCGCTCAAAAACCGGTTACGCCGACCGACATTGTCGGCGTTCAGAAACCGGCCGTTCAGCCAAAATCGTCGGTTCCGGCCGCGACTGCTCCCCCGGCCGCTGCTAAACCGGCCGGCGAAACCAAAACAGTACCGGGCGTCATGGTGATCCGGGGCACAAAAATCGAGTAAGGGGCGATGAGACCTTGAGAAAAACGTTGATCGCAGTTCTGATCCTGGTTCTTTTCATTGTCGCATCGCCAGGAACAACGTTGGCGGCGGAAGCAACGGCAAAAATGACGATCGCCGCCGGACAGTCGCGAACCGTCACGTTGTATGGATTGCAGCGGGCGGCGATTGCCAACCCGGACGTGGCGGACGTGGTGGTCGTTTCCAGCTCGGAGCTGATTTTGGTCGGCAAGCAGACCGGCTCCACCACTTTGATTGTCTGGTCCGGGTCGGGCCGCCAGAATTATTTGGTGGAAGTATCGGCGGCGGATCCGGCGATTGCCAACGAAATCAAACGCATCCTGGGCTATCCCGATATCCGGGTGACGAAAGTCAACAAAACCGTAATTCTCGAAGGAACTGTGAGTGACCAGTACCAACGGGCCCGGGCCGAGAAAATCGCCGGCGCCTATGGCGACAAGGTGGTCAATCTGCTGGAAATCGCCAAGCCTGTCCAGATCAAGATCGAAGCGAAAATCGTGGAAATCAACCGCACGAAGACGCAGGAACTGGGTTTGCAGTATTACAGCAATTCCACCACCACCGCGCCGGGAATATTTTACGCCGGACAATCCCAGGTTAACACCAGATCGCCGAACACTTTCGGCAATCTGGGGACCTTTGCGCCGGTCAATGCCCAATTGAACCTGCTGATACAGAATGGCTACGCCAAGCTGTTGTCGCAACCGAATCTGGTCACTTTGAGCGGCGACAAGGCCAACATTCTGGTGGGGGGACAAATTCCCGTCCCGGTCAGCAATCAAAACGGCCAGATCAGCATTGAATGGAAGGACTACGGCATCAAACTCGATATTTTGCCCGAAGCCAGCCTGGACGGGATTATCACCAGCAAGGTCAAGGCGGAAGTCAGTTCCATGGAATGGAATTCAGTCAATAAGATTGAATTGGGCACCAACATGAAGATTCCGCCGATCCGGATGCGCAAGGCCGAGAGCTCCATAGCCCTGGCCTCCGGGCAGACCATGGCGATCGGCGGCCTGATTGCCAACGACATCACCCGGGATGTCACCAAGATACCGCTGCTGGGCGATCTGCCAGTGATCGGCCAATTGTTCCGCAGCACGAGTTTCGTGAAAGGCGAAACCGAGCTGCTGATTCTGGTGACGCCGACGATTGTCGATCCCGGCGCGCTGGTGCCGCCCATGTCGCAAGAACTCAAGGACCACATGAACCAGAACCCGGCCAAGCCGGCAGGAGGTCAGACCGATGTCCGACAAAATCAGGGCGCTAATCGTTGACGATGTGGCGGCAACCCGTGAAAACATCAAAAAGCTGATGGAATTCCACCCGGAGATTGAGGCGGTGGGACAGGCCGGGACTGGCGAGGAAGCGATCACCCTGGCCAAGACGCTGCGGCCGGATGTGATCCTGATGGATATCAACATGCCCGGCATGGACGGCATCGAGGCGACGGAGCGACTGAGCCTGGAGGTACCGGACGCGGCGGTCATCATTATGAGCGTCCAGGGGGAGCAGGAATATCTTCGGCGGGCCATGATGGCTGGCGCCAAAAATTATCTGACGAAACCTTTTACCGGCGACGAACTGATTCACGCGGCCAAGGATGCTTACAACCGGGAACGCAAGGTTCGCGACGCCCTGCGGGCCAAAACCGGTGACAAGAAACAGGGAAAGGTCGTCTGTGTTTTTTCCGGCAAAGGCGGCGCCGGCAAGACGACACTGACCGCGAATCTGGCGGTGGCCCTGGCCGGACGCCCGCTGACCAAGGTGGCGGTGGTGGATGCGGATATCCAGTTCGGCGATGTGGCGCTGATTCTGAACGTACCGGCCCGCAGCACCCTGGCCGACGTGGTGGCGGAGAAAGAAAATCTGGACGGAGATACGCTAATTCCCTACATGGCGACTTACAGCGAACAGTTACACATATTGGCCGCACCGGCCCGACCGGAACAGGCGGAAAGGATCTCCGGCAAAATGATCGGCGCCGTGCTGAAGCAACTGCGCCAAGCGTATGACCTGATTTTGGTGGATACGGCTTCCGCGTTCAATGACGCGACCATTGCCGCCCTGGATGCGGCGGATTCCGTGTTGCTGGTGTCGGGGCTGGAGTTGCCGGCGGTGAAAAACACCAAGCTGGCGCTGGAAATTATGCAGTCCCTGGGCTATGATGAAGGGAAAATCATATTGGTCTTGAACCGGGCAACGCCGGAAGGCGGAATTGAAGCCAAGGAAGTCGAGGCAACCCTGAAACGGCGCTTCGCCGCCGCCGTCACGACGGATGCCAAGATTGTTGCCGGGTCTATCAACCAAGGCCTGCCATTTGTTCTTTCGCATCCGGCCGCGCCCATATCCCGGCAAATCCACTCTTTGGCTGCGTTGGTGGCGCCGCCGGAAGCAGACGTCGCTGCGGCCGAGACCAAAGCTTCCCGCCGTTTCAGACTTTTTGGCCGCTAGCCGATCGGAGTGTGTACGATGATTTTTCTCATATCCGCCGGCATTTTCCTGACTTTATGTACATTGATCGCCTTGGTTTACCAGTTAGCCACGGCGGAAAAACGCGTTGTGGCCGGACGCCTGGAGCAAGCGGTGCAGGGAGCGCCGGGACCTGCGCCGTCGTCTGGCCGACCATTGGGGGAATCCCAGCCGTCGGGATTGCGGGGGATTCTGCGCGGAATCGGCAGATATCTGGAGTCGCCCCGCTGGGACCTATCCCTGGAGCAGCGAATGCTCCGGGCCGGTTTGCCGCTGCGCAGCGGTGAATTTCTGGCGCTGTGCGGCGCGATGGCTTTATTGACCGGATTTTTGTTGCTGCTG
Source organism: Veillonellaceae bacterium (assembly GCA_012798135.1). Next base: position 18,578 of record JAAZNU010000016.1, on the reverse strand, counting down.
CTCAGTGGCGGCTTTTTGCTGGCCGGACTGGTCGGCGGTCTGCTCGGGCTCTGTATCCCGTTTCTGTTGGTACGCATCAAAACGGCCAGACGGATGCGGGCCTTTAACAACCAGTTAGGCGATGCGTTGATTTTGATCGCCAATTCCCTGCGCACCGGCTACAGTTTCATGCAAGCCGTAGACATGGTGGCGCAGGAAATGCGGCCACCAATTTCTACGGAATTCGGCCGGACGGTGAAAGAAATGAATCTGGGAGTACCCGTGGAGAATGCCTTGGGCAATCTGGCGAAACGGATTGATTCCGAAGACCTCGATCTTGTTTTGACGTCGGTGCTGATTCAGCGGCAAGTGGGCGGCAATCTGGCGGAGGTGTTGGACAACATTGCCCGGACGATTCGCGACCGGGTGCGCATTCGCGGTGAAATTCGGACCATGACCGCCCAGGGACGGATTTCCGGAATTATCATCAGCCTGCTGCCGATCGCGCTCGGGCTGGTGATATACACGATGAATCCTGGTTACGTCCGGATTTTGTTTGTCCATCCCATTGGTCAGCTGATGCTGGGGGTGGCGGTAGCGGGACAGATCATCGGCGTTTTTGTCATTCGCCGTATTGTGGATATTGAAGTATGATGCATAACGTGGATATCAGCACTCTCGACAAAATCGTCAAAAAGACCATATCCAGCATTCGTGACAGCCGCGGCCAGATTTATGACGTTTATGAAATGGCCCGGGACGAACTGGAAACGGTGAAACGCGACGTCGAGCGCATCAAGGAGGAGACAGCCGTCGTCATTCAAAAGGTGGATGAACTGGAACGCAAGGAACGAAAGGCCCGAATCCACCTGATGGAAGTCAGCCGCGATTTCAAGAACCGGACGGAGGAAGAAGTACGGGAGGCCTATGAGGCGGCCCGCAAAATTCAGATCGACGTGGCGGTGACCCGGGAACAGGAACAAAACCTGCGTCGTCAACGGGATGAACTGGAAGTGCGGCTGCGCAATCTGGGCGGGACGGTGGCCAAGGCGGAACAATTGGTATCGCAGGTGGGAGTTGTGCTTGATTATTTGGGAACTCAGATGAGCGAAGCCTTTTCTCAGATCGAAACGCTGCAAAACGCCCATGCGCTCGGTGCGCAGGTCATCCGCAGCCAGGAAGAGGAACGCCGGCGGGTCGCGCGGGACATTCATGATGGGCCGGCCCAGGCGATCGCCAATATCGTCTTTCGGGCCGAAGTCTGCGAACGACTGATTGATACCGACGCTGCCCGGGCCAAGGCCGAATTGAAGGCGCTGCGGGAACACATTCGCAATACGTTGACGGAAATCCGCAAAATCATCTTTGATTTGCGGCCCATGGCGCTGGATGATCTCGGATTGGCGCCGACCATCCGTGGTGTACTGGACGTATTCCGGGAGCAGTACGGGTTGATTACGGAAATTGCCGTGACCGGCAAAGAACGCCGCCTGGAACCGCATATCGAAATTGGCATTTTCCGGGTGGTGCAGGAAGCGCTGAACAATATTGTCAAGCATGCGCAGGCGACCAGCATCAGGGTGCGGCTTGAGTTTGCCGCCGCCGGCGTGACGGTGCTGGTTGAAGATGACGGCAAGGGCTTCGAAATGACCGAGGAGGAATTGCCGTCCGGACACTATGGGATCATGGGGATGCGGGAACGGATGCAGCTGCTGAACGGAAAGCTGACCATCAAATCGGCGCCCCGGCGTGGCACCCGGGTTACCGTCAGTGTTCCGTTGGAGTGAACGCCAGGTACCGGCAGTCCCCCCAAAAAATAGGACCAGATACCCATGCCGGATAAGACTTGCGTACGATGGCACCTTCCCGTCGGCTTGCTACAATGGGGGCAGAAAACAAAACTGCAGGCAAGCCGAAGCAAAAAAAATTGGGGAGGGTATTCAAAATGTTCGCAATGATTAATTCGGTTCTCCAAAACAAAAAAGGTCAAGGCATGGTCGAGTACGGTCTGATTTTGGCTCTGGTGGCCGTAGTCGGCATGGGCGCCCTCGCACTGCTGGGACCCCAGGTTTCCGCCCAGTTTACGAACATTAGCAACTCGCTGTAAGGCTCGGTAAAGACTGTCCAGTTGAAATACCCCCGACTGCTCGGGGGTATTTCCTATAATCGGCGATAGATCCAGCTTACGGGGAGGGTCAACAGATGCAGGAAGAAAGAAAGACCGAACAATATTTGCGGTTCGTGGCGGGCGGCTCGGCAACCCTGTTTATGATCTTGACAATTTTTTTGGCGCTGATGAAATTGACCCTGTCGGTGTCTCATTTTTTGTGGGGGGTGCCGGTTATCGCCGTCAGCCTGCTCGATATTTTCTTTTTGACCCGAAGCCTGATTCGACGACCGAAAAACATTGACACCCGGGTTTCTTCCCTGCTGATCGGGATGGGGACAACCTTCGGCTTCAGCGTTATTGTGATGTTTTTTTCCACAATCCACGCCGGCGGCGGCCTGCCGCGGGAAGTGCATCTGCTGGGAGTTTCGCTGTCGCTGCTGCCCTATCCGTTCGTAATCTGGTCCTTGTTTTGCCTGGGCAATTGCCTGACGGTGGTTCCGGAAGCCCATGCGGTCGTTGCCCACGGCCCTTATCGCTATTCGCGGCATCCTTTGTATGTGTGCTATATGATTTGGGCAATGGCGGATGTGCTGATGTTTCCAAGCTGGCCCATGTTGTTGGCCGCCGGCTCCCAGATCATTTGCCTGATGATTCGTCTGCGACGGGAAGAGGCCCTGCTGTTGCAGACTTTTCCGGAGTATAGCTATTATTATCAACGGACCGGGCTGGTCGGCAATTGGTTGTAAACCGCCCTTGTTTCAGCATCGGCATTGCCCGGCGGCGGATTTCATCCGCCGTTTCTTTTTTTGCAGGAACAGCCGAAACCCGCGTCAAATCCAAATGCGATCCGGCAATGGGATCATGGTGGCGACTGAAAAGGGGAATTCACATTGGAAAAAGACAGGCGCCTGCTGGTCATGGGCGATGTTCATGGGCAATATTCCAAAATGCAAAAAGTATTGGCGCTGGCGGATTATGATCCGGTGAGAGACCGGCTGGTTCTGTTGGGCGACTATGTCGACCGCGGGCCGGAATCCTGCCGGGTGGTCGAGTCGGTGCTCGGCCTGGTGGCTCATGGGGCGGTTGCCTTGTATGGCAACCATGAAGATATGATGCTGCGGGCGTTGGCCAACCGGAACCAGGGCCATCTGTCGGCGGCGGACGTGGAGCAATGGTATGCCAATGGCGGCGAAACGACCATTGCGGGCTACCGGGACGCTGCCAAAACTTTGGAGCGTCACCTCGCGTTTTTCCGTTCGCTGCCCCGCTGGCATGAGGAACAGGGATTCTTGTTTGTACATGCGGGAATCCGGCCGGAAGTGACACTGGCTCAACAGTCGCTTCGCGATCTGATCTGGATTCGGGAACCCTACATTCTCGACTATGACGGACCGCAGGACGTTATTTCCGGGCACACGCCAACCCAGTATCTGGCAAGGTACGAATTGTTTCCCGATATTGCGGATTCGTCGAAACCGCTTGTGCGGGCGCATAAGTTCTTTGTCGATACGGGAGCGGCCTGGGGCGGTCCCCTGACGATCATGGAGTTGCCGACGCAAAAATATTGGCAGGCATAGTCGGCAGCGGTCGATGCCAATTGCAAAAAATAGGACTATAGTCCCGAGGAAATGGCACGCCGATGTCAAATACATATATTGTTTATCACGGCCGTTAAAAGGAAGTGAGAGCGCCTTGCCCGCTGAAGATGTCGTTGGGTTGATCCGCCAATTTTATGCTTTGACGACCAAACTGGACCGGCTGTTTCCCAAACGCAGTTTTATTCCGGACGGCCATGTGGTGGAAAGCTTCTGTGAAGTGCTGGCCGCCCAGGCGTTCGATCTGGAATTGCTGCCGGCATCCAGTAAGGTCCATAACGCCAGGACCCGGGATCATTCGGTCATGGTGCAGGTCAGGGCTGCCCAGGGGGAAACCCTGGTGCTGCGTAACGATCAGGTTCCCCAACACTTATTGGTTCTGAAACTATCGCCAGAGGGCGTGCCGGAACTGATCTTTAACGGTCCGGGGATTGTCGCGTATTCCACGGTGGGGAAACAGCCTGCCAACGGCCAGAGAACTGTTCGACTTAACACTCTGCGAAAAATCCCGGTGCCACCCCAAGACCGCCTGCCTGGACAGGAGTTCGTATAGTGTCCAATGCAAACGGAACACCGCAAACGGAACGAAGTCGTTCCGTTTTTTGTTGCCCGTGATAAAATAATAGGTGACTATCGCTCAGAGGGGGTGCCAAACAGATTTGTTCAAACGTTGGGGAAGGGCTTTGGATAAAATTGTCCGGGCGGTTGACACTCTGCCGGCAAAGCGGTCGCCAGCTCAACCGGCGGTGCAGTCGGCGGAAGCGGTGCACGCCCGGGAGATGCTGGAACGAATCCGGCATGGCGAATATGAATTTTCCGATGCGGAAATTTGTGATATATTGCGTCGCAATAATTGGCTGGGCGCTCATCAGTCCTGGTTTGAATCACTGGATATTCCTGGGGATAATCTGGCCGAAGTGCGCGTGCGTGTTCCCGTACTCGGGCGACTGGTTGTATTATTGACGATTACCGATCTGTGGCACGACTGCCGGGTTTCATCCATCGACTTTCAAATCGGCAGCATTACCCGGGGAAATTGGCGGGGATTATTCTACCAGCGGGTCTTGAGTAAAATCTTTATCTGGTTGTTATATATGTTGCTGCGCTGGAACGGATCCTGGCGGCACGAGTCCCTGCGATTCGTATTGCGGGTGAACCGTACAATTCGCCTGTATGTCGAATGGCCGGGCAAAAAATCACCCCTGCTGGGCAATATAAGTGTAATTGGCGCCCGCATCCGCAAAAACTCGGTGGTTTTTTACACGTTTCGCCGGTTTGCGGAGTCAAAACGTGACCTCAACATTGCCTTGCCGGGTAGTGTAACCGACTCAAAATCTTCCGCATTTTCTCGGGTTGCGGTTTTGTTTTCGTGGCTTTTATTGGGTGCATACGCCTTTGTTTTGGTTCACGTTACCCTGCCGGTGCTGAGCGGCGCTTTTCGCCTCATGCCTCAGGACGCGAAGGGCTGGCACATCTGGCTGTTGACCCAGACTTATAATTTATGCGTCATTTTGCTGTCCTACTTTTTCCTGCGCATTACGATGCTGCCGCTATATCTGAAATGGAATAAGTCCCGGGAAGACCTGGCAACGCTGATTTCGTTGGAAGAACGCGATCACCAGTATTTGCGGCCCTTGACCGAACTGGTGAAAAAGATGCAACAGGCTCGGCATGCCTCTTTACCCCGGCAACCGCGGCAAACGACCGGGAATGTCACCACGGAGACGATCGCCCAAATGATCGAGTTGATGAGCAACATCCGGGATCAATCGCGCCAACGCCTGCTCGGCATGACGCGGATGCGCCGGGGTTGGGTGCAGGATCTGCTGATCGGTTATGTGTTTATTTTTTCTCTGGAATGGATGTATTACCGGGGGTTGCTGACCCCGTTATCGGTGAGCATCAAATGGGTGAATCGCATTATGGTGGGGTTGTTTTTGTCGGACTGAGGAATGGCCGGCAACGGTTATGATCCTTTGACTCCCCCTGCATAAGGGGGATTTTGTTATATTTTCCCCTTGCTTCTGCTGGATTTTGAATATATCATGAATGAGCGTGAACGAAATCAACGACTTTTTCAGGTTGCAATTGCACAGCGCAGGAAATATATGTATTGTCGGCGAACACAATAAAGGGAGGCTGACGATGATCCGGAACAGGGTTCGGGAATGGACGCTGCGGCATAATCTGTTGCCGGCGGGCGCCAATATTGTCGCCGCCTGTTCAGGCGGGCCCGACTCTCTGGCCTTGGTGGATTTACTGACCGGCTTGTGTACGGAAACCGGCTGCCGGCTCGTAGTCGCCCATGTCGACCATGGGCTGCGGGGAGACGATTCTCGTCTTGATGCCGAGTTTGTCCGCCAGTTTTGCCTGGACCGGGAATTGCCGTTTTTTTGTGGACGGGTCGACGTGACTGGCGTGATCCATCAACAGGGTGGATCGCTGGAAGAAGTCGCCCGCCATCTGCGGTATGAATATTTGCGTCAGGTGGCTGCGCAAGTAGGCGGCGCTTGGATCGCCACCGGTCATCACCAGAATGATCAGGCGGAAACGCTGCTACTGAATTTGCTGCGGGGCAGCGGTGGCAGCGGCCTCGGCGCCATGCGGCCGCGACAGGGGGATGTGATTCGTCCCTTGCTGTGCCTGACGCGGGCGGAAATTGAGGATTACTGCCGAAAACATGATCTGCAGCCGCGTTTCGATGCATCCAACCGCGACGTTGACTTTCGGCGCAACCGCGTCCGCCATGAGCTGGTTCCCTGGCTGCAACGCAACTTTAATCCGGAATTGACCCAAACGCTGTGCCGGACTGCGGAGATTCTGGCAGCGGAGCAGTCGTTTTTACAGGACTATGCGGAAGCTCGTATCGCCGACTGTGCGGTGGAGACTGGGTGCGGCTATCGGCTGGACGGGCAGGCTTTTGTCGATTTGCCGGAGGCGGTGCAGCGGAACTTGCTCCGGAATTTGCTGACGAAGCTGCGCGGCGATGTCCGGGGGCTTGGCTTTGTGCATGTGGAACAGATTCGACGGCTGTTCTTGCGGAAGCGGGGAACCGGACGCCTGGATCTGCCGGGAAAAGTTCAGGCGCGACGCTGCTATCGCAATCTGTACCTTGAGACTTTGCCGGATTCCGAGACGCGTCAGCCGGCGGCTAGGGCTTTGGCGGTTTCCCTGCCGCTGGTTTGCCCGGGCGACACTGTGTTGCCCGGCTTGGGAATCGTTTTGCGCTGCACGGTGCATCCGGCGCATGGTTCGCTGCCGCCCGGGCTTGGCCCGCACCGGGCTGCCTTTGATCGAGAGCGGGTGCAAGAACCGTTGATTGTTCGTCGACGACAGCCTGGCGATTTGTTTTGGCCGCTGGGAGCGCCGGGCGTGCGCAAATTGAAGGAGTTACTGATTGATCTGAAGATACCCCGGGAACAGAGGGATTCCGTGCCGCTCATCTGCGACGCCGCCGGAATTCTGTGGGTGGCCGGTTGTCGTCGGTCCGAACGGGCCGGCTTGTCGGCGGATACCCGTGAATATATTATGCTGGAAATGGTTTTCGACGATACTTACACTGACGGGAGGAAAAAATAGTGTTGAAAGACGTAGAACGGATTTTGATCACATCGGAAGAAATCGGCGCTCGCGTGCGTGAACTCGGGCAACAGATCACCAATGATTATGCCGGGCAGGATATTTTGATGATCGGCGTCCTGCGGGGAGCAGTCATTTTCATGTCGGATCTGGCCCGAGCGATTAAGCGGCCGATTGATATGGACTTCATGGCGATCAGCAGTTATGGGCTGTCGACAAATTCCAGCGGCGTTGTCCGCATCCTCAAGGATTTGGATGAAGTGGTGCAGGGACGGCACATTTTGATTGTGGAGGATATCATCGATTCGGGCCTTACGCTGAATTATCTGGTCGAGAATTTAAAATCGCGCAAACCGGCGAGCGTGCGGATTTGCACTTTGCTCAGCAAGCCCGACCGCCGCAAGGTGGATGTACAAGTCGACTATAACGGATTCATTATCCCGGATTATTTTGTTGTGGGCTACGGACTCGACTACGCAGGGAAATACAGAAATTTGCCGTTCATCGGCATTTTGAAGCCGGAAATCTACGAAAAAGATTGAACAAGCCAGGCTGGGTGAAGTACGGGACAAATCTTTTCCGTTAGAAAAATTTGTGATATAATTGTTACCTACGAATCACATCAAAGTCAGCCGCTTTGTTGCTGACAATAGGAGGCCCCTTTGAATAAATTTTTTCGAAATGTAGGTTTTTACCTGCTGATCATCATTGTTGCCATATCGATTATCGATTATTATTCGTCCAAAACCACGACCAAGACGGAAGTCTCTTACACTGCTTTTCTGAAGCAGGTGGAGGACCAAAAGGTCGAGCGGGTGACGATTGTCGATAATACGATCCGCGGCAAATTGAAAGATGGTCAGGAATTTACCTTGGTTGTGCCCAATGATCCGTCGCTGATCAATGTTCTGCGCGAAAAGAAAATCGACATCAAAGCGGAACAACCGCCGCAACCACCGTGGTGGACGACGTTGTTTTCCTCGCTGTTGCCGATGCTGTTGCTCATCGGGGTGTGGTTTTTCATCATGCAGCAGACGCAGGGTGGCGGCAGTAAGGTGATGTCGTTCGGCAAAAGCCGGGCGAAACTTCACAACGAAGAAAAAATCAAGGTGACATTTGCCGAGGTGGCCGGCGCGGAAGAAGCGAAGGAAGAGCTGGAGGAAGTCGTTGAGTTTTTGAAGCATCCGAAAAAATTCAATGATTTGGGTGCGCGGATTCCCAAGGGAGTGCTGCTCTTCGGGCCTCCCGGCACCGGAAAAACCTTATTGGCCCGGGCGGTTGCCGGCGAAGCTGGCGTGCCTTTTTTCTCCATCAGCGGTTCGGATTTTGTGGAAATGTTTGTCGGCGTGGGCGCGTCCCGCGTGCGTGATTTGTTTGAACAGGCCAAGAAAAACGCTCCCTGCATCGTGTTTATCGACGAGATCGATGCGGTGGGACGGCAACGCGGCGCCGGTCTTGGCGGCGGCCATGATGAACGGGAACAGACCTTGAATCAATTGCTCGTGGAGATGGATGGGTTCGGCGTCAATGAAGGAATCATCATTATCGCCGCGACCAACCGGCCGGATATCCTGGACCCGGCTTTGCTGCGCCCGGGACGGTTTGACCGGCATATTGTGGTCGACAAGCCGGATGTTAAAGGACGGCTGGAGATTTTGAAGGTCCATACCAAAGGCAAGCCGGTGGAAAAGGACGCCAACCTGGAAGTGCTGGCCCGGCGCACGCCCGGCTTTACCGGCGCGGACCTCAGCAACCTCGTCAACGAAGCGGCCCTGCTGTCGGCGCGGCGGAACCGGAAGCGCATCGGCATGGAGGAGCTCGAGGAATCCATTGAACGCGTCGTGGCTGGCCCGGAACGTAAGAGCAAGGTCATCAGCGAACGCGATAAAAAATTGACCGCTTATCACGAAGCAGGGCATGCGTTGATTGGATTGTTGCTTCCCAACGCGGACCCGGTGCATAAAGTATCGATCATTCCCCGCGGCCGGGCCGGCGGTTATACCTTGATGTTGCCGAAGGAAGAACGTAGCTATGCGACCCGGTCCGAACTGCGCGAACAGCTGCGAACCCTGCTTGGCGGCCGGGTGGCGGAGGCGTTGGTTTTAGAAGAAATTTCCACCGGCGCGCAAAACGATCTGGAACGGGCAACCGAACTGGCCCGAAAGATGATTTGCGAATTTGGCATGAGCGAAGTTTTGGGGCCGATTACATTCGGCCGGCGACAAGATACCCAGGTGTTCCTCGGCCGGGATATCGCCCGCGACCGCAATTACAGCGAAGAAGTCGCCTACTCCATCGACAAGGAAGTCCGGCGCTTGATCGAAGACGCCTATGAAAAGACGGAAACGATGCTGCGCGACAACATGGACAAACTGCATCTGATTGCCAACGCCCTGATTGAGCGGGAAACCCTGGAAGCATCGGAGTTGGAGCAGCTGATGAAGGACGGGCGGATCGCGGAAACGCCGCCGGACTCCGATGGCGAACCGGAAAAAAATGCCGCACCGACCGATGTCGTTTCGGCGCCGGGCCCCGAAGGCTCTCCCAAGGTTGTTTATAATTTCCCGGAAGCGAGTGGTGGTAATGCCTGACGGACTGAAAACCGGCCTCGCCGGCGAAGCGACGGTGTTGGTGTCTGACGCCAATACCGCGGAAATGTTCGGCAATGCTGGCGCCAAAGTATATGCGACGCCGATGCTGGTTGCTCTGATGGAGCAGGCGGCTATCGCGGCCATTCGCCCTTGTTTGTTGCCGGGTGAAGGCAGTGTCGGCACCAGGATCGAAATGAGCCATCTGGCGGCAACCCCGGTCGGCATGACCGTCCGGGCCCGGGCGGAACTGGTGGAAGTCGCCGGGAAGCGGTTGGTGTTTGAGATCAGCGCCGCCGACGGGGTGGAAACTGTTGGACGATGCCGGCATGAACGCTACATCGTTACGAACATGTCGGCTTTTTTGGACAAAACGATGGGAAAACAGACCCGTAATGCGTGAGTTTTGATTGCCCCAGTATTGACGGTTTTCCTGCGACATGCTACTATTATGGCGAATTACGGCGGCATCCTGACGGAGCTGCACAAAAAGCCCTGGCAAAAAGCAATACGGCATTTCCTGAACCGCTTGGATCCTGAGCGACCGAGACGGGGGACGCGATGTTTATTGTGCGATGTGCGCCTTCCTGTTTGCGGGAACGGCGCATTGTTTTTTTGTGGGCGGAATGAAGAGGTGTGGTCATGCAAGTCATCACTCGTATTGATGAACTGAAAAAAAGAATCCATGACGCCCGGGTTGCCGGCAAGACAATCGGCGTCGTTCCCACCATGGGCTATCTTCATGAAGGGCATTTGACTTTGATGCGGCAGGCGCGAAGTGAACAAGGGTTCGTCATTGCCACGTTATTTGTGAACCCCCTGCAATTCGGGCCAACCGAAGATTATGCCGTTTATCCGCGGGATCTTGCCCGCGACAGTAAATTGGCGGCGACCACCGGCATTGATGTATTGTTTGCGCCTACAGTCGATGAAATGTATCCGGCCGGCGATGGCAAAACATTGACCTTCGTGGATGTGGAGAAAATAACCGCCACTTTGTGCGGCGCGTCAAGGCCTGGACATTTTCGCGGCGTTGCCACCGTGGTGACCAAACTGTTCAACATTACGGAAGCGGACGTTGCCTATTTTGGACAGAAGGATGCCCAGCAGGTCACGGTGATCCGGCAGATGGTCAAGGATTTGAACATGAACGTGCGGATCGTGGCGGTGCCCATAGTTCGGGAAATCGACGGCTTGGCCCTGTCGTCGCGAAACCAGTTTTTGAGTCCGGCGGAGCGCCAGGCGGCGCTGGTCTTGTCGAGGTCGTTGCGCATAGCTGAAGAAATGCTGACGGGAGGAGTTCGTGAGGCCTCGGTCCTTCGGAACACCGTCAGCGACTGCCTTGCCCAGGAAGCGTTGGCTGTCATTGACTATATTGCGATTGTTGACCCGCAAACCCTGCAACCTTTGTCGCAAATTTCCGGCTCGGCGCTCGTCGCGCTGGCTGTCCGGTTTGGCAAGACCCGTCTGATTGATAATTTGTTGTGGGAGGAAAAATAAGATGTTTCGCACGGTATTTAAGTCCAAACTACATCGGGCAACCGTGACCCAGGCTTGTCTGGACTATGTAGGCAGCATCACCATCGACGAGGATTTGATGGATGCGGCGGACATACTGATCAATGAAAAAGTTCAGGTCGTGGATATCAATAATGGCGAACGTCTGGAAACCTACGCGATTCCAGGGCCCCGTGGTTCGGGCGTCATTTGTCTGAATGGCGCGGCGGCGCGGTTGGTGCAGCCCGGCGACAAGGTAATCATCATCACTTATGCCGTGCTGGACGACAAGGAAGCGAGAGACTGGAAGCCGACGGTGGCTTTCCTGAACGATGCCAATCAGATCGCTGAGCTGAAAAACGAGGAAAAACACGGAGAAATCAAGAAGTAATTTATAGGGTTTTTATGGACGAAGTTGAGGAGAGACAAGGATGAATCGCAGCGCCATTTTGGAAATGCTCCGTAGCCGCACCGGACAGTTTGTTTCCGGGGAGGAATTGGGCCGGCAGCTTAATATTTCCCGGACGGCTGTCAGCAAACAGATTCAGAAACTTCGGCAAAACGGCTATGATATCGAGTCGACGGTCAGCCAGGGGCATCGACTGCGGTGTTTGCCGGATCTGCTGCGACCGGAAGAGGTGCGCCCCCGCCTGACGACCCGCATATTGGGCAGCGAACTCCACTATTTTTCCGAAATCGGCTCTACCAACGACGAAGGTAAAAAATGCGCCGTTGCCGGTTGCCCGGAAGGCACTCTGGTTATTACCGAAGCACAGCAAGGTGGCCGGGGACGGCTGTCACGCGGCTGGTTTTCGCCCAAGGGGAGAGGAATCTGGATGTCGGTCGTGTTGCGGCCGCCATTTCCACCGCAGGAAGCTCCTAAATGTACCTTGCTGGCGGCGGTGGCGCTGAACCGGGCCATTCGGGAAGTGACCGGCATTCCCTGCGGCATCAAATGGCCGAACGACATTCTGTGCAATGGACGCAAGCTGGTGGGAATTCTGACGGAAATGAGCGCAGAAATGGATGCCATTAACCATATCGTAATCGGCATGGGCATCAACGTAAATATCGGCGCCGACGAAATTCCGCCGGAACTTCGGGAAATCGCCACCTCCATACAGATTGAAAAAGGCGGACCGGTATCGCGGCTGGACTTGCTGGTCCGGATTTTGGAATGTCTGGAGGAGCTATATCTGGATGTGCGGGCCGGCGGATTCGACGCCGTGCTGTCGGCGTGGCGTCAGGAATCTTTTACGCTGGGGCGGTTGGTGAATGTGATTGCACCGGATAAGTCCTATCAGGGAACCGCTTTGGATATTGACAACGACGGGGCTTTGCTGGTGGAAACGGCGCAGGGCCGGGAACGGGTGCTGGCCGGAGATGTGTCGATTCGCCCGGTGTGTGAGGAACCGGAAAAGTAATTTTGAGGAGGCGTAAGGATTGCTGCTGGTTGTGGATGTCGGCAACACGAATATTGTTCTGGGGATATACAAAGGGAAAGAGCTTCTCTGTCATTGGCGGATTTCAACCGACCGTCAGCGGACTTCCGATGAGTATGGCATTTTGATTTACAATTTGTTTCAACACATGAAAGTGGACATGAAGCAAGTCCATGATGTCATTATTTCTTCGGTGGTGCCGCCGTTGATTGTGCCGCTGCAGCGGATGTGCGTCCGGTATTTTGGCGGAGAGCCCCTGATAGTCGGACCAGGAACCAAGACCGGCGTGCGTATCCATTATGAGAATCCGCGGGAAGTTGGCGCCGACCGGATCGTCAATGCCGTCGGGGCTTATGACAAGTACGGCGGCCCGTTGGTGATCGTGGACTTCGGTACGGCGACCACCTTCTGCGCCATCGCCGAAAACGGCGATTATCTCGGCGGGGCGATTGCGCCGGGTATCGGAATTTCCACGGAAGCCTTGTTTCAACGCGCCGCCAAATTGCCGCGCATTGAACTGGTCAAACCCAAGACGGCGATTTGCCGGAATACGGTGGCCAGTATGCAGGCAGGTATATTTTTCGGCTTTGTGGGACAAGTCGACGAGATGGTCCGCCGGATGAAGCAGGAGCTGGGAACCGATGCCAAGGTGGTGGCTACGGGCGGTTTGGCGAATCTGATCGCACAGGAATCCAAAACGATCAACGTCGTGGAACCTTTCATTACGCTGGAGGGCCTCCGGATCATCCATGAACGCAATCGGTAGGGTTAAAATCGAGAATCCAACCGTGCTGGCACCAATGGCCGGCGTTACGGACTTGGCATTTCGTCTGTTGGCGAAGGAAATGGGCTGTGGTCTGGTCGTTTCGGAAATGGTCAGCGCCAAAGGCCTGCTATATGACAATTGCCGGACTAAAGACCTGATTCGGATTGATCAGCGGGAACGGCCCACCGCCGTGCAGTTGTTCGGCTCGGTCCCGACCGAGCTGGCCGAGGCCGCGCGGCGGGTCGAAGCCAACGGCGCCGACATCATTGATTTTAACATGGGCTGTCCTACCCATAAAATTGTCAGAAATGGGGAAGGGTCGGCCCTGTTGCGTTTTCCGGCGTTGGCGGAAACTATTTTGCGCGAAATGGTGAAAGCGGTCGCTGTGCCGGTTACCGTAAAAATCAGAGCGGGCTGGGATGAGACCGCAATCAATGCCGTAGAAATCGCGCAACGGGCCGAACAGGCGGGGGTCAGCGCGATTGCCGTTCACGGCCGGACCCGGGAGCAGTTTTACAGCGGCGACGCGGACTGGAAAATCATCCGGCAAGTTAAACAGGCCGTGAAAATCCCCGTCATTGGCAACGGCGATGTGCGCACGGTTCAGGACGCGAAAAGGATACTGGCGGAAACCGGCTGCGATGGAGTGATGGTCGGTCGGGCAGCCTGCGGCAATGTCTGGATTTTTCGTCAGATCGGCGCTTATTTGCGGACGGGAACGTTGCCGCCGCCGCCGTCGTTTGCGGAACGAACCCGGACCCTCTTGCGACACCTGGACATGTTGACGGAGCTGAAAGGCGAGCATATCGCAATCCGGGAAATGCGCCGGCATGCCGCTTGCTACGTCAAAGGCTTCCCCAAATCCACCGAACTGCGGACACTGTTCAATCAAGCGATGAGGCGGGACGATTTCCAACAGATTTTGGCTGACTACGAGAAAGGGGAACGGGTGTGTCAACCTTTCTGATTCCAGTCGTGAACGGAATACTTCCCCGACCGGGCGGCGGCCGGGCGGTGGGCGGCTTTTTCAGCGGACCAGCGGAAACCAGGTTGCCGCTCGAAGCCGGGGACCCTGTATTCATCTGCCCGCTGGTCCCGACTACCGGTTCCCTGTACCGGATCGGCGTGCTGGCCACTGTGACCGATATTAGCTGTCATCAGTTGGATGTGCCCGGTCGCGAACCACTGCCATTTTGGTCGATTTTTCTGGAAGGAACTACACACGCCAGGTGGGACACTCTGGGCCTGCAACACGGCGCCTTGATGGTGGAAGGGCTGGAGTCGAAAGATTTCCGAAAGATGCGGAGCGATTATCCGGTTGTCTCCGGGGCGGGTTGGGTGCCTCAGGGCGGGTTTACCGAGTTTCGCAGCCTCGGGGATATTCCTGTAACCCTGTACGGACATGATGTCGAAAGCAATCTGCCGGTTGAGCTGGCCGGCAACCTGCGGGGACTGGTCAGTCTGGAAGCGGCGCATACGATTGAGCATGCGTTGATCCGTTCCTTGCGGACCTATGGACTGTGTACCGCACGAACCTTGCAGGAAGCAATGCGGGATGAAACGAATGAACTGACCTGGTCCGTGGAAAAAAGCATGCGCTATGCGCTGCCAGATGTGTTGGGACGCACGCAAGCTGGCGTTTGCGGCAACCCGATGACGAACATGGCCCAGTTTTATCTGTTCGGAGAATTATTTAAGCAGTTCCGGAACGGGACGGTTGGCGACGATGCCTTGACCCAGGCGCGTCGGTCCGTGATGTCGCGGCTTGCCGGTGAACTGGGTTTGACTACGGAGCCGGGCCTGCGGGCGCTGCAAGGACTAAAAAAGGGCATGATGCATGATGATTCACCATTAAGCTTGGATTTGTGCAAGAAGGTGTTAGCCCGCTTTCCGTTGGAGCCTTGGCGTTGAAAACGGTAACGTTTCTGTTTGTGACCGGATCCAGCTGGTTGGACTATTTGGTGACGACGGTGACGCAGTCGCGCTGGTCCCACGTTGCCCTGCGTTTTGAGCCGGACGAGCTGCTTGTTGAGGCATTGGTCGGGCAGGGGCTGATTCTCCAACCAGGTTCCAAATACGATGAATGGACGACACGGCAAGCCATTTCACGCGACGTGCCCGAGAGGGTGTATTACGGCATGTTGGAGCAGTCCCGCCGGTGGGCGCGGCAAAACATTCCGTACGGGTATCGAACCAGTTTGGCAATCGGGCTGAAAGAACTATTGGGAGAGCCGGCTGGCAAATGGGTGTTGCAGCAACTGTCGGGCGGAAGCGGGAGCAATATGGTTTGTTCCGAGTTGATCGTGGAGTTGTGGCGCATGGCGGAACCAGACTTTCTACACGCTCAGGAGGCCCGCTTGGTCAGTCCTGATGACCTTTACCGTCTGCTCACTGTTACTGTCGCGATGTGCCGGTAAATTGACAAACCGTTAGAATGTGCCTATAATTGTTAAGAAAAGTACCGTCAAGTGCAAGACTTGACATTTTTTCTTTGAATGGATGCCTGTAGGTAACCCGTTGAAAGCACCCGGAATCATCCAGACACATGCGTAAAGGAGACTACACGATGGCTGAAAAAGAAACGATCCTGACCACAGACGGGCTAAAGAAACTGGAACAGAAACTGGAGCATTTGAAATCTGTCCGCCGCCAGGAGGTTGCCGAACGAATCAAGCAGGCCATTGAATTCGGGGACATCAGCGAAAACGCCGAATACGAAGATGCCAAAAATGAGCAGGCGTTCATTGAAGGTGAACTGCAAACCCTGGAAAAAATGCTGCGGAGCGCCAAGCTGATTGAAAGCTGCGAGGCCAACACCGAGACAGTGGGCCTGGGATGCACAGTTACGCTGAAAGAGGTCAAGGAAGGCAAGGGCAAAGCGGCGCACAATGGTCGGGAAATGGTATATACGATTGTCGGGTCCGCCGAAGCCGATCCCAGTGAGGCCAAAATCTCGAACGAATCACCGGTCGGCAGCGCTGTTTTGGGCCAAAAAGTCGGTCAGATTGTAGAAGTGGTCGCGCCGGCGGGCCGGATGAAATTTAAAGTCATCAATATTGAGATGAACTGAACAAGAGGGGTCTGTCATGACTGAAATCATAAATCCAGGGGCGGGACAGAACGAAGCGGAACTCAACGAACTGCTGCAGTCCCGCCGTGAAAAGTTGGCGGCCATTGTGGACAAGGGCATTGAACCGTTTGGTCGTCATTATGAAACTTCTCATCATGCCCAGGACATTCTTGATCATTTTGATGAACTGGAAGGGAAAAAGGTTCGTGTCGCCGGGCGACTGATGGCGATCCGGGGTCATGGCAAAGCCGGTTTTGCCAATCTGCGGGACATCAGCGGTCAGATCCAGTTGTATCTGCGGCAGGATGTTTTGGGTGATGAAACCTACGATCTGGTTCATCAATTCGACCTGGGCGATATCATTGGCGTTGAAGGCGAGGTATTCAGGACCCGCACCGGGGAAGTCAGCATAAAAGCCGCTTCGGTGGATTTTTTGACCAAAGCGTTACGTCCCTTGCCGGAAAAATGGCATGGGCTGAAGGACGTTGAAATTCGCTATCGTCAGCGCTATTTGGATCTGATCGTGAATCCGGATGTCAAACGGGCTTTTCTGGTCCGCAGCCGGATGATCCAAGCGTTGCGGCGGGCGTTGGATGCGCGTGGATTCCTGGAAGTGGAAACGCCGATGATGCATCCCATCCCGGGCGGCGCTGCGGCGCGTCCCTTCATTACCCACCACAATGCGCTGGACATGAAGCTCTACATGCGGATTGCGCCGGAATTGTATCTAAAACGCCTGATTGTGGGCGGCTTTGAAAAGATTTATGAACTGAACCGCGTATTCCGGAATGAAGGCATTGATATCAAACATAATCCGGAATTTACTTTGCTGGAACTTTATCAGGCGTTTGGCGATTATAACACGGTCATGAAACTGACGGAAGACGTCATTGCCGCCGTGGCGCAGGAAGTCCTGGGAACAACCCGGATTGTGTACCAAGGCCGGGAGATCGACCTGACGCCGCCTTGGCGGCGCATTACAATGGCTGATGCGGTCCGGCAATATTCGGGAATCGATTTTTTCAACATCCATACCGTGGAAGAGGCGCGCAAGGCAGCCGATTCCATTGGGGTTCACTATGAACCTGGTCATGGCGTCGGCGGAATTCTCAATGACATTTTTGAAGAAAAAGTCGAGGAGCATTTGATTCAACCGACTTTTATTGTCCGTTATCCGACGGAAATTTCGCCATTGGCGAAACGCTGTCAGGATGATCCGGATTATACCGACCGGTTTGAGGCTTTTATCTTCAGCCGGGAGATTGCCAATGGTTTCTCCGAGCTGAACGACCCTGTGGACCAGAAACAACGCTTCCTCGATCAAGTCGCCCAACGGGAGTCCGGGGACTCTGAAGCCCATATGATGGACGAAGATTTCGTAACAGCCCTGGAATATGGGATGCCGCCAACCGGTGGATTGGGGATTGGCATTGACCGTTTGGCGATGTTTTTGACGGATAGCTACTCGATCCGCGATGTGATCTTGTTTCCCCATATGCGCCACCGGGATTCTGCGGAAGCCTAAAACCCAAAATATCGAACGTCGTGTTTGCACAAGGGATGGTTCAGTAACCGTCCCTTGTTTGTTTTCACAGGAAATATTTTTTGCGGCGACAGTGGGAAATAGGAATGAAAAAGTTATCAAACCCCTTTATTTTATTGACTTGAGGCCTTGTTAAAATTAGAAGTTGCTGTTGGCTTGACAGGCCCTAGGGGGTGTGTTAATATATAAAAGCCGTCGCAAGACGGGGTTCCTTGAAAACTGAACAAAGAGAAGCCAAGCAAAGCGTGGAGCCTGCGAAAAGCAGGCAAAAAAAAAAGTAAGCCAAGTTTGAATGAGCAATCAGCTCTTTCATAAATTATTTATGGAGAGTTTGATCCTGGCTCAGGACGAACGCTGGCGGCGCGCCTAACACATGCAAGTCGAACGGGGAAGTTAGCAATAACTTCTT
>JAAZNU010000307.1 GCA_012798135.1 Veillonellaceae bacterium | reverse complement strand
TTTTTGAGATTTCCCCCCGCCGAATTTCTTTTTTAGTTGCGAAAAAGTCAGGTCTGTCGGGTCGGCTACCCGAAAGGGCAGAAACGGTGTGGCTCTGAACGGCAAAGCCGTTACCTACGGCAGGTGTTGAAAGAAGTAAAATGGTATAATATGAATATGAACAAAGAAGCATTGGATTTTATTAGTTCTAATTTCGGTAATTTTGCTTTGCTCATAATCGTTATTGCAGTTAGCATAGTTGCGGTGAAAATTGGTATAACTTTCGATATCAATAAATATCTAGAACAACGCAAGAGAACACATCTAGCAAAAGCCCAGAATCTTTGTCCTCATTTAGAATTTGATATTTTGAATCAGAACGACAGTAATCGTCAGATAAATGTTCAGTACAGAAGTCTGTTTGAGTCGCCCCCAGGTACAACCAGATGGATATGTAGCAGATGTGGTTCTGTGCAAAATAATGTTGATGAGAATCAAATAGTTCAGCAAGCACAGCACTACTTGTCAAATACAGACTTATACCAAAAGACAATGAAGCAATATAACAAACATATGAAAAAGGCGTTATAGCCTGTATTTCGCTGCTCTAAGCACTTAAGTCAATATATTCGTAAGATGTTGCATCAAATCGTTTCTTAATAACCCTGTGCGATACATCAGACTGGTCAATTCCAATCCATTTGCGACCAAGATTTTGTGCCGCAAAAAGTGTTGAACCACTACCAGCAAAACAATCAAGAATAATAGAATCGTCATTTGATGATTGTTCGATTATCATTTCAAGCATTTTTAGGTTTTTCTCGGTTGGGTAAAGTGGGTACGCTGGGTCAATATAATTCCAAATGTCTTGTATCTTTTTACCTTTATGTTCGTCTGCAAATTTCTTAATACGAGGTACACCGTTCTTTGACCACTCAATCAAACCGAGGTTGTCTAATTTATCTAATTCGCTTGGGTCTGTCCGCCAGTGCCTGCCACTTGGTGGGAGCATTCCACGCCACTCACTACCAGTTTTGCCATTAGTTTCGCCAGGTGCATGTACTGGAACTGTATTATACCTGCGTCCATTTTCATCAATCTTCTTAAACATCTTGGCTTTGTCGTTTTCATCAAGCTGAATAGTTACATTGTTAAAAATGTTTCTATCTTTATTCTTTGCGTAGAAATATATTACATCTTTCTGATTGCCGTATGCTTTACGCATAAAATTTTTAGGGTTTGATTTAATTCTAGTAATATCGTTCTTGAAATTATCTATACCAAAAATCTCATCCATTATAATTTTGATGTAATGACCCATTTTTGTGTCTATATGTAGATAAATAGAACCATTTTCGGAAAGTAATTCTCGCAAAAGTATTAGGCGTTCACGCATAAACTCAATATACTCAGGCGGTGTCATCTGGTCGGAGTACGCAACAATTGCATTCTTCTTACGACTAATCGTACTCACTCGTTCGTCCTCAACGGTGAACGTCTGGTTTGTATTAAAAGGCGGGTCAATATAAATCAAGTCAACTTTACCAGTATAGCTAGGCAATAGTGATGATAAGGCTGTAAAATTATCCCCTTTAAGCAATAATGAACTATCGGTACTATCAACAAATTTTTTAAGAGATTTAGCCTTTGTCAATATCTCTTTTTCTGATTTTTTACCTATATAATCAAGATTCATAAATACCTACAACGAGAACAAGTAATCTCTTAATAAAACTGCCGATACAATCACTTCGCCATCACTAAACTCGGTAGTCACCGCCTTGTGCATTTTGTTGTTGCCCTTGATATACAAAACACCGTCCAAAATGGCAATCTTTATAACCTCTTTGTCTGTTATTGCTAGATTTGACTGCATTGTTGATATTGCGTCATTGAATTGAGCGTTTTGATGACCGCCAAAATCTGATAGAAACTTTGCTTCTGCGATTACATACTTACCGTTGAATTTGGCAATAAAGTCCAAACCTTTTGGGTGAGCGTAGCCAAGTTGGTTACGAGCAAAAGTTTCCATTGCGGCATCAGAACCGTCAAAAACTGCATTTTCAGGTGCGTTTATAAAGTCCGTTGCGTTGGTAAAGACTGGAACGCCAAGACTTCCAGTCTTGATCCAGTTCTTAAACAATGGTCCAATCTGGCGATTTGTTTCTTTTGGAACTGTTGTGCGGTCAATGATATCGTCAAAGCCCATTTCGTATAACATACCCACGAGTCGTTGTACTGTACTTGGGTTTCGGTCAATAGATGAACTATCTCTTTTTAGATAGGCAACATATGAATCCTTAATCGGGAATACTTCTTGTTTTAGTAAGATTTTTAGTAGAGCATTGCCATCTCTACTGTCGAACGCTGTTCTTATGTTAATTAGTGTTGAGTTAGGAAGTTCTCGCCGTAGATTTACGGACATCGGATAAACACGATAAAGCAAATCAAGATAATTGCGTTGGGTTGCAAGTTCAATACTCTTTTTAGTCCATATATTCATAGCATCGTCTTTCTGCGATGCCATAAAATAAAAACGACACCGCAAGGTGTCTTAATTCCATTCACAATACGACAATTGCCGAACTGTTTATGCGGTGCCGTTTATATTCGGCAACCACATAGAATGGTCGTCATATTGTTATAGGAATTAAGACTCTTTCATTATATCATCTTTTACTTCTTTCAACACCTGCCGTAGGTAACGGCTTTGCCGTTCAGAGCCACACCGTTTCTGCCCTTTCGGGTAGCCGACCCGACAGACCTGACTTTTTCGCAACTAAAAAAGAAATTCGGCGGGGGGAAATCTCAAAAA
>JAAZNU010000304.1 GCA_012798135.1 Veillonellaceae bacterium | reverse complement strand
TTCTTACTGCATCCCACCTTGAGTCATAACCCCGTTGCCTTGAAGAGCCTCGGGTGTTGTGATCCAGCTTCGCTGCTTGTGCCTTGTGCCGTTCGCAGTAGCCTTCTCCGGGAGCCACAAGTTCAGGACAGCCCGGATAGCGGCATGGTCGTTTCGGTCTTGTGCCCATGATGCCCCCCTGTGTTTATCTACGTTGCCGCCGCGCATCGTCCTCCACTCGCCGCCGCTCAATGTCCGCCTTGTGAGCCCTCCTGCACCGCTCCGCATAATCCACAGCGTCAATCCGGATCCACTCGCGCCAACTCATTTGCTCACCCCTCTGAGAGCCTCACAGAGCTATTCTCTTTTGCTTCAAGGTCATCTAACACCTGCACAAAAGCCTCTTTGAGGTGGGAGGGTCATCATGGGGTTGACCCTCTCCTATCCTTACTCTATATAAGCCTATATCTAGATAACTGTATCTATATTAGGTGCAACTCCTACACCAGCACGATGCATCTCCTGCACCAGTTTGGTGCAACTCCTGCACTAGACGCTCACAACGCCAGTAACCGGTAGAGATTGCTGGTGTAACCCAGGAGCCCCTTGCGAGTCTCTACATCTATAAGGCCCTTGTCCCGCAACCGCTGTACAACCGTCACAGCTGACCTCCTGGAGATCCCGCAGCATCGGGCTATCGTGGTGTAAGACGGCCAGGCCCCGACTCCACCGCTGGCACACCGCGCCAGGTAACCGTAGACCGCAAGCTCCAGAGGGCCGAGACCCTGGTCATATATCGCGCAGGGTGTGGCGTACCACGGCCCCTCGATTAACAGTTTGCCCGCCATTACCTCATCACCAGCCTATAAGCGTTACGGTCGTTCCCGTCATCGCTCGTTTTGCGAGTCTCTATATTAATGAGACTCTTGCCCTTGAGCGCCCTGATCGCCCGTATCGCCGTTATCCGGGATATATTGCAAGCCCGTGCTATCTCCCCATACGACGCCTCCGCCACACCGTCCACCAGCTCGTGGCAGAGATAGATATAGACCGTCCCCTCCATAGGGCCCAGTCCCTGCTTAAACACGCTGCACGGCACCGCGAAGAATCCACTCTTACCCATCACCAACACCTCCTGGAAGTATTTGCCCCCGAATATGCAAAATGCGGGGAAGGCGAACGGGAGGCACGTCCCGCCCTTTTCGGGCTGGTTAGCTAGACCAGCCCTACCCCGCAAACTGTTACCCAAGTCCCGCATCCCACCCAAAAGATGGGACTTAAGACCTATTTTCATAAATCTGTATGGGCGTATGATTGCATCATAGAACGTGACCTTGACAACCTGGCAGACCGACCCGGCCGGAACCCGCTAAGGCTGTCAGGCGAACTTTAAACAAAAAAACTCTTTGGAGGTGTTAGCCGTGAAAGAAGCTTATGAGATGACGCTTAACCAGTACACAGCCCATTTACTGAATCTGAACAAGTACCGCCAGGCTTACAAGCGGGACGCGAGGGCAATGGAAAGTTTTAAGGCCAATTGCCAGTCTAAGTGGATTCAACTCATCCTTGACCGCGCGAAAGAGGCAAAACT
>JAAZNU010000302.1 GCA_012798135.1 Veillonellaceae bacterium | reverse complement strand
TTGGGAGCCTGCTTCCCGCGCCGCCGGGCGTGACCTGGGCGAAATTCTTTCTGTCCAGGTTGATACCGATCTGGCGGGAAACTTCGCTTCCTACACCGGCGGGACCGTTGGAACTGCCGGAGGGACCCTGACCTGGGCGAATGTCATGGCCGCTATGGCAAAGCTACGCGCGAACTTGGCGCCCGCTCCGTATGCGTGCGTGCTGCGCCCGGAACAGTGGTACTACCTCGTTTCGGTCGCTTCCAACGTGCCGACCCTGTTCCAGTCCGATGAATGGAAGAACAGCTTCACCCGAAATTACTACGTTGGCAGCTTTGGCCCAGTGAATTTCTTCATTGACGCGAATATTGCCGCCGGAACTGCTTGCAAGGGCGCGATGTTCAGTCGTGAAGCGCAGGCGTTTGACCTGCGGCGTGCCATCCGCATTGAGGCACAGCGCGACGCCTCGCGCGGCGGCGGCGGGTATGAACTCAATGCGACCATCGTCTACGCCGAGGGCGTGTACCGCCCGACTTTCGGCGTGCAGATGATCGGCACTTCGATCATCGCGTAATGAACACACAGCGCGCGGATAGGCTTCTAGAGCTGACAAGGGGTGCATCCTCCCGCCCCTTCCGCGCGCATCGTGGAGGGTGTTTAGAGGAGAACACAAAATGCTAAAAATTACCCTTTTTCTTGATGGCGAGATGGAACGGCTACTCAAAATCGCCGCCCATCGTGATGTTCGTAATCCGCAGCAACAGGCTTATTTCATCCTGCGAAACGAACTTGAAAAAATGACTAGCGACGAAAACAGCGGGGTGAACCATGCGAATTAACTGGTTCAGCAACTCCCCCTGGGCCTCAACTGGTTACGGCAATCAAACCCGCCTGTTCGTGCCGCGTATCCACGCGCTCGGTCACGAAATGAGCATCACCGCGTTCTACGGCTTGCAGGGCGGGCGGCTGATGTCCGGCGACATCCCGATTTACCCCGTCGTCAAACACCCCTACGGGCAGGACATCATGAACGCGCACGCGGTACACGCCGGTGCGGAGTGCATCATCAGCCTGTTCGACATTTGGCCCATCACTGACAAACTGGAACTGCCGTGGTTTCCGTGGTTCCCCATTGACCACGAACCTATCCCGGCGGGCGTGCTGCGTGTGGCCCATACCGCGACGAAGGGTATCACCATGTCGAAGTTCGGCCACAAAGCCGCCGCCGATGCTGGGCTGGACACCTGGTACGTGCCGCACGGCGTCGAAACCGGCGTGTTCAAACGGGTCAACCGCAGCGAGGCGCGCCAGCACTTAGGCCTTCCGCAGAACGCTTTCATCGTTGGGATGGTTGCCGCCAACAAAGGCAACCCGCCGAGAAAAGCCTTCTTTGAACAGATCACGGCCTTCGCCGCGTTGAAACGCAAGCATAGCGACGCGCTGCTCTACCTCCACACCGACGACGGCACGCACGGCGGGGAAGTCGTGAATTTACCGCAATACTGCCAGCGGCTAGGGCTGCGCCCAGGTCTGGACGTGATTTTTGTGGATCAGTACAGCTACGCGCTGGGCTTGCCCGATGCTTACATGGTTGACCTTTACAACGCGCTCGACGTGTTGAGCCTTGTCAGTCTGGGCGAGGGCTTCGGCATCCCTCTGATTGAAGCGCAAGCGTGCGGCTGCCCGGTCATTACCGGCGACTGGACGGCGATGGGCGAGTTATGCCTGTCAGGGTGGAAACTGAGCAAATCCGACGCCGAGCCGGTTTATCACGATTATTTTGACGCCTTCCAGTACGTACCGCACGTGGGCGCAATCGCGGAGCGCATGGAAGCGGCGTATGAAGTGCGCGGCAACGAGGACTATCGCAAGCGCGCGCGGGATGGTGCGCTGGCGTATGACGCTGACAAGGTTCTGGAGAAATACTGGAAGCCGGTGCTGGCGGGGATGCAAGAAATCATCAACGCCAACAAAGAAACCGCCTCGCCGAAGGCGCACACCACCGCGCACGTGCATGATTGGGCGCACATCGGCCTGTTCAACGGCGACAACACAATGAGCGTTCCTTGCAAAGACCCGAAATGCTATGCGGAGCTTGTCATCGACGCGCGCGGGCAAAAGACCATCAAAGAGAACGGATTCAGCACCGTTATCAACGGGATTGCGCTTGACATCGAAGACGACCCCAACGGTGGGGTTGCGAAAATCGTTTGCCGCGAAATCGACCGCGATTACGGGATGAAAACGCTGGACATCAGAGCGGGCGACCGCGTGCTGGACATCGGGGCGCAGGTTGGCATCGTGAGCTGCTATCTTGCTAAACAATACCCCGGCGCACGCATCGAAGCGTTTGAGCCTGTTTTGGAAAACTACAAGCGGCTAGAGCGCAATGTTCAGGCTAACAACGCAACCGTCACTGTAATGCCAGCGGGCGTGACCGCAGACGGACGCGACATTGTATTACACGGCGATTTATCAACCAACAGCGGCGGCGTTTCGATGTATGGCGAAGGACAGGAATACAAAGCGGTATCTGTTTCGATTGATACCTTGCTGAAAGAACCCGTCAAGCTGCTAAAGATCGACTGTGAAGGCGCTGAGTATGAGATTTTAGAGCGCGCCATCGAAACCGGGGCAATCAAGAACGTGTCGATAATCCGGGGCGAGTTCCACGCTGTTGACGGGAAAGACCCGCGCGCGTTGCTAGAAGCGGTGAAAGCCTACGTACCCGACACAATCGTGACGTTGCAGGGGGTGAAACATGATTAGCATCATCACCCCCTGGCACAACTGTCCCGAACTCATCCCAGACTACGAAGCGGCGGTAAACGGCGCGCAGGTGATTGCCATTGACAACGCCAGCGATCCCGAAACGAGCGAAAAACTGCGCGCGATGGTGACGCGATTAGGGCATGACAGCGTGTTCATTCGCAACGATGAAAACGCGAAATTCGCGCACGCCAACAATCAGGGGTTAAACGCCGCAAGCGGTGAGATTGTCGTTTTCCTGAACTCGGACGTGCGGGCGCACGGCGATTGGTTGAGCATAGTTGGCGCGTGCAAACGCGGTTCTCTGTACTCGCCGTCGGCTGGAATCCGCTACGTTGACGGCATTCCGATTTATTACCTTGAGGGCTACTGCCTATTCGGATGGAAAGAGGATTTTATCCGCATCGGCGGCTGGAATGACACCGACTTCCCCGGACTGTACTGGGAAGACAACGAAATTTGCTGGCGGGCGAGCCGCGCCGGGTTAGGGATGAAACAGGTTGCGTTGCCGCTGGAACACCTGAGCAATTACACAAGCAAACGCACGCCTGGGGCATACGACGCGAGTGCCGCCAATCAAGCCGTATTCGATGGGATTGTCAGGGAGGCGCGTCGTCATGCACTTTGAGGCGTGGTCATTCATCGTAAACGCCGCCGCTAACGTGCGCGACACGCGCGGCAACGAACACCTGAACGAATTGCACGTGCTGGAATTCGGGGCGCATGACGTCAACGGCAGCCCGCGCCAGTTGTTCAACGGATGCGCCGAGTACGTCGGGGTTGACCCGTGGCCGGGGCGCGGCGTGGACTGGATAGGCAAGGCGCAGGACTATGACGGACAAGAACGCTTCGACGTGGTGATTACCGCCGAAGCGATGGAACACGACCCCGACGCGCAAGGGCAGATCGCTAGCGCGTGGCGGGCGTTGAA
This sequence comes from Veillonellaceae bacterium, assembly GCA_012798135.1. The sequence continues at coordinate 1,146 of JAAZNU010000302.1, read as the reverse complement.
ACCTGGGGGCACGCTGATCCTCACGGCGGCGGCAGAACCGCGCCTCCCGCACCGCTGCGACGGGTATCAGGGTGATTTAGCGGGCGAATACTACGCGAATATCTCACCGGATGAACTGCGCGGCTGGCTGAGTGATTGGGTGGATGTGACGGTACAGCACGACACGAATCACGGCGACGTTTACGCGGTGGCGGTGAAACCATGCAATTAGTCACCGGATGCAACGCGGGATACCTGCCGCGTATGTTGCCCTACCTGGACAGTTTGCGCGAATATGCCGACTTCCCGGTCAACTTCGTAGGGATCGGGTCGGGGCGGTGATGGCGAAGGTTGAAAGGCTGCTCGAAAAGGAGGCAGTTAGATGACAGTACGCGACACAATGGCGGAATTGATAGCAGACCTGCGCGGGCTGACCGATGCAAACGTTGGCGATTACACCGTAGGCGGCGTGACGTTTTGGAGCGACCAGCAGTTGCAGGACGTGCTGGACGGGCGGTGCACGGCGGTGCGGTTCATCCAGATGACGCCCGCGCCGGACTACGCCAACGGCGTATTCACCTACACGGATTACATCCTGCCCGCTGAAAACATGGAGGGCGGCACTGCCCTGATTATTCAGGATAACACTGGCGGCACAGTGGGGGGGTGGACGTTTGACCGCAATCGCGGCGTGGTGACGTTCGCGACAGACCAGGCAGGGGCATCCAGATTTGTCACGGGCAGAAGTTACAACGTCAACCTGGCAGCGGCGGACGTGTGGCGCAAGAAAGCATCTCACTACGCGGCGGCTTACGACGTGAGTACGGATAACCACAGCCTGAAACGCTCGCAGCTTATCCAGCATTGTCAGGCGATGGCGCGGGAATTTGAGGCACGCGGCGGGCCGGCCAGCGTGACGATGGAACGGGGGGATTGCTAATGAAGCCGCGCAAAGCCATAAATGCCGCGATGGAGAAATGGACATACCGGCTCGGCCTGCGCTGGTGGAACGTCGGCGCGATTTATCACAAAGGCAATGACGCGCGGCGGTATTTCAAATCAGCGGATGGGTCAACCATTCTGGCGCGGACTTTCGCGGACTGGCGATATTGCGATGCCTTCGTGCATTTCAACCTTCCGGCGTATGACGGCATGAGCGCGGATGAA
>JAAZNU010000162.1 GCA_012798135.1 Veillonellaceae bacterium | reverse complement strand
GGGAGCATTACCAGTTTTTTCATCCAGGAGTCATGTTTTATAAAGACAAACTTTAGTTTGAATTAATCAAATCGCTGGACAGGCGTGGAAATTGGCTGTAAATGAAGCTGGAGTCATGGGACTATAACGAGGAGGTCGCATGGAGCCAGCACAAGTGTTGGAGTTCCGTCCGGAGCAGGACACCGGGGTTCAAAGCCAAGACACACAGCGGTTTCGACACGTCATGCATGAAGAGCTCGATAAGTTTTTGGACAAGTTGATGGTCGTTTTTGAAACGGATCAGAAGCCCACCGTGGCCGATCTGAGCGACCTTATGACTGAGAGCAGACAAGATTTTCTTGGCTCGTGCCTTCAGCATCTGATCGAGGAGAAGTATGCTGATTCCATCGACTTGGAGAAGGGCTCGTGCCCGCGCTGCGGCAAGACATGCACCAAAAGGCAGATGGTGCGCAAGAAGCTCGATACGATGCAGGGTTCCTGTGAGCTGAGAAGGACCTGGTTCTACTGCACGACTTGTGAGCAGGGGTTTGCTCCACTCGACGCAGCGGCGGAGATCAGTCGCAGGGAAAAGCAGTTCGATGTTCAAAAAAGGGCCGTGAAGCTTGCGGCCCAGCTTCCCTTTGCCGCAGCGAGCGAGGTCTTCGAAGACCTTACGGGTCTTAAGGCAAGCGACCATTTCATCCACGATCTCTTCGAGGAAGTCGGCGAACATGCCGGGCTTGAGATGGTGGTGCCGGACAGGGACGAGATCGACAGAAGAATAGCGTCTGCTTCGACCGGCAAATGGCGCCCCATTTTGGCTGTGGCATCCGACGGGGCCCATCTTCCAACGCGCCCCAAGGCCAGGCGGAATGCTAAAAGAGGCTGTGGCCGGTACAAGGAAGTCAAGGGTTTTCGCATCTACCTGGTGAGCAAGAACAGGATCGTGCACGTTGCAAGCTGGCATCAGATTCAAGACGAGGAGCAGTTCGGAGTCGATTTGGCATCGGTTGCCGGGCGCATTCCCCAGAATAAGGTGCGCATAGCACTTCTCGGAGATGGCGCCGACTGGCTTTGGAAACACATGACAGCCTGCTTTCCGGGTGCGCGTGAAGTGCTTGATTTCTATCATTGTTCCGAGCACCTGCATGAGGTGGCCAAGGCTCAATATGGCGAGAAATCTGCCGATTGCCTCGAGTGGGTTGAATCAACCCTATGCCGTCTGTTCTATGGCGAGGTGTGCCACGTCGTGGCGGGGCTGCGCCGAATGAAGCCCAAATCACCTCAGGCCGCAGAGCTCATCCGCAAGCTCATCGGCTATTTGAAAAAACATAGAAAGAGGATCGATTACCGCTCTTTGCGCCTCGGGGGCTATCCCATCGGGAGCGGCGGCATCGAGTCGGCCAACAAGTTCATCTGCCACACACGCATGAAGCGCTCGGGCGCATGGTGGGTCAAGGCGACCGGCAATTCGATGCTCAGAATTCGCTGTGCGATCTACAACGGGACTTACGATCACGTCTTCCAGCACTACAAGGATGCGTGCCTATCCAAGTAGCGGGCAGTGTCAGAGATGCAAAAAGTGGTAATGCTCCCGATTCGAACATGTTGAGTCTGCAGAGTTCTTTTTGAGCGAGGCGGCGAGGGTTCTTCGACATGGTGGAAAGCTGACTATTTGGGTGCCGCATTACAAGAATCCAAGTGCATACCGAATGACTCATAAACGCCTTCTGTCGTGGAGTTATTTCAATGCTTTCCCAGAACCACACGATGTGGTTCAAGCTCTACGCGTACGGTCAAATAGGATCTATATTGGACATAAGAATAGCAGTGGATGGTCGTTGATACATGCACTGATTAATCAGTTTCCCAAGTGGTGGGAACGCATTGGATATGTATCGAATATTGAGGTAGTGTTCGAAAAGCATGATTGACAGGCCAAGATTTAGGAAGTCTTATCGTTTAGTATGATACATTATAATAGGTGGTCCAAGATAGCTCTATTCGGGATGCCCACTACTGGGCGCTTAACCTTGTACAATTTCTTGGGAGAGGCACAGTATAAGCCATACTCTCTCACACCAAACTCCCAGAGCCGGATCTCCGAATGTAGTGTGGTTAATGTAGTTGCCTAAAGAAGAGAGATCCGCCTAATGAACATCAGCGTAGTAGGGCGCGTCCTAAAGGTCCTGGGCAATGGGGCCAGGCACCCGCTGGCCGGCATCGCGCTTGCGCGAGCCTTCCTGAGAGGGTGCTTGTACATTGCCTATTACAGGCTTTTCAAGCCCAATGTCAGAATAAAGTGGCCATTCTTCGTGTACCAAAAAATCCGGGTCTTTGGGTCAAATATCCAGATATCGGGCCCGGGTAGAGTGTCCATTGACAGGTTCTGCTCGATTTATCCGAACATCTTTCACTCGCTGAGCATCGTAACCCTGTCCCGCTCCGCCGAGGTCGTTATCGGAAGACGTTGCTCCCTCGGAGGGTTGACCATACGTTGCCGCAAGCGTGTGACGATAGGAGAAGGAACCATGACTGCTCATTCGTTGGTGCAGGATTGCCTCTTCGTGCACGAGGGAAGGGTGAAAAGCCGCAATCCGGCTCTGAGCGAGACGGATGCCGAGTCGGTAGCTATCGGGAGCAACGTGTGGCTTGGCGGACAGACCATGATTTTGGGAGGCAGCTCTATCGGCAATGACAGCGTAGTATCATGGGGCGCGACCTGCCATCGTACCTTGGTGAAAGATTACTGTCTGGTATCAGGGAACCCGGCCCAGCGACCACTGCCAATTCCAGGCGTCTTGAGGCTAACGGGTTCTGCATGAGAGACTTCCTGTCCAGGATAAGAGGTAACGCCTTTATTCTCATGTGCAGGATCTTCAGGCGAAATATAGATATCGGCCGAGGTTTGAGAATCTCTAAGCGGTTGTCGATAAAAGGAAAGGGTCGGATCGTTATTGGTGAGAACTGCACGATCTCCGGTGTTCCTGGTGACAGGGTCAGGTGCGTGACACTGGATACATACAGTCCGGATGCGGTGATCTCCATCGGCCGTAATGCATGTCTTTTCGGGGCGCGAATATCCGCTAAGTTCTCCGTGACCATGGGCGACGATGTATTCGTTGAGGATGCGGCCATCACTGATACCGACTACCATTCGATCTCCAGAGAGCGAGGAGCCCCTTTGGCCGAAAGCGCGGACAAGTGTGCTGTTTTCATTGACGACCGGGTCTCCATAGGAGCGAGGAGTATCGTGACCAAGGGGGTCCGCATCGGGGAGGACACAGTGGTCATGCCGGGAGCGATCGTGAGCAAGTCTCTGCCGGCAGGCTGTGTCGCCATGGGAAATCCTGCAAAGCCATTTCGACAGAGTTCTTAGTGGCGGAAAGGAAACATGGCAACCTCCGTCAGCATCATCATTCCTACTTACAACAGGGCTCATCTTGTTCATGAGGCAATCGACAGCGTGCTGGCTCAAGATGTCGAGAATTGCAGCATGGAGATCCTTGTTGTGGATGACGGTTCGACCGACGACACCAGGCATGTTGTTCAGCGCTATGGCTCGCGGGTCAAGTACCTGCATCAGTCGAACCACGGAGCAGGTGTTGCGAGGAATCGCGGCATCGAGGAAGCAACCGGCGAATGGGTCGCATTCCTGGATTCGGATGATCGCTGGCTCCCCCACAAGTTGTCTCTGCAGTTCAGAGTACTACGAGCGCTCCCCGGGTTCAATGTGATCCATTCCAACTTCTATACCTTTGAGAAAGACAGGATCACCATCCCGAAAGGGCTTGAATATTGGGTTCAGTGTATCACCGGAGTTCCAAGAGTCGAGTGGTCGGACATCTACAGTTCCCATTACAATTCGGCCGATTTGCAGATCACTCTCGAAAGCCGTGAATTCTCGGTGTATGCAGGGAACATATTTGGAGTGCAACTCCGAGTCCCATGTGTGAGCTGCTGCACCCTGCTGGTGAGGCGGGAATGCCTCGAACCAGACATCCGATTTGCTGAGAATTTCCCGACCTGGGAGGACTACTGGTTCATTTGCAGGCTTTCGGAAAATCAAGATTTCCTCTTCATTGATGTCCCTACGGCGGGAAATCGGAGCCATGATGGCCCGCGGCTCACCGGGACCCAGCGGACAAACCTCCTGAAGTGCCACATAGACACCATTGAAAAGGTGTACCTTCAATCTCAGAGTGTTCATCGTCCCCCCCTTGATGAGATCAAAAGAGCGTACCGTGATCTGCACCTTTCGCTCTACAAGGAGCATGTGAAATCAAGGGAGTCGATGCAGGCGAAGAAACTGCTTGATGTGATTCGGAAACTAGGCATCCCGGGGAATGACGCGAGTTACTATCTGTACCGTCTGGCCGGATTCCTGCCAGCTGCAGTGCTCCAGCGGTTGAGAGATATCAGGGGAATCTTGAAGCGGACCCACTGATCCCCTCCTGATGCGTAACCTTTACCCAGACAAGTCGACGTACCAGTCGGGTTCATCAAATGGGCCACGGCGAGGAAGATCCCCATGGAGATTCAGGTGGGGCGAGTCCACTGGGCCTGGAATCTGAAGATGCTCGGAATCTTTCGGGCCATGCTCGCTCATCATTGGGATGAAAGCCCGGCAGGCCTGATCAAACGTTGTGTTTTGCAGCTCCATACCGAAGGTCGAAAGTGCGTGCCCTCCATGAATCACCAGACTCCCATCGCCGCGCCGCGAAAAACCCGAATTGCCTTCGTCACGTACATGCTTATCAAAATGGGCGGAGCCGAGAGAAACCTCTACGACCTGGCCTCGAAACTGAGCCACAATGGTTACGAACCTTATATCGTGACATTCATTGCTGGAGAAGTTGCCGAGGCATTGGCCGCAAAAGGTATCCCGGTCCTTGAGATGCCCGTTGGACAACTGCTCTCCCTCCGTACACTACGGATGGGTTACCGCCTCGCCAGACTTCTGAGGGAACAGAAAATCGACATCCTGGTCAGCTACCACGTCGATGCGGACATTTTTGGCGGTTTTTTCGGCAGGCTCGCCGGGGTGCCCGTGGTCATCTCCAACAGGAGGGACATGGGATTCAATCATCGAAGAAGTCACACGGTGTTTTATCGAGTCTTCGGGAGATTCATTACTGCTTTTATCGCCGTTTCCAAGGCGGTCCGGGACGTGGTGGTCCACCGTGACGGTGTCGACCCAAATAAGGTCCACGTAATACATAACGGAGTGAACAGCGAACTGCTGCTGGGTGAATCGAGCCGGGGTCAACCTGTCAGCGCCGTAAACATGTCGAAATGCCCCATTGTCATCGGGGTTCTGGGGCGACTGGAATATATAAAGGGGCAAAAGTCTCTTGTCACCCTGGCACAAGATCTGAGAAAAAGCGTTCCCGATTTCTCATTCCTGTGCGTCGGCTTCAATGATACCGAGTATTATCGGGAAATGGCCGGCATGATAAGAGACTCGGGATTAAGCAATCACTTCAAATTCGTCGGCCACCGGAATGATATTTCGACCTTTGTCAGAGAAATGGATTTCCTGATATTTCCTTCCAGGAGCGAGGGGTTTTCCAATGCTGTCATCGAGGCGATGGCCATGGGAAAACCGGTGATCGCTACGCGGGTGGGCGGTAATCCTGAAGCCGTTGTGGATGGTGAGACCGGGTTTCTCGTATCTCCCGACCATCCGGATGAACTCCGGAGGGCTGCTGAAACACTTTGCCTGGATGAACACCTGCGTCAAGACATGGGCAGGAAGGCACGCGCCAGGGCAGAGCAGATGTTCACGGTCGAAAAGATGGTTCGTGCCTATGAGGATATTTTCCAGCATTACCTGAACGGCTGCAGGCGGGCCTGAAAAGACGGGTCATGCAGACAGGCAGCCTATCGTATCCCGCGGGTTTGCACAGGGATAATCCCAGCCTTGCATGCCGGAGGATCAAGTCGATATGAACCCCAAGCATACTTGCCTGAGGCTCCTCGGTTCCGCTCAAATAGGATCACTCCTGCGGCGAGCATTGCTCAGGCGGAAGATTGTCATCCTCATGTATCATGAGGTGCTGGAGGATGATAAGGAGCTGGAGGCATGGACGGTCCTCAGGTCGAGCGATTTCCTCTGGCAGATGGAATTTCTGCGGCGGCATTTCCAGGTCATCAGCTTAGATGCAGCGCTCCACCTGCTCGAGGAGGGAATGAGCTGGAACGGGCGGCCCAGGGCGGTGGTTACATTCGATGATGGATATGCCGGAAATGCACGATGTGCCCTGCCGATCATCGAGGCCCTGGAAATTCCGGTGACTGTTTTTGTGGCCACGGAAGCCGTTGAGATCGGCGGTCTTTACTGGTACGACAGGGTTATCCTGGCCCTGCAGCATGCGGAAACAGACCTCGGCATCGACCTTGGAGCGTTCGGTCTCGGTGTCTATTGTCTGCCATCCGGGGTTACGGGAGAATGCCGCTGGACGGGGATACAATCTCTTCTGTCCGCCCTCAAGACCCTGTTACCTCATCATAGAGCAAATGCCATCGACTGTATCTTCCGGACAACGGGTGAACATGGGAATCGCCTGACAGGCCTACTGTCGCCCATGTCCATTGAGGACGTGAGGCTCATTTCCCAATCCCCCCTGGTGACTATCGGCGCTCATTCCCATTGTCACAACCTGCTCGTGCAGTTGGGTGACAAGGAAGCACTGGAGAGCATCGAGAGGTCCAAGGAGCTCCTGGAGCGATGGACTGGCCGGCCCGTTGGCTTTTTTGCCTACCCAAACGGGGATTTTAACGCCAGGGTCATCAAGTCCGTGGCACATGCGGGGTTCGAGTGCGGACTGACAACCGTCGATCGGCCGGCCTCGGCAAGGGACAATTGCTTCACGCTGCCCAGGATTGGCATCGGAAGATACGATACTCAAGAGCTTTTTTCGGCAAAGCTGTCGGGAATACGGGTACCGTGGTGATGCGGGCAGGATCTCTGTTTATGCAACCTTCCGATCGAAGATGTATTCGCCACAAAAAGGAGCTGGGGGCCATCCGCGATGATTGGGAGGAAGTCTATCGGAACAGCTCTACGAGATCGCTCTTCCTGTCGTATGATTATGTGAACCATTGGTATGACTGTTTCGCAGCTCCCGATCAGGTACGCGTGTATCGTGTGGAGGACGCTGGTAGAACTATTGGGTTTCTGCCCTTGGTTCTCAACAAGATCATGGGATTTCGGGTGATCAGCAGCCTCACTAATGACCATAGTTTTCATGCAGGTGCACTGGTATGTGCCGGCCGTGAGGTGCGTTTCCAGGAACTGCTTATTCAGGAACTCACCGCGACTCAAACAGCCTGGGATATGTTCCAGAATTCCTTTGCTTTTTCATTCTCGTCGCTCCCGGAACTCTTGCCGGAACCGCTCCTGAAGGAGAGAGGCCTCAGGTGTCAGCGGTGGGTGCAGCCCACGTATGTCGCTCGTGTGGAGCGGCCGTTTGATATCTTCCTTCGCTCAGGTATTTCACCCAAGGAGCGAAAGAACTTCAGGCAATACAGAAACCGCCTGGCAAGAGCCGGTGAAGTCGCCGTGCGACACTACACGGACTTTGAGGCACTGAGTCACTGGGGAACATTCTTGGCGATTGAGGGGTCCGGTTGGAAAGGCCAAGCGGGCTCTTCAATTTCTAAGCTTCACGACAATTACCAAAGATTCTATCATGGTTTGGTTAATCTACTGGCTCGCAACGGTGCCCTGCACCTCTACTTTCTTGAGCTCAATGGCGAGCCTATCGCTGGAGCGTTCTGCTATCAGGATGGGTGTGTCCAACATTATGCCAAAGTCGGTTATAAAGAAGAGTATAGCGCTTTCGGGCCCTTCCTCATGCTGTTCATGCACATCGTCGAAGATCTTGCTGTTCGTACCGATACTGTGGAGATGCTTCATATGTTTCCTTGGGATTACGGATATAAGCATCGTTATGCCAACGAGGAGGCCTTTTGCACTGAAAAGCTTGTGTACAGCAAAGCCCTCGGCGGTTATGCCGCTTACCTATTAAAGAGGGTGAAGCAGTATTCTGCAACTTTGATGGCACACTATAAAAAACCACCTCCAGGACAACCATAGCAAGCCTCTTTAATATAGTAAATTCTGCGGCCAATGTAGGCATGCAAGGCCGCGTGAAGCTCTCAATGCCATCAATGCGAATCTTTTCGGGAATACTTCATAATGTACAAAATCGGAGTCGCGACTCTGAGCGATCTTGAAAGCTCTTGCGATCATTGGAATCTTCTTGTCCGTTCCATGGAAAGACCTTCCATCTTCTGCACTTGGGAATGGATCAAAACCTGGTGGGAACATTTCGGAGCGGATTACACACCTTTTGTTTTCTTCGTTTATGAAGATGAGAATCTCACCGGTATTCTTCCGCTGGGGCTTCGTTACATGCTTCCGGAAGACAGCCTTGTACCGGTGAGGGTCCTGAGCTTTTGTGGGACATACGAGCTATT
>JAAZNU010000015.1 GCA_012798135.1 Veillonellaceae bacterium | reverse complement strand
GTGGTAAAGTGTATTTTCATCAGAATCACCCCTGAGGTGAAAGTCTAAGATGACTGACAAACCCTTGTCATCCCCTGTATTTATTCGACTTTCAGCCTTGTGATTCCTTGAAATTTGTCAATTTGATCACGGATTCAGGTTATAAGTTTTGCTGTGTCGATGATTACGGTATACACGGTAAACCAAACGCTACATTCACCTTCTTAAAATTTGTCTGCAATCATCGGGTTTTATTCGCTCTTGCCGGAGGACACGATTACGCTTTTCCATTCTTGCAGTATGTAGTCAGGCACTTCCCAATGAATTGTCGGCTTATTAAAGAAAAATGCTTTGAGGGAGACCTTGTTGGCCACTACAATTTTTTCGACAATCTTGGAATTTATCTTGGTCGTCGACTCGGACCGGCGCAATGCGCCGCAGAAATTATTTTTGTTGGCGGCTGTATTATTGATGACCAAAGTTTCTCCATCAACTTTGATTTCTATGGCGTTGTCTTGGAAATACCAGAAGGCTTTATGGGCGTCGATTGCCAAGTGTACGAAGTATTGCGCATCAGGCGGATAAAATTTTTTTATAAAATACACGTAATTAAACGTATCTAAGGTGATCGGTTCGTGCCCCTCGAATTTGCTGATAATCATTGCACCGTTAGCCGCGGTAGGCTTTGTTGTTTCTATCGCAGCATCGATCGGCGAGGCCGTTAGAACAAGCAGGAACAGAAGTAAGAATGTTTTTTTCAGCATGAACGTTTCCTCATTTTCTTAGCAGTGGATTAAGCTTGTATTGATATTGTCATGGTTTCTCCAGCAATCCATCTACGCGCACCGGTTAGACTATGGGGCGTTTTTGTGATATGTCGTTAGAAAGGAATAAGCGGCGAACAAAAATTTACCTCAATGCCCCTCTTCCTTGACGGTATTGTTAGCAATATTCCACACGCAAGGAAGGTATCCTTCCTTAAACTGAAAAATTTGCTCGTAAATTCCAATATGATCCGGCAATCTCCAAAACGACGCACCGACGTTTCCCAGAACCTTGGGTTGGCGTTGATGTCAGAAAAACTATCTTGACTGCAAACATAAAAAAACCGCTCACGGTTGAGCGGTGGAGCGTACAGGTCAAGCGCATCAAAAGAATACCGGAAAATGGAGAATGCGCGGAAGCTCGGCAGTATTCTCTATTTTCCATCACTGACCGAGAATTATACTTCGATATCTACAGCCCCAGGCGTCAGCGACATGCCGCGGATTTCGGACTGGGTAGCTGATTCTTGACTGGACGCCGTCTGCTGTAACTTGTTGTTCTCCGCGTCAGCCTGTTTTTGTTTAATTTGCTGAATGCGGGCCTCGATCGTTTGGAGTTGAGCTTGATAGGCCTGGATTTGTCGTTCTTTTTCCTCGTTTGATAAGCTTTTGTCTTTGTTTAGTTCGGTGATCTTTTGCTGGATTTGTTCTTCTTGCTTTTCCAAAGCTTTCAATTCGCTCTGGCTGGTCGGTTGGACAGACTGGCTTACCGAAGACGATGCGGACTGAGAAATAGCTGACAGACCCATTAATTGCACTCCTTTCTGAATATTTTTGGTGGATACTCTGGCTGTTTTTTCAATACTCAATAATAGTAATCGAAAGTTTTCTTTGGAAATGTCTTTGCGATATTCGTGACAGCACCGTTTTGATGCTGGCGAATCAGCCTAAGCGTTTTCCGTCCGCGCCGGTTGCCGGCAGGGAATCCGTTTCCACTGTCGAAACAAATTTGAAGGCGTTCAAGAGCGCTCATAGGAAGAAAAGTGTTCAACTAGCTTGGGCCAAGGCCATAAAACAAAAGTGGAGGGATGCCTCAATGGCGACAAATCAAGCAAAGGTGCGCGTCGACTATGAATATGGACGTTTGCGGGAAGTGATCGTCGGCGGGGCTTATGGTCTCTATCCGGATGTTGCCAAGGCTGTCTGGATTGAGGATTGTCAGAAGATATTACCGGCAGCTGAAGTCAAAAAGGCTTTAACGCGCAGCGGTAAAGATTTTAAAGAAGTCGGCAAATACGACCGACTTGAACGCGAAAACCGGGAATTGATAAAAGTCTTGGAAGCAAATAATGTGAAAGTCTGGCGTCCGGCCGAATTATCCGTCGAGCAAGTTGCGGTCAATTTTGGCGACGATTATGTTCGCACCAATGGATTCCAGTTCGTCTACGCCCGTGATCCGATTGCCGTTATTGGTGAGCATGTGATTGAACTGTCAATGGGCTCGGCGATGCGGCGGGCGGATATTTTGGCCTATCGGCCGCTGCTCATGAGACGAGTCAAGGACTCAAATGCCCGCTGGTTTGCCATGCCAGGCATTGATTATTGCAGCGTGTTTACCGGTTCCTATGATAAAACACGGTTTCCCGCCTTGGAAGGGGGAGATATTTTACTTTTGGGGCAAAAAATTCTGGTGGGAACGTCCAAAAATTCGATGGTGGGCTCCAGTCCCCTGGGCGTTGCGTGGCTACAGTCCATTTTGGGACCCTTGGGCTATGATGTGGAAGCGGTCCCGTTGCAAGACCAGTTTTTGCATCTCGACGTCGCACTGTCAATTCCCCGGCCGGGTTTGGCCATTGCATGCCCCGCAGCTTTCTGCCACGGATTGCCGGCATATTTTAAAGGCTGGAAGGTTATCGAGGTGAGCCTCGAAGACGCGCAGCGTCTGGCCGTCAATGGATTGCCGATTGATGAGAATCATTATATCCTGGGCGCCAACGGACCCGCGAAGTGGGAACGAATTACGGAAGCGCTGAGCGCCGAGGGGATTGAGGTTTATTCCATTCCTTTCGAAAACCACAACGAAGACGGTGGCTCCATCCGCTGCGCAACTCATCCGTTGTTGCGCGATTAGGCAAAACTATTGGGCCAGCGTCCGGGGAAAAAGATATGAGGTGGACTTTATAAAAAGGCGGGACGGCGATTGATCATCAGCGCGAGCCGGCGGACGGACATTCCGGCGTTTTATACCGACTGGTTCCTGCGGCGGATCGAAGAACAATATTGCACTGTAGCCAAACCGTTCAATCCGCGCCAGGTTGCCCGGGTGTCGCTGGCACCGGCGGATGTGGATGCCATAGTATTTTGGACGAAGGATGCCCGGTCACTCCTTCCACATCTTGACCGCTTGACTCGTTTGGGCTATCGCTATTATTTCCAGTATACGGTGAACGGGTATGGCGAATTGTTCGAGCCGCACGTGCCGCCGCTGGACGCCTGCATCGACACTTTTTGCGAACTGGCGGCGAAGATTGGCCCGGATCAGGTGATTTGGCGCTACGATCCCATCGTGATCAGCAATAAGACGGATGCGGAATATCATAAAGACCGCTTTGCCGCTATCCTGGACAGATTAAGATCGGCCACACGGCGAGTGGTCATCAGTTTCGTCGACGACTATCGGAAGGCTACTTCGCAATTCCGGCAGTTGGCGCGCGAAGGCGTGGCGGTCCGGCTGACCCCGGCACCGGCCGAAGTGGCGGACCTGGCCGAATTTATTGCCGACAGCGCCGCCGCTCAGGGAATCGCGGCCTTTAGTTGTGCCGAGACATTGGATTTGCAGCCGTTCGGCATTCAGCCGGGCAAGTGTATCGACAACGCGCTGATTCAAAGACTGTTTGGTATTCGGGTTGCTTCCGGCAAAGACCGGTCCCAGCGCCCAGAGTGCGGTTGCGCCGCCGCCAAGGATATCGGGGTGTACGGCACCTGCCGACATGGTTGCCGCTATTGCTACGCCGGCAGCCTGAAGCCGGGGCAACCGGCCCCGATGATTGACAGTTGACGGGGTGTCGCTTAAAATTAATCTATTATCTATCCGTATTTATTCGGGGAATCGACACAATTTCAGGAGGCGCTGTTCTGTGGCAGAAAAAAAATTACCGTTTACTCCTTCTCAGCTGACGGAGATCATTCGTCAATATCCCACTCCATTCCATATCTATGATGAAGCGGCCATCCGGAGCAATGTCCGGAATTTGCTGGCGGCATTCGCTTGGGCGCCGCAGTTCAAGGAATATTTTGCGGTCAAGGCGACCCCCAATCCTTCCATCTTGAAAGTGTTGCGGGAGGAAGGCGTCGGCGCGGATTGCAGTTCGCTGGCCGAACTTGTGTTGGCTCAGCGTAGCGGCATTGTCGGCGAAAATATCATGTTCTCGTCGAATGACACCCCGGCCAATGAATTCAAGAAAGCCCGGGAATTGGGCGCGATCATCAATCTCGACGATATCAGCCATATCGAGTTTCTGGAACAACACGCCGGCATTCCCGACGTGATCTCATTCCGCTACAATCCCGGCCCGCTGATGCAGAGCGGCAACACGATCATCGGCTTTCCCGAGCAGGCGAAATACGGCCTGACCAGAACGCAGATCTTTGAGGCGTACCGCATCATGAGGGATAAAGGCGTCAAACGTTTTGGCGTACATACCATGGTTATCTCGAACGAATTGGACCCCAACAGTTTCATTGGCACGGCCAATATGATGTTCGACCTGATCGTCGATCTGCACAAGGAACTGGGGATTACCTTCGAGTTCGTCAATTTTGGCGGCGGCATCGGTATTCCGTACAAGCCGGAGCAACAACCGGTGGATTTGGCTTATGTCGGCCAAGGCATCCGGCAGGCCTATGAAGCCAAAATCGTCGCCAACGGGCTGCAGCCGCTGCGCATCGCCATGGAGTGCGGCCGCATGATCACCGGACCTTACGGCTACCTGGTAGCGACGGTATTGCATAAAAAAGAGATCTACAAGAATTATGTGGGGTTGGATGCTTGCATGGCCAATTTGATGCGGCCGGCTTTGTACGGTTCCTACCATCACATTACTGTTGTCGGCAAAGAGAACCTGCCGCTGGACCATGTCTACGACGTGACCGGTTCCCTCTGTGAAAATAATGATAAATTTGCGATTGACCGGGCTTTGCCCAAAATGGCTGTCGGCGATGTGGTGGTAATTCATGACGCTGGCGCGCACGGTTTCGCCATGGGTTTTAACTATAACGGTAAACTGCGTTCGGCTGAACTGCTGCTGAAGCCGTCCGGCAAGGTGGAACTGATCCGCCGGGCGGAAACGTTGGACGATTATTTGGCAACACTGGATATTTAACTCCTGTTGAATGCGGGTTGGTGTTAAATAAACGACGGTTGATTTACAGAATCAACTTTTTATGTTAAAATACGATGCGGTTGGACACCTATGGTGAACAACTTTCGCCAGGGCAATGAGGCCTTTGTGGAGAAATCTGCGAAGGCCTTTTTTGCACATCTGCTTGGCACTTATTTTTGAGGTGGCAATAGTTATTTTTATCGCATGAGGGCAAGAGCAAGGAGGAAGAAACTGTGGACAAGCTGGAAGGATTTCGGCCGCTGGCTGCGCGCCTGGATCAACTCATGAACCTGGATATTGTCTGCCGGGGCGCCATTGAGATATTGTATGATGCGGCGGCAAAGCAGCAGGACGGTCCCATGGTCTGGGCCGCCGCCAAGAGCCTGGTGCAGCGCGTGATGCCCGGTGATGCCGTGTTTATCGCGACCGGCTGGGTCGATCAGCCGCTCGTTGATCCCGGACATGGTGAAACCGACGGTCCCCCCGGAGCGGTGACGCTGGCCCGGGCTTTACGCATGACTTGCAAGGCCCGACCGATCATTCTGACGGACGCCTGTCTGGTGGAGGCCACAGCCCGTCTGGCTCGGGCGGCGGGTCTGCAGCGCGTCGAACCCGAGCACTTGCAATACTCGATTGAAATGAATAAACTGTTGACTGTGTCGATTCTCCCTTTCCCTGAAGACTGGGGTGAAGCGCAGAAAGAAGCAAACCGCCTGTTCCGCGAACTTTCGCCGGCAGCCTGCATCGCCATCGAGCGCGGCGGCATGAACGACCAAGGGATCATTCATAACATGGCCGGCAAGGATACCAGCACCACGCAGGCGAAAATGGACGCTATTTTTCAGCAGGCCCGGGCGGCCGGCGTATTGACGATGGGGATCGGCGACGGCGGCAACGAGATCGGCATGGCCAATATCGCCGATTGTATTCGCTCGGCGATTCCCTTCGGCGAAAAATGCGCCTGCGGTTGTGGTGGCGGCATCGCGCCGGCGACGCCCGTGGACATTTTGATGACGGCGACGATCAGCAATTGGGGCTGTTATGGGCTGGCGGCGATGCTGGGGGCGCTGACCAATATGCCGGAAGCATTGCCGGATCCGGAACGAGAGCAGCGAATTTTAAAGGCGACGATTTCCGCCGGCTTTCACGACGCGATTTACGGCGAGATCTGCGGCAGCGTCGACGGCGCTGCCATGCCGGTTCAACTGGCGGTCGCCCAGCTCATGGAGGAAGCGGTCCTACAATATATGAAAAGAAATCCATAATCTGGGAGGGCTGACTATGGAACAAGATTTGAAAGTATCTCCCCGGCAGGTCCGGGAATTGATCAGACGCGGGGAGCTCGTCCGACCGACCGCCGGCCTCTGCCCCGGGTATGTGCAGGCGAATATGGCGATAGTCCCGAAGGATCTTGCCTACGATTTTCTGCTGTTTTGTCAGAGAAATCCGAAACCGTGCCCGATTCTGGACGTGACGGATGTCGGTTCGGCCGAACCGTGCTGGTTGGCGCCGGGAGCGGATGTCCGCTTTGATATTCCGAAATATCGGGTGTGGAAACGCGGCGAACTGGTCGATGAACCGACCGATGTCGCTAAATATTGGCGGAAAGATTTGGTGTCGTTTCTGATCGGCTGCAGTTTTTCGTTTGAAACAGCACTGTTGCAGGCGGCGGTGCCGGTCCGTCATATCGAGGAGGACCGCAATGTTCCCATGTATATTACCAATATTGCCTGCCGGCCGGCGGGATTCTTCCGTGGCCCGACCGTGGTCAGTATGCGGCCGATGCGGCCGGACCTGGCAGTACGGGCGGTGCAGGTGACTTCACGGTTTCCGGGAGTTCACGGTGCGCCGCTGCATATCGGCGACCCCGCGGCGATCGGCATCAAGGATATGAATCGGCCGGATTTCGGCGACGCCGTGACGATCAAACCGGGCGAGGTTCCCGTGTTCTGGGCTTGTGGGGTGACTCCGCAGGCGGCGGCGATGGCGGTGAAGCCCGAGCTGATGATCACGCATTCGCCGGGGCATATGCTGATCGGTGATATTCGCGACGAATCGCTGGCCGTACTGTGATCCTAATTGAAACCATTGATAGAAAGCTTCGGGATGTTTTCCCGGAGTTTTTTTGTCTTCAGCCATGTTGCAAAATTCTCCAAATTTTTTGTGTGTTTTTAGCAAATTAAGCAGGAAGATTTTCTTCGAGTGCGAAGAATATATAACGAAAGCAAATTGCAAAAATAGTCTGAAGTTTTCAAAGATTTTTTGGATCATCGGTCGATGGGGTTTGACCGGCAACAAGGAAATACAGCGCTTTTTGAGGCATCTGGACAGAGTGCTGTTTTTCCGCGCGCTCTGTTTTTTGTTTTTCGACGAATCACGGACAGAAACCCCAATAATCATGATGAAGGAGGCAGGAACATGCAAAAACGGGTACTTACAATCAATGGGGTGGAACGGACATTTATCGCCAATCCCGATAAAACATTGGCCAGCGTGTTGCGGGAACAATTCTTGCTGACTGGCTGCAAAGTCGGTTGCGGTACGGGACAGTGCGGGGCTTGCTCGGTGATCATGAACGGCAAGGTGATCCGGTCCTGTATTACGAAAATGAACCGGGTGCCGGATAAAGCGGAGATCTTGACCATTGAGGGCTTGGGAACACCGGAAGATCTGCATCCGCTCCAGGTGTCATGGATGGCTCACGGCGCCGCCCAGTGCGGTTTTTGCACTACCGGGTTCATCATGTCGTCCAAGGCTCTTTTGGATGAGAATAAGAGCCCAACCCGCGAACAGGTCCGGGACTGGTTCCATAAGAACCGCAACGCCTGCCGCTGCACCGGATATAAACCGCTGGTCGACGCCGTGATGGATGCGGCGAGCGTAATGCGGGGCGAGAAAAAGAAAGAGGATTTGCTGTTCAAGCCTGGTGCCGACGGGAAAATTATCGGCACCTATTTCCAACGGCCTTCGGCTGTGGCCAAGGTAACGGGAACCTGGGACTTCGGCGCCGACGGCGCGCTGCAGATGCCGGAGGGAACCTTGCGCCTGGCGTTAGTGCAGGCGCAAGTGTCGCATGCGCTGATCAAAAACATCGATACGTCGGAAGCGGAGAAGATGCCTGGCGTCTTCAAGGTCGTGACCCATAAGGACGTGAAAGGCAAAAACGCGATTACCGGACTGATTACTTTCCCGACCAACAAGGGCGACGGTTGGGACCGGCCGATTCTCTGCAAGGACAAGGTGTTCCAGTATGGGGACGCCATCGCCATCGTTTGCGCCGATACCGAAGCCAACGCCCAGGCTGCTGCCAAGAAAGTCAAGGTGGATCTGGAGGTCCTGCCTGCGTATATGAGCGCGCCGGCCGCCATGGCTCCGGATGCGATCGAGATTCATCCCGGCACGCCGAACGTCTATTACGAGCAGGGCATCGTCAAGGGCGCGGATACGAAGCCGCTGATGGAAAAAGCGGCGCATGTCGTGGAAGACGATTTCTATTGCAGCCGCCAGCCGCATCTGACGATCGAGCCGGACTGCGGGTATGCCTACTTTGATGAAGAAGGCCGCCTGACGATCCACTCCAAGAGTATCGGCATTTTCCTGCATCATGCGATGATCTGCCCGGGCCTGGGCATTGAGCCGGACAAGCTGCGTCTGGTGCAGAACCCGACCGGCGGCACCTTCGGCTACAAGTTCAGTCCGACGATGGAAGCGCTGTTGGGCGTGGCCTGTATGGCGACCTGCCGGCCGGTTTCGCTGGTGTATTCGATGTATCAGCACATCACCTATACCGGCAAACGTTCGCCTGGATTCGTCAATCTCAAGTACGGCGCCGACAAGGACGGCAAGATCGTGGCGATGGAGAGCGACTGGGTGATCGACCACGGTCCGTATTCCGAGTTTGGCGATCTGCTGACGTTGCGGCAGGCCCAGTTCATTGGCGCTGGCTACGACATCGCCAATATCCGGGGAAAAGGGCAGACCGTCTGCACCAACCATGCCTGGGGTTCTGCATTCCGGGCCTATGGTTCGCCGCAGTCGTTCCTGGCTTCGGAGATTCTGATCGATGAGCTGGCGGAAAAGATGGGAGTCGATCCCTTCGAGCTCCGCTACAAGAACCTGTACCGGCCGGGCGCTACAACACCCAACGGCTGCGAACCGGATGTGTACTGCCTGGTTGAGATGTTCGACAAACTGCGGCCGAAATATGAAGAAGCCAAGAAACGTTGCCAAGCGCTCTCCACGCCGGAGAAAAAACGCGGCGTTGGCCTGTCCATCGGCATTTACGGCTGCGGCCTGGACGGCCCGGACGGCGCCGAAGCGGCGATTGAACTGACGCCGGACGGCGTGATTCTCTCCAACACCTGGGAAGACCATGGACAGGGCGCCGATGCGGGCGCCATGACGATTGCGCATGAAGCTCTGCGCCCGCTCGGTTTGAAGCCGGAACAGATCAAACTGGTCATGAATGATACGGGGCTCTGCCCGAACAGCGGCCCGGCCGGTGGCAGCCGCTCCAATGTTATGACCGGCAACGCGACCAAAGTATCCTGCGATATGCTGCTGAACGCCATGCGCAAACCGGATGGAACCTATCGCACCTATCGGGAAATGGTCGACGAGAAAATTCCGCTGAAATATAACGGCAAATGGACTGCCGCCGCCTGTTCCGCCTGCGACCCGGTCACCGGTCAGGGCAAACCTTTCCCGGTGTACATGTATGAAGTCTTCATGCCGGAAGTCGAAGTCGACATGAAGACCGGCAAGGCGACCGTCGCCAAGTTCACGACAGTGGTCGATGTCGGGACGATCATCAATAAGTCGGTGGTGGACGGCCAGATCTACGGCGGCTTGGCCCAAGGGATCGGCCTGGCGCTGAGCGAGGACTTCGAAGACCTGAAGAAACACACCAGTTTGGCGGCTTGCGGCCTGCCGTATCCGAAGGATATCCCGGATGACATCGAGATCATCTACAACGTGACGCCACGTCCGGAAGGCCCGTTCGGGGCGGCCGGCGTCGGCGAAGCGCCGCTGACGGCTCCGCATCCGGCGATTCTGAACGCGATCTATAATGCCTGCGGCGTCCGGATTACCAAGGTGCCGGCGTTGCCGGAAGTCATCAAGGCAGCGTTGGAAGCCAAAAAGTAATGGCATGACCGTACCATAACGCCACATAAACACAAATACGGAAACGAACCGGAGATAAACCATCTCCCGGTTCGTTTCCGCTTATGAGGAGAGCGCCATGGAACGAACGCAGTCCAGGGACTGGGAAAACCAGTGTATCCAGGAACAGCCGCCAGCCTGTACGGCTGCCTGCCCCCTGCACGTGGATGCGCGGGGGATGATCGCGGCGCTGGCCCGGGGGGATTTTGCCGGCGCGTTTGCGCTCTATGCGCGAACGATTCCGTTTCCGCGGATTTTGTCCCGCATCTGCGACGAACCCTGCCGCCGAGCCTGCAAACGGAATGAAGTGGGCGAGGGAATCCTAATCCGGGCGTTGGAACAGGCGTGCGTGACCTATTGCGACAAACCACCGAAAAAAGCGCCGATCCCTCCCCGGAAGTCGGGCAGGGTGGCCATTGTCGGCGGAAATTTGCCCGGACTGACCGCAGCGGCGGATCTGGCGCGCAAGGGTTATCCGGTCACGATTTTTGAGGCCGGTGATCGGCTGGGCGGTCGGTTGCGAGATTATAGCGAAGAAATTCTGCCCCGAACCTGTCTGGAACAAGATTTGGCGCTTTTGCCGGAACTTGGGGTAAAGATATGTTTCCATTCGCCGGTGGCGGATACCGGGACGATCACTTGCGATGGGCTGCTGGCGGAATACGACGCTGTGATATTGGCAGTTGCCTGGCAGCAATGCCGAACCAAGCCGATCAGCGTCGATGTGGCGACCGGTGGCACGGACCAAGAAAAACTGTTCGGTGGTATCGAATCTGCCGATTCACCGGTTGACATGCTTATGCAGGGGCGGATTGCGGCGATCTCGGTCGACCGTTTTATGCAAAACGCCTCGATTTCCGCCAGTCGCGATCCGCTAGGTGCACAGGAAACCTTGTTGTATACCGATTTGAAAGGGATCACTCCGGTGGCGGCAACGCCGTTGACAGACCGAAACCGGGGGTACTCGCGCGAGGAGGCGGTGGCGGAAGCAAAACGATGTCTGCAGTGCCAGTGCCTCGAATGCGTGAAACAATGCGAGTTTTTGGCGCATTTTGGTGGTTATCCGAAAAAGTACATCCGGGAAATCTACAACAATGATTCGATCGTGATGGGAATTCATTTTGCCAATAAGATGATCAATTCCTGCGCCCTCTGCGGCCAGTGCCGGGTTGTCTGCCCCAATGGCCTGGATATGGGGAAAATCTGCCGGGAGGCGCGGGAACGAATGGTGGCCAAGGGGAAAATGCCGCAATCGGCCCACGACTTCGCGTTACGGGATTTGGCGTTCAGCACGGCGGATTCGTGTACTCTGGCCCGTCATCAGCCGGGAACCGGCCACAGCCGGTACGCGTTTTTTCCGGGCTGTCAGCTGGCGGCGACTTCGCCCGGACACATCCGCCAGACCTATAATTTTTTGTGCGAAAAGCTGCCGGGCGGCGTCGGCCTGCTGCTTAATTGCTGCGGCGCCCCGGCCGAATGGGCCGGCCGGCGGGATCTGTTCCAATCAGCTTTGACTGGGTTGGAGAAGGATTGGCGGCATTTGGGATCACCGGTTTTGATCGTGGCTTGTTCCAGTTGCCTGCGAATCTTGCGCGAACAGCTCCCGGCAATTACCGTTCGGTCGTTGTGGGAAGTGCTCGCGGGTCTTGATTTGCCGGCGGGGACGAACAACGAACAGGGACGGACCGTTTGCGTGCATGATCCCTGCAGCGCCCGGGCCGACCGGACGATGCAGGACAGTGTGCGTACGTTGTTGAATAGAATGGGGGTGCAGATCGAACAGACCGCGACGACCCGGGAGCTTACCAGCTGTTGCGGCTTCGGCGGCCTGGTGTCGTTCGCAAACCCGGAAATGACGAAAAAAATGCTGAAACGGCGCAGCGCGGAAACGAACGTCGATTTTCTGGCCTACTGCGCGATGTGCCGGGATCAGTTCGCCGGGCAGGGGAAGCGTACGTTCTATCTGCTGGACCTGTTCTGGGGCAAGGAAGCTGCGGCGGCGGACCGTTTGCCGCCGGATTTTTCGGACCGGCGGGAGAACCGGTTGCGACTGCGGCGAAGCCTGTTGCAGGAAGTGTGGGGAGAGAATGTTGTGACGGAAGAAACAAAACTGTTGATTGAGATACCGCCGGCAATGCGGGAGCTGATGGAGCAGCGGATGATTCTGAGCGATGATGTGCGGGCAGTGATCGGCCATGCCGAGGCAACGGGTGAAAAAATGCTGGATCCGGAAACCGGCAGGTATATCGCCCGGTTCCGGCCGGGTTGCGTAACCTATTGGGTGGAGTATTCCGCCTCGGGTGATCATTTCGTCATCCATAATGCGTACAGTCATAGGATGCAGGTCGTGGAGGAGGCGGGAACGCAATGAAACTGCTGTGTCAGAAGTGTGACGTTCCGCTGGAGCCAGGCCGGGTGATGGTGCAGTACCTGGATAATGCTTTTCCGGTGGAGCTTCCGCGCTGCCCCTGCTGCGGCCAGGTGTTCGTACCGGAGAGCCTGGCCGTCGGCAAGATGCTAGATGTGGAGAAAGCGCTGGAAGACAAATGAGGTTGTGGGACGGGAGGCAGGCTGATGCTCGAGATCTATGAAGAGTGTGCGAAGCTGCTGCAGGCCGGTCGGGATGTCGTACTGGCCACGGTTTTTGAAGCCCGGGGGTCGGCGCCGCGGACGGCCGGCGCCAAGATGCTGGTGCGCGAGGACGGCTCGATTCTGGGCACGATCGGCGGCGGCCGTCTGGAGCACGATGCGGTCGAGGTAGCCCGACGGCTGTTTGACAGCCGCCAGTCGGTGATTCATCGGTTTGAGCTGACCGGCAACGATGTGGCGGCGATGGATATGATCTGTGGCGGCAGCGGCGAAGTTTGGCTGCAGCTTTTGACAGCGGCGGACAGGAACAATCTGATCGTCTGCCAGGCGACGGCCGGGGCTCTGGGGCGGCGGGAATCCGGCTGGCTGATCACGGAAATCGGCAGCCGCGACAATGTGGCCGACCGACAATTTTGCCTGATTGGTGCGGACCGGTCCGTGACCGGCCGGCTGCACCGGGAGAGCGACCAGGTGGATGAATGGCTGGCCTCTGCCGGTAAGTTGCCGGCCCATACCGAAGTCGCCGCCGAAGAAAGATTTTTGATCGAGCCGATCCGGCCGGGACGAACTGTTTTCATTTTCGGCGCCGGCCACGTGTCCCAGCAGGTCGTGCCGCTTTGCGAGAATGTCGGCTTTCGGACGGTGGTACTGGACGACCGGGAGGAATACGCCAATCAGACCCGTTTTCCGGTCGCCTCGGCAATCCGGGTGATGGATTCCTTTGAAAACTGGGAAGGGTTGACGGTCGATGAAACCGGTTTTATTGTGATCTTGACCCGGGGCCATGTTTTCGACAAAACCGTTCTGGCCAAGGCATTGCGGACACCGGCCGCCTATGTCGGCATGATTGGCAGCCGACGCAAACGGGACAAGATATATCAGGCTTTGCGTGAAGAATGTTTTTCACAGCGGGATATTGACCGGGTGCATTCGCCGATCGGCCTGGATATCGGGGCGGAAACCCCGGCGGAGCTGGCGGTCAGCATTGTCGGCGAATTGATCAAGGTGCGGGCGGCGCAGGACTCATGCCGGTAATGCCCAAAGTGTCGGCCATTGTGCTGGCGGCAGGATTTTCTTCGCGCATGGGAGAATTCAAGCCGCTGCTGCCACTGGCGGGCACTTCGACGATAGGGCGAGTGACGGTTGCATTGCGTCAGGCCGGGGTCGAAGATGTGATCGTGGTCACAGGATACAGGGCGGCGGAGCTGTTACCGGAACTGACGCGATACCGATTGCGCCATACTATGAATGATAGCTATGCGGCCGGCATGTATAGTTCGGTGCAGTCCGGAGTCCAGGCGTTGGCCGCGGATACGGCGGCGTTTTTTCTCTGGCCGGTGGATGTACCGCTGGTCAGGAGTCACAGCCTTCGCTTGTTGCTGCGGGATTTTCATCAGCATGGTGCAGCCGTGACCTATCCGACATTTCGGGGTGAGCGCGGCCATCCACCACTAATTGCGGCCAGTCTGATTCCGCTAATCCGGACGCAGGAACGACCGGAAGGGCTGCGGGGGCTGTTGGCGGAACAGGAGACGGTTGCGCGGGATGTCGCAGTGGTCGATGAAGGCGTAGTGGCGGATATGGATACGCCGGAAGACTACAGTAAGCTTAAAGAATGGGCGGATAACCGGGGGATTCCGACGCCGGCCGAATGCGAAGAAATTTTGTCGCGGTGGCATACTTCCGCTGAAGTGATTCGGCACAGCCGGTTGGTGGCGAACGTGGCCTGTGAGATTGCGGCGGCACTGAACCGGACAGGGGTGGCGCTGAATCCAGCCTGGGTCGGGGCAGCGGGACTTTTGCACGACTTGGCGAAGCCAAAAGTCCGGCGAAACCATGCCCGGATCGGGGCCCGCATATTATGCAGCCTGGGATTTCCGGCGGTGGCCGGGAGTGTGGCGATGCACATGGACTTCGATTATGAGCTCGGAGAGCCATTAAATGAGACTGCGGTTGTTTACTTGGCGGACAAACTGGTTCAAGGCGACCGACTGGTTACGATCGACGAGCGGTTTGTGCCGGCATGGATGAAATATCCGCCGGGGCATGAACTGTACCCGTTGATTTTTCACCGGTTTATCGTCGCCAAGACAATTCTGTCGGGAGTGGAAGAGAAAATCGGTGCGCCGGTGGCGACAATACTTTCGGGCATGCGGACAACAGGAGGAACCATTAGTGTCGCGACAATCGACTGGTAAAGTGTTGGGCTGGACGGAAAGCGTTTGTCCGGTTTGCTTGCAACGAATTCCGGCTAGCCGGGTGCAATATGGCGAGGACGTCTATCTGGAAAAATTCTGTGAGGAACATGGACCCTTTCGGACGGTGATCTGGCGCGGCAATAGTCCGTCATACACGGAGTGGGGAGAGACGGCGCATTCTATCTGGCAGCCGCCGCTTGGCGACAGTCCGTCTGGCCGTGGTTGCCCTTTTGAGTGCGGATTATGCCCCGACCATCGCCGGCAGACGTGCTGCGTATTGTTGGAAGTCACTGGACGCTGCAATCTGCGGTGTCCGGTTTGTTTTGCGCAATCCGGCGCAGGGGCGCCACCTGACCCGACGATACGGGAAATCGGACGCTGGTATGAAAAACTGATGGCAGCCGGTGGCCCCTTCAACATCCAACTGTCCGGCGGCGAACCGACAGTGAGGGATGATTTGCCGGACATCGTTGCCTTGGGACGTTCCCGGGGATTTCCTTTTATTCAGGTGAATACGAATGGGCTGCGGCTGGCCGCTGATTCCGGCTATGCCCGCCGTTTGAAACAGGCCGGCTTATCCTGCGTGTTTCTGCAGTTCGATGGCATGAATGACGAAATTTACCATGCGATTCGCGGGGCGGGGCTGCTGGCGGAAAAACAGCGGGCGATCGAATGCTGCTCCGCCGTGGAACTGGGCGTGATCCTGGCCGTGACGGTGGTTCCGGGGATTAATGACGGGAATCTCGGCGAAATTGTAAAGTTTGCTCTGGAACGGATGCCGACAGTTCGCGGCGTGCATTTCCAACCGGTCAGTTATTTTGGCCGTTATCCCCAGGCTCCTGCCGATAAAGACCGGATTACGCTGCCGGAAATCATGCGGGCGATCGAGCTGCAGACCGGCGGAATGATACCGGCAGTCAGCCTGCACCCGCCCCAGGCGGAAAACGCCTATTGCTCGTTTCAGGGGCATTATGTCCGGATGCCGGACGGCGCAATGAAAGTTTGGAATTCGCCGGGAGAACGGGGCTGTTGTGGGTCGGCGCCGCCGGCGGAAGGGACGAAACGGGCCCGTGATTTTGTGGCTCGCAAATGGTCAATGCCCGAATCAAAAAGTTCGGCTGGCGCGACAGATCAAACCGTTGCCGAAAATACTTGCGACTGTGAACTCAATACGGCAAGCTTCGATGAATTTCTGGACCGGGTGGAGCGTTATTCCTTTTGCATTTCCGGCATGGCGTTCCAGGATGCCTGGACTTTGGATCTGGAGCGGTTGCGGGAGTGCTTTATTCATGTCGTTTCCCCGGTGGGACGGATCATCCCGTTTTGCGCTTATAATCTGACCGCCAATGACGGGCGTTCCCTGTATCGGCTGTCGCTGGGAACTGCACAAGAATGACGGCGATGACGCCGCTCGACGCATGGACGGCGACTCGGCTGGGCTTGCCTGGAAAACGACTGGACCGGCAGATACTGGAGAATTATCAGTTGGACAAACTATCGGCGACGGTCCGTTTTGCCGTAGCCAACAGTCCGTTTTATCGGAAGCATCTGGGGCAAAGCGCGGCAGCAGGCATCCGGACGCTTGGGGATCTGACCAGCTTGCCGTTTGCGACTGCGACGGATTTGCGGAGCTGGGGCGCGCAAATGCTCTGCGTTTCCCAGTCCCGGATCAACCGGGTGGTCACGCTGGACACGTCGGGAACGCTGGGTGAGCCGAAACGGCTCTGGTTTACGGCGGACGATCAGTCCTTGACAGTGGACTTTTTTCAGGCAGGGATGTCCACCTTGACCAGACCGGGGGACCGGGTGCTGATTCTGTTGCCAGGCCGGCGGCCTGGCAGTGTCGGCGATTTGTTGGCGCAGGCATTGGCGAGGTTGGGCGCGGCTTCCCTGCCTTACGGCTGGGTGACAGATTTGGCAGCGGCGGCGCGGTTTATGCGGCAGAGTCGGGCGGATTCGGTAGTGGGAAGTCCGGTGCAGGTTCTGGCGCTGGCGCGGTACACCACGGGGCGGGTTGACTTGGCTGAATTTCCGCGTACGGTTTTGCTCAGCACGGACTATGCCCCGGGGGCCTTGATCCGGGAAGTGGAGCGACTTTGGGGATGCCGGGTGTTCGATCATTACGGCATGACGGAGATGGGACTGGGCGGCGGCGTGGAATGCGAAGCGCATTCGGGGTATCACCTGCGGGAGGCGGATCTCTTATTTGAAGTGGTCGACCCGAATACGGGGGAACGCCAGCCGGACGGCTGCGAGGGGGAAGTCGTGTTTTCCACATTGACCCGACGGGGGATGCCGCTGATCCGTTACCGAACCGGCGATTTGTCCCGAATCTTGCCGGAGCCGTGCGCCTGCGGCAGTTCGCTGAAGCGCCTAGACCGTCTGGGCGGGCGTCTGGATTCAATTTTGCGGTTGCCAACGGACGGGACACTTCGGTTGTCTGAAATTGCCGAAGGCGTGTTTGCCGTTCCGGGGACGATCGATTATACGGCGACAGTAGCGGTGGATGGTCATCGTGTGAAATTGGCCGTATCGGTACTGACGCTTGGCGGGCGGTCGAGCATGTGGGAAACCGTGGAAGCGGAACTGGAGAGGATCGAAACAGTTCGGAATGCCCGGGCGGCAGGCTGCCTGGAGTTGCGTGCCGATAGCCGCGAATGTGACGATGGGGTGCTGCCGGTGTCCGGGAAGCGGCTGTTCAGGAAAGTGACGTGAAAATATGGCGGGATCCAAATTGGTGTATTTATTGCGACACGCGCGAATAAAAAACGCCGGCGAGCAACGCCGTTACATCGGGCAATGCGACGTGCCGCTCGATCAGGAAGGAATTCGGCAGGCGGAACGCTTACGGGAACGTTTGTTGCCGGCGGGAATTCAAAGTTTTTTTTGCAGCGACTTGCAGAGATCCCAAAAAACCGCGGATATTCTGGCGGAAGGAAGCGGCGGTCGTGTCTTTGTCCGCCCGGAATTGCGGGAAATCCATCTGGGGGAATGGGAAGGGCTATCCTTTGCCGAGGTGATCCGACGGTTTCCAGAAAAATTCGAGGCACGCGGCCGAGACATCGCCTATTATCGGATTCGTGGCGGCGAGAGCTTTGCGGATTGTTCACAGCGGGTGTTGCCGGCATATCAGAAGATAGTAGCCGAAACGGACGGTCCGGTGGCAATTGTTGGTCATGCCGGAGTCAATCGGCTGATTTTGTGCCATTTGTTGGGGATGCCGATTGCAAACTTGTTTCGCATTTCCCAGGATTTTTCCTGTGTGAATTTGATTCAGTATAACGGGATCAATCCACAGCTCAAGCTCATCAACGCTGTCGCTTTGTGAAGACGTTTACAGGGGGGAACCCGGATGGACGAATTGACAAGAATCTCACAGCTGCACCTGCAGGGCTTTCACTGTGCCCAGGTGTTGCTGATCATGGGTCTGGAGCACCAGGGCAAGGAAGATCCGGATTTAATCCGGGCCATGAACGGGTTGTCGGGCGGACTCGGTTTTCAGGGGAAAACGTGCGGGGCACTGGCCGGCGGCGCCTGCCTGCTGGGACTGTTTGCCGGGCGGGGTCGGTTGGAAGAAACCGAGCAGCGTTCGCTGAACTTGATGATTCAGCAACTGGTGGAATGGTTCGAAGCCGGTTTCGGCGAAGAATTCGGCGGGATCGACTGCAACACGATCCTGGGGGGCGATCCCTGGAATCGGTTGACGCGGTGCCCCCGTCTGATCAACGAAACCTATTTCATGGTGCGGCAGCTTTTGCAGGAGAACGGCCTGGCTTTTCAGGACGAATAAGCTCAGCGAAAGACCGGGCGGCAGTCTTTATGAACGGAGGAAATCGAGATGCTGTTGATTGGCAACGGGCGGGTGATCACGCGAAATTCGGCGGCGCTTGTTCTGGAAAATGGCTGCGTGGCGGTCCGGGATCATAAAATTGTTGCCGTGGGGGCGACGGCGGAACTGCGAACCCAATATCCCGAGGCTGACTGGATTGATGCGGCGGGCCAGATGATCATGCCGGGCCTGATCAACGCCCACATGCACTGTTACAGCAGCTTCGCCCGGGGAATGGACATCAAGGCGCAGTCGCCGCAACAGTTCCAGGAGATTCTGGAGCGGCTGTGGTGGCGTCTCGACAAGACTCTGACGCTGGAGGATGTCTATTATAGCGCGGCGGTGGCGATGATCGACTGCATCCGGAACGGGGTCACCACGATTTTCGATCATCATGCCAGTCCCCACTGCGCGCCGGGTAGTTTGTTCCGGCTGGCGGAGGCCGCTGACGCGCTGGGGATCCGGACCTGCCTGTGCTATGAGGTGTCGGACCGTGACGGCGAGGAGATCGCCCGACAGGGGATCGCGGAAAACCAGGACTATATCCTGCATTGCCGGCGCGAACGAAACGGTTTGCGGCGCGCTTTGTTCGGCCTCCACGCCTCGTTCACGCTGAATGACGTTTTGTTGCGGCGCTGCGCGGATACCGCCGCGGAACTGGCGGCCGGCTGCCATATTCATACGGCGGAGGCGTTGTCCGATGTTGAGGATTGCCAGCGGCGATTCGGCAAACGGGTCGTGGAGAGACTGCAGTCTTTCGGCCTGCTGAATCCGGCGACCATCACGGCGCACTGCGTCCAGGTGGATGAGCGGGAGATCGGGATTCTCCGCGACGAAACGCCGTTCGTCGTGCATAATCCGGAATCGAACATGGGCAACGCCGTCGGCTGCGCGCCGGTGCTGGAAATGTCCCGGCAAGGCGTACGGGTGGGCCTTGGCACGGACGGTTATACATGTGACATGTTGGAGTCGCTGAAAGTGGCCAACTTGTTGCACAAGCATCAGCATCAGAGTCCGGCGGTCGCCTGGGCGGAACCGCATGAGATGCTGTTTGGGCGGAATGCCGAGTTTGCCTCGGCCTGTTTCGGCGAGCCGCTGGGCCAGCTTATGCCGGGGGCCCTGGCGGATATCATCGTGGTGAATTACGAGCCGCCGACACCGCTGACAGCGGACAATCTGAACGGTCATGTACTGTTCGGCCTGACCGGCCGGGCGGTGACGACCACGGTGATCCATGGGAAAGTCGTCATGCGGGACCGTCAAATCCTCACGGCCGACGAACGGAAAATCTTCGCCCGGGCCCGGGAACTGGCCGAAAAACTATGGCGGCGATTTTGATACAGCGCACAGGTTTCACTGGACGCGTGACGCAAAATACGATATCATATAGAACGGAATTGAGTACAGTTGTCTTTTGGAGCGAGGACGCTCTGCGGGTGCATCGCCGCAGGGCGTTTTTTACCGGAATGGCGTTCGCCGCAGGGCGAGGCTGCTTTTCGACGTGTTTATACGATTTTGGCAAGTGGGAGGCTGCAGTGGGTGAAGGGTAGGACCATCCTGGTGTCGTTGGCGGCGTTGCTGGGCGCGCTGCTGATCGGAGCGATTTTCATTCTGTTGGCGAAGTCGGATCCGGTGCGGGCTTACAAAGTCATGCTGACCGGACCGTTTTCCAGCAGCTTTGGCCTGACGGAAACCTTGGTGCGGACGACACCGCTGTTGTTGACCGGACTGGGCATCATCATTTCGTTTCGCAGCGGAGTGCTGAATATCGGCGGCGAAGGGCAGATCCTCATTGGTGCCATCACCGCTGCCGGGGTGGCCCTGAAGTGCGAATCGCTGCCGGCGCCGGTCCTGTTTCCGATGGTGTTGCTGTCCGGGGCCCTGGCCGGGGGGCTTTGGGGCGGGATTGCCGGCTTTTTGAAGGCGCGGCTGAATGTCAACGAAATTCTCAGCACCGTGATGTTGAACCAAATCGCCGCCCAATTGTATCTGCTGCTGATCCGGGGGATTCTGATTGATCCGCAGGAGGTGGCGTACGGAACGGGCGTGCCGCAGACGGCGCTGGTGCCCAATGCCGTCTGGATGAGCCGCCTCATCCCGGGGACCCGTCTGAATACCGGATTCATTCTGGCACTGGTGCTGGCCGTGGCGGTCTATGTGTTGCTGATGAAAACGACGGTGGGCTACCGCCTGCGGGCGGTGGGCGCCGGACCGGAGGCCGCGCGGTATGCGGGAATCAATGTGCCGTTGTATATGGTACTGTCGATGTTTTTGGCCGGAGCACTGGCCGGCCTGGCCGGGACCGTCGAAGTGCTGGGCGTCCACCATCGGGCGTTGGAGGATATTTCGGCCGGCTACGGATTCAGTGCCATCGTCGCCGCCTTGTTCGGACGGCTGCACCCGATTGGCGCCATTCCGGCCTCTATTCTGTTCGGGGCGTTGATTCTGGGCGCCGACATGATGCAGCGGGCCGTCAGTATTCCGGCAGCCATCGTGATGGTGATCCAGGGTTTCATTATCCTGTTTGTGGTGGGAAGCGACATTCTCATCCGCCGGCCGGAGCTGCTCGAACAGCTCAAAACATGGCGCCGCCGCCGTTCCGGGGAGGTAGCGTGACATGACGGATTTTCTGGAGCAGGGCATCCTCATCGGCGTCATCGCGACCGGCATCCGGCTGGCGATTCCCTACCTGCTGGCGGCACTGGGCGAAATGTTGACGCAGCGGTCCGGCGTTTATAATCTGGGGCTGGAAGGCATCATGCTGATGGGCGCCTTCAGCGGTTTTTACGCGACTTATGTGACAAATTCCCCGGTCGTGGGCATCGCGGCGGCGATCGTGACCGGTGCCCTGATGGGACTGTTGATGGCTTTCGTCAGCGTAACACTGCAGGCGGAGCAGGGAATCAGTGGGATCGGCCTGTCGATGCTGGGCTGGGGCCTGTCCGGCTTGTTTTTCCGGTTGTATGTCGGCGGCATTCAGACGATTCAGGGACTGAAACCCTGGAAGATTCCGGTGCTCGGCGATATCCCCGTTCTGGGCCCGATGTTGTTCGACCACAACGTGATCGTTTATTTTTCCTTCCTGCTGGTGCCGCTTTCCTGGTTCGTGCTGTTCCGCACCACCTGGGGCCTGAGCGTCCGGGCGGTGGGAATGACGCCGCAGGCGGTGGATACGCTGGGCGTCAGCGTGACAAAAATGCGTTACCAGTGTCTGGTGATCGGCGGCATTCTGGCCGGATTGGCGGGAGCGACGCTTACGGTGGCCAACACCCATATGTTCGCGGATAATATCACGGCCGGCCGGGGCTTCATCGCCATCGCGTTGGTATATTTCGGCCGCTGGAGCCCATGGGGGATTCTGGCAGGATCGCTGCTGTTCAGCATGGCGGACTCATTCCAGCTCTGGGTGCAGGTGCTGGGAATCAATTTTCCGTATGAAATCGCGGTGATGCTGCCCTATGTGGTGACGATCGCGGCGTTGATGATTTCGTTCGGCCGGGTCTGGCCGCCAGCGGCGCTGGGGCGTCCCTACGAACGCGGCGTGCGGGGCTGAGCCTGACCGAGAAAAAGCGGTTCAAGGATTTTTTCTTGGCGTTGGTGAATCATTCCGGTTGCTGTAGATGGTCGCAGAAAAACGCGGGACTTTTTCGGCAGCAGTGATGAGAACGCTTCGACGCTTCGCTTAACCTCCGCTTATCTCATGCCCCGCTGCATCAACGTGAAGGAGCAGGAATACACTGAATCATGAAGGTTACATTAGATTTGAACCGTATAATTCGTCGCCGAAGTGATGAAAATTTGTCGGAAAAATCAACAGGGATGTCGATTTTAGACCCAATGCGACGGATGGAGCAATTTGGGTCGACCGAAAAATTGAATTACGAGACGATACGAATTTCGGTGAAAATCTACAGCAACCGAAAGGATTCAGCGTATTCCTGTGAAGAGAAAAAATATAATTGGGGTCTGTCTTGTGTTTCGTTCGGGAAGTGAAACGAAACGCAATGGATAATACAGATGCAAAAACAAGGAGGAAGACAAATGAACAACACCCGAAAACTGCTTGCATTGATCCTGGCCCTCGTACTGTCGCTCTCCCTGCTGGTAGCCGGCTGCGGCGGCGACCAGAAACCGGCCGCCCCGAAAGCGGAAGCCCCCAAAACACAGAAGCTCAAAATCGCGCTCGTTCTTCCCAGCACCGTGGATGACATGGCCTGGGGTCAATCCATGTATGACGCCCTGAAAAAAATGCAGGCCCAGTCCAAAGACGGCATGGAACTGGCCGTCAGCGAACGGATGGGCAAACCGGTGGATGCCGGCGCCGCCATTCGGCAGTATGCGACCCAAGGCTTCGACATCATCATTGCCCATGGCGCTCAATACCAGAGCGTGGTGAAGGAAATCGCCCCGGAATTCCCGAAGATCACGTTTGCCTACGGTACTGGCTTCCAGACCGGCCCGAACATTTTCGCCTATGATCCGCAGGCGCAGGAAGGCGCATACGTCATGGGCCTGCTCGCCGGCAAAATGTCCAAATCCAAGATCGTCGGGATCGTCGGACCGGTGGAAGCCGGCGACGCGGTCAAGTACAACAAGGGATTCCAGATGGGCGTCGCAGCCGCCGGCGGCGACGTGAAAACCCGGATCGCCTATACCGGCTCGTTCAATGAAATCGTCAAAGCCGGCGAAATTGCCAAGACCCACATGGACGCCGGCGCCGACATTCTGACCGGTTCGTCGCAGCAGGCGGTGGGCGCCGTCAAGGCCGTGGCCAGCAAGCCGGGAACCTACTGGATGTCCACCGACCTGGACCAGAGCGTGATTGCGCCGGATGCGGTTCTCGCTTCGCAAGTGTACAACTGGGAAAAAGTTCTGAACAAAATCATCGACCTCCGCAAGAAAGGCACAGTGGGCGGTCAGCACCTGACCTTGTCGTTCGCGGACGGGATGCTGGAACTCAAGTACAATCCCAAACTGGAAGCGAAGATTCCCCAGGATGTGAAAGTAGCGATCGAAAAGGCGAAGAAAGACATCGCCGCCGGCACGGTAAAAATCGAGTTGTCGAAATAAACGCCAAGGGTTGACCGGGAGAGTGGAGCAATGAACAACAGGATCACCAGCCTGGAAATGCGGGACATCGTCAAGCGGTTTCCGGGAGTGCTCAGTAATGATCAGGTCGGGATCAAGATCGCGGCCGGCGAGATATTGGCCTTGTTGGGCGAAAATGGCGCCGGCAAGACGACGCTGATGAATGTCCTTTATGGTCTGTATCAGCCCGACGGCGGCAGCATCTTCATCGACGGCGAACCTGTTCGCATCGACTCTCCCCGGGCAGCCATCGATAAAGGCATCGGCATGGTGCACCAACATTTCATGCTGGTGCCCACGCTGACGGTCAGCGAAAATGTGGCGTTGGGCATGCCGTCGGCGAAAGGGGCGATTCTCGACCTGGAGCCGGTGGCCCGAAAAATCGTGGAAATCGGCTCGGCTTACGGTGTGACGGTGAATCCTGACGCCTACGTCTGGCAACTGAGCGTCGGCGAGCAACAGCGCGTGGAAATCATCAAAGCCCTGTACAGGGGCGCCGATCTGCTGATTCTGGATGAACCGACGGCGGTATTGACCCCGCAGGAGGCGCAGGACCTGATCGTTCTGCTGAAAAACATGGCCCGGCAGGGCCACGCCGTCTTCATCATCAGCCACAAGCTGCACGAAGTAATGGAGGTCAGCGACCGGGTCGTCGTCCTGCGGGACGGCAAAAAGGTCGGCGAAGTGCTGACAAAAAATACGGGACCGGAGGAACTGGCCCGTCTGATGGTCGGTCGCGAATCGAAGACGATCAGCCGCGAGGCGCGGGAGTTCCAGGGAGAATGCGTCCTGTGCGTGGAAAACCTGTGCGTGACCAATAATATGGGAACGCCGGCTTTGCGGGGGATTTCCCTGGGTGTCCGGCCGGGGGAAATCCTTGGCATTGCGGGGGTGTCCGGCAACGGGCAGAAGGAATTCGCCGAGGCGATCAGCGGTCTGCGGCCGGTCGATTCAGGGAAGGTGGTCCTCGCCGGGGAGGATATTACCCATGAGCCGCCGAAAAGAATTATTGAAAAAGGACTCGGCTATGTCCCGGAAGACCGGTTGCACGTGGGCACCATCCCGTCGTTTTCGATCTGGGAGAATTTGCTGCTGAAAGACCATGCGGAGGCTCCCTTCGCCAAGAACGGGGTATTGAATTCCCCCCTGATTCAGCGGCATAGCGAGCAACTGGTCCAGGAGTATGGCATCAAGACGCCGGATCTGATGACGGCTACCGGCAAGTTGTCCGGCGGTAATATTCAGCGGCTGATCATGGCACGTGAGATCACCCGTCGTCCCAAGGTGCTGATTGCGGCGTACCCGACGCGCGGTCTGGATATCGGCGCGGCCGAATACGTGCATGAAATGCTGTTGGCGGCTAGCCAGGCGGGGATGGGGATCATCCTGATTTCCGAGGAACTGGATGAGGTGCAGAAACTGAGCGACCGGGTCGCGGTATTTTTCGATGGGCGAATCATGGATATTTTGCCGGCGGCCGCCGCGGATGAAAAGACTCTGGGGCTGTTGATGGCTGGCCTGGAACCACAGGGCCCGGGCGAACAACCGGCGATGGAGGGATGAGAGATTGGCTGATCTGTCCGTAAAAATTTGTGGTCTTTCTTTCGCAGCGCCGCTGATGCCGGCGGCCGGACCTCCCGTGCGCGATGGCGCCGCTTGTGTCGCCGCTGTCAAAGGCGGCGCTGCTGCTATCGTCAGCAAAACGATTTCCGTCGAACCGGCGCAGGTCCCGCGTCCTTGCATGGCTGATGTTCAGATCGGCATGCTGAACACCGAACTGTGGTCGGAACTGCCGAAGGAGCAGTGGATGGCGCAAGAGTATGCTATCGCTAAATCCGCCGG
Source organism: Veillonellaceae bacterium (assembly GCA_012798135.1). Next base: position 38,635 of record JAAZNU010000015.1, on the reverse strand, counting down.
CGTTCCGTTGATCGTCGGACTCGGCTACACGGCGGAACAGATCCGGGAACTGGCTCCACTGGTGCGGCCGTTCGCCGACGCGTTGGAATTGTCCTGCCATTACATTGGCAATGACCTGACGCCGATCACCGATACGGTGCGGGCGGCGAAGGAATCTGTCGACGTCCCGGTATTCGTGAAGATGAGTCCGCACCCGAACATCCAGGAAATCGCGCTGGCTGTGGAAGCGGCCGGAGCGGACGCGCTGGTGATGATTAACTCCTTCGGTCCCTGCATGGGCATCGACGTGGAAACCGGCCTGCCGCACATGGGCAGCCAAACCGGCTACGGCTGGCTGTCCGGCCGGGCGATCAAGGCACTGGCTGTGCGTTGCATTTTTGATGCGGCCCGCATGGTGAAGATTCCGATCTTCGGCGTCGGCGGTGTGGCCAGCGGCCGGGATGCGGCGGAACTGCTGATGGCAGGCGCCTCGGCGGTTCAGATCTGTACCGAAGCGATTCTGAAAGGACCGTCGGTATACGGGAAAATCGCCGGTGAACTGAATGATTTTCTGGATAGCCACGGCTATGCAGCCGTCCGCGACATCATCGGACTAACGGTGCGCAAGATGCGGGATCGGTCGGTCCGGACCTTCGCGGTGCCGCCGGTCGTGGACCCGGCCCGCTGCATTGGCTGCGGCAATTGCGTTCGCAGTTGTCCCTATCAGGCCATTCGGCTGCAGGAAAAAGTGGCGGTCATCGATTCGGTAGAATGTTTCGGCTGCGGCCTTTGCATCAGCCGCTGCCCGGTACAAGCCATCGGGTTTCCGAAGGCCTGACGAGGTAAGGATATGGGTACTGTCTTGACCGGCGGGACGGTGGTAAATGCCGATTCGGTCCAACTTACCGACCTTCGGCTGCTTGGCGGGAGCGTCGAACAACTGGGACAAAACCTGATTGAGGCCGGCGACGAGGTCATTGACGTAACCGGTTGCTATCTGTTTCCCGGCGGCATCGATCCGCACACGCATTTTGATCTGAACACCGGCGCCACCGTTACGGCGGACGATTTTTTCACCGGCTCCCGGGCTGCCCTGAGCGGCGGCACCACAACCGTGATCGACTACGCCACGCAAAGCCGGGGCGGCAGTTTGGCGGCGGCGATGGAAGAGTGGCATGACAAGGCCCGGGGCAAAAGTTTCACCGATTATGGCTTTCACCTGGCGATGTGCGACTGCCGGGCCGAAGTTCTGGCGGAACTGGCGGAGTTGCCGCAGACGCAGGGCGTCAGTTCGGTCAAACTGTATCTGGCCTATAAAGACGTGCTGCAGGTCGATGACGCGAGCCTCCTGAAAGTCATGCGGGTGTGTCGGGAGCGGGGGTTGCGCGTCTGTTTGCATTGCGAGAATGGCGACGTGATTCGGCAGCTGGTCGACGAGGCCCGGGCAACCGGACGGCTGTCGCCGGATCAACACGCGGCGACCCGGCCGGAGCCGGTGGAAGCCGAGGCGGTGTACCGGGCGCTGTGTTTGACGGAAATTACCGGCTGTTCCCTGTACGTCGTCCATGTCAGCACCGGCCGCGCATTGGAACTCATCAGGGAGGCGCAACGTCGGGGCCTGCCGGTGACGGCTGAAACCTGCCCGCAGTATTTGTTGCTGGATGAGAGCCTCTACGGGCTGGCAGGATTTGAAGCTGCCAAATACGTGATGTCGCCCCCGCTGCGCCGCCAGAAAAACCAGGCCGCCTTGTGGCGAGGGCTTGCGGATCATTCCCTGTCCTGTGTGGGATCGGATCATTGCTCCTTTAATTATGTCGGGCAAAAGGACTTGGGAAAAACGGATTTCAGCCGCATTCCCAACGGCGCGCCCGGGGTGGAAAACCGGTTCGGCCTGCTGTTCACGCATGGCGTGGCGGCAGGACGGCTGAGTCTGACGGACTTTGCGGCGGCCGTATCCACGAACGCGGCGAAACTGTTCGGACTGTATCCGCGCAAAGGAGTGTTGGCGGCCGGCAGCGACGCGGACATCGTGGCCTGGGATCCGGTCCGACGGGCGATCATCAGCGCCCGGACCCAGCAGCAGAATGCCGATTACAATGCTTACGAAGGAATGGAACAGATCGGTGCGGTTCGCGATGTCTGGCTTCGCGGCCGGCGCGCGGTGCGGGACGGAGTCGTCCAACCAGGCCCGCTCGGCGAATATTTGCCGCGTCAACCGGTGAAAAGCGGGGAGGAAATCGGATGTTTCAGTTTACAGTAAACGGTCGGACTGTGACCGCGACGGAAGATGAAAATCTGTTGGAATATCTGCGCGAAACGCTGCGCCTGACTTCGTTGAAAAACGGCTGCGGCGAAGGTGCCTGTGGCGCCTGCATGATCTTGATCAACGGACTGGCGATGCGGGCCTGTCTGCAGACGCTTAGCCGCGTGGATGGGAAAAATGTCCTGACGGTGGAAGGGCTCTCGGAGCAGGAAAAACAGATTTACACCTGGGCCTTTACGGAAGCCGGCGCTGTCCAGTGCGGGTTCTGCACGCCGGGCATGGTGACCAGCGCCAAAGCCCTGTTGGATAAAGACCCCGATCCGTCGCCCGCCCGCGTGAAGGAGGCCTTGCGCGGCAATATTTGTCGCTGTACCGGCTATGTGAAAATTGAAAAGGCCATATTGATGGCGGCCGCTGCCCTGCGGGGCGAAACGGTCGTGCCCTGCCTGACCGCCGTGAGAGTGGGCGAGCGGGCTGCCCGGCTGGATGCCGCCGCAAAAGTGTTGGGCACCGGCGAATATGTCGACGACATGCAAGTGCCGGACATGCTCTATGCAGCAGTTCTCCGGACTCCCGTGGCCCGGGCGCGGATCCTGGCCATTGACACGGCGTCGGCCCGGGAACTGGCCGGCGTGGAAGCCGTGATGACCGCGGCCGACATTCCGGGCGAGCGCTTGTGGGGACACCTGAAACATGACTGGCCGGCGATGATCGCCATTGGGGAGGAAACTCGCTATATCGGCGATGCGCTGGCGATTGTCGCGGCGAAGACAAAAAAAATAGCCCGGCAGGCTGTGCAGATGATTCGGCTGGAATATGAGGAACTGCCGCCGGTTCTGTCGCCGCAGGCCGCCATGGCGCCGGACGCGCCCCCGCTCCATCCCGACGGCAACATCCTCAGCAAAGTCGAGTTTTCCCGGGGCAACGTGCAGCAGGCCATCGCGGCTGCCGCCCATGTCGTGACCCGTAGTTATCAGACGCCGCCGACCGAGCATGCTTTTCTGGAACCGGAAAGCGCCCTGGCAGTGCCGGGGAAAGACGGCCGGCTGACGGTCTACATCGCCAGTCAGAGCGTTTATGACGATTTTCATGGCATCGCCGCTACGCTGGGCCTGCCGGAGAGCCAGGTCCGGGTTGTCAGCAAACTGGTCGGCGGCGCATTCGGCGGCAAGGAAGACCTGTCCGTCCAGCACCACGCGGCCTTATTGGCACAAAAAACCGGCAAGCCGGTCAAGCTGACCCTGAGCCGGCAGGAAAGCATCCGGGTGCATCCCAAACGGCATGCCATGGAGATCGCTTTGACGACGGCCTGTGACGCCGCCGGCAAACTGGTGGCGATGAAAGCCCGGATCGTTGCGGACACCGGCGCCTATGCCTCGCTCGGCGGGCCGGTCGTGCAGCGTGCCTGCACGCATGTGTCCGGTCCCTACGCCATTCCCAACGTGGAAATCAACGGTGTGGCTGTGTATACCAACAATCCGCCGGCCGGAGCCTTCCGCGGATTCGGCGTGCCGCAGGCGACCTTTGCCAGCGAGATGAATCTGAATCTGCTGGCCGATCTGACTGGGTTGAGTCCATGGGAGATCCGCTATCGCAATGCCCTGGAACCGGGAGCGGTGATGGCGACCGGACAGATCGCCGATGAAAGCACCGCGATCAAGGATACGCTGCTCGCCGTCAGGGACGAATATGAGTCGGCAAAAATCGCCGGCATCGCCTGTGCCCTCAAAAACACCGGCCTCGGTGTCGGTGTGCCGGATACCGGCCGGGCCATTTTGCGGGTCCGCGCTGGGCAAGTGGAGATTTTGACCGGGGCAGCCTGTGTCGGTCAGGGGCTGGCGACCATCCTGCGCCAGATTGTCTGCGAGACCGCGCCGGTGCCGCCTGAGGCGGTGGCCATGCACGCGCCGGATACCGATGTGACGCCGAATGCCGGGACCACCACGGCGTCGCGGCAAACCCTGTTCACCGGCGAGGCGGTCCGGCAGGCGGCGCTGGCCCTGGCGGAGGCGCTGCAGAATTCTTCGCTGGCCGAACTGGCTGGCCGCGAGTTCCGCGGCGAGTATACGGGGAAAACGGATCCCCTGAATTCCGACAAACCCCATCCGGTGAATCATGTGGCCTTCGGTTACGCCACCCAGGTGGTTTGTTTGAGTGAAAGCGGCTGGCTCCGAAAAGTAGTGGCGGCTCATGATGTCGGGCGGGCCATCAATCCCACCACGATCGAGGGGCAGATCGAAGGCGCGATCGCCATGGGGCTGGGCTATGCCCTGCAGGAGGATTTCCCGCTGAAACGGGGCGTACCGACGGCAAAATTCGGCACCCTGGGCTTGTTCCGTTCGACCGATATGCCGGAGATCAAAATCCAACTGATCGAAAAAAACCCCTCGGCGCTTGCCTACGGCGCCAAGGGGATTGGCGAGATCGCCACGATTCCGACCGCCCCGGCGGTTGCCGGAGCCTACTATCATTTCGATAAAATTTTCCGGACGCAGTTGCCACTGGCCAACACAAAATATAGCGCCAACTATTGAGGCGGCTGCGGGAACCGGCCGCACATCCGGCGATAGTCGTCCGGCGTATCCACATCTTCGAACAGTTCCGGCGATTCCACGGCGACCTGGCCGATTTCCCCAGGGTGGGCCGCGATGATACTGCGAGCGCCCTGATCACCGGTCAGCGTGTTCAGGGCGTTTTGCCATTTCCGCAGGGAAAACAGGACCGGCAGACCGCGCTGGCCATCATGAACCGGGCAGACAATGCTTTTTCCCGACGCCTCGAAGACGGCGATGAGCGAATTGATGAGTTCCGGTGTCACGAGGGGCTGGTCCGCCAGCATAAACAGAACGGCGTCCGCGCCCGGCGGCAACCCCTGCAACCCGGCAATCAGACTGGTCGACTGCCCCTGGCACCAATCCGGATTATGGATCACCGACAGCGGCAGATCCAGCACGGCGTCGGACACGGCGGCGCTTTCAGCGCCGGTGACGAGCCGGACGGCAGCCAGATGCGACCGGCAGGCTGCGGATGCCACATGCCAAACCATCGGTTTTTCCGCCAACGGCAGCAGTTGTTTGAGTTTTCCCATCCGGCGGGCAGCGCCGGCGGCCAGGATAATGCCGATGATCATGTGAACTCCTTGAAACGATTCTGGCGAACGCTGCCGACCCAGACCGCCTGGACCCGTGGCAGGGCGGCAGTCAGGATCAGCCGGGCGAGTACTGTCGCATCAGCCGGTTGCGGCAGCAGATCCAGTTTGTTCAGAACAGGGAGGACGGCAGCGGTTGACGGGGCCTTGGCCAAATAGCCGCCGGGATTCTGCAAAACGGCCAGGATGGCGTTCACGTCGATCGTGTCGCCGGGGGCCAGACCGGTGATGCCGGCGAAAACTTCCGGCCTGTGAACGTGATTTTCCGTGAGCGGCTTTCCCAATATATCCAGCCCGATCACCGGCGCCAGCAGCGAAGTGGCGGCCGGAATGACCGGCTCGTGGGGCAAATGTCCTTTGAGGGATCGGCCGGCGGAACCATCGCCTTCCACGAGAAAAAAGGTTGCGGGGAATTCGGCATGCAACCTGTCCAGCCAATCGGCAGGGATGCCGGCAAGCTTTTTTTCGGCCGGCAGGCGGCCACCGACCAGCAAGGGGATTGTTTCGGCGCAAGGATTCAGTAATGCGGCCTGCGCTGCCGCCGGCGAGGCGACGGGAATGATCCGGACCACCGGCGGGGTTTCTTCGCACAATTTGGTGGTGGTGGTCGTGACGACCGACATTCCCAGTTCCCGGAGGCAACGGGCCCAGAGGAACATCAGGCCGGTTTTGCCGCCGCCGCCGATGAGCGTGATGATCTGCGGCTTGCGGGCAACTCGGCGGAATGTCGGCAGCAGGGCCAATGAATCGGCCATCACGGCTCACTCCCTTCAGCGATTTCCGGCAGGTCAAAGAATTTGGAATAAAAGGGCGGATGCAGCATGAACCGACTGATTATTGTGAAAGGCGGCGGCGATTTGGCGACGGGGATCGCTCATCGTCTGTTCCGGTCCGGTTTTGATGTCCTGATCACGGAGATTGCCCAGCCGACGGTGATCCGGCGAACGGTGGCGTTTGCCAGCGCCGTCTTCGAAGGTCGGATGACGGTGGAAGCTGTTACGGCGGTACGGGCAACGCCGGCCGAAGTCGCCGGCTGCCTGCGGGAGAGACTGATTCCGGTTCTGATCGATCCAACCTGTCAAATCCGGGAACAGGCAAAGCCGTGGGGGTTGGTCGATGCCATTCTGGCGAAAAAAAACACCGGTACGGCGCTCAATGACGCGCCGGTTGTCATCGGCGTCGGCCCAGGATTCACCGCCGGCGTGGCGGTGCACCGGGCCGTGGAAACCATGCGGGGACATGATCTCGGCCGGGTGATCGAAACGGGAGCAGCGGAACCGAATACCGGCATTCCTGGCGATATTGGCGGCTATACCCTGGAAAGATTGGTGACGGCCCCCGCGGACGGGACCTTTTGGCCGCAAAAACAAATCGGCGATATTGTTGCCGCCGGCGACATTTTGGGGACTGTCGGCGCGACGCCGGTGGTGGCGGCGATTTCCGGCGTATTGCGCGGGGTCCTGTATCCAGGGCTGACCGTGACGAAGAATATGAAGATCGGCGACATCGACCCGCGGGCCAGAGTTCAGCATTGCTGGACGATCTCCGACAAAGCGCGGGCTGTCGGCGGCGGCGTGCTGGAAGCTTTGCTTATGGCAGAACCGTGTTTTCGACTTCCCAACGCTTGAGGCGGCAATAGCCCCAAGGGGCATAAAGACCCAGCGTGATGAAGGTCAGAACCAGAATGAGCAGCCACTGGAAGAAAAAGCCGATGCCGGTGCCGACAAATTGTAACGGCTGGCCGTTCAGGTACGTGTTTGAGGCGATCCAGCGCTGCTGGGCGGAATAGGCCCACGGGAAGAACAGTCCGCCGGTTATGACGGACAGGAACAGCGTCCAGGCCAGCAGCCAGATATAGCCGAAGCCGGAGCCGCGGAACTCAAAAACGCCGCGATTCATGGCGAGGACCTCCTGTACAGTTTTTGGCAGCGATTCGTTTATTTTTTCGATGGGGAAGAACTCGTCAACTCTTCCCGATGGTGTGCCGCCGCCTGCATTTTTTTCGCGTAGGTTTGGCCCGGTGCCCAGATGTCCCGGAACTGGTCGGCGTTTTTGAAGCCGGTGCTCCACTGGAACGCACCCTCGGCGGAATAGCAGGCGAGTAGGAGTGGATTGTCCAGAGATTGCGGCAGGACACCATCTTCATCCGTGACCAGGACATATTCCCCCTCCGGGCTTTCTTCGAACGACAGGGCGGTGAGACCGTCCTCGATTGGGATTTCCTCAAATCCCAGGACGGCAAAAAAATCCCGAATCTCTTGCGGCAATTCTTCCATGGCTGATGCACTCCTCTCCCGGCTGTTTCTCTCATTGTATCGCAAGTTTGCGGGTTTTACAAAAAAACACGATCGCCGGCTGGAGTTCAGGTCACTTTGCTGCAAACGCACGACCTTGCTTGCATACAGGGTTATGAAATGATATTTTGTCGGCGATTTGACGAATGACTATTTAATTATTTTTACATTATTCCGATAATATTGGTGATGGCGCTCAATATCAGAGGAGGTGGGCACCGTGGCCGATGAAACATTTCTGGTACCGCCGATTGAACGGAGCCGGCTGCCGTTGGTGGTTCGACGCAGCGGAACATGGGAGGAGCATCAGCAGGACCAACAAGCCTATGATCAGCGTGAACCGGCGAAGAAACAGGAGCGACAGGAACCGAACAAGCGGCCGGACAAGCGGCAAGAAGCGGAAAAGCTCCTGGAAAAAATTACGCACACTGAACATAAAATTGACTGCAAAATTTAGAGCCAGGACGGCTCTTCTTTTTTCATCCGTCGGACGCCGCCTGCTGACTTCGTCTTTGCGCTTCCTGAACGGGAAACTCGAATAATTTTGTGGCTTTATTCTGATAAAAAGCAGGAAAATATTGCAGGTAAGCCGAATAGAAATGAATGTGATTTTGCCAAAATCACGTTGGGAGGGGGCGCAGCGAAATGAGAGACAGAGGATTCATTGTCGCCCTATGTCTATTCTTGTTGATGGGCCTTTGCTCGACAGCCTTGGCTGCAACACCGCCGGAAGAACGATATAAAAACTTTTACGCCGATGGCTGGTTTGGCACCTATGCGCTGCGGGAATTCGACAAAATCGCGCCAGCTCCTGGTGTGAACTGGTTTGTTGATGATGCCCAGGACTGGCTGTCGCGGGCGCAGCGGGAAGGCTGGGTGGTAAAATACAAACCGGCCGAGGCTATGAATGGTTCGATTATTCTTGGGTATCACGATGGGTTGGTTTGGGTCGGTGTCGCCCGGGAGGTTACCGACAAGGGTCTGATTTTTGAGACGGTCATGGGCGGCGACGGCAAACCGGCCCGGTACTGGATCAAGTTCACGGAAATCGCCGCGACAATCCATTTTCAGGGCTGTATTTTGCCGATACGAGCCCCGGGAGCTAAACAGGTCAGCCCAATGGCGGATTATAAAAACATTCGGGGTTCTACCGGATCGGCCTGGCCGGCGCTGGAATTTGACAAAATCGCCCCTAAACCCGGTTTCAACTGGCAAGGTCCGGAAATCAAATGGTCGGAAGACGCCGCTGAAAAAGGCTGGGTTATCGGCAATAAGCCTTCCTTGATAAAAAAAGGAGGCTTGCTGGTCCTGTTCAATCGTGCCACCAAACGGACCATGGTCGCGTTTGTCCGGGATGTGTTCGACTCCACCATCGTGTTCGATTTCGTAGATGTGCCATATAGCCGGGTGATTACGGCCCGACTGACCACGGAACAATTAATGGACGCCAATGCTTTGGGCGGCTTCGTGTTTGACTCCGTCATTTTACCGGAACGCAAAAAACGGTAGCAGCTAGGAGGCGGGATTCCGTTTGTCAACCTACGTATATCAACGTATGCCGATTGATGACGTGATTCCCGGCATGATTCTTGGGAAGATGCTGGTGACGCAGGACGGCAACAATTTTTTGAATGAAGGCGCCGTTTTGACGTTGCGGGTGATACAGACTCTGCAGGCGTGGGGATTTCGCTACGTGGACATCCGGGAAGAGGTCTCTGACGCCCCGCCGCCGCCGGCAATCCAAACGACGGAATCCGAACGGCCGGCCGAAGAAGCGAGTGCCAGTCCGGCAGCTACGGCGACAGCGACCGTGGACGTTCCACCGGGATTTATGGCCTATTATCAGACGGCGGTGCAGATTTTCAAGAAAAACTTGGGCCGGGCGCGGTTTGTCCGCGACGGCTTTGAAGTGGATGACATCCGCCAGATGGTCACAGAATGTGTGTTGCCGTTGATCGAAGACCCGACGGTGATGGACAACCTGCAAATGGCGCCGCATTCGGAGGATTATCTTTACCATCATTCGGTGGATGTGGGCATTATTGCCGGCTGTTTGGGGCTTTGGGCCGGTCGTCCATATCGCGAGATCGAGGAGCTGATTTTGGGGGCCATGCTTCACGATATCGGCAAAACCTTGATTCCGTTAAAGGTCCTGAACAAACCGGACCTGCTGACGGAAGAGGAAATGAATCTGGTCCGGTTTCATTCGATTCGCGGCTACAAGTTTTTGAAGCAGAATACGGAACTGCCGCGCAGTATTCTGCTGTGCGCCCTGCAGCACCACGAACGCGACGACGGCAGCGGCTATCCGCTTTCCGTCCGGGAGGACAAGATCCATCCGTATGCCAAGATTATCGCGGTGGCGGATGTTTTCGACGCCATGACTTCGGTGCGGAGTTATCGCCGGCGGGCGACTCCCTACGAAGCGGTCGAAACCTTGCGGCGCGAGATGGTCAGCAAACTGGACACCCAGATCTGTACGATATTTATCGACAAGTTGAGTCAACGCTTTGTGGGAGACGTTGTGGAACTTAGCAACGGCCAGCAGGGCGAAGTGATTTTCCTCAACCGCTTTGACAGCACCCGGCCGATGGTGCGGACGCGCGAAGGGGATTTTGTGGACCTGGACAAGAACCGAAACCTGTCTATTTGCAGAATGCTTCACTCGTAACGGAAAAGGTTGCTTCATGGAGGAATCGCGGTAAGTGCTGAACAGACAGGTTGAAAAATATAGCGTGAGCGAGCTGCAGGCAGGGATGATTGTAGCGGAGCTCATGACTTCCGAGGACGGCAAAGCCATTTTGGGCGCGGGGACCGTTCTGACGGATAATCGGATTCGCCTCCTGCAACAGTGGGGGGTGGATCGGGTGTCGGTTCTCCTCCCGCAAAGCAGACCTGAAACTGCGCCGGAAACGCCCTGGTCGTTCGACCGGGAGGCATTCAACGCCTATTATAAGGACACGGTGGATCTGGTCAAGACCGCATTCAAGTCAATCAGTCTGTTCCGGGAAGTTCCGGTGGCCCGCATGCAGGAACTGGCGAATGAAAAGATCGATCCGCTGGTGGATGCGCCGGGGGTCATGAACCATCTGCTGATGATCCGCCATACGGACGACTACACTTTCGAACATTCCGTGAATGTCGCGGTCTTATCGGGAGTGATTGGCAAATGGATGGGCCTGAAGGGACAAAACCTGCGGGATCTGATTTTCGCCGGCCTGATGCATGACATCGGCAAAAGCCAGGTACCGCCGGAGATCCTGAACAAACCGGGAAAATTGTCGGCCGAAGAAATGGACATCATGAAACGCCACACCATCCAGGGCTATTATTTGTTGAAAGAGGTGCCCCGAACGCCGTTGGTGATCATGTGGTCGGTTCTGCAGCATCACGAACGGATGGATGGCAGCGGTTATCCGTTGCATCTGCGGGGCAGCAACATTCACGAGTTTGCCCGGATCATCTCGGTGGCCGATGTTTATGACGCCATGACTTCGGATCGGGTCTACCGGCGCCGGACGACTCCCTACCATGTCGTTGAGGCGCTGTTCCGGCAGATGTTCAATGTATTGGATCCGGTGGTGTGCAGTAAGTTTCTGTACCATGTGAAGGATTTCATGACTGGCAACATCGTGATGCTCAGCGATGGCCGTCAGGCGGAAATCGTCCATCCCGGGGCCTTCCCGGCCGGGCTGCCGCTGGTGAAAACGACGGACGGACAATTTATCAATCTGGAACAAAAACGGGACATCACGATCTATGGACTAATCAGCGCCTGATTTGTTACAATTTATTATCGACATGCAAGTTTGCAGCCGCCGTTGCTTTGCGACGGTGGCTGCCTTTTCAACTTTTTTCAGATCGATGAAAGGACGTTTTTCATGCGTATTTGCGAGCTTTTCCAGTCCCGAAAACCAGTGGTGTCCTGCGAAATCTTCCCGCCCAAACACGACTATCCCGTCGAGACGATTTTTGATACGCTGGCGGCGCTCAGCGAACTGCGTCCGGACTACATCAGCGTGACTTATGGCGCGGGGGGAAGCTCCTGCGCCCGATCCGTCCAGATCGCCTCCAAGGTCAAAAACGATTACGGCGTGGAAACGCTGGCCCATCTGACCTGTGTCGGCGCAGATCGCCGGACCACTGACGAGGTGTTGGAACAGCTGCAACGGGAGAACATCGAAAATGTACTGGCGTTGCGCGGCGACCTGCCGCCGGAGATTCCCTGCGGCCATGGCGAGGAATATCACGAGTACGCCAAAGACCTGATCGCTCATATCCGGGAGCGCCACAATTTCTGCATCGCGGCCGCCGCCTATCCGGAAGGCCACCCGAAATGTCCCAGCCTGGCCCAGGATCGGGAACGGCTGAAACAAAAAGTGACGGCCGGCGCCGATTTTTTGATCACGCAGTTGTTCTTTGACAATCGTCTGTTCTATGACATGCTCGATCAGCTGGCGAAGATCGGCATCCACTGTCCGGTGACGGTCGGCGTGATGCCGGTCCTGAACGCGGCGCAGATTCGCCGGATGACCGAACTATGCGGCGCCTCCATTCCAAATAAGCTGACGGACCTGCTGAACCGTTACGGGAATTCTCCGGCGGATATGGAAAAAGCCGGCATTGATTACGCCTGCGCTCAGATCGTGGACCTGGTGGAACATGGTGTCGACGGCATCCATTTATATACGATGAACAAGCCCAGACAAACTGCCCGGATTTTGCACGAAACCGGCCTGCGCTGACCGGCGGGGCAATTTGCGGCGAGTCGCCGCCTCCAATGAAATCGTGAAGAAAGGTTGGGGTACAAATGAATCAGACCGATCAGAGTTGCGTCAATACACTGAGGTTCCTGGCGGTAGACGCCGTGGAGCAGGCCAAGTCGGGCCATCCGGGGTTGCCTTTGGGAGCGGCGCCGATGGCGTACGTGCTGTGGGATCGTTTCCTGAAGCATAATCCAGCGAATCCCCAATGGGTCGACCGGGACCGCTTCGTTCTTTCCGCGGGCCACGGTTCCGCCCTTCTGTATGCCCTGTTGCACGTATTCGGGTATGATCTGCCGCTGTCGGAGCTGAAGAAGTTCCGGCAATGGGAATCGCGGACGCCAGGGCATCCGGAACACGGAATGACGCCGGGTGTGGAAGCAACTACCGGCCCGCTGGGTCAGGGCTTCGCCATGGGCGTGGGCATGGCCGCCGTGGAAAAACATCTGGCGGCGGTGTATAACAAGCCGGGCCTGCCGATTGTCGACCACTATACCTATGCGCTGGTTTCCGACGGCGACCTGATGGAGGGCGTCTGCGCCGAGGCCGCTTCGCTGGCGGCAACGCTGGGGCTGGGCAAACTGATCTATTTGTATGATGATAATCATATTTCGATCGAAGGCAGCACGGACATCGCCTTTACCGAAAACGTCCGCCTGCGTTTCCAGGCCTATGGCTGGCAGGTGCTGACGGTACCGGACGGCAATGATCTCAACCTGATCGAGGAAGCAATTCGGTTGGCCAAGGAAGACAAGGACCGTCCGTCGCTGATCGCGGTGCGGACCCAGATCGGCTTCGGCAGCCCGAAACAGGGAACCGCCGCCGCCCATGGCGAACCACTGGGCCCGGACGCGGCCGCCGCCACCCGTGAAGCCTTGGCCTGGCCGCCCGACAAGCGATTCCATGTGCCGGCGGAAGCCGCCGCCCATTGCCAGCAGGCCGTGGAGAAGGGAAAGAACGGCGAAGACCAGTGGAATAATCTGTTCGCCGAGTATCAGAAACAATATCCGGCGGAGGCGCTGGCTTTTCACAATGCGATGGCCGGAGTCTTGCCGACGGGATGGCGGGAGAAGATTGCGGAGTTTCCGGCCGGCGGCATGGCGACCCGGGAAGCGTCCGGCAAGGTGATGAACCAGCTCGCCGGGCTGTTGCCGTCTTTGATCGGCGGCTCCGCCGACCTGGCGCCTTCCAACAAATCATATCTCGACGGGTTGGGCGACTTCAGCGCGGCCAATCCCGCCGGCCGCAACCTGCATTTCGGGATCCGTGAACATGCCATGGGCGCCATGGTCAATGGGATGGCCCTGCATGGCGGCGTGATTCCCTACGGCGCAACGTTCTTCGTGTTCGCCGATTATCTGCGGCCGGCCCTGCGGCTGGCGGCATTGATGCAGACGCACTCCATTTTCGTCTTCACCCATGACAGCATCGGCGTCGGCGAAGATGGTCCCACCCATCAACCGATCGAGCAGCTGGCCAGCCTGCGGTCGATTCCCGGCCTGACCGTGCTGCGGCCGGCGGAAGCCAATGAAACCAGAGCGGCCTGGAAACTGGCCATCGAGCGAAAGAAACCGGTGGCATTGGTCCTGACCCGCCAGAAGTTGACCACCATGGAGGAATCCGAGTATGCAGCGGCGGACGGCGTTCCGTACGGCGCCTACATCGTGCAGGAAGCGGAGCAGAAAAAGCCGCAGATCATTCTGTTGGCCAGCGGGTCCGAAGTGGAAATCAGCATCAAGGCGGCGATCCTGCTGGAGCAGAAAGGCTATCGGGTGCGGGTGGTTTCCATGCCGTCGTGGGAACTGTTCGACGAACAGAGCGAAGCGTATCGGCAGGCTGTTTTGCCGCCCGGAGTACCGGTGCTGTCGGTAGAGGCCGGGATCACGATGGGTTGGAGCAAATACACCGGCAGCAAGGGCGCTTCGCTGGGCATCGACCATTTCGGCGCTTCCGGCCCCGGCCCGACCGTGATGACCAATTTCGGCTTCACACCGGAAAATGTCGTGGCACGGGCTCTGCCGTTGCTGAAATAGACGGGTTCCGTCCCCACAAATTCTCGTTCGCAAGCCAAAAGTCACAGGAGGATGCCCATGGATTCGAAATTCATTATCGTCGACGGTAGTAGTCTGATTCACCGGGCATTCTACGCGTTGCCGACACTCACGACTTCCAGCGGCCAGTATACCAACGCCGTGTTCGGCTTCACGAACATGATCGTCAAACTGCTGGCCGACTGGCAGCCGGCCGGCATGGTCGTAGCCTTCGACAAGGGAAAGAAAACCTTCCGCAACGAGGAATACGCTGATTACAAGGCGCAGCGCAAACCGACGCCGACGGAACTGTCCGAGCAGTTTCCAATGGCGCGGGAAGTGCTCGAAGCGATGGGAATCACCGTCCTGGAAGTGGAAGGGTTCGAGGCCGACGATATCATCGGGACGCTGGCGGCCCAGGCGTCGCCGCGGCAGGAGTTCCTGATCGTCACCGGCGACCGGGACGCGCTGCAGCTGGTCAATGAGCATGTCCATGTGCTGCTGACAAAAAAAGGGATTTCTGAATTCGAAGAAGTGGACCCCGCGGTTCTGACTTTCTCGTATGGGCTGACGCCGGTGCAGGTCATTGAAATGAAAGGCCTGATGGGCGATGCCTCCGACAACATCCCCGGCATCCCGGGAGTAGGCGAGAAAACCGCAAAAAAACTCATCGCCGATTTCGGATCGGTCGACGGCGTCTATGCCAACATCGATCAAGTCGCGGGTGAAAAACTGAAGGAAAAGATACTGGCCAACCGGGATCTGGCCTATTTATCCCGGAAACTGGCCACGATCCACTGTCAGGCGCCAGTTCCCACGGATATCGCCCAATACTCGGTGAAGCCGGACCTGGAGAAAATCAGGACGGTGGCCGAGAAATTCGAATTTCGGGCTTTGCCGGGAAAAGTCGCCGGCTGGTTCGCCAATCATGACGAAGCTGCGGCACCGGACGCTGCACCGGCGGAAGTCCGGGAGGTCACGGCGGCGGCAGAGCTGACACGATTGCTGGAGCCCGTCCGCCAGTCTGGCGAGTTATATTTTTACGCCCTTACGGCAGGACGCGTTCCAGATTGCCAATTTATAGGAACCGGGATCCGCCTCGCCGGGTCCGACGCCTGTTATGTGGCGGCGGGAACGGCAGCCTGGGACGTTTTTCTCGCGCTGTTGCAGGATCCTGCCGTTGCCAAAATCACGCACGACGCCAAGCCGGTCTTCAACATCTGCCAGAGCCAGGGGCTTTCCTGCGCGCCGTTGCAGTATGATACCATGGTGGCGGCCTATCTGCTGAATCCAGCCGGTACCGACTATCGGTTCGGCCGGCTGCGCAGCGAATATCTGGGCAAGGCTGCCGGGACTGCCGACGCCGGAAAAACGGAAACGCCGGAGTATGCCGTTCGGGTGGCGGCCGAACTGCCGGAAATGCGGATGATGCAGCAAACCGATCTGAACCGGATGGGCGCAACTGAACTGCTGCGGGACATTGAACTGCCGCTGGTGGAAACGTTGTCGGCGATGGAAGTCCTGGGAATTCAGGTGGACCTGCCGGGCCTGGACCGCATGGAGGGCGAAATCGCCCGCCGAATCCAGACCCTGCTGAAAGAGATCTACGATCTCTCCGGTGAATCCTTTAATGTAAATTCCACCAAACAGCTGGGAACGGTTCTGTTTGAAAAACTGGGCTTGCCGGCCGGCAAAAAGACGAAGACCGGGTATTCGACCGACGTGGCAGTTTTGGAAGGATTGGCCGGCGCTCATCCGGTCGTGGACAGGCTGCTGGAATACCGGCTGTTGACCAAGCTGAAGTCTACCTATCTGGATGGCTTGCGACCGTTGATCCGACCGGAAACCGGCCGTATCCACACTCATTTCAATCAGGCGGTGACCGCGACCGGCCGCCTGTCCAGCTCCGACCCCAATCTGCAGAACATTCCCGTGAGAACGGAACTGGGCCGGCAAATCCGGACGCTGTTCGTGCCGGGAGAGAGTTTTGACTGGCTGGTTTCGGCGGATTATTCGCAAATCGAGCTACGCATCCTGGCGCACCTGGCGGGTGACGAAGGGATGATTCGTTCCTTCTTGTCCGGCGAAGACATCCATACCCGCACTGCGGCGGAAGTGTTCGGCGTGCCGGTTGGTGAAGTAACGGCCGAAATGCGCTCCCGGGCCAAGGCGGTGAACTTCGGCATCGTCTACGGCATCAGCGACTACGGGCTGTCGCAGGGAATCGGCGTGAGCCGTAAAGAGGCGGCTGAATACATTGCGGGTTATTTTTCCCGCTATCCGGCGGTCAAAGCATTTATCGACCAAACCGTGCTGGAAGCGCATATGAACGGTTATGTCAGCACCCTGTTCGGTCGGCGTCGCTATCTGCCAGACATCAATAGTTCCAACTTCAACCTGCGGGCGTTTGCCGAGCGAACCGCCATGAATACGCCGGTCCAGGGCACCGCCGCCGACATCATCAAAAAAGCCATGAACGATGTGTATGCCGCCATTCGGGCCCAAGGCCTGCGTAGCCGCATGCTGCTACAGGTTCACGACGAACTGGTGTTCGAAGTCGCTGCGGCCGAGCTGGACATGGTGAAGAACCTCGCCAGAAATGCCATGGAACAGGCAGTGCATTTGTCCGTTCCCTTGTCGGTGGACATCAAGCAGGGCCTTACCTGGGCTGAAACCAAATAGGAGACGAAGCATATGCCTGAATTACCGGAAGTAGAAACTATCTGTCGTTCACTGCGGCACCACGTGGAAGGCAAAGTGATCCAGGATGTTGAAATTTTTTTATCCCGCCTGGTCAAATGGCCGTCACCGGAAGATTTCCGGGCGATATTGGTGGATCGCCGGATTCGGGTCCTCCAGCGCCGGGCCAAATATATGCTGTTTTACCTGACGGATGGCTGGGTGCTGGTCATCCATCTGCGGATGACCGGTCGACTGTATTTCCGGAGCAGCGGAACGCCTGCCAACACGGCGGCCAAAGTCGTATTTTACTTTAATGACGGCGAGGCGTTGGAGTATTCGGACACCCGGACTCTGGGCACACTATATTTGCTGCGGCATAATGAACTGGACCGGATTTACGGTTTGGCCAGCTTGGGCCCCGAACCGTTGTCGGAACAGTTTACTGTCGAGTACCTGAAAAATGAACTGGCAAAACGCAAGGGAAAAATAAAGATGGTGCTGCTGGATCAGCAATTGATCGGTGGCCTAGGCAATATTTACGTCGATGAAAGTCTGGCGCGGGCCGGTTTGCACCCGGAACGCAAGGCCAACGCGCTCAGCGACGAGGAAATCATCCGGCTCCACGACGCCATTAATGCGGTGATCGAAAAGGGCATCGGCAGCGGTGGCACAACACTGCGCGACTATCGGGACGGCGAAGGGAACATGGGTTCGTTTCAGGACGAATTGTGCGTTTACGGTCGGGCGGGGGAACCTTGTCCAGTCTGCGGAACCCCCATTGTCAAGACGACGGTCGCCGGACGCGGTACCCACTATTGCCCCCATTGCCAGTGCAAGCCGTCATGAGCCGGGATGGTTTGTACCGGGTTGGCCTGACCGGCGGCATCGCCAGCGGCAAAAGCACGGTCGCCACCATGCTGCGGGAATTGGGCGCCGTTGTCATCGACACTGACGGCCTCGCCCGGGAAGTAACGTTGCCCGGGTCAACGGCGTTGCGGGAACTGAGCCGCCGCTATGGTCCGGATATTCTAAACCGGGACGGATCGCTGCGTCGGGACGCGGTTGGGCGGATCGTGTTCGCCGACCCCGGGGAACGTAAATGGCTGGAAGAACTTTTGCACCCCCTCATCAGGGAGCGGGCCGAGCAGCTGGCGTCAGCCGCGGCCAGAGAGGGGCGCCGAATCGTTTTTTTCGATGTACCGTTATTGTATGAAACCGGCTGGAATGCTTGGGTCGACGAAGTCTGGACCGTATATGTGCCGGGCGAAGTGCAGCGGCAACGCCTGCAAGGACGTGACGGCTATTCCGAAACAGCAATTGCCGCTCGTATCGCTGCCCAGTGGCCGATCGACGAAAAAGCGAGACGGGCGGATATAGTTATCGATAATTCCGGTTCGCCGGCGCAAACGCGGCAACAGGTGGAGAGCGCCTGGAGCCGGCTCACGGAGCGACTGGATAACCGGACGCAGGAGGAACCTACTTGAAATATATTGCGAAACCAGCCATCATCCTGATGCTGGTTCTGCTGGTCGGAGTATTTGCCGGTTGCGGCCGGAAAACCGAAAAAACCGACACTGGCGTTGCCAAACCCGCCGCCGGCGGAAAAATCAGTGTGGGTAGCGCGGTGGAGCCGGAAACGTGGAATCCCCTGCTCAGCGAACAGATGGCGGTGCAGGAAATTGGCCGTCTGCTGTTCAGCGGGTTGTTGCTGCAGAACGATAAGGGGGAATGGCTGCCCGATCTGGCGGTGGCCGTGCCAACGACGGAAAACGGCGGGATCAGCGGCGATGGCCTGGTCGTCACCTATCGCCTGAAACCGGGCCTGAAATGGCAGGATGGTCAGCCTGTTTCCGCCCGGGACGTACAGTTCACCTTTGATTTCATTATGCGCAACCGGACCCGGGTCGCCTGGCGTGACGGGTACGAAAAGATCCAGTCGGTGTCGGCGCCGGACGATGCCACGATCGTCATTCGTCTTTCGGAACCGTACGCGTATGTGTACCATTTGTTTCCGTACATCTTGCCTCGGCACCGCTCGACGGATTTTGCGGATCTGACACTGCAAAATTTCAATCGGTTGCCGGTCGGCTCGGGACCGTTCGTTCTGAAGGAGTGGCGACGGGGCGACGCCCTGGTGTTTGCGCCGAATCCATCGTACCATCAAGGCGCGCCGTTGTTGGAATTGCTGACCTACAAAATTGTGACCGATCGTCAGATCGTGCTTAGCCAATTGAAGATCGGTGAAGTCGATATTTTGAACAACATCGGCTTTGACCAACTGGATCAGATCCGGGCTGTGACCGGCGTGAACACCTTTATTACGGCCGGAACGATTTGGGAGCACCTGGACTTTAATCTGGATCTGCCGTTGTTCGCCGATGTCCGGGTGCGCCAGGCGATCAACCTGGCGATCGACCGCCGGGAGCTGATCGAAAAGGTTCTGAAAAACGCAGCTTTTCCGGCATATACCGATATGCATCCGCTTTCCTGGGCGTATCTGGCATTGCCGCAGCAACCGGTCCGAAATCTGCAGCAGGCGAAGGAACTGTTGCAGGTGGCGGGTTGGCAGCCCGGTTATGATGGCATTCAGGTCCTGAACGGCCGCCGGCTTTCTTTCACCGTGCAGTTGCCTGATAATGACAAGCCCCGTGAACTGGTGGCGGAAACCATAGCCCGCCAGTTGCGCGAAGCGGGAATTGAAATGCGTGTTCAGCGGGTTGCAGCGAAGTCGTTTTTCGGGGAGGTTTTGCCGAGTCGGCGCTTCGAAGCGGTACTGTTCGCCTGGGTCAACAGCACCGAACCGAACAGTTTCGATCTCTGGCATTCCCGACGGATTCCCGGCCCGGCCAATCGCGGCGTCGGCAAGAATTATGCTGGCTGGCGCTCGCCGGAAGTCGATTCGCTGCTGGAAAATGAGCAGCGGACCCGAAACCAGGACTCCCGTCGCGATCTGCTCCGGCGGCTGCAGGAAAAACTGGTGGCGGAAGTCCCGGTCATTCCCTTGTATTATCGGGCGGAAATCGCGGCGGCCAAGCGGAGCGTGGCGAACTTCAAGCCCAATCCGTTTGCCGGCAACCTATGGAATGCCTGGGAATGGGGGATCCGATAACGGATGGCGCACGGAGCAGGCGGGCTTTCTCGGGAGGAACGGCGACGTACAATGCGCAAAAAAAAACATTCGTGAACATTATTGACGGGATGAAACCGGTGTGGTAACATATCACTTGTCAGTTAAAACGTGCGGTCGTGGCGGAACGGCAGACGCGCTAGCCTCAGGAGCTAGTGGGGGCAACCTCGTGGTGGTTCAAATCCACTCGACCGCACCAATTTTATTTGACAGCCAAAGTTCCAACGTGCGGTCGTGGCGGAACGGCAGACGCACCAGCTTGAGGGGCTGGCGGGGGCAACCTCGTGGTGGTTCAAATCCACTCGGCCGCACCAGATTATAATGATAGCAATGCCAGCGAGACATATCGCTGGTTTTTTTTGTTGGTCGACACTAAAGTGGACAAGGCATGGAAGGATTATCAAACGTGATGAAAATCCTGTTGAGCAACCAGACGCTTCTATAACACTGATCTTGTTTGGCAAATAAGATGGCCATAACATAAATCGACGGCAAAAATAAAGGGTTTGGCGAATGAGAACCGTTTCGCTGCTCTAAATAAAGGCTTTGTTGACAGGAACGGGCGATGGTGGTAGATTATATACTAACATTTTAAAAATAAATTTGTGCTTAAAATTGTAATAGTGTAAACATTTGGCGGATTGTATCACAGATCGTTTTGGCGCCGCCAGGTTGGGCGGGTAACGATAATCTCTGCAAACAACATATTCGGCAACACTCTTGCGAAACAAGGTCTGTAAGGAACTGGGAACTCAAGGCATCCACACAACGGATAGTCCTTCGTCTCTTTGGGCAGGTGAGGGGAGACGAGGACTATTTTTATATACATCTTGTTCTGCCGGCATGGCGGACGCGTATTGAAGGATTAGGATTGGAAGGGGTTTTCTGGAATCATGACGGGTTTGACTTTATTGGGGATTGCATTGATGGTTTGTGCCGGCGGGTATTTCATTTATGGCCGCTGGCTGACCAAAATCTGGGGCATTGATCCGCAGGCGACAACGCCGGCGTATCGCTTTGAAGACGGCAATGATTATGTTCCTTCATCGAAATTCACAGTATTTGCTCACCAATTTTCGTCCATTACCGGCGCCGGTCCGGTGACCGGCCCCATTATCGCCGCGATGTTCGGCTGGCTGCCGGTCATGCTCTGGTTGATGATTGGCGGCATATTTTTTGGAGCGGTGCAGGACTTTACCGCTCTGTACGCTTCGGTCAAGAATGAAGGAAAGTCAATGGGAATGCTGATCGAGCAATATATCGGCAAAACCGGCAAAAAAATGTTTCTGTTATTTTCCTGGCTGTTTACGCTGCTCGTCACCGCCGCGTTTGCGGATATTGTAGCGAGTACCTTTAACGGATTTGCCGCCAATGGTTCCCTGGTAACGCCCAATGCCGCCGCCGCATCGATTTCCATGCTGTACATCGTGGTCGCCATTTTCTTCGGCCTTTTCTTAAAAAAATATCCGCTGGGCGAAAGAACCAAGCTGGCGGTCGGCATCATTCTGATCATTGGAATGTTGGCGGCGGGGATTGCCTATCCGCTGTATTTTACCAAAACCACCTGGATTTATGTTGTATTTGCGTATATGTTTTTGGCGGCTGTCCTCCCAATGTGGCTGTTGATGGAGCCGCGCGATTATTTGAGCTCTTTCCTGCTGCTTGGGATGATTGCCAGCGGGGTGATTGGCGTCGTTTTCACGAATCCGGTGATTGAACTGCCGGCGTTTGTTGGGTTTGAAGTCAACGGCAAGCCTCTGTTTCCGCTGCTTTTCATTACGATTGCCTGCGGCGCGGTTTCCGGTTTCCATAGCCTGGTTTCTTCCGGGACTTCGTCGAAAACGATTGCCAACGAAAAAGACATGCTGTTTGTCGGCTACGGCTCAATGATGATCGAGACAGTGCTGGCGGTTGTGTCGTTGATTGTCGTGGGGGCGGCGGCGACCGGCGGTGTAATGCCCAAAGGAACACCGTTTCAGATTTTCTCCGCTTCGGTCGGCGGATTTCTGTCCTTATTCGGGTTGCCCCGTTTTGTGGCCACTTGTGTCATCACCATGTGCGTATCGGCTTTGGCGTTGACCACACTGGACTCGGTCGGCCGGATCGGCCGGATGTGCTTCCAGGAATTATTCGCAGGCAACACGACGGATTCGGCCCGGATGACGCCAGTGCAGCGTGTGTTGACGAACAAGTATTTCGCCACGGTGATTACGCTTTTCTTCGGTTATCTGCTTTGCCTGGGCGGATATATGAATGTTTGGCCGTTATTCGGCGCGGCGAATCAGTTGTGCTCCGCCCTGGTGCTGATTGCGCTGGCGGTTTTCCTGAAAATAACCGGCCGGCAGGGGAAGATGCTGTACATTCCCATGGGCTTTATGTTTGCGGTCACGTTGCTGGCCCTGCTGATGTCCATTTATGGTATCGTCAGTAAACTCCTTTACAGCGGAACGTTTGCGTTTCTTACCGACGGACTGCAGCTAATTGTAGCCATTGCGCTGATTACACTGGCGCTCCTCATTGCATCCAACAGTGTCAGAAAATTGTTTGATTCTTCACCATCGGCAAATCAGAGATAACTTTATTGTCCCAGTGAACTCGCAAACTGACAAAAAGTCAACGACGGATGCCGTTGACTTTTTTTTCGTAAGCTTGCCTTTCTGGCAAGGAATTTTTTGTAATATGGCGAAAAGACTTAATAATAATATTGTGATATGTATCCCGCAGAGTCAGAGGCGAATCCATCAGCAAGAGGAAAAATACCCGTACGGGAGGGGCGAATGTCAAAAGAGCTGTTTGTGAGCCTGCTGAACAATATCACGCTGTTGCTGGCCCTGGGGTTTCTGTATTCGCTTGGCGCCGCCGGCTGGGGCGACTGGCGAAAGCAGCGGGGGCGGGTAGCGGCCGGCGTTCTGTTCGGCGCGGTTGCCATGGCCGGCATGATATTTCCCCTGATTTATTCGCCGGGGCTTACCTTTGACGGACGAACGATTTTGTTGGGCATTGTCGGGTTGTTCGGCGGCTGGCAGGCCGCGGCGATTGCCGTCGCCATGACCGGAGCCCTGCGGATTTGGCAGGGCGGCATCGGTCAGTGGACCGGCTTGGCCAGCATTCTATCCTCGGCTGCGCTGGGGGTTCTGTTTAAACATCTGCACGACCAATATTCATGGCAGCTGGATTCCAAACTTCTTTACGGCTTCGGCTGGTTGGTTCATATGGTCATGTTGGCCTGCATGTTGCTGTTGCCGGATTCGCTCAGATGGAAGTTGCTGGCCGATATTGCAGCGCCGGTTCTCATCATTTACCCGTTGGCGACCATGCTCTACGGGCGGTTGCTGTTGCTACTGGAAGAACGAACCCGGGCCGCGGAGACCTTGAGGGAGAGCGAGGCGAAATACCGTCAACTGTTCGAGATGGAGTCGGACGCACTGTTTTTGATCGACAACCGGACCGGCGATATTTACGACGTGAATCGTTCCGCCGTGGATTTGTACGGGTATTCCCGCGAAGAGTTGCTGCACATGAAAAATACCGACCTTTCCGCGGAGCCGGACGAAACGAGGAGCGCCTCCATCCAGGCCATATCCGCGAATTGCGTGAAGATTCCCGTCCGATACCACCGAAAAAAAGACGGTACGGTGTTTCCGGTGGAGATTATGGCAACCTCGCTGGTTTGGAAAGGTCGTTCGGTTCACATCCCGGCGATTCGGGATATTACCGAGCGGAAAGCGACTGAACAGGCCCTGCGGCGAAATAGCGAGATCCAGACGGTGTTGCGAGAGATTGCGGAGTCGGTGCTGGCGGCGCCGAATCTGGATGCTTTCTATGAGCGTCTCTACCAAGTGATCGGCAAAGTGTTGCCGGCTCAACATTTCCACGTCAATTTATTGGCGACGGCGACCCGGGAGATCGTCGTGCCGTTCAGCGCCGACTCCCTGTCGGTGATCCCGCCGCGGCGGCAGGTCGGTAAAGGCCTGACCGAGTATGTCATGCGGCAGGGACATACGGTTCAGATTGGCCCGGCGGAATGCGAACGACTGATGAAAACCGGCGAATATGCGCCGCTTAGTCCGGCGGTGCGCGAAAATGCCTTGTCACAGCAATTCCTCGGCGTCCCCTTGTTCGACGCCCGGGGAGTTGCCTTCGGCATGATTTGCATGGTGAAGGCGGCGGCCGATCCGCCGTTTGGCACGGAAGACGCGGACGTTTTGTCGACAATCGCGGCGCAGGTCGCCGTGGCGATTGAACGAAAGCAGGATGAGGAGCGAATTCGCGAGAGCGAAGCAAGGTTGCGCGTGATCACCGAATCCGCCCGGGACGCGATCATCATGATCACTCCGTCCGGCGAACTTTGCTTTTGGAATCCGGCCGCTGCAGGAATTTTTGGCTATCGACAGGCGGAAGTGATGGGGAAAAGCTTCCAAATACTATTGCCGCTGCCGGAACGAGAGACGCTTCATCGACGATTCGTCGAGTTCTTGGCCGCCGGCCAGCCGGAGGAGACCGGGATCACGACGGAAACAGAAGCTGTTTGCAGCGATGGTCGCGTCATCAAGGTCGAAGCCTCGCTATCTTCCATTCAGTTGCAAAACGGTCGGCATGCGATCGGGATTATTCGTGACGTCACCCAACGCAGCACGGAACGGGAGAAAATTGAGTATCTTAGTTTTCATGACCAGCTGACTGGCTTATATAACCGCCGTTTTTACGAGGAGGAACTGGCCCGGCTTGCTACGCAGCGCAATTTGCCCTTGACTTTGGTGATCGCCGATGTGAACGGGCTGAAATTGACCAACGACGCTTTTGGCCATGTAGCCGGCGATAATTTGCTCAAAAAATTGGCGGGAATTCTGAAAGCGGTTTGCCGGCAGGATGATATTGTGGCGCGGATCGGCGGCGATGAGTTCGTATTGCTGCTGCCGCAAACGGATGCCGAGGACGCGGCGGGCATCGTTCGTCGAATATCGGATGTGATCCAACAGCAGGACAAAGAATTCATCATTTTGTCCGTTTCCTTCGGCTGGGCGACCCAAGATAACGTCGGTGCGGAATTGCAGGAAATTTTCAAGCAAGCGGAAGACAATATGTACCGCAATAAACTGTCGGAAAGCGACAGTATGCGCAATAGCACGATTCACGTGATCGTCAAGACTTTGAATGAAAAGAACGCCCGGGAAGAAATGCACTCGTCGCGGGTCAGCGAATTTTGCCGGGCGATCGGCAAAGCCATGACGATGAATCCGCATGAAATCAACGAACTCCGAACCGTCGGTCTGCTCCACGACATCGGCAAGATCGGCATTGACGAGAATGTGCTGAACAAAGAAGGCGCGCTGACAAACGACGAATGGCGGGAAATGAAGCGACATCCTGAAATCGGCTTTCGCATCCTCGGAGCGGTGACGGATTTCTCCCACTTGGCCCGGGCGGTTCTCGAACACCACGAACGCTGGGATGGCGGCGGGTATCCCAAAGGAATGAAAGAGCGGGATATCTGCCTGGAAGCCAGAATTCTGGCTGTTGCCGACGCTTTCGACGCCATGACCGGCGGACGTCCGTACCGACAGGCGATGACGCCGACCGCAGCGGCCGCGGAGCTGATTCAGCACGCCGGCAGTCAGTTTGACCCGGTCATCGCCAAGATTTTTGTGGAAAAGGTGCTGGGTGAGATCTGGAATCGCTGCGAAACGGAACCCGCGTGATTCATGCCGGCAGGAACTGACGCACCAATGGCGAAGTTATTCAATAACCAGAAACCGGGAGGTGGCTGTGCATGCGGACCTTGGTGATGACCGCCTTGATAGCCTTCACCATCTGGACGATCGGGTTGCCGGACGTGATGGCGGCTCCGACCAAGGAAGCCCTGACGGAACAGTGCCGCAAGCATACGGCGGCATTTGAATATCCGGAGGCGATTGAGGCTTGCAGCAAAGCGATCGGACTGGACGCCAAACATGCGGACGCTTATTTCTGGCGGGGGATTGCATTGGTGGCAACGCGGCAATATGACAAGGCGCTGGCCGACTTTTCGCAGGTGATCACTCTCAGCCCGAACGATGTGCAGGCTCTGAGCAACCGCGGCTTGGTGTATCGCCGACTGAAACAGTACGATCTGGCGCTGCAGGATTTAAACCGGGCGATTGAAATCGATCCGGGATACGCGCCGGGCTGGCTCAGCCGGGGCACGGTGTTTGCCCAGCTGGATCAATGGAACGACGCGATTTTGGACTATAGCAAGGGAATCGAGCTGGAGCCGAAAAATTACACGGCCTATCATAACCGGGGCATCGCCTATGAGCAGGCGGGACAGATTCCCGAAGCGCTCGGCGATTTCCGGACATTCTTGCAGCTGGCGCCGCCGAACGATCTGTTGCGGCCGTCCGTGGAACAGCGTATCAAAACATTGGAGGAGAAATAATGACCCAGACTTATTATCCCCAGGGGACCTGCTCGACCGAAATTCGTTTCGAGGTGGCGGATGGGGTTTTGTGCAAAGTAGAGTTCACCGATGGTTGCGACGGCAATCTGACAGGCATTGGCCGCTTGGTCACTGGCATGAAAGTCGAGGATGTTATCACCAAACTGAAAGGTATTCCCTGCGAAGGTCGCGACACGTCCTGCCCGGATCAGTTGGCCCGGGCGCTCGAACACTGGTTGTCGGTCAGCAAGTAGCGGCATTCCTTATCAGGCGGCAAGAAAAAAAGGAGGAATCAACATGTTCGAAAAAATCATGGTTCCCATCGACGGCTCGGAAATGGCCTGGCATGCGTTGGAACACGCCCAGGCGCTGGGCGAAAAATTCGGCAGCGCGATTGTTGTGGTTCATGTCGTTCAGCCCTACAATACGATTCCCAGCATTGACGGCTCGCCCCTGTTTATTCCCCGCGATATCGACGACATCCAGCAGACCGGTAGAACACTGCTGAAACAGGCCGAAGAAAAGATGGCGGGATATCCGCACCGACTGGAAACCAAAATTGAATTTGGTTATCCGGCGGAACGAATTCTGCATCTGATCCAGGAAGGCAATTTCAATCTGATCGTGATGGGCAACCGAGGTTTGAGCGGCATTGCGGAGTTCCTGCTAGGCGGGGTCGTTTCCCGCGTTACCCAACATTCCTCAGTCCCCGTTTTGATCGTGAAGTGACGGGAGGAGGTTGCAGCGTGCCTCGGAAAAAATGGTTGTTGGGCCTGGTTTTTGGCTTGCTCCTTTGCTGCAGTCCGGTTGGCTGGGCTGCCGGCGCCGAGGTTCGAATGGGTGACCGAGGACCGGTCGTCGAACAGATCCAGACCGGGTTGAAAACCGCCGGCTACTTTGGCGGACGCGTCGACGGCAATTATTCTATGCTGACGAAGCAGGCGGTCATCGCTTTCCAAAAGGCCAAAGGACTGAAAGCGGACGGTGTTGTCGAGGAAAAAACATTCCGGGTTCTTACCGGACAAAAAATGCCGCCCAATTCGGTGATCCATTCAACAGTGCCCGTTGGAAACAAAAATGCCGCGCAAATTTTGAACACGGCCTTGTCCTACCGCGGCGTGAAGTATCGGTTCGGCGGCGCGACCCCCAGCGGCTTCGACTGCTCGGGGTTTGTGATGTATGTGTATAATCGGCATGGGGTCAAACTGCCCCGGACGGCCGACCTGCAATATGAAACCGGCAAAAAAATCCGCCAGAAGGATCTGCAACCTGGTGATTTAGTCTTTTTTGAGACCTATGAAAAAGGCGCTTCCCACGTTGGGATTTATCAGGGTAACGGCCAATTCGTCCATGCCTCGTCGAGCCGGGGCGTCACGGTGAGCCGTTTGTCGGAAGAATATTATGCCAAGAGATATCTGGGAGCTCGCAGAATATTGTAAGCATTTTGTATACACGACGGAATTTTCCGTCGTTTTTTTTACCGCTTTACGCAGGAAAACCTGCTGAGAAGAGCGAATAAAAACTTTACAATTTTATGAGGAGGGATCCTTTTGGTTTGGGTTGGCGGATTAATTGTAATTTTGACATTTGTGGCGATCGTCAAAAAAATGGAAACGAGGTTGGCACTGTTCCTTTCGGGGGTAATCATGGCGGCGCTGGCCGGTAAGCCGGCGGCGGCGGTGGATGCGTTCAGCAAGGCGATGGTCAATCCTGGTTTGGTTACCGTTATTTGTACGGTGATGGGCTTCGCGTTTGTCATGAAGCTCACCAAATGCGATTCGCATCTGGTCCATCTGTTGGCGGGCGCACTGGGGCGCTTCCGGGTGATTTTGATTCCCGGCACGGTCATTGTCACGTTTTTGATCAATATTGCCCTGCCGAGTGCGGCCGGCTGCGGCGCGGCCGTCGGCGCGATCATGATTCCGACCTTGATTGGCGCGGGAGTGAAGCCGGTCATGGCGGCCTGCGCGGTATTGGCGGGGACTTGGGGCAGCGTATTCAACCCTGGTTCGGCCCACGTGCCGGTTATCGCCAAACTTGGCAATACCGACGTGATGAGCGTCATCGCCGGACATACCCAGGCGGCGGTCATCGGAATGGTCATCGTGGCCGTACTGCTGACAGTGATCGCACGCTTCCTGAAGGAAGATGGCTCCGGTGAAGCGGCAACTGGCGTCGTTGTGAAGAAAGAAGGTTTCCAGGTTAGCTTCCTGAAAGCCATCGTTCCGGTAATCCCGTTACTGTTGTTGGTATTGGGCAGCAAGCAAATCAAGTTGATTCCGGAAGTATCCGTGCCGACGGCAATGTTGATCGGCGCGGCGCTGGGCTTTGCCGTGACTTTGATGAAAGCGGATGATATATCCAAGCAGTTCTTTGATGGCATGGGCAACGCCTACGGCAATGTTATCGGCATTATCGTCACCGCGTCGGTATTCACGGCCGGCATGCAGGCGATTGGCCTGACCGGCGCCCTGATCAACGCCATGAAGAGTTCTGAGGCCATTGCCCGGATCGCAGCTACTTTCGGCCCGTTTGTCATTGCTGTTCTTGGCGGTTCCGGCGACGCGGCGACATTGGCCTTTAACGGCGCGATTACGCCGCATGCCCCGCAACTGGGATTCGGTATCCTGCCAATGGGTTCACAGGCCTTTATCGCCGGTGCCCTGGGACGTTCAATGTCGCCGGTGGGCGGCGTGGCAATCGTCTGCGCCGGACTGGCACAGGTCAATCCGATGGAAATGGCCAAACGCAACGCGATCCCGATGATCGTCGCGGCTACTGTTTGCATGTTTATTTTGCTGTAAGTACTGGGAGGGTAAAAAATGGATAACCAAATTATTCGGGTAGCCCAATCATTGAAGGAAAAAACGATCGTCCGCCGGCGGGATCTGCATCGGCACGCGGAAGTAGCCTGGACGGAATTCCGGACGGCGGCGTTCGTGGCCAAAACCTTGACGGAACTGGGTTACGAGGTCAAAACCGGCGATGCTGTGCATGACGAGGCCTCCATGATGGGCGTTCCGCCCAAGGCGGAACTGGAAAAGCACATGCAGCGAGCGATTGAACAGGGCGCCGATAAGGCGTGGGTCGACCAGATGGCCGGCGGCAAAACCGGCGTGGTCGGCGTGATGAACTTCGCCAAACCCGGTCCGGTGGTGGCTCTACGGGTGGATATGGACGCCAATGACTTAACGGAAGCGGCAGAAGAAAAACATCGTCCGTTCAAGGAAGGCTTTGCCAGCATCAACAAGGGAGCTATGCACGCCTGCGGTCATGACGGCCATACTTCGGTCGGCCTGGCCGTCGCGGAAGTGTTGGCCGGCATGAAAGACCAACTCGCCGGAACTATCAAAATGATCTTCCAGCCGGCGGAGGAAGGCGTCCGCGGCGCTAAGGCCATGATGGTCAAGGGTGTGGTTGACGATGTGAAATATATCGTCGGCATGCATTTGGGCGTTACCTTGAAGAAAACCGGACAGGTCGCCTGCAAGACCGAAGGTTTCCTGGCCACTACCAAACTCGACGCCACATTCACCGGCGTGCCGGCGCATGCCGGGGCAGCGCCGGAAACCGGCAAGAATGCGATTTTGGCGGCTTGTACGGCCACGCTGAATCTCCATGCCATTTCCCGCCACAGTCAGGGCGCATCCCGGGTTAACGTCGGCGTGATCCAGGGCGGCAGCGGCCGCAACGTCATTCCGGCCAACGCCGTGATCAAGGTGGAGACTCGTGGCGCGGTCAGCGAGATCAACGACTATGTCTACGCGGAAGCGGTGCGGATCATCGAAGCGGCCGCCGCCATGCAGGGTTGCCAGGTGTCGATGAAACTGATGGGCGGCGCGGCCGGCTGCGAAAACGATCCGGAACTGGTGGCGCGGATTCGCAAAGTGGCCGAGCGACAGAAATTGTTGCCGGACATCGTCGAGGCCGGCAATATCGGCGGCAGCGAAGACTGTACCTATTTTATGGAACGAGTGCAGAAAAATGGCGGTCAAGCGGCGTTCGTCATGGTGGGAACCGAACTGGCGGCTGGCCATCACGACAGTTTCTTCGATTTCAACGAAGAGGCGCTGGTTCCGGCGATTGCCCTCATGAGCGGCGCGGCGGCGGACCTGTTGACCCAGGGTTGAACAGAAAATGGCTTGACATTCCTCGGCAAGCTTGATAAAGTATATACAAATAAAAAGGACGACCTTTAAACTGGTCCCGTGAGGCCGGTAAGGGGATGAAAAATTTGCTGGGTTTCAGCAGCCTTCTTCTGTGCTTCACACAGAGGAAGGCTGTTTCTTTTTGGGATTCTGCGAATGGCGCCGGTTGCCGTGTTAAGAACGAGAAAGACGGAGCGTAAAGGTTGACGAAAAGACCGCTTCGACGCTTCGCTTAACCTCTGCTTATCTTGATCGTCAACCTTTACTGCGGATCATGCCGGGCCGCCCGAATGGATTATCGCAAAATTCACCGAAGATTAGTGAAGGAGGCGTGGAGATGGGAAAAAGTCCGGTATCACTGAAAAACAAAGATATTCTCCAACTCCAGGGGATGTCGGCGGCGCAACTGCGGCTGATCCTGGATACGGCCAAGGAAATGAAGGGAATCATCGATCGGGACATCAAAAAAGTGCCGACGCTACGCGGCAAATCCATTATTAACCTATTTTACGAACCCAGCACCCGGACCCGGACTTCGTTCGAGCTGGCGGGAAAATATCTCGGCGCCGATGTCGTGAACATTACTACTTCCGCTTCCAGTGTGGTCAAAGGCGAGAGCCTGCGGGACACGTTGCTCACGGTGGAAGCCATGGGTGTGGACGCGGTGGTCATGCGGCATGAAGTCGAGGGTTCGGCGCATTTTGCGGCGCAGGTGCTGAAACCTGTGCTGATCAATGCCGGCGACGGTGCGCATGAGCATCCGACGCAGGGGCTGCTGGACATATTCACAATTCTGCAATACAAACAACGGATCGAAGGACTGAAAGTCGTTATTGTCGGCGACATTCTGCACAGCCGGGTCGCCCGGTCGGATATCTGGGGGATGAAAACGCTTGGCGCCGACGTCCATGTGGCCGGCCCTGTGCCGCTGTTGGCGCGGGAAATGGAAGTCATGGGGATCACCGTCCACAGCTCGGTGGAGGAAGCGATCCGGGATGCCGATGTGATCAACGTGCTGCGGATCCAGAAAGAACGCCAGGGCAAGGGGCTGTTCCCGTCCAGCCGCGAATATGCGCGTCTGTTCGGAATCAATGCGAAGCGGCTGCAACTGGCCAAGCCGGATGCTCTGCTGTTGCATCCCGGCCCGATGAACCGCGGCCTGGAAATTGCGCCGGATGTGGCCTATGGCGAACAGTCGGCGATCCAGGAACAGGTCAAAAACGGCCTGGCCATTCGGATGGCTATACTGTACCTGGTGTTGATGGGAGGCGAAGAGATTGAAGTTACTGCTTAAAAACGGCCGGGTGATCGATCCGGCTTCGGGAATGGATGCTATCGCCGACGTGCTGGTAGAGGACGGAAAAATTGCCGCTGTTGGCGAAAAATTGCTGGTGGCTGACGCGGAATCGGTTGATTGTACCGGGAAAGTCGTGGCCCCTGGCCTGATCGATATGCATGTGCATTTGCGCGATCCCGGCCTGGAAGCCAAGGAGGACGTCGCCTCCGGCACTCGGGCCGCCGCAGCCGGCGGTTTCACGATGGTCTGCTGCATGGCGAACACCAAACCGGTGGTGGATAGTTCAATTTTGGTGGAAGGACTGCAGGAGCGGGCCCGGCGGGAAGGCGCGGTGCGCGTCGGCGTGATCGGCGCCTTGTCCAAAGGCCTGGAAGGAAAAGAACTGGCGGAAATTGGCGACATGAAACTGGCTGGCGCCGTGGCGATTTCCGATGACGGGCATCACGTGACCAAGAGCAGCCTGTTCAAATCCGGCCTGGAATACGCGGCGATGTTTAACTGTCTGGTGATCAGCCATGCCGAGGATGAAGAGCTGGTGGCGGGCGGCCATATGCACGAAGGTGCCGTTTCGGCGATCCTGGGGATACCGGGCCGGCCGGCGGTGGCCGAAGACATCGCGATCGCCCGCGACATCATGTTGGCGGAATATACCGGCGCGCCTCTCCATATCGCCCATGTCAGCACCAAGGGCTCGGTGGCGATCATCCGGGCGGCCAAACAGCGCGGCGTGAAAGTCACCGCCGAAGCGACGCCGCACCACCTGACCCTGACCGATGAAGCCGTTTACGGCTACAATACTGCCACCAAAGTCAATCCGCCGCTGCGGCCGGCGGAACATCTGGCGGCGCTGCGGGCCGGCTTGAAGGACGGCACGATTGATGTCATCGTATCGGACCATGCCCCGCACGCTTTTGAGGAAAAAGACGTCGAGTATCGGTATGCGCCGAGCGGGTTTGCCGGGCTGGAAACTTCCCTGGGCGTCATCTTGACGGAACTTTATCACAGCGGTGAATTCACCTTGTCCGAGCTTGTCGAGCGCATGTCGACCAGACCGGCCCGGGTGCTGGGTCTGGCCGGCGGCACGCTCCAGGCCGGCGCAGCGGCGGATATCACGGTGTTCGACCCCGACCAGGAATGGACGGTGGATTGCGACAAGTTCTATACGCGCGGCAAGGCCAGCCCGTTTGCGGATCGCCGTCTGAAAGGCCGGGCGGTGCTGACGGTGGTGGCGGGCAAGATTGTGATGCGGGATGGGCAGGTGACAGTATGAGCGAATTTGTAGCCGGCAAGTTGGTATTGGCCGATGGGACGACATTTGAGGGAATGCTGCTGAATGGTTGGGAAGGCAGCGGCGAAGCGGTGTTCAATACCGGGATGACCGGTTACCAGGAAGTCTTGACGGATCCCTCGTATGCCGGACAGATTGTGACCATGACCTACCCGCTGATCGGCAACTACGGGGTAAATCCGAAGTTCGACCAGGCCCGGCGCTCATTTGTCCGGGGCTTTATTACTGCGGAATTGTGCGAGAACCCCAGCAACTGGTGCGAGGAGGGAAGCATCATCTGCTATTTGGAGCAGCGACACATTCCCTGCCTTTGCGATGTGGACACCCGGGCGGTGACGCGCAAGATCCGCTCCCACGGCGCCATGGAGGGACGAATCGTCCGGGCGGAGCGGGACACGGCGCAAGTGGTGAAGGAAATCGCCGGGCATACTCCCACGGATCTGGTGGCGGAGGTCACGACGCCGGAGATTTATAAGATCCCCCATGAGAAACCGGCGCCGCACGTGGTTGTCATGGATTTCGGCATTAAACAGAATATTTTGCGGTCCTTGTCCCTGTACGGCTGCGACCTGACGGTGGTGCCGGCGTCGACGGACGCGGCGACCATCTTGGCGTTGAAGCCGGATGGAATTTTCCTGTCCAACGGACCGGGCGATCCGAAGATGGTGACCTATGCCATCGAGACGATCCGGCAACTGCTCGGCAAGAAACCGATGTTCGGGATTTGCCTGGGGCATCAGCTGCTGGCCCTGGCCCTGGGCGGAGACACCTACAAACTGAAGTTCGGCCATCGGGGCGTAAATCACCCGGTGAAAGATTTCAGCCACGACCGGGTTTACATTACCTCGCAGAACCATGGTTACGTGATCGATGAATCGACGGTCGCCGCCATGGATGTCACCGTGACGCACCGGGCCGTGAATGACGGAACCATTGAGGGGATGAAACACAATCGTCTGCCGATTTTTTCCGTGCAATACCACCCTGAGGCGGCGCCGGGACCGGAGGACAATGTGTATTTGTTCCAACAGTTCAACGATTTAATGAAAGGAGGCTGCTGAGGTGCCGAAACGTCAGGATCTACGAAAAATCATGGTTATCGGTTCCGGCCCGATCGTCATCGGCCAGGCAGCCGAATTTGACTACGCCGGCACGCAGGCTTGTCGGGCTTTGAAGGAAGAAGGACTGGAAGTCGTCCTGGTCAATTCTAATCCGGCCACCATCATGACCGACGCGAACATCGCCGACCGGGTGTATGTGGAACCGCTGCTGCCGGAATATCTCGAAGAAATCATCGCCAAAGAGCGGCCGGACGGGTTGCTGGCCACGCTCGGTGGCCAGGTCGGCCTGAATCTTGCCGTCAAGATGGCGGAGCGGGGAACCCTGGAAAAATATAATGTCGAACTGCTGGGAACGCCGCTGGAAGCGATCAAAAAAGCGGAAGACCGGGAATTGTTCAAGCAGACCATGCAGGAAATCAACCAGCCGATTCCCGAGAGCGACATCGTCGAAACGGTCGAAGCAGCCCGGGAGTTCGCGCACAAGGTCGGCTACCCGCTGATCGTGCGCCCGGCCTATACTTTGGGCGGCACTGGCGGCGGCATCGTCAACAGTGATGAAGAACTCGACGAAGTGGTTAACCGCGGCCTGACCCACAGCATGATTTCGCAGGTTCTGATCGAGCGTAGCGTGGCCGGATGGAAAGAAGTCGAGTATGAAGTGATCCGCGACGCCGCCAACAACTGCATTACGGTCTGCAATATGGAAAACATCGATCCAGTGGGGGTCCATACCGGCGACAGCATTGTCGTGGCGCCATCTCAAACGTTGACGGACCATGAGTACCAGATGCTGCGGTCGGCGTCGCTGAATATTATCCGAAAGCTCGGCGTTGAAGGCGGTTGCAACGTGCAGTTCGCCCTCGACACCAAAAGCACTGACTACATCGTGATCGAAGTCAATCCCCGGGTCAGCCGGTCCAGCGCCTTGGCCTCCAAAGCGACCGGCTATCCGATCGCTAAAGTCGCGACCAAGATCGCCATCGGCTATCGCCTTGATGAGATACAGAACGCCGTGACCGGCAAGACCAAGGCCTGCTTCGAGCCGGCCATCGACTACGTGGTGCTGAAGTTCCCGCGCTGGCCGTTCGACAAATTCGTCGGCGCCGACCGTGAGTTGGGAACGCAGATGAAGGCGACCGGCGAAGTCATGGCCATCGACCGGACCTTCGAAGCCGCATTGCTGAAAGCCGTCCGGTCGCTGGAAATCAAGGCGCACCGGCTGCAACTGCCGTCCATTGCCGCCTTGACCGACGAACTGGTATACGAACGTCTGTCGGTGCGTAACGACGAGCGGCTGTTCGTCGTTGCCGAAGCACTGCGCCGCGGCGTGGACCCGGCGGAGATTTCCCGTATCACCACGATTGACCCCTTCTTTATTGACAAAATCCGGCGAATTGTCGCCATGGAGCAGCGGATCGTCCGCGAGCCGATGACGCCTCAACTGATGCGGGCCGCCAAACGGTGCGGTCTGGCTGACCGGACCATCGCCGAGCTGACGTTGGGTGCCGAGGCGGAAATCCGCAGCCGGCGCAAACGCTGGAACATCCTGCCGTGCTACAAGATGGTGGATACCTGCGCCGCCGAATTCGAAGCGGTCACTCCCTATTATTACTCGACCTATGCTCAGGAAGACGAGGTTCAACCGTCCAGTCGGCGCAAAGTGCTGGTACTGGGTTCCGGCCCGATCCGCATCGGCCAGGGCATCGAGTTCGACTACTGCTCCGTGCATTCGGTATGGGCGCTGCGGGAGATGGGGATCGAGTCCATCATTATCAACAACAATCCGGAAACGGTGTCGACCGACTTTGATACCTCCGACCGTCTCTATTTCGAGCCATTGACGATGGAAGATGTGATGAACGTCATCGAAAAGGAAATTCCGGAAGGGGTCATCGTTCAGTTCGGCGGGCAAACCGCAATCAATCTGGCCGGGCCCTTGTCAAGAGCTGGCGTACAGATAATGGGGACATCGCTCGAAGCGATCGATACGGCGGAAGACCGTGAAAAGTTTGATGAATTTTTGGGAAACCTGTATATTCCCCGACCGAAAGGCGCCAGCGTGACCGACGCCGGCGCAGCCATCGCCGCGGCTAACCGCATCGGTTATCCGGTGATGGTGCGGCCGTCTTACGTCTTGGGCGGCCGGGCCATGGAGATCGTGTATAATGAAAGCGATCTTCGGCATTACCTGACCTATGCCGTTCAGGCCTCGCCGGATCGTCCCGTTTTGGTCGACCATTACATGCAGGGGACGGAAGTCGAGGTCGATGCCGTCAGCGATGGCCGGGACGTCCTGATTCCCGGCATCATGGAGCATGTCGAGCGGGCCGGCGTTCATTCCGGTGACAGTATCGCCGTGTATCCACCGGTCACGTTATCCGACGAGATCAAAAACATGATCGTCGATTACACGGTCCGGATGGCCCGGGCCCTGTCGGTCAAAGGGATCATCAATGTGCAGTATGTCGTTTACGACAAGCAACTCTACGTGATTGAAGTCAATCCCCGGTCCAGCCGCACCGTGCCGTTCATGAGCAAGGTGACCAAGGTGCCGATGATCAATCTGGCGACCCGGGCGGCCATGGGCCAGTCGCTGGCGTCGCTCGGCTACGGAACGGGTCTGCTCGAGCCGGTCGAATACACGGCGGTCAAGGCGCCGGTGTTCTCTTTCGCCAAGATCACCCAGGTCGACATCGCCCTGGGGCCGGAGATGAAATCCACCGGCGAGGTCATCGGGATCGACTATCATTTCGAACGTGCTCTTTATAAGGCGATCACCGCTTCGGGCATCCAAATTCCGGACGACGGGGTGATTTTATTCACAATCGCCGACAAGGACAAACAGGAGGCGCTGGAGATCGCCCGCGGCTACGCGGATTTGGGCTATCATCTCATGGCTACCGACGGCACGGCAAAGATGTTTGCCACGGCCGGCGTGAAAGTGGAATCGGTGCATAAGGTTTCGGAAGGTTCCCCGCATATTCTGGACCTGATCAAAAGTGGCGTGATTCGGATGGTGGTCAGCACTCTGACGACCGGCAAGCTGCCGGAGGCCGACGGGTTCAAAATTCGTCGTTCCACGGTGGAACATGCGATTCCCTGCCTGACGTCCCTGGATACCGCCAAAGCCGTTCTGGATGTACTTACAGTCACCCGACGGCGACGTTTGATTTATTCGATGGCGTTGCAGGACTACGCGGGAACGGAGCCCAACGGACAGGAGTAGAGAAAACATGGCAGACATGGAAAATCCGGCGGCGGGTTGGGAATACCCGGCCTCCCTGCCGGAAACCTATCAGGAATTCACCCGATGCCTGGAGAATGAATGGGATGGGTCGCTCTATCGGATTTTTTCCTTTCGGAACGAAACGACGCGGCGCAGCGCATCGGCTGTCTATGACAAAAGCACCCAGGAATATATGCTGCGTCTTAAAATCGGCTTGACGGAGTTTTGCGACGTCCGGTTCATTCATGGCGACCGGCCGGCTTTCGAAAAGATTCTGACGGCTTTTCTGCTGCCGCGTCTGGATACATTGAAGCAATGCATCCCGGAACAAATGGAATTCTTGTTTCGGGAAAAGAACATTCTCGCCTGGCCCTGTGAAACGGAACTGCCGGCGACGATCAACGGATTTGAGCGATTCCTCGTTCCCCGGACCTGCGTGCAGGCGACCAACGGTTCATACCTGATTTTGGACTACACCGACTTTGCCGAGACCAGTTCCTTGCGATTCTTCTATAATATATTCCGGGACGATTTTTTTGCGGAATATTTGGTGCTGGGGGCGCCTCAGCCGACACAGTTTTTCGATTCGTCAACCTTGGCCGAGCTGCGGGAAAAGGTGAAACGGGACTTGGACAGCGCCACTTTGGAGCTGCGGACGCGCATTGCCGCCGCCCGCGAGTTGCGTGGCAGAAGTTTCGCGGCTAACGATTGACAGAAGCACCGATTTCCAGTAGAATATACCTTGCAGTCCAGTTTTGGCCCGGTGGTGTAGCGGTTAACATGCCGCCCTGTCACGGCGGAGATCGTGGGTTCAAGTCCCATCCGGGTCGCCATTTCGCAAGTCCATGCCGCGGTAGCTCAGTCGGTAGAGCAGTGGACTGAAAATCCACGTGTCGGCAGTTCAATTCTGCCCT
>JAAZNU010000356.1 GCA_012798135.1 Veillonellaceae bacterium | reverse complement strand
TGAGGAACTCAAACAAATCGACAAACTCCTCCGGCGCATTCTTTCCCGTAAAAAGAACCGGCCTTATTCGGGTTGGGCCATAACCGACTCGGCTTTTTGTGACTGGTTGGATACCGAAGAGGACGAAGCCTGGAAGGACTTGTAAAATATAACCCATTATATTTATCATATCCAAACAAACAAATTTTCTCCGAGGAATATTATGGTTACCGTATATGGTTTTGATACTGAAAGTGGAAGGCAAATCGGCCTTCGTTTGCAGAATGGAGCCTTGCTCACCCAATCGCCACCATGGGAAGTCCTCGGCCATGTGGGATACACATTTAGTACATCTCCTATCAACCATACGCTCACAAGTGGAACATTGTACGTGTTGTTATCCTCTATTGGCCCAGTGTATATTGATTTCGACAATGACACTCCCGACCCCTCAACAGCTCCGTTGCTATGTGAAGATGAAATTATGTTTCTCCCTGTGCCCAATGTCGAGGTTATCAACTTCATGGGAGAATCAATTTCCCAGGTAGGAATTGTCGAATACGGATAATTCCAGATTCAGAGGTTAATATGTACCTCTTCAAACTCCACCGGCGCACCGCAACGACAAATCCGTCCTGGGAGATGGTCAATCATACGACATACTCCCTGAGCAGTACGCCTGTGGATCATGATCTCGATTCTAGTACGACGTTTGTATTGATATCCTGCATTGGTCCGGTGTACATCGATTTCGACAATGAAACCCCCAATCCCTCAACAGCTCCAATGTTCTACGAAGATGAAATTGTGTTTCTCCCCATATCGAATATATCAACTATAAACTTAATGGGAGAATCCAATTCCCAAGCATTAGTAATGGAATACAAATAACCTATGATAACCGAAGCACAAAAAGAGGAGTTCCTTCATGAACTCTCTCTCGGCCACGCGAAAGAGACAGCGGCAATCAACATCGGCACGTCTTATACATCAATCCTCCGAGCGTGTAAAGACGATCCCGAATTCAGGAAAAAGATCGAAGATACATATTGCTACATCCCGGAGCGATTAGGAGAACCTGAATTCGAGACGTTTATAAAGTTGCTAGAAACAGGTCTCACCGGCGATCAGGCCGCAGACGCAATTGGATATACCAAAAAGAGCATAGAAATCTATGTAAAGCATCATCCTGAGTTCAAGCAACGCTATAAAGATGCCCTTTACAACAGTCGCCATCTCCGGCTCAATAAATTCCTAATAACAGATACCCACGTTGAAAAAATAATCGAACTCCTCGAAGCTGGTCACGCTGTCGGTGCGGCATGTAAATCCCTGCACATCCCGATGAACATCTTTCGGGATTATCTCAAGGAGCATAAAGACCTTGAGATGAAGGTGTTCGAGGCCGAGAATCATGCGACTGAATTAGTCGAAGAGGCTTTGTGGAGAAAGGCCATAGACGGCGATTTTCAGGCACAGAAATTCTGGCTGGTCAACCGAGCCCCCGATAGATGGGGCGATGTCCGGCAGATTAAAGGCGACGGCAATATTATCCCAATTCAAGTTAATGTTAAAAATATTTTTGACGACATGGACAGGCTGGCACTAGAGTATGAAAGAAGGTTCAATACCGCACGAGAACTGGCCGTCGATAATGCAAGTTCTCTCCCCGGAGGAAGTGAAAACTCTGGGGTGGAAGGGGATAGCTGTTCTACAGAAAACAGTGTGGGAGAATAAGTATATCCCCCACATCCCATATCAACAACAGCGTCGTTTCCTGGCATATGGCGGCCTGGAGGCTTTATACGGCGGGAGTGCCGGAGGCGGAAAGCTTATATATATAAAAACTCCGCTATATACTATAGATGGAGTTACTGATATCGAACACGTTAAGGTAGGAGACATAGTTTTCGACGAGCACGGCAAACCCTGTTCTGTTGTTGCTGTTTCTGATATTGAATATGGGCATGACTGTTATGAGATAACGTTCTCGGATGGATCAAAGTTAATAGCAGCGGACACTCATCTCTGGCCTGCGGTTTCCATAAAAGAAAGTTCTTCTAAGGTAGTGAACAGATCTACAAGAGAGCTTTTCGAGACACAGAGAGTTGGGGGCAAGGCGAATTACTACATACCTGTCTGCAAGCCTCTTCGATATCCCAAGAGAAATCTTGAGTTAGATCCATATATTCTTGGTTCATGGTTGGGAGGCAGCACAAGTCTTAATCCTGAAATAATCGCATTAATAAAAAAAATAGGATGTTTTGAAAATAAACATATCCCAGAGATTTATCTAAGATCCTCGGTTAAGCAGAGGGTGGATCTATTACGTGGATTGATGGATACAGGTGGTCACGCAACCCCAACAGGGGCATATGAGATCCAGTCGATCCGGCGAGAACTTGCAGACGGTGTGTCAAAGCTGCTTCATTCATTAGGGATTAAGCACATTGTGCACAATAGAATTAATAAATGGAGAATTAAATTCTATACAAACATCAAAGTTTCCAATATCGAGTGCAAATCCTCTCGACATGGGTTCCGACTTACTGTCTTTCGTCGGTATATTACCGAGATAAAGCGAGTTCCGTCTGTCCCAACACGATGTATTCAAGTTACATCTGAAAGCGGATGTTATCTCGTTGGGGATTCTCTGATCCCAACCCATAACAGCGATTGCCTTCTGATGGCGGCCCTTCAGTACGTGATGGTCCCCAACTATTCGGCTCTCCTCCTTCGGCGAACCTATTCCGACTTGGCTTTACCAGG
Organism: Veillonellaceae bacterium; assembly: GCA_012798135.1. Next base: position 32,404 of record JAAZNU010000356.1, on the reverse strand, counting down.
AGCTCTGATGGATCGCGCCCAACAGTGGTTATCCAGTACGGATGCAAGATGGAGCGAGAGCAATAAGGTCTGGACATTTCCATCCGGCGCAAAGGTGACTTTCGGCTACCTCGAAACAGAAAACGATATGTATCGGTACCAATCAAGCGAGTTCCAATTTATCGGATTCGACGAGGTAACCCAGTTCCCAGAGGATCGTTACGCCTATCTATTCTCCAGGCTCAGACGGATCAACGAGTATCCAGTCCCCATACGAATGAGGGCGGCAACGAATCCTGGGGGAATCGGCCATGATTGGGTCATGAGGAGATTTCCAATCATGTCTCCTGAAGTAGAAGATGGCCCGATATTCGTTCCAGCTAAGTTGTATGATAATCCCCATATCGATCAAGAGAGTTACGCCAAAGCTCTCGAAATGATTCCAGATGTAGTCACACGCGAGCAACTATTGAATGGCCGGTGGGATATAACGGCATCTGGCGAGATATTCTCTAAGCCTCCGGTTCTTATAAACTTCACAGATCATCCGGCCTCGAATGACTATAAAGTATATGGAGCCTGTGACCCTTCCGAGGGAGGGAACGATTATGCGTCGATCATCACGATAATCGAGCTGCCGGATCATCGTTGGCTGGTTTATGATTGTGATTTATCCATCGATAACCAAAGTACTACAATCGATAAGATTATAACCTTGCATTCCCTATATAATTATAAGAAGTTCTGGATAGAATCAAACTCTCTCGGCCATGCAAAATCGGCCTCTGGCGAATCCTTATTCGAGGCAGAACTCAAAAAACGCCAGGCAATTAGGAAGCTCACGGTACCATATGATTTTATCTGGAATACCACCAAAAAGGCCGATCGGATACGTGCTATGGAGCCATTCTATAGCAACGGCCAAATGGTGTTCATGGAGGATTGGCAGCGGCGATACCCTGAACTGATGAACCAACTCAAAGCATTTCCACATGGTACTCATGACGATGCGCCCGATGCACTTTCCACAGTGATTATGGGAATATTGCGTTTCAATAGAAATGAAGTCACTGAGCCGGTTCCGATACCCATGATGATCGGCGGTAGCAAATGGTCGGCGAGTGAGAGAAGAGGGTGGAGATCGCTGTAGGAATGACGAGAACTAAGCGTTTTTATAATAAGCCCAATAGGGTTAAGGATTTCTTTCATCCTTGGAAGCAACTTTGCTGTGGGCATTGTCCTAGTTGCAGAGACCCAATGGTCTCAAAGAGGCGAAGGTTGGCGTATAAATATGAGCTTAGGCAGGAGTATAGAAATATATGATAAATGTTATTATGATGAATCGATAACATCGGATCGTGTATCATCTGTGCTTATCCGTTTGGAGCCAGAAGCACAACAATCCCCCATGGATGCGGTAATTAACCAGAAAATCATAGAAAGGCAGGCAGAAACCAGAAACAAAAGCGGCCTTCAAGCGCAAGTACAAAGCCGATTTGACCAAAAACCATAAATACTAAAACGTCAATATATCAATCCCATGTCAAACGATATCTTTGCAGAAATTCACGATTTCCTTTTGGAAAAAGGTGTACGGTGTGCATGCATTGGTCTCCCAGATGGCCGGAAAATCATAATCAATTGCCTAACACGTTGTCCCAAGAAGGAGGAATGTTAAGCTGATATATGTTCTAATTTGGCCGGAAACATTCATCGAATGGCTGAAATTTTACATCATGGGCATAACTCCATCCATAGTATGCGATACAATCCGATTTGGCCCTGATCTTGTAGAGTGTGTCCAAACACAAAACGATTCGTGTGTGATCGTTCCATTCAATAGAATCATCCGAGTTGACTGGCAAGGCGGATATAATAAAGCATTCGAGACGGCCCATAATGAGTTCTTTCAGAAAGTGAATAACGAACTCAATAACATAGTATCCAATGCGGATTCTACTGGTGATAATACTGCTTATGGTTGACAAGATAGACCTGAGGGAGCATATCCCTCTGGTCCTAGCTTTGTGGCTCGAAGATAACTGGCAAATAATGTATTCATCCAGCATAATTCCCGAACCACTATCGGGATGTCCTGGATAACGCGAGTCCTGGTGGATTGTATTCTATGGTTCGATTCCATAAGCTCGCATGAGGGACAGCCTTACCAGGGGGGAATATACTAGGTAGGGTGGTAAGTCCCTCTTTCCCCCTAAATTAATTAGGAGATTTTTTGAACATGGATTCTTGGAAATATGATGTTAGCAAGGGCGGCTGGGTCCGGCCCGAATCGACAAAATCAATTGAAACTCCGAAGCGGAGAAAAAGAAAAGCCAAAGAGGAGAATAACTGTGGTCAAGCTTAAATGTGCTGGATGTGGGGCAATAGCAACATTTCCTGCAACCCCAAAGAAGTTCATTTGCAAATCATGTGGGGCACCCAATACTCCAGTGGCAAATGATCCAGGAACCGGCGACTCATTGCCATGTATTCTACCAACGGGATTTGAGTGGAAGCTCCCGGCTGGTGTCATCGGCGAAGGGGACAACATGATGTATGTATCGCCGGATGATGGAGTATACCTCACGAGAATGGAATGGATCTCTATTTACGGATATGACCCCAAGGCAAAGCTCGAAGACATGAGGCGTCGTGGGCAGAAGGGTGTGCCAGGTTACGTGAATATCAGCTCGCTAGGGAGGAAAACACGATGAATCGGCAGACAGGAATTTTTGAGTCATGCCCGATTTGTGGCGGATTTGGAAAGATCAAAAGGCGGTGGTAGTTTGAAGAGGATCATTATAGCTCTAATCCTCTTATCCTCTCTAGCAGTTGCAGAGCGTCCTTCGGATCATATTAAGTACAAGGAACCTGCCAAGCTTATCAGCTTGCAGAATGTCGATCCTTCAAGTATCAATGCTATTGCCGATATGAACGAGCCACTGTCAATGTTTCGCATGTGGGAGCTGCCTAATATAGGCCATTATGCATCATGGGCACAAAAGACCGATCAAACTGGCCTGACTGACCAACCAAACAGCCTATTAAATTTCACAAATACTATTCCAGACCTTCCGGCAAGTGTCGGCAATTCCAGTGGCAATGTAACCCTAATTAATGATACATTCGTCTGGTTTTGAAGTATAAGAGATGATTGAACATGGAATTTCCTGATATTTCTGAAGCACAAGGATTTTATATCACGTTAATTTTTATTGTAATGTTCATGGTAATAGCCGTGACCGCTATGGTCGTCGGTAACGATATCTCCAAAGATATCGTCTCGGCGATGACCGGGATAGTCGGTACAATCGCGGCATATTGGTTTGCAACACGCGGCCAGAGCGCACAATAAGTAAAATGGAACCTGCGAGGTAATTTTTTTGAGAAGATCAAGGAAGAAGAAGAGCTACAGTCCTCCAAAGACGACTGTACCTCTCATCAACGATGCTGAGAGCATTCCTCCAAACGTCGAGATTGGCCGTACTGGTCTCAGGCGTTTTGGGATGTTCGTCCTGGATGACTTTCTCCAGGAGCTTCAATCTTCAACTCGCAGGAACCAGATCTATCGTGAGATGTCCGATAATGACGCCACGATAGGTGCCATGATTTTTGCCGTGAAGATGCTCTGTAGGTCCGTGGATTGGTATGTCTCACCGGCCTCACAGGAACCAGAGGATCTTCGTGCAAAAGAGTTTCTCATATCATGTATGAATGATATGGAGATCACCTGGCCGGATCTTATAAATGAAATATTATCATTCCTAATATATGGTTGGTCCTTAGAGGAGATAGTCTATAAACAGCGGATTGGCCCAGATGAAGAAGATCCATCTAAGCGTAGTCAATATAGTGATGGTCTAATCGGCTGGCGCAAGATCTCTCTTAGGGCCCAGACGACTCTATTCGGATGGGTTTTCGCCGAGGATGGGTCGGGAGATATCGTCGCAATGAGACAGCTGTCTCCGCCCGATTTCAAGATGGTGGATATCCCATTAAGCAAATGCCTTTTATTCCGAACGGAAACCTCTAAGAACAATCCCGAAGGCCGATCAATATTAAGAAATGCCGTTCGTGCGTGGAGATTCCGGCAGAACATCGAGGTCATAGAGGGTATCGGAATTGAGAGAGATTTGGCAGGATTGCCAATAGTCAAAATCCCCTCTCAGGTTATAATAGGCCAAGACGAGTATACAAAGGCGGTCTACCAGGAATACGTCGATCTGGCAACAAATATTCGCAGGGATCAACAAGAAGGCATTGTACTTCCTTCAGATGTATATGAAGGAACCTCCATGCCGAAATATGATTTACAGCTTTTAAGTGCAGGCGGCAGTCGCCAGATCCCAACGACTGATGTTATAAAGAGATACAATACCCAGATTTTATCGACCATATTGGCTGATTTCATATCCCTGGGCCATGAGAATATTGGTTCCAGGGCGTTGGCAACCACGAAGGTAGATGTATTTACAGTGGCAATTCAATCATTCCTCGATATTGTGGAGGAAGTTTTTAATAGATATGCTGTACCGCGTTTATTTGCGCTCAATCCATCTTTCAAAATATCAAGTTTCCCTATGATAAAACACGAAAGTGTTCTTGGATCTAACCTGGAGCTTCTGGCAACTTATCTAAAGGCCCTCAAGTATGCCGGAATTCCGATAGCAATCAATAATGATATGCTGAAATACATATACTCGGCGGCTGGTCTGCCAGATCCCATAAAGGATGCTGATGATCTGAAGCAAGAGCGCCTACAAGAGGAACTCTTGCTATCTGGCAAAATCCCAGTTACTCCAGAGTTAGAGAATCTTCCCAAAACAAATGATACCATGCCGGAGGATATTAAAAATACTTAACCAGTGGTGATATAACCTTGAATGTTGATGACCTGCGAGTTGTTCGGCGCACTTCCAAACCCACTGCCCCACCAAGTGGGTTTGATGCTATTTATACAAAATCCGATGGATTGTTCATTGAGAGTTCATCGGGCACGGAAACCAAATTGGGTCCGTTTACATCTGGGTTTCCGACTGACAAAGTTTATGCAACTTCCTCAAGTGGACTAAGACTGGAAGATGAAAATTCCAATGGAATGACTGTTCTGAGCGGAGGGAACGTTAGCTTTGATAAGCAGGTCAAAATTTTGGGTGGATCTCCTGGCGCGAATAAGTTGTTGTCTTCGGATTCTGTGGGTCTCGGTTCGTGGGGATACACTGTAGTTACAACTTTGGGGAATCCTGGATCTGATAGTAATGTTCCGACAGAAAAAGCAATTAGGTCTAGTTTAAGTGCTATACACACCCAAAATACCGATCAATATTTGGATTACGGCGGATCAAACCAAGTTTCTGCTGCGCAAGCCAAAGCCGCTTTCACGAATATTAATAAGGACCAGTATCTTGATTACGAGGGAACTAATCAGATATCTGCGGCACAACTTAAGAAGTTTTACAAACATGAGCTAAATTTTAATTTTTCTGGAGGCGGAGTAGTAATTTCGTCAGGGGTACATGGCGGGCTCCAGGTGCCATTTGCTTGCACTATTAAGAAGGTACGGCTCCTTTCAGTAGATGCGACATCGGGTAGTATAACGGTTCAGGTCTGGAAAGGTACGTACAGTAGTCCTCCCACTTCTGGGAACTCGATAGGTTCCTGGTCGATATCATCTAGCACAAAATCCGAAACAACTGGGTTATCGATATCGCTTAATTCAGAGGACATATTATATTTCTATGTCGATTCCGTGACTTCGTTGAAGCTGGTTTTGATGGTTATTGAGGTTGAAGTCTGATGGTGAACATTGGATTTTTTTACGATGGATCGGATACTCCTTCAGGGTACACGGAAATAGATAGCAGTTATCGAGATCGGTTGATTATATCTGGAGGAACTACTTACGAGACTGGAGGATCTGATACGCACTCACATTCTACATCTAGTTGGAGCTGCGGAGGTCCAAGTTCAACAACTCCAATTGGTGGAGGAATGACCTATTCAATTTGTGGAGTGAATCATAGTCATTACAGTGGGAGTTTTAATATAAACTCATCTAATCATTTGCCGCCATATAAAAATTTTCGAGTAATACAAATTGCATATAGTAATTGGGATGGGAAAATCCCCAATGGTGGTATTGTATTCTCAGAAAGTCTCCCAGCAGGGTTCACCAGATATGATGAAGGATCGAGTTATTTTATTAGGATTGCCCAAACTGCTGGTGGCACAGGGGGTTCTAGTACACATTATTATGATTTGAGTGGTCAGACGGGGGCTCCCACAACGTCTCGCGCAACCGATGATGACATACGCACAACGACTCCCAGTGGGCATACCCACACATTTTCTGGTTCATCCAGTACATCATCTTCACATGATTATTATTATTGGGCATGTGGGATGATTAAAGCAAGCAGTCAAACAATACTAGCAGTGGGTTGCATTATCCTTTCGGATGGAGTACTACCAACTGATCATTGGGAAGAAGTTACGGGAGCATCTGAGAGGTTTCTGAGAATATCGTCTACTAATAATATTGCAACTGGTGGCTCATCTCTCAGTTTTTCCCATTCTCATTCCTTTTCGGGGACTACAAATCAACAGGCTGGGTCCGTGTCCTCATGGGCGGATAATTTGTATTATGTTGGGTCAGTGACACATACCCATACAATATCATTTACATTGAGTAGTACCAGTCCGACACCGAGTTATGTGAGATTGAAGTTATATAAATTAATCCAATCGTTTTGCGGGAGATTTGTAAATAGTATAGTAATATAGTTTTGGAGTTAAGTTAATGTCTCGTAAAGAATCAGATCTCTTGGTTCGTTTGGAACAGATTGAATCTAGATTAACGGAGCGCCAGAAGAAGATCGAAGAGCTGGAACAAAGACTAAATATCCGGCCTGCCTCGCCACTAATGGATGTTGCCCAGGATGTGGCAACGTACGAGGGGATTTTGGATTTACTCGTTATAAAGGGGTATGCGACTGATGCGGAAATCCAGCATTATTTGGACACATATAAGAACTTCTGGTCTGCAATTGTGCATCTACTTATTGATAAGACATTAATAACCGAAAAAGAGTTATGGTGTGCCAGTATAGCTTATCATCATTTTCTGAGATTATATGGCTTAAATTCTGGCAAGTCCCCACAGGAACTCATGACGGAGCGGCGTGAGTTTATTAAAAAAATTCTAGTAATGAACGATCCATTCTCCGTGGTATAGGAGGCATCATTTGGGAAAACGATTTATTGCAGTCAGTCGAGAAGATCTCATATCTGCATACCGAGAAACCGGAACATTCAAGGAAAGTGCAAAAGTTCTCGGCATGGGGCGCGGCACTTTTTCTCGATTATGGTGGGATAAAGTCGGCATAGATCCTTCGCAATTCAAAGATGGACCTCCTAAGATATTTCGTATAGGGATTGTAAGTGACACCCACTTAGGAAGTCGTTTTCAGCAATTAACTCATTTGAAAGATTTTTATCGTTCAGCACGGTTGAATGGTTGTTCATGTATTGTTCATGCGGGAGATCTGACGGATGGTTATACGACTGCACCATCTCGAAGAAAGAACCAGTTTATAACATCTCCTGATGATATGATCGATTATGTGGTGGGGAATTACCCAAATGATCTAAAAACCTACTTCATATCCGGCAATCATGACGAGAAGTTTGTAAAATCATTGGGAATTGATGTCTGCCGAGAAATATCCAGAAATCGGACGGATATGGAGTTCATTGGTTCGATGTACGGAGGCCTCGAATTTGGAAATATAATCATCAGTCATGGAATTGGGAATTTTGCAGAATACTCGCGTGTTGGGACCAATAAAAAGCTATATTCTGTATTATCGAGACCACCTGAATTGATAATCAATGGGCATACTCATACCTGGGACATCGTTCCTAGGTGGGCAGGAGCGGAACTTCTCATCAATACCCCATGCATGGTCGGCGGGCATATCGGCACAGGTGGCCTCAATTATCGCCCTTCGATTGGGGCAATGATCGTCGAGTTCGGAGATCCTGGGAAGCATTCATTGAATTGTGTTTATTTCAACGAAATTGAGGATGATTTTTAATGCCTATTCAAGAATGTTCTGAAAATTCATTGCCTGGATTTAGATGGGGAGATTCCGGCAAATGCTATGTATATCATCCAGGTAATGAAGCAGAACGGAATGAAGCTAAACGAAGAGCTTACGTCCAGGGATATGCGATTGAGGGAAGTGATGTTTCTAAGATTCTTTCTTCCAGCATGACCCCTGATGATAAGGTAGAAATGTTAAAAGCTATGGAAACAGAGAAAACCATAGTGGGAGTCATCGAAAGTCTCATTGGAGATGAGAAGGAAGCGATCGATGCGTATATAAAAGCTATACAGGATTTCCCACAATTGGAAGGTTATTTAACACCATATCTGGAAGATGAACGAAAGCATCTTGCAGGACTTCAAGAGATCAATGGATCGAAAACGGAGTTTGCCATAGATGCCAGAGATGTTCATGTAGACCGGCCTATTGGCGAGAAGTGTTTTGAGTCCGATGATACTGGAACCATAGTATCAAAATCAATATATGTCCCGATCAGCAAGGTTGACACATATCAACACAAAGTTTTTGGTATAGTTCTCCAGCCAAATGAGGTCGATCTTCAGGGCGATATAATACCTCCTGAGGAGATAGAAAAGGCTTCTGATGTTTATATGGAGCACTACAGAAACATATGGAAGCAACATGAATCTCCTACTGATGCTGTAGTCATTCAAAATTATATTGCTCCCATTGATTTCATGCTCGGATCTGAAAAGGTCAGAAAAGGCGCATGGATAATGGGCATTAAGATCAATGATCCGGCTGTTTGGCAGGATGTTGTAGAAGGTAAATTAACAGGTCTTTCCATCGGCGGGTATGCAAAAAGTACGCCGCTTTGAAAAAAATCATGTCGCATACATTTTCTAGAAAATTCGACCGGCCACCGGATGGGTGATACTTTTGGTTGAAGCAAATATTTTAACTGATGTTTTAGTAACAGAGGTCAGTATTGTTGACCGTGGAGCGAATAATAAAAAAATACTTTACAAATCTTTAGGTGATGTAGATATGTCTAAAATGAGAAAAGAAGAGCCTGATGAGAAAGAAAAGGAGAAGGAAGAGGCTCTCGAAGGTGACGGAACAGAGGGAGCTAATGCCATTGATCCCGAGCCCGTAACCGAGGTAAAGGAGGATGAGAAGAAGCCCGATGAGGAGGAAGAGGAAGAGGAAGAGAAGCCCAAAGAGGAACTCACCAAGTCCAAGAGAACTTCCAAATCTGATATAGCTCTTCGTAAGGCTCAGGAGGAGAAGATCGCCCTTCGCAAGAGGTTGGAGGAGGTCGAGAAGGCATTGGCCGATGAGCGCGACAGGCGTGTTTTGAAGGAGTTTACCGAGACGGCAGCCGTACAGTATTCCAGAATCGGAAAGGCTGATGCAGTTGGCCTAGTCCTAAAGGAGGCATCTGAGAAGCTATCTCCTGAGACTTATGGAAAGCTTACCGAGATGCTGAAGGCTGCAAACACTCTCATTGAGTCTGGGGTTGCATTCAAGGAGATCGGAAAGTCCGGCGCTGCTCCTGGTGGATCTGTGATCGACCAGATAAGAAGTATAGCCAAGAGCATGGTCGCAAGCAATCCTAGCATGACGATGGCTCAGGCTGAGGCAAAGGCCTGGGAGATGAATCCTGATCTGTATGTCCTCTATCAGAAAGAGATCAGGGGATAGATTTAAGGTGATAATAAATGGCTGAAATGTTTGAGACTGATGTAACTGATTATTCATTTTTTACTGCTGGAGCGGATCTTTCTGCGAAGCAGTATCATATAGTTAAGCTGGGGTCCGGTGGGCAGATAGAGCTCTGTACATCCAGTGATGTCCCAGTCGGAATACTCGTAAATAAACCCAGGCAGGGTGAAGCCGCCAAGGTTCGTGTGAAGGGAGTATCCCGCGTGAAGGTAAGCAGTGCGGGTCTTGCTCAGGGAGCGGCATACGGAGCGGACGATAATGGTTATGCCGTGGCAATGAGTCTTGACAAAGATAATTATCTAGGAATGTGTCTCATTGCAGGCCCCACTTCCGCCGGTGCTCTGGCGACTGTGAGTGTCGATGGAATGATTCGGCATACTCTGCACGTCTAAAAATGGTGAATAATAATGAATTATCCAATACAAGATATTACTGTTAGAAAGGCGGCGGACATAAGGGATGTCCACGTCGATGTTCCTCTCTCCACAATGTCAGTTGCATACATGCAGAGCAGAGAGGAATTTATTGCTGATAAGGTTTTCCCAAATATTCCTGTTCCAAACCTGAGTGGAAGGTACTATAAATTCGCTCAGGACACGTTCTTCAGGAATCGTGGAAGAAAGTGGACTCCAGGCACCCCCATGCCACAGAGCATGTTCAATCTCGACAATACTCCAACCTATGGCTGCGAGTTCAGGGCATTCGAGCATCCTCTGAGATGGGATATCGCTGCCAATGCAGATAGTGTAATCAACTTCGAGAGAGCAACTGCTGAGTTTATTGCTCAGACTCTTTTGCTCGGCAGGGAGGTCGAGTGGGCAAACAAGTTCTTCACTACCAGTGTTTGGGGAACAGATCTGACTGGTGTGAGTTCCGGCCCCAATAGTACTCAGTTCATTAAATGGGATGACTACGAGAACTCAAACCCAATCGAGGACTTCACCAAGGCAATCATCACTGTCAAGGGTAAGACTGGATTTACTCCCAATGTCGCCATAATGTCTGAGCAGGTATACCAGAAGATCAGAATCCATCCTGTTATCAAGGAGATGTTCAAGTATACCCAGGTCCCCATCACGACAACTGACATGATCGCAAATGTCCTCGGTGTGAAGAAGCTCTACGTTGGATCTGCGATCGTGGCTACCAGCGAGGAGGATGCAGCTACTTTTGTCTCAGACTGGGTGTTTGGAAAGAATGCCTGGTTGGGTTATGTTCCTGATTCTCCGAGCCTCATGATGCCATCTGCCGGTTACACATTCTCATTTACGGGAATGGGAGCTGGTATGGAGATTGCCATTCAGAGGATACCTGATCAGAGGCACATGGTTGATTATACTCAGGGATTCATGTGCTACGATCAGAAGGTCATTGGAGCAGATCTCGGAATATTCTTCTCTGGAGCAATTAGTTAAAATTGCTCCTTCTTTCTTTTTATCGAGATGATTAAAGATGAGGTATAGGGTAATTATGCCATTTAGCGGATCGAAGAAAACTTACACTATAGGGGAGATCATTCCTATTTATAAAGCCAAGGCTTTCAAGAATCTCAAATCCCTAGTGGCAGCCAGATACCTAGAACCCATCAAAGAGGGTGATATAAATGGTACTACCAACACAAAGGCTTGAAGGATCGGTTGCTGTTGATGGTCTCAAAGCCAAGAAATTTTATCTCAATGGAACCGAGATTACTACTGATATGCTTCTTCCTCCTGAGGAGGTAACAGTCCTAAACAACACAGGAGGTTCTCTTGCCGCAGGAACCCTGGTATATATTGCAGGATATAACTCGACGGCTGGGGCATACATCGTAGCTCCGGCGGATGCAGATGGTCGCTTAATTGCGGATCTCGTTCTTACTGAAACAATAGCTGATGGCGATACGGGCGTTGCTGCTAGAGAAGCTGTAGTCACCGGCCTGAACACAAACTCGTTGAACGTAGGGGATCTGGTCTATCTCTCTAAATCCGCCGGAGGTTATACGGCATCTGCGCCAACAGGGGCAGACGTAGTTCAGCAGATAGTGGGAACTGTTACCGCCAAATCTTCTACAGCTGGAGCAATCAAGTTCTTCCCAGGCGACAAAAAGATCATTGCAATCGGCAGCAGTCTAATCGAGGATGGTGCAGTGACTTTTCCAAAGGTTGCTGCTGGTGTAATAAAGACAACGGTGATAGCAGGCGGATCGGCTGGTAACCACACAGTAACTGGTATTGCCACCGGAGACCAGTTGGTCGCTGTTATACAATTTGACATTAGCACAGGTAGTGTCGTGAATGTGGCGGATCTTACCAGTCAGTTCACGATAAGCGCCGCTAATACCATTAACAATACTGGTGGATCTGATACTACTGGAGATAAGTTAATGGTCATATATCAGGATCGAACCGCTTAAACACTTTTTTTCTAATTGACCGATATGGCCGACTCTGAATATCCTGAAGTTGATAATGTACTCGAATTTTTCGAGCTACAGTATCCATATATCAATGTACAGACAAAGGACCAGTATGATGCAGGTATCGCAACAGAACCGAGATATCTCAAATACAATCATTTCTCAATGTACTATGATCTGGCAGTTGATGAGTTCAGGGCCGATCTATTAAGCAGAGGCGGCATATCGGCAACATATGCACAGATGCGGGCGGCATTGTGTCATCTGATTGCGGATTACTGTGAGATGTCAAATCCTGATTGGTCTTATCTCCGGCAGAAGGTTGAAACCGAGCCAGGTCTTCCGACGATTGATATTGAACGAGGAGGGGATACGTCCCCAAGGATGGCGTATAAAAAGCTATTGGATATAATTACGAAAGCTGCTTGGAGAGCAGCTCCCCCATATAATGGATCTAGTGATGTGGAGCCATACTTCTATCGTGGGATGCTCGAACCAGACAGTGGCATATCGACGGATTCATTGAGGACTCATCAAAATCTGAATTTCTAGGTGGGATATTATTGGATATTTTTGTATTTCTTTGGCCCGAAACGCTAAAAGAGAGGATCAACTTCTATCTTTTTGGAAGGCCGGTTATATTCCGGTGCAACGAGTTTCGGGTGGGTTCTGAAATAGTTGAATGTATTGATACTACAAAGGACTCATGTGTTGCATTTCCCATCTGGAGGGTATCTCAGATAGTCTGGCCGAATGGTTTTCGAGAGTATCTATCTGGGGCCATAAATGAATTGAAGATATCCCAGGACGATGATGACGATGGAGAGGATTCTGTAATGAGGTTCCCGCCGGAGAGTTCCAATGTTTTACTGTATAGGTGATCGTATTGTCATCTGCCTATGGATCGTCTCTGTATGTTGTAAAAAGTACTGACGTTGTTAGTGAGATCAGGAGCATTCTCAATCTCCCGAGTGCTCAGGAGTTATCAGATGCCGTTATATTAAATGCGATATCACGGGCAGACACTTATATCAATGGATTGGCAAGAAGATCCTCGGCGGACCCAGATATCGTCGTTCTTGCGAAAAGGAATTATGCGGCTTTTCTGGCATACCAAGCATATAGCGATAGGGTTCTAAATGATCTTCCTGGGAGCTATAACAGCGAGGGTATATGGACGCCTATTGGAGATGTGATTCAGAGAGAGACTGCATCTAAGCTCAAGTTACTCCGTGAGACTGCTAATGCCGCCATTCGACAAATAATTGCCTATGGACCTACGGGGAGGTTGGTTCGTCCAGGGTGGTTGATGTACTAATGGAGGTGGGAGGTTGGTTGCTTCCAGGTTAATCCCTATTGGATTGATGCTGTATATGTATTTCTGTATTTTTGTTGTGTGATTCAAATGTCATCCGATCTGTCGAAGCGAGATATTTTCATGCTCGTATTCACGTTTATGGCCGTATCTTGTGCCATAATAATCATTCTGTTAAGTCTTACTGGTAATGCAAATATTATTGAGGAGAGCATTTTCGGTAAGGGTTCGATCGATCATACTACTTACAGTAAAAATGCATATGATCGAGTGATTACCGATAACGCTGAGAGTCTGGCATATAAGGTTATTCGTGAATGGGATGGGACCGAGCAGAAATTTTCTTCTTCATTCACGGTTTATGGAGTAAAGGGGGGATATAAGAATCAGTATGAAGTACGATCTTATGGAGCTGGATATAAACATACATATCTAGCAACGAAGATCAATGGGAGCTTCTCTGGTTCAGGGGATATAACCAATTCTGTGGTCCTAGAAACCGGTGCGGATAGTATTGATAGTCTAGTATTAATGGACGGCAATGCAACATTCCGTGGGAGGATCATCAATGGTCAGACCGGCAGGCCGGTTACTGAATCCGAGATGGATGCAGTCGGCGAGCTGGTGATAAGAAGCTATCTGAATATAACAGATATTCCCGACACTCCTGAGGATTGGCTGGAGTTCTGCAAAACATTAGAGGATCGTTTACCAAGTGGGCTGATGATCAAGTCCGAGGGCAACTCCAGTGGATGAACGAATAGCCGAGATGGTCAAGAATGCCACTATTTCACTACACGAATCGGTTGCCGGCAAGATTATTGACAGTTCAGAATTCATTCCAAATGCACCAGAGACTATCCGGCGGAAGGGATTCGATCATCCTCTTTTTGAGCACGGTGAACTTCTAAACAATATATCGTGGATAGTTACATCTGGTGCAGATAATATAACTGGCACTGTTGGTGTTTTTGACCCAGAATTAGAGAGAATCGCTCTATTAAATGAGTTCGGGGATGGTCGCCGCATACCATCCAGGGCGTTTATGCGCAAAGCTTATGATGATAATGTAGATCGTATTTTATCTGAATTAGAAAATAATATTCTTGATTATTTGGAAGAGGTGATTAAAAAATGACTGCAACTGTTGTTGTCCAAGAGGGAAATGGATCTCCCGTGACATGGACAACTATTACACAGGGTAGGTACTGCACGGCAGATACCTATAACCCTGGAGATAATTATACTTGCGCAGTGCCATCATCTGGATATAACTATGGCTACTGGAAGCATTTCAGACTCGGATTTTCTGGATCGTTTGGAAAGATATCGAATATCAGATGGTTTACTTCTGGATCGATCAAGACCAATTGGAATCTTGGAACCGGCGGAATGCTCCTGGTAGCTAGAAAGGATTCAGGAGATAATGGATGCCCTACTGCAAACTACGATCAAGCAAGAGGAGTACAAGGGACTACTGGCTATTACCTTAAAGATCCCAGCAATGGTCATTCCTATTATAAAGGTGAAACAGTAGATCCGGCTGATGCCGATAACTATACATCAGCAAGTCCGCTTGTGATCGATTCGACTGAATATACATCATCTGGATATTCCAAGTCGGTTGTCACTCAGCCCAAACTTGCACCTGATGCTACCCAGGGCGACAAGCCAAATGAGACGTTTACATTTAGATACGACGAGACTTAAGGGAGACATTTCTAAATGCATAGCCATTTTCCAGAACCCATATATACGTATTACTGGATAGCAATTCTGAGGGATGGTGATATTGCCATTCCTCAGTTTGATCCAGTTAGCGGGAGGGAGATCAAATGGGGTGATATTCCAGTTAGGAATGTAGCAAAGGCATTATGGTGTCCATTTGATGAAGATCTATCCAAAAAAGTCCACGCAATGTACGGAATATTGGCGCTTCCCACTAATAATCCTATCATATCGTGCGATTTTCCAGAAGGCTCCGAGCCGAGGGTGTTCAGGACTCACGAGATAACCACTTATGATTTTTATAGGTGTAAAGTATGCCAGGAGATTATATTTTGGGATGGAACAGGAGTTTTGGAATGTCCTAGTTGCTATGCAAGAAATGAATGGTTCTGTAAACGTTGCAAGAAAGTGATTGATGATCCGATTTTATTGTCAGATGGTCAAGCCAGGTGTCCCATATGTGAGAAAACTGGCGATCCTTATGGGCTAATAAGAAACATCTCGCTACAGTTAGATGTTGGAGTGTCTCATGAAGTGTTTTATTGTATTGGGTTCGATGAGGAGATAAAGAGGTATGACGACAGAGGGAATCTTATCCAGCTCAAGTGAGCCGATACAATCTACTCTGGAAGATATGTTATCTTCTGAGGATATGGGAGCGATCAGAGGATTGCTTTCGGAAATGAAGGAGACCATGGATAATCGTATTATATGGAGATCTCCAGAGGAAGCAAGGTTTATTGTATCAGATGACTCTAAGTTTCCAACTTCTATTTCCAAGTATCGCCAGGCAGAACTCGAACAGTTAGTGATGTTCGAGAATCTAGTTTTTGCATCTTTTGATTATAGAGAAGCTAAGATTGATTTGGATGAAGTGACCCATAAGTTGAACACCATTTCCTTTCCAGGAGATATGATGTTTGAGCGTGAGCGTCTCGTCGTGAAACGTGATCGACTGTTGTATAAGTTATATAGCCTCCGTCGCCAGGCCAAAGATAGGGTACGTGAGATAATCATGTGGCAGGATATCAAAGAATCCATCAAAAAGTAAATTCCAATCCGAGGAAATAACATGGTGCTATCAGAGTTTACTCTATTCGATGCTTTTATGGTGGCGTTGTGCCGAGGAGAGCATCATCTTCATGCGGGTGGCGATACTCTTAAGTTGTATTTAACTAATTATACTCCATCGGCGATCGAGCATCAAGTCAAATAAGATATTCCGGGAATCACTGAGGAGAACAATTATGAGTCGGTTATTTTGGATAAAGACTTGGTAGTAGAGAATAATGAAGTATGCTTGGATATTCAAGATGTTGTTATATCCCCTACTGGAAACTTAGATGGCTTTCGGTATGTTATAATATACAATGATTCTCATCCATCCAAGGCCCTCATAGGATTCCTGGATTATGGAAGGGTTATCTCATTGAGAAATGGCGATACATTAACTATTTCGTTTAATTGATCACGCTCTGGTGTATTTTGTGGTAGATTATATTATTTACGTCGATCCAATTGAATTCGATATAATAACTCTATCTACAAATTTATCGTGCTATACAATAAATACTTTTTCATGTGGCATGACGATATCTCGTAAACCCAGGGTCCCGACGTTGCGAAGAAAAGTTTCGGCATCAGTGATTATCCAAGACAATGTGAATCCCTATACTTGCACAGATTATACACGATTCATTTGAGGATATACAATGTATGGGTTTTGGATAGCTGGTGGGAGCCTACTGACCTCTAGGAAAGGTCATGTCTCGGCAGGAGGCAGGACAAGCGCCATATCTACAGGTGGTATAGGATCAGATCTATCGGTCCTATCATCTACAGAGATTTATACAAGTGGCACATGGGCATCATCTGGAGCATTACTGACACCTCGGGCATATGCCACTGGAGGAGGATCTCCCTCAAGTGCTATGGTGTTTGGAGGGGAGTCTTCATCTGGTAAGCTAAATACATCTGAGGTATTTAACGGAAGCACTTGGTCCACCGGACCAACCATGATATCTCATAGATCATATTTTGGAGGAGATTTCAATGGTTCCAGTGCATTTGCCATTGGGGGATCTGGCAGCTCAGGAATATTATCTTCAACTGAGATATTATCTGGGGGAGTATGGAGTTCGGCTGGAAACCTAGTAACGCCTCGTGTCATGCATTCCGCCGGAGGCACAGGGTCTAGTGCTATCTGCATGGGGGGATTTTACGAAGGTGAAGTCTTAGCCGGAGTCGAAGTTTATAATGGTTCTTCGTGGAGTTCTACAGAGAGTATGCTCACCGCTAGAATGTCTGGTTTTGGCGGTGGGGTAAGCAGCGATGTTATCACAGGTGCCGGATCTGATCTTAGTGGGAATTATTATAATTCTGTAGAAGTTTTCGATGGCTCCACGTGGAGGAGTGCCGGAAGTCTATTATTATCTAGAGCTGATTTATCTGGAGATGGCAACCACGGAGATGGAATTATATCCGGCGGAGCACGTGAGTATGGCTGTTATTCATCCTCAGAAGAGTTTTATCCATTGGTTCCATATACATCTGATGTTCTTTTAACCAAGGCCTTAACGCGCCAGTATTCCGCTAAATCATTCTTCTCGTATGTTGATAAAGATAGATTTTTCTATAAATGTAATATTAGTCGATTGATAAAATATGAAACGGTTGTTGGTGCTGGGTTAAAAGTATTATCAGATCCAACTAAACGCCCAGTTTTGAGTACTATATTCAAGGCTTGGGTAGAACAGTTAGATAACGTTCACAAGCGTTGCCGTACAGTTGGACTTTCCCATAAACTAGACTATGCGACTGGGGATGACATAGATACAAAATGGGGAAAATTGTATGACCTCCCAAGGTTTCTGAATGAGGACGATGACAGATATCGAAAGAGAATAAAAACATACGTATTATCTCAGATTGGATCTGGAACAAAGAATGTTTGTGAGGACGTTCTCGATGAGATCGTAGGTTATCCAGGCAGTACGGAGATCTCGGTATATGAGCCAGGCCGAGTGTTCATACGATGGAATAATCCTTATGCTGCAAGTGCGGCATTCTCGGATTTGGATCTGCTTGAATATTCCTTAAATCGATCTCTTGCGGCTGGTATAGATTGGGTTATATATAGAGACTTTATATCATATAATTTAGATATTAGGACCAACGCCACTATAGACTTATCCTGGATAAATGATTTATTATTATCTCATACGTTTGAATTAAGCTATACGTCTAGTGCGTTTATGAAGGCATCGCATGATACAACGATTGATGCCGATATTGTATTGCTAGCAACAAAAACTCGCACATGTCTATATCGTATACGTTTATTAAAGGGGTTGATGCAAAGTTACCTGGGTTCGATGATTTTGAAGAGAATATCCAGCAAATCGAACGATATGGATATTCTGATGATGCGTAGAAACTTAACAGTAGCTAGGAATTTTGATATAGTTTCCCTCAAGCGGAATATTAACAAGTCATATGTTTTGGATGAATTGATTACCAAGTCAATGATCAGACCTATGTGGTACAGCCTGAGTATAATGCCATATCCGCCATTCAAGGTAGGGATGCGCGTGGTGTAGTAATGCAGCCCGTTATTTTAGTAAAGCTCCCGAATGCGCCGAGGTTCTGTGGTACTTTCGATACTACAAATTTCAAGGAGTGGTGGTTATCAGAACCATTACCAGGAGATGTCGCAGAGATTATAGATAGTGAATGGGCATATGGGCAGTATCATCTTGCATTATGTCGTATGGTGGATGGTACTTATTCCATATACCAGAGTAGGGATTATGGAAAGACCTGGCATGAGGTATTCAATACAAATAATACCCTCTATAATCTGATCCAGATTGATCCTGGTTGGGTATTATGCAGTGCATCGAATGGATGGTATCATACCACCAACTCAGGCACAGATTGGACGTTGCGATCTACCCAGGCTCCAGGATGTCGAGAAGTCATAAACCTGGGAGATGACACTCTGATAGCACACGATGGAATGAATATTTGGAAATCAGTGGATGTCGGAGAACACTGGAGCAAGAAACTCAATGGAAGATCCTTTACAATAAAATCATACCACGGCGGTACTCAAAATGTCGGCTGGGGGCTAGACGGCTATCCGGCATTGGATGGCTTCGGCAATCAAGTTCTCGCAGGGATTGGTGGATATTTTGTAGTCTCGGATGATGCTGCGGAAAGCTGGACAATGCCTTATTTTTATTTCTGGGCAACTAGACAATGGATTCCAGAGGTATCTCCTCATACAAATGCTAGAATATTGCAGATACTAAATACAAATCCTAGTGTATCTGGACCTGATCATACATATATGGTCAGAATTTATCTGACCAATTTAGGAGTAGTGAGGCATTACTATGCGGCAAATCCGATGAATCCTTGGACAGCCAGGTTTGATCAACCGTTTTCGGGCTACGAAAACGGTAGACTCACGGCTTATCATGTCTTGAGACCTGGATCGGACACATATGATCAAGTAGTATTCTCATCGCAGATGAGGTTCAATACTTCAAGGCAGACATATGAACCTGCTGTTAAGTATTCCTTAGATGGAGGGTGGACTTGGGTCGATTTGGATATATCGAAAATTAAGGTATATGAAGGCGATCCAGGACAGGGTAGTTTTACATTCGGCGGACCATTCCTAGTTGATGTGTTTACTAAGTTTGCGTGGACTGGAAACCCATGTCACAACTCAGGATCATGGTCCGAACTTAAAGGGGCTTACGTAAGAGGTATTAGTTCTGATCATGATTTCTTGGCGACAGTTGCCAAGGATCACAATTATTATGGGAATATCATTAATCAGGCCACTTTTGATATGGATTTGGATACTTCTGTGTTGAATACGAAGGAATTCGATCTATTAGGTGACTTTGATCTGCTATCAAAAACTACATTCAATTTAAGGTTTTTTGGAAAGCCTCTATTGAAGGCAATTTTCGATAGAGGTATAACCGGGAATATGACATGCGTGTTTGCTCGTAATCATGATCATCCAGTTAACATGTTGTCCAAGCGAACACATTGGCGTCCGATTGATAGTGATATACTGTGTCAAGGGGTTAGTTCTAAAGGATTTCCACTAAACATTGTCATAGTCGATAGCAAATTTGACGAGTTACTCGTTGGTACAGAGAGATACATGCCTCAGTTGTTCGAGCTATGGTCCAAGATGCTGAAGTATGATGTATATTCTTCCAGATAGGTGATCTGATTGTTGAACTCTGTCCAGAGGCAGAAAGTATTCGATTCCATTCCAAACATATTGAATGGAAGAATATTGCCTAAATTTATATCAGATCAATACATCCGTTCACCTGTTGTACCAGGAATTGAGATCACTTATCTCACCCAAGGGACCAGAGCACGATGGTCTACATCCCCCATTACTCAAAGATACAATGCGGACACCAGGGAATGGGAGGAACGATGGGGTCAGATACATAAATGTACCATAAGTGTGGTCATCAGCAGCCATGACAAAACCGAACTATTTGACATGGCCGCAGATATGCTAAAGCAGATTTTTCAGAGACGTTTGGGATTAAAATGGTCAACGGATCGAGTGAAATTCATAGATGTTATATCCGAACCGATTTACCAGTCAGTTCGGCTGGAGCAGGACCGCCGACTCTTACACAGGGCACATATTGATATCTGGCTTGAGTATGAGGTAAGCTGGTGGGTTGATTTCCCAGTTATAAGAAGATATGGCGTGGACATCCAAGATACGCGATTTCATTACATGCTTTTTGAACCAGGCGCGATTGGATGCACGATTCGTATTACTTAATATGGTGATTTTATGAAGAAAACAGTAAGGTTAATTGATGCTAGGGTTAGAGGATATATAACAGATGAAGAATATAAGGAACATATTAAAAAGAATTCATCATCTGATTGGAAAACAATGATGATTTCTGTCGATATTAATGAAGAAGAAGTAGATAATATTTAAGGTGATATATAATGCCAACTTATGGCGATCAGAATGCTTTTGTCGGACTGGTAATTGAGCTGAGAGCGATTGGTCCAGTCCCTATAACGATAGGTCGAGGAATATGCGGCCTCGTCGGGACATCAGAAAGAGGACCCGTGAATGAAGCAGTCGCTCTTGGGTTGCCTTCTACAGTACGGAGGTTGTATCACAGTGGAGATTTGAAAGAAGCAGGAGAGCTAGCTTTTGAGCAGGGATGTCCTGTTGTATATGCGGTCAGAGTTCTTGGAAGTGGTAATGCCAAGGCCTCTGCGGAAGTTAATGATGGTGCTTCTAGTCCTGCTACAGTTGGAACATTTTATGCTTCCAGCGAAGGTATATGGGGTAATTCAGTAGTTATTACCATAACAGACGGAGAATACAAAGCTACTGATGTTGAGATTTTCCCAGGAGATGGCACTACAGGTCCATATGCCGTAGAGCAAAGGGATATTCAAGAGTCCACAACGAACTATGTCAAGGTGAATGGCGTTTCTAAGACGATTGTTTACACATCTGAGGAATTGGCTTCAGGAAAAGTTTATGTAAATAAGGATACTGGAACATTGACATTTTACACGGGTCAGGCCCCAGCCGTCACGGATCTGATTTCTGTTTCTCTAAAATATACTACACGTAATATAACAATTACAGATAATGATAATACTGAAACATATCGAAATATTCGGGATCTAACAGAACTCACGGCCAAACTTGCCAATAGCGCACTGGCTGTCTTTGAGGCGGAGGTTGGAGAGACACATCTTCCGAAGCCGTATACGTTTGCCTTAACAGGAGGAGATGATGGAGATCCCATTACAACGGATGATTGGGAGGATGCCCTTGAGCTTTTAGGGAACACTATAGCCCCCACAACAGTTGCCATCACGAGCTACGAGGTCGATGAGGGTACATATGATCTCATTCCAGTTCTGGATGGATTCGTGAAGTGGATGGCTTCGAAGTTTACTCCGTGTCTTGGATTCGTGAGTGCTGCTGAGAACGAGACCGTTGATAATCTGCTGGATCTCGCATCTGGTTACAACAACGAGCATCTTGTAATTGAAGGAAATGGTTGGGATTACTCTTCTCCCAGGAAGAATCTCGCAGTCGCTCATGCTGCTAAAGAGGCATCTCTGTCGCTCGGTGAATCCTCGGCCAGGTCCGATAACGCTCTGAATGGAATAAGCGATCTTCTGGTGACCTTTAACCAGAGTGAGTGTGATGCGCTTACTCGGGGAGGTATTAATGTCTTCATTAAGAAGGCTGCAACGAACCTCCGTGGCATAAAGCCGTATGTGAGCATAACCACATCGACAGATTGGCAGTTCATGAGAACTGTGGATATGAGAACTGTTGATTGGATAATAACCTGTTTGGATTATATCTGCAAGCAGTTCTATCATCAGAGAATTACAGATGAGGTATTAGCAGCTCTCAAGGGCAGTATTGAGGCAATTCTCAAGGAACAAAAGACGCTTGGAAATGTCAAGAAATATGTCGTCGAGGTGCTGCCAAATGAGACCGATACCAATCGCGTAGACATCGAACTTCTGATGCAGAACATCGGTCACATTGAACGAGTCAGAGCAACCTTCGGTGTTGGGGTAATCACCGGAGAAACAGCTTAGGTGATATTAAATGGTTGATTTTACTCAAGGGTCCATAATTGCGAATCAGAGCGGAATTGATATTGTTGCACAGGACCCAGGAGATATAGTGGCTATCTTCATGCCGTCTAGTGGAGAGAGCGTCACATCTCCTGCTCAGATAGGTATTATTAAAATCCCACTCAAAGCATTTACCAGCGACAAGACGGTAGATGTGACGCCGATATACGGAACAGGATCGCACCAGGCCTATCAAAAGACATATGGTAAAGTGGGATATAAAGGAAGCTTTACAATTAATAGCTGGATTGATCAATCCGAGAAGATGAAGCTCGAAAAGCTCATATTCTCTCAGGATGAATTCGAGGGAACCCCGCTTGAGTTTGATATAATCATTACGGATCGTATGGGGAATTCTTCGGGGAGTGGTAGTTCATCTAATATCGCAAGAAAGATCGTCACCTGCAAGTTTTGTACAGCTTCCAGTGCAGGTATAGATGTCGGAGAGCCTGGAAATCCAATAGCAACGAAATACGAGTTTATTGCATTAAGGAGAGAACCACTTTAAAAGTGGTTCTCTTTTTTGGAGTGTAAGTAATATGCCCATAACCAAAGAAGCCATAATTAAAGGTATCGATCACAGAGAAGATGTATTTTTGCCGGCTTACCAGGATGTAGTTACAATCCGGCCATTGAGCGACATAGAGATGGCCGAATGTCGATCTGAAGCTGGGATTCTAGGAGTCATGGGAGAAATCGGGATTGACCCGAATTCTTCTATGGACGAGGATCGCATAAATAAATTGATTATCGACAAGCCTGAGGTTCTGACAAAATTGGATAGAGCCAATCAGAGGTTATACAGATCCCTTGCGAAAAGGGGAGTTGTAAATCAAGACCTCAGGGAGATGGTCGATAACCCAAGCCGAGATCTCCCAGGAGAACCTTCGAAGGTAATGGCCGTGGAACTTCTGATGAGTGGTTCGCTTCAGATCATCGGTCAGAAGATTCTCGAAATCTCGATGGGCGATATAAAAAATTTTTTAACTCCGTCGAAGGAAAACAGTTCATAGTTCTTCATGTTTCTGGTTATAAATTCAATAAGGGGATCGAAGATTTAACCCCGGCCCAGATCTCGTTGATATGCCAAGCCCAGGCATTTTGCATGACCGGAGGAGAAGATAAGAGCAAGGGGATCAATCGCTCCGAACGCCGAACGATATCTGTGGAGGAGTTCGAGAGATCATTACAAGGAGCCGAAACTATAGATCAGTTCAAGGAGCGTGTGAAGAAGGCAACGGAAACTCGGAAGTCATTAACACGAGAGAAAGCTCTGGAGAGAATAAGAGAAGCACGTAGAAGCATGGGGTTCGAAGTAGATGTCTGATATTCGAAGTGCAACATTAAGCATAAAGGTCATTGGAGATGCTTTAGCAGATATACAGAATATTCTAAATCTGTATACAAAACTTGAGGAGAAAGGCAAGAATCCTCTTGTGCTTAAGGTCGATGTTGCCACTCAGAATAATGTCCAGGCAATGAATCAGGCTTCAAACCAGATAAAAAAAACTGTATCCCAGATCCAAAAAACCACTCCGAAAGTCAACATTGATACTACAATCGGCTCCGCAGAAGATGTATCCGCAATAGGAGAACATTCTGAGAAGCTCGAAGAACTTGGAAAATCCTCAGAAGATGCCGCAGAGAAAATCAAAAAGACCAAGAGTGGCATTCGTTCTCTCGGCGATACGATGCGTGCCGAGAGATTTGCTATGTCTGGTCTCTTTGCGGCAATGGCATCCTTTGCGTTCGTCGTGAAGGTTCCAGAATTGGCGATGACTTATGATCAGGCCACGAATGAGCTGATGAAATATGCGGAAGTACGTGGTTGGGCCACAGAAGGTTTGAAGAAATGGCTCGCAGAGGAAGAGCGAGTGCCAGGAATATCTAGATCAGCACGTGCTTCCATAGCGCAATTATATGCAGCTTATGCATCTGGTCCTGAAGAAGTAGAGCGTCTCACGGTGAGCACGGAGAAGTTCTTTAGGGTTAATCGCACAAGACTACAAGAACTCGGCATAACATCGGCTACAGCTCTTGCTCAGGTAATCAAATCGGGGGATTATTCTTCTCTGAAAGAGTTGACCCATGTTGGAGTATTGGATGTTGGAAAAGAACGACAAGAAGCTCTCGATAGTATATTAAAAGAGTATAAAGGAGAACTCCCTGCCAATTATCAAGAACTCGTGGATAATCGAGCAAATCAATTGGCTCTTGGAAAGGATATCATAAATCAGGCTAGTGGTTATGGAGCTATGCCAGAAGATACCCTGACCATGTGGGAGAAATTCTATTCCAATGTGTCAAACACAGCCCAGGCTATCGGAAATACGATGATTCCGATGATGTTACAATTATCCGAAGTAATGGAGAAGATAGCCACATTTATAGAGGGCAATAGGTGGGCTGCGTGGGGAGTGGGTGTTGTGGTCACACTGACACTTATTGTATCATCCGTATTGGTTGTTGCGAATGTATTTCGATCTGCATGGGCATCAGTTATCGGTCTGCGGGACACTATAAACGATGTGAGACTTGCTGTTACTAAACTGGATTTAGTAACCAAAGTGCCACTCGTCTTAGGGAAGATGTTTGCTTTTGCACAAGCTGCGGCAAGTGGATTTTTAACAGTATTAGTTGCCCATCCTGTTATATTTGTGTTTGTTGCAATTGCGGCAGTGTTGCTTCTCATTGCATACCGGATGGGATGGCTCCAGAAGATTACAGAATCGTTCCAGAAAGCACTCGATTCAATTGATATCGGGGCTATCTTCCAGGGAGATTTCTCGCAGATATTCAAGTTTTTCGATGTTCTGAAGAAAGAATTGGTCAATGCGTTTCCATGGTTGTCTAATCCAATGGTAGGTATTGCCGTTAAAGCCTTGTTTCCGCCGCTTATCCTCTTTGAGGATATCTTACCTAAGATGCTGGAGTTAATCAACAATGGAGTTGATATACTCAGATCAGTATTTGATTTCTTGAGCAAGACCCTCGGATGGATATACGACACCCTACGATGGGTTTGGGAGAGTATTATCTCCGTCAAGGATGCAGTTCTCAACATTCCTAATGAGATACAGAAAATCATAGCTGGTTTGCCGGAAGCTATTGCAAATGCTATTAAAGGAATTTGGGGTGGTGTTACTGAGAATGATCTGATAAATTCCCTTCAGAATAACGAACACATCACTTCATCAGTACGGGAGAATCCTGAGCAATTGAAATGGCTTGCGGATTACGTCTCTGGTAATAAAGTAGGAACCAAGCCAGAAGGCATATCAGACATCGATATTCGGGAAGCAAAATTAGCATATGAGACAGCAAGATCAAATAGTGGCATAATCAGGAACGAGACAGTTAATAACATCATCACTGGCGGACCATCTGAAGAAAATCTGATCAATCGCCTGGAAGTAAATGAGAATATTTCGCCATCGGTACGCGAGAACCCTGAGACTCTAAAGCTACTCGCAAAAAAAGCGGGAGGCGAAAGAGTCGAGTTACCAGAATATGTTTCTGAAGCAGATATCCGTGAGGCCGAACAAGAATACATAAAAGAGTTTTATGGTAATGGAGTAACCGAGCGAACTGCTTCGGCTGTCTGGGACTGGTTAAAGGGCGGTGCTCAAAATGTTCTTGGACCATTTGATGTGGGAGGCTATTTTGCTTCAAATGGGCTATTCAATGGCCTGGTTCATGAGTCCGAAGAGATCCTCCCCCAGGCCATAACCAAACGAGGACCTGGGCCGATTGGAAAAGCAATTGAGGAATTGTACAATAATGACACTTCGTTTCGAAGTGTTGTATCTACTCCAGTAATAAATATCAATATAGATTCTCCACGTGTGGATTCACGCGATCGGATAGATGAGCTTTCGACTACACTTAAAAACGAGATCGAGCGACTTATTATCAATACAATGAGGCGCGAGAATAGATTTTTCTTAAGGAGGTGATGCTTTGGGGACTCAGGGGATACCAGTTAGAATAGGGGGATTGATTTTAGGAGAAGAGTTAATTTGCCCCGATCCAAATCCACAAAAGATAACATATAGTAAGGATTTTAATATTGTTGTCCATGATACATTACCCAAGCCGAAAACACAGTGCACTCAGCCTCAGAGTTTAGTAAAATTGCGATTGGAGTTCACTACCACAAGCGAAGAATCATCAAATAAGTTAATGAAGATGGATGCTGGTCCCCATTATGTAGAGACTGATAGATTCGTTGGCCCTTGTTATATCGAGAATTTATCAGGCATCCAGGAACCAGGAGATAAAAATGTCATGCGCTGGACTATGGAATTGATAGAAGCGTATGACGGATAGAGGTAAGACACTTGATTAAATATCTAATTAAGATTGGAAGTGTTTTGATCTCCAATACATATTATCCAGATTCAGAAGATCCGCCTGAAGGTGTGTATCCTGATCTAATTGAACTCCAGATCAGCCACGGCCAAACCACCGACGGACAGCAGATCAACATCGTGCTGGATAATATTAAGCATAAATTCACGGGTCAATGGGTGATTGAGGATATAATAAGCATCCAGTTGATAGACGAAGGTTACACTGCTAGTGCGGATTCTGATAAACCTGTTTTGGTGTATCGAGATGTCTTCCCGATTTGCAAAGGCATAGTCCAGAGAGTTGAGTATGATTTATATAACGTCAGGATTCAGGGAGGCATCATAGAGGATGATCTGGCATCCTCATATATAAAGGAAGATTTAGTATTCGATAAGACTAAAGTCAGTGAAGCAGTAAAAAAGGTTCTCGATGCATTTGAAGGAATACAAAATGCGAGATTCGAAGGCGTAGTAATCAAGGTTATAAATGATGTAAACGTAATGAACACGTTTAAATCCGGCTCAGTAAAAATCCGTGAGATCCTGGATTATCTTGCATTGTTATCAGGGTGTGAATGGTGGATTGAGTATCAGTCGTCGACGGATTCCTCAATATTTCATTTCGAGCCACCTGGAAATAGCATCAGCGGAGAGCGGATCGATTATTCCGATAAGATCACACTCCCATCATATGGATTGAATAAAATAGGTTATGTGAATCGTGCCGTGGTGATCGCCGGTGGGAACGATGCTATACAGGCCCCGAATCCGGGAAGCGAGATAATGGATACTATTCCAATAAGAGCAGTAATGTCGGATTATTCATCTGAAACGGCTGTCTATCGGGCTCCCACCATTGTGAATCAAGGATTGTTGGGGCGTAATGATGCCAATATGCAAGCACAAGCCATCGTGATGGCCAGTAGTCAAACTGATTTAAACCTGGCAAACCCTGAGTTTATTGGTATTGCGCCGGCATTGACTGAGTTCATAGCATATAAATTAGGAGATTATGCTTCCATTAGTCAAGGAAGTACAATGATTTATGGAACTGTCATAGCCAAGAGAATAGAGTTCTCTGCATCTGGATGGAAAGCATATCTAACCATTGCCAAAAAGGGAGATTGATGCCACCCATAGATGTTACCCCCAATCAAGAGGTTTATAAAAAAATCTTTCTTGATCAGAGTACCAATAAGCCTTGTGCATGGACTCGTAAGTTAGGTTATCGAGTTGTATATTTCGTATCGAAATCAGAGTTCGAGCGGTTATTGGCAAAGATCAATGAAGATTTAAGCATCCGCGATACTATGGTTATCAGCGATTTTTCACCTTCGGGGGAGTATGATCTCTACTATTGGTTCGAAGAGGACACCCCAGTTGCCGTTCTGAGATCAGGAGATCAATTGCTCACCATTGGGAATTCCAGTGAACTATGGTTGGTTTATCCATGGGATGAGTCAAATGTCGTTTTTGGGACGATATCTTATGGATGGCCGGAGTGGTGATTGGATATGTCGTTTGCACGAGAAGGAACCGAGAGCCTTACGGATGCATATCTGGCGAAGCCATTACATCCGGCTATATGCCAAGTAGATCAGATCTATCCCCACAGGAACAAATGGATCTATACCAGAGGTGGTTCAGGGGGAGGAGACTACAATTTTAATGTAGTCAAAGTCCATTTAAGAGATGTCACTGATCCGGTAGATGACGAAAAAAAATTGAAGGTATACGATAGGGCACTTGTTCTCCAGAGAGACCACGGAAATGCTACTGGGAATCCTTGGACTCCAAAAGTTGGAGATTTGGTGCTGGTGATTTATCTACATGCGAATGTGCCGATTATCATAGGAACTTTACCAAATGTATATCAGCAACCAGTATGTAGGCCCAGTAGCACAATCGATGATATCTATGATATAGTATATAAGATCACCAAGTGGAATCCACCCACACAATCAAAAGACACCGAATTTAATTGGGTGGATCATCCATTTCCTCAGAAAAATCCGATATGCTTTAAGTATTTTGACAAAAAAAGAGATCTATCATTTGTTCATTCATGCCCATATGGATACAAAGGCCATGATGAGGTCTGTGAGGAATGCCGGACGATTGATAGAATAGACGGTGGGACTTATCTCAAGTTTTTCTCGGATGAAACGGAATCCGAGACAGATCCGGCATGGAGAACCAAATTTCATCATCATTGTGGGTCGTTGGCGATTTTCGACGAAGATGGGACAATCCTCATCAAGAATAAAGTAGATGAAGACCCACGAGGGCATATAAAGTTTTATCCAAGTGGGAAGATAGAGGCCCATAGTGAAGAAAACGAAGAAGAAGGTTCTCAAGCAATCGTATATCCCGATGGAGAGGAAATTGCCTGTGAAATGCGGCATAATCCAACGGGAGCATATGTTCGAATATATCAGGATGGTTCTGTTACCATCAAGGCATCTAATGTTACAATAGATAGTGAAAATGTCTTGATGACAGGAAGTTGTGTTATTGAGGGAAGTTTGACCCATGGTAATGGGCCGTGTTGTAATTCTGGAGAAGGATGGATGGAATGACCGAGGAAATCTGGACATACCATGGCATTTTGTCAGTAACCATATCAGGTGACCAAAGAGCTAAGTATTGGCCTGGACAAAAATTGCAGATAACCCAATCAGATGGCACGAAATTTTTCCGAATAGAGACTGTAGATTACATTGAACCCAATACAATTGTCACACTGGATGGATTGGGATTATATCTTTTGATTGATTCAGATATCTTGGGTCATCAGAGATCGATAATTGGATCTCCTCAGGGCTATCCTGCACAGCCCAGGATTCTAAAAATAGGATCTTTGTATCAAGCGAATTACAATTATCCTGGTAGCGCGTATCTTGTACTGGACCGAGAGACAGATGAAGACGATTGTTCAATTGTCTTTAGAACCCAGGGATCGGCTAGAGCAGAATTTGGGTTGGTGTCCGACGGGGATTATCATTTTAAAACTGTATTCGGCGAGTATCCAAATGAGACATTCATAGATCGATTATTGATTAGGGCATCTGGATCTGTCGACGCATTTGGTTCATTGCTTAGGGCATATGGCACTTCTGGAGTCCATAGCGTAGTTGCCGGAAACAGTGATCGAAGTGAAGGAGCCGGGCTTGAGCTTACATATGATCAGGATAATACTCAAGCATATATCACTTCTGTTGAGCATGGAAACTGCTATAGGAATCTAAATATATGCGGCCAGAATGTATTATTTCACACTGGTGCGTTAACACTCTCGCAAATATTGTCGTTGGAATCAAGCGGAGATGCAATATTTGCAGGAGATATATCAGCCCCAAGTGTTTCTGTTAATAATTATGTAGATTTTAATGAGGTTTCCTCACCTAGTACACCTGATCTTGGATCAGGGCGATTATATTATAAATCTGATCATAAATTCTATTATAGAGATGATTCTGGTGTAGAGAAGGAAATGGGGTCCGGTAGTTCCGATTCTACCACATTGATAAATTATATATTAAATCCAGATGCATATATAGATACATTTGGATGGTCGACATATGCCGATGCAGCTAGCGTAGACCCAATTGATGGCACTGGCGGATCGCCGAATGTGACTTGGACGAGATCAACGTCAAGCCCATTGCGAGGGGTAGCAAGTTTCCTACTGACAAAGGATGCCGAGAATAGACAAGGACAAGGAGTAAGTTATGATTTTGTGATTGATAGAGCTGATGCGGCATCAATGCTCAAAATATCATTCGATTGGGAAAGCAGTGTAACGTTGTCTGAGGGGGATATACGAGTTTGGATATATGATAAAGATAATTCTAGGTTGATTAATGTCGTTCCGTATAAACTGCCTTCGGCCACATCAAACGTGGTTTGCCATTGGCAGGGAGAGTTCCAGACATCTCCACTATCGGCAACAAACTACAGACTTATAATTCATATCGCGTCGACATCTACTACAGCATGGGGAATTAAGTTTGATAATTTCTCGGTGGCTCCAAATCCGATAAAGCAGGGGGTGCCAGTAACCGATTGGGTTAATTGGACTCCTACGGGATCGTGGACCAGTAATGTGACATATACTGGAAAATGGAGACGTGTGGGAGATGTTGGAGAATATCAAATAAGAATAGTATGTAGCGGTGCACCGAACAGTGCAGAACTAACAATTAATCTCCCAAATGGGCATGTTATAGATACTTCAAAAATATTAGATACAACACACCAAGTTATTCCATTAGGTCTCGCGGACGTAAACGACTACGGAGTTCAAAAATATTTAGCATTAGTTAAGTACGTAGCATCAACAACTGCGGTTGGTATAGTAGTACATGCGAAATCTGGGACATATTTAGAATCAAATGCCGCAGTTACTCAAGCGATACCAATAACGTTCGGTACCAACGATACAATAAACGCCACCTTCAGAGTTCCAATAGCAGGTTGGTCGTCGAATTGTCAAATGTCTGAGGATGCAGAAACAAGAGTTGTTTCGGCACACTTACAACGTAACACAAATTTATCATTAACAGCGTCAACACAAAACACGTTTGTATGTAATAGTGTTATAACTGACACACATAACGCATATAACACATCAACTGGACTTTATACGGTAAAAGTTCCTGGATATTATGTTGCAACGTGTGTAATAAGGACCACATCGTCAAGTTGGGCTGGCACAAACGAAATTGGAATGGGATTTGTTAAAAACTCTGAATCAGAAATAAAAATGGGTGTAAAGTTTTTTGACGCTAATGTTACAAGTGTGGTTAGTGTAATGGGTTCTTCACCTCCAGTATTATGTAATGCAGGAGATACCCTAAAAGTGCAAATTTTCACATCACAAAATTGCACATTGGATGGATCAAGTTATCCATCCCAAAATTGGATTGGAATATATAGGTTGTCTGGGCCTTCACAAATTGCCGCAAGCGAAAAAATAGCAACAACAGCAGAACTTTCAGGAACAATGAATCTAGCTCCAAATGGTAGTGCTGTAAAGATTAACCTAAATACTCCGGCACTAGATACTCATGGATGTTTCAATACTGGTACTTACAAATGGACTTGCCCACGTGGTGGATATTATAAAGTTGACTTTGGAGTTAGCCTT
>JAAZNU010000014.1 GCA_012798135.1 Veillonellaceae bacterium | reverse complement strand
TTCGGACAGAAAACCTCTGCTCTGAGAAATACTGCCTCGAAACGCCATCAGAGAAGCAATGCCGTAGACAGAGAAGAATGTTTGCAACGCTCAAATCATGGGTTTCTTTGATAGCGTCTCGTCTGTCACGGATTCAGGTTTTATTTAGCTTGCTTAGAATAATTTCGGTGCTCTCCCACACTAGGTTTCAGCGAGTTACATTACAATATATTTCCAATTTATACGCTGCTTGATCAACCTTTCTTTTCCTTATCGTCAAGTAACTCTTCAGTCGCCCCAGCTACAGCGCCTACTACGGAGGCTATTGCGGCACCAGTTGTAGTGATCGCTCCAACCGGACCTGCAATTGGTAGCGCCACTACTAAACCAACTACTGCTCCAGCCCCCATTGCCGCCTTTGTGCACACACTGATGAACCCCATACTTTCTCCTCCTTATTGGTTTAATGAACAGACAATAATTAAATGAAAAGCTGAATACGATTATTAGTGCGAACTACATCCCAGTCAAAATTACCGAACTGAAACTTCACGTTATACAATTCGTCTCAAGAAGCCTACAAACCATACGCCGATCACGGTGACAGAGCGATGATTACCCCCACGATCAAGCATACCGGTGTTGCCAACATGATCAAGAAGCACTCGGATTCCCGTTTTCAATCACCACATGCCGTTTCCTTTGATTACGGGCGCTTCACAGCATCCAGCGCCT
Source organism: Veillonellaceae bacterium (assembly GCA_012798135.1). Next base: position 59,418 of record JAAZNU010000014.1, on the reverse strand, counting down.
TTTGAAAAGCACTTTTGTCTAAATCGATTTTATATTTCCTCTTAAGAAATTGTGCAGCGGCCTCCGTACCTATATTTACAGCGACATCAAGTATTAAAGCAAAAACCACCTTTGCGACTTTTGGACCAAATTTTTTTATCAATTCTGCCATTAATGTACCCAACCGAACTCCTCCTTCACTTTTTGCAGACTATAGTCTGTGGTCACGAGGGGTTAATTACGCTACGTTGTATCTGCTATGGGTAAAACGTATGGTCAAACACTAAAATTAATTCGTGAGGCTAGGGGGTTGAGCCAAGAGGAACTGGCTTTCAAGACCGATCTTCATCGAACGTTTATCAGCCTCTTGGAGCGCGATCGGAAGAGTCCGTCGCTTCGAACGGTCACAACAATCGCCACTGCTCTCGGCATGACACTGCTGGATTTCGTCCAGCGGATGTCGGAGGATTAATTTTTATATATGCACCGAACACTATAGTCTGCATTAAAATTCTATCCCTGTTTTTGTAATTCCTGCCAAGTTCCAATTATTTTTCATGATACATCGCAATCATCCCGCAAAATCAAACCTGCCCTGGATACATATCCGACCCATTGTCACCGTCACACCGCCGACTTTGATGCAATCCAAAATTCTTTCGCCCAAAACAGCCTTTTCCGTTAGTGGCGACTGCAACAGCCATTCATGCAGTTCAACCGTATAAACGTCGCCAGAATTCTTCACCATGATTGTCGGCGGCAGCGCAAACAGTTTAAGCAAAAAATTCAGCGCACTGTCCGGCGCGCAGGCAAAGAGTACCGCTTTTAGCGGATTGCCTTCCAGTCGGCGTTCCATCAGTTTCAGCTTGATAGTAGTATTGTAAGGATCGTGTTTCACCTCGATCACGCCAAACTTCAGCTGGATCACGCCTTGGGTTTTGGTCACAATCGTTAACCGCAAGCAATTTTCATCTTCGCACTGGCAGGAGACCGTCGTATCGCCGTTGATCGAATCGGCAAGCAGTTTGTTCAGCCTTTCTTGGGTGATGGAGATCACACCCGTCGCATTGACAACAATACCGTTCACGGAGCACCCCTCTTCCCGACTATTTGCGTTTACTTGACATTGTTAGGCCAGCCCAATTGGCGTCTTCTGATAACAGCCAATTTTTAAAACAGCCTTTTCAGCATTCCAAGAATTGCCGCAATCAGCAAACCGACCGGAAAGGCCAAAATGAGCAGAATAATTACCACCAGGACGCTCAAGCCGCTCAAAAAATAATCAAAGTCAGTTTTCTTTTCTGTTCCCGACGTCATATTCTTGCTCCTCCCATTTATGTTTGCGCCCCATTCGCAGAATGAAACTCAAACGTTTATTGCCTTCAGGATACCAAAGCAGACTGACATCTATATGTCAGCCCGCGAAAAAACAATCAAATTCATTTGAAAAAGGAAGACAACGCTGCCCCTTCCGCCGCCTGCCGAATAAGCCACGAATAGCTTTTGGAGAGCGTTTTTCCATTTTGGTAGTTGTTATTCATCCCAGAACGCCTTGCGCGCATCGGCAATAATTTCAAACACTTTGCCATCGTCATCCGTCGAAGTCCGCCCGGATAAGGCGGTTATCTATCGTGAAGGAAACGCTTCCCGACCGTACAAGGCGCCGAGTGCAGCACCCACGATTGCGGCAACCGTGTCGTTGTCCTTTGTATCATTGATCGCGCGAACCATCGCCTCTTCTGGCTCATGTGCATGCCGCATCAGGACATACAATACGCTCGGCACTGTTTCGAGGAGAAATGCGCCCGAGTGCCAGGCATCACAAGCCTCGGCTACGGAAAGATCATTGGAATCCGCCCATGTCAGCGTTTCTTGCACATACTTCCATAACGGACCTTTGAAGCCGAGGAAGCGGCCGCCCCTAGGTTCGTATTCCACATCGCCTTCCAGATCGGCAGCAATTTCGACATAACGATCCAACCACCATTTTGGGGCCGGCGCTTTGCCGTCCATGTCCAGCAGTTCCCACAACATGGCGGTGAATGCAAGGCAGGCCGAATTTGATGCGAAGTTGTTGTGTGTGATCATCGCCGCCAGCACGGCATCGACCCAGAGTTGAGTTCCTTCGGTTCGCAGGTGAGGCAGCAAAATGGGCGCAATCCGCATCAGCGCCCCGTTGCCGGCTGAGTCTACCCCGCTCTCCTGCCAAGGGATACCGGATTTGATATTCGCCAAAAACTGTCGCACTGTGTTTCCTATGCCGAAGATTCGTCCACCTGTTGCAAATCGGTTCGCGACGTTTTCGGGCTTGAAACCCTGGTCGCGAATCAGTTGGTCCAGCATCCAAAAAGCAAGTTGGGTATCATCCGAGGGAAATCCCCTGCACTCGCTCGTATGACGGTTCGGAATGTAGTCACGAATTTCGCCATAGCGTCTGTTTCGTTCTTCCGGCAGCAAACTTTCCGTTGGTACTCCGAGAGAATCACCGATTGCGATGCCCAGGAGCATTCCTTCCACTTTTCCAAAATCAAAGTCGGCCGGCTTTGGCGTCAACTCAGCATTGAACAATCGGCCATGCTTGATTTTTATTTCCCCCGCCGCCATCAATCGGTGAAATATTTCTTCATTAGGCGTACTCATTGGCAACACTCCCGTTTTCCCCTTGTGCTCCGTTATTAGTGGGGTCAAAGGTCAGGCAACGACCACATCAGTGCATCCATTTCAGTAATATATTTCCCCCGGAAATCATTCCGTGAGAGAATTCTATAGTGAAAAGGGCGTTTGTCTTTTATTGCTTCCAACAAGTCCAATTTGACCAATTCGCGAATAGCGCTGCGGATAACCGATTCGTTATAATCTGAAATTCTATCCATGTCCTCAATTTCTTCAAACGAATACCCCCGCCCCGTCTCCATGTTCTTTCGAAGAACATCCCAAATTGTCCCCTCCGGTCCCGGTTTAGGCCCCACAATTTTCTTCAATTCCAAGTAAAGGGCGGGATCGTTGTCACTTTTCAATATCACCACGCGGATCGGCTGAACGTTCATCCATTCCTCACGATGCTGACCGCTATGAGCAATGTAGCCTTGAATCTTACTCTGGCGCGCCAATGCAGAAATGCATTCGCTGCGCATTTTTATATGGTTTCCTCCGGGATACCTCGTCCATTTGAACTCGCCCAAGACCCCATCATCAATTTCGGCAATGTGGTAGCTGTCCATCGATCGTCGAATCTTAACCGTTGCCATGCTTGCGGCCTCCTATAATAAAAGTCCGAGTTCATTTGCCATTAACCACATACCTACTAGAACCTGTTTGGAGAAAACTCTTTTAAGCCAGTTTAGGGTGCGGTATTTGGGGTTTCGATTTACGGCCGTTCATGCAAAATCATAGCCTCATTCATCATTCCTGGGCTCTGCAATTTTTTCAATCAGCTTTGTGTATTCCGCCATAATGTCGTCAATGCTATTTACTGACCCAATGAAACGATAAACTCGCTTTGTCACACGTCGAGCCCCGCCGGATACGCCCGCGTTAATACTATGGTCATCCAAGCCGACATTTACTTTTCCGGTATTATCTGTACCGTAATACTCCTCGACTTCTACAGTCTCAGCTGTCCCAATTCGAAAAGCAATTGCGTATTCCTGAATAATTTTTACCTTTGCCTCCACTATCCTCTGTTGCATTTCCGCACGAACAGCAATTCTTTCCAGCTCTTTGTCAGAGCCCGATATTTTCGAAGTTGCATCTATTATTTTTTCAATTAAAACAGTCCCCGGAGCAGCTACTATCTTAACAGTATCCAAAAGCTCTTTTGCCACATTAGATGTACCCCCTTGATCCCCGCCCTTTCAATGTTATTGCTGGAAAAAGATTATTAAAAAACGGCCAAATTCAGCCACTTCTATTGAACCGGCCGATAATTCCGGATGGTTGCCCTCAAGGCGGTCATTGACACTCCTTTTGTCATTCGTACTGATTATGATTTATTGCATAGTCGTCACCCTCATAACTGTCGAACGCCTTAGCCTCCACAAACCTCTCTAATTATTTTCGTTACCACAGCCATATCTAAGCCAAGTTCGGCTGAGTCTTCCGTCGTAACAAGCACTGGCGCGCCGATGTTCGCTGTTGCAACCGGAAGAATGCCGCTTTCGTTGTACCATTTCAGCTTTTTCGCCCAGCTGCTGCGATAATCCTCGCGATCCAGCATCCCCAAGTGTTCCCAGTAAATTATTCGGCCAGAAATATCATCCTCAATAGTAAAATCAGGGTACCTTGTCTTGCCGCCAATTGATAAGGGCTTTTCGTATTCAAAGGGAATGCTGTGTGAGTGTAGAGCCTCGGCAATAAGCAATTCCGATTTTGACCGCACAGCCAACCCCTTGCTTGTCCTGTGGATTAGTCCGTCTTGCAGGAATATGCTTCCCTTAGCCTGGGGAAATTCGAGCATTTTGCACTCAGTCAGCAGATTCGTCCGGCGCCGCGCAGTTTCGCTCCGGTGAGGCGAAGCAAATTCTTTTAGCCGACTCAACTGTCCTTGATACATTACTACAACCCGATCTTGATGCCGCGTCAATGCTGTATAAATCAATTCACGCGATATAATCGGATGCCCTTCGGGCAATACCAATATCACAAGTCCGAATTGACTCCCCTGCGCTTTATGCACCGTTAGCGCATATGCCAGCTCAAGAGCCGCATCGCCTTCCTCTTTGAAATCATTGGCATAAAAATCATACGTGAAGCCAGGTTGAGACGCGAATTCAACCTTAATAATATTTGGCTTCATTGTCATCTTGGGAGTTTTCCATTGGCCTACTATTATTCCAATTTCACCATTGGCAAGATACCCGATTGCCCCATCGCGCGGATACACTCTTTTTCCGTCACGTCGGTGATTGGTCAAGTTAATGACCTTATCGCCATAGACAATTCTTTCGTCGCCCGCCGGTTTGGGGATAACCCGATTTCGCTCACGCGATGCAAATTCAACAAGGTTTGCTCGATAGCATTCGTGTATCTGGCGATTGATGTCCGAAACGCCAAATGTCATACCACGGATCGGGCTCAAAATCTGCCAGGACTCAATCTTTGCAACTGCGCCAGGTTTTCCGTCCCGGGTTGAATTAAAATAATCATTGTTTTGATAGGTGATCGCACCCAATGTTTTATTAAATCCTCGCTGATCGTGTGGATCAGTCAAATTCAGCTCTTCGGCGAGAACCGAGATCAATTTTTCTTTAAAATCTTCGGGTGTGGACCAACTCACAAACCGCAGCGCTGAATAAGTTTCATCCTCTGCGGAAAGCACGTCGTCTTCGCCAGCTGCGGGCGAAACGGCCCCAAACCATCTTGCCAATCGCAAATCCGGACGTTCTGACCCGATCTGCCTGCGTTCGATAGTGAGTTCGGCATAGCCAGGCGCGATTCGGGGGAATCGAGTTTCAATGTTTGCCGGTTTCAGCTTCGAGACAATATCTACAAAGGGCCTACCGGCGCCAATTGGCGGAAGCTGGGCGGGATCGCCAACCAGAATAAACCTCTTTACCCCCTGCACCGCGTCAAATAGTGCTCCCAGCATATCTTCCGTCAACATGGACGACTCGTCGACTATTACTGTACCGAACCCTGTCGCTTTCGGCTTGTCGCTTACATGGTATCGTCCAGTCAAGGCGTCGTAGCGGCCTTGCTGCAATAGAAACTGTGCGATGGTTTGCGCCCGAATTCCTGCGCCTGAAGCTAATTCTTGCATTCTGACCCGCGCTTTTCCCGTTGGCGCCAACAACAATAGTCCATCGTCTTTAATTGCTTTGGCCGAGCAGAGAAACCCCAAAACGCTTGTCTTTCCCGCGCCCGCCGGGCCAATCAATACTGAAAACCTCGATTCGGCCAATTCCAATAACGCACTCGCTTTTTCTTGCTGGGCAGCCCTTTCTTGCGGGTCTCCCGGACTTCCAAATTTTTCTTCAATTAGCTTGCTCCAATTGAGCGCAACTACATGCCGTTGCCCGCCAACCCTTCCCACAACTTGCTTTCGAACAAGCTCACGGATCGTTTCATAACGTTTGAGCTGCAACGCCACTTGATCTCCAGACACAATCGCCATGACTTCGGGCTCCATTTTGGGCGCCACAGCCGCAAGAATATCCGCCGTAACCAAACATTTCGGCTGAGTCTTGCCGTTGCGGATTTCTTCCGCAAGACTTCCGGCAAATTGCAACGTATGCCCTGCCGCAGCTGCATTTTCCAAAGCCTGAATCGTAAAAGCCCGCACGCGCCGAAAATCTAAGGAAGACTCCAGCTGGGATGGTTGTTCAAGCGGATGTTTCAATCGGACTACATCTTCTGGAAATACGCCGCGATCTACAGTCAAAAGTTCTATCCCACGCGGGTCTTGGCGGCTGATCTCATAAATCCGATATGGATTATTGATTAGATTTCGGTCGGATTCACCCCAGCCAACCTTTGCTCTTGCGGTTTCATCATAGAGAATTTCTGCTTGCTCGGCAGTCAGTTCAAAACGGCTCAACAATCGCAGCCAAGCACGTCGCGGACTCGAAAGGCTCTTCCAGGTTGTCGCCAATTCCTTCAAATCGCGCCGCAATTCTTGCGGCAATTTTCCAGGATTGCTGAAAGCCAAGTCAACTTCTGGCCACGGATCAGCATTATCCCCAACACGTTGTTGCAAATGATGCGCGACAAAAATACCTCGCGATAGCCCAAATGCCTTTAATACGGCCCCCAAGCCTGGGAAAGGTCCCCGAACCTTCCAAAGCCGTATCAGTTCATCATGCAGCCATTGCCGCTGCCATTCGGTAGCTATCCCAAAATCCGTTTCGATCCGGCCAAGCGCATTCTCTATGGAAAGCAACGCGGAAATCGCCGCATCGTGGCAGACCAGTTCGCTGGCATACGAAAATTCTTCCCATTGCTCGGCTGGTGCGTGGGCAACATAGGGTGCCAGATCGATCGATTGGTCTTGTTCCGCAATCTTCAACAATTCTGCGTAAGGCATCAAAAATCCGTCCTGCCCATTCGGGCGGATGGAATGTTGAAGCGGGCGTTCCCAGACCATGCCGCGCATTCCTTCCCGACTCCGTGAGTATTCCGTCAGCCCACCAACAGCTTTTACCCGGCCAACGCCAATCAAGATGCGCCCCACGCCCTCGACAAAAGGAACATGCTTGGCGTAAAACAGGCACAAGGAATCTTCACGGCGAATATGGGCCGCAAAAGAATTGAGCAATGCGGTTTGATTCTGCGCTTCATGGACCCAGTTTGTATCATATCCCAGTTCCGGTTCGCGAGAATCATCAAGGTCCAGTTCATACAACTCTTGGTAATCTGCCAGATTCCCTTTCATCATCCACCGAAAGGGAAGAATCCCCGCCGAAAATGCAGGAAACCGTTGAGGCGTTTCGACAAAATGCCCGTATTGGTCTGGACTTTTCTTGGCAAGAGCATGGCGTTTGATAACAGTAATTTCGAAGGGCGCCATAAAAGTGGCTCGTTCTTCAACGCAACACGGCCACTTTTCGCAAGGAATTTCATCAAGGCTCTGGCCGGCGATCTGTTGTTCTGCAAGATCATCCTTGTTTGCAGTAATCCCTTTCAGTTTGGCACAGGCCCCATTCAAGTGAGGTTTGTGGCATACTGTTCCAGCCCATCCTGCATCGTGCCAGGGAACCCGGATTGATACATGCTTTAGCGGGAAATCCTTCATGGTATCACCCCCATCGCCAACTAATCCATTTTGTCTCTAACGAGCTACATTAACTCAATTTCAGCTTCATCCAAGCCAAGCGTCAACGCAGCAAGCCGTTCCATACATTGCGAAATGCCAAAAGTGATCGTCTCATACTGTTCAATATCCTTATCATTCAATGCTATCGGCAAAACACTATATTCCGTCGAAATTTCCTCATCCGTTAAGCTTTGAAGCAGTTCATCTGGATCGTCAAAAACCAAAAAGCGATGCTTGATCTTGTTGTACGCTTTGATCATGATTCCTGCTTTTCTCGGACTCTTGCCGGCTTCAACAATTTCATATATAACAAAACAATGTTGACTGGAGTCAGGCTTGCCTGGTAGGGTTTCCCCATATTTTAGAAACAGGTCGCCCGCTGCTTTGATTTGCCGAAAACAAATTTCATATTGCTTCTGGAGTAGGCCAATTTCGTCTGATGATAACCGGCCTGTGAGATCATCGGTCCACGGCAAAAGCAAATACCTTGCTAATTCCTCGGCTTCTGCCATTGATTGAACTGCCTCGAAGAACACATTGTGTTCGCGTTCACTGTTTCCGTAAAAATCGAACATGCTTTTTGTGTGCCTTTGCCGGATTGCTTCACAAAGCGACCCCAAATCTTCAAATCCGCCAACAGCTTCGGCAAATATCCGTACAGCCATTGCCTGCTGAAGCAACGGGGCGGTGCCTCTCTCTGTTGCTGCTGCACTTGCTTTGTCTTCGGACATTTTTTCAACATTCATGTGAAGTTTAATGGCAGTCTCGTGGCAACGCGCACCTGCATTTTTCAGCGCAATAACCGCCGCAGCCCGATTCATATAGGCCATTTGGCCAATATTGCTCAAGAATACTCTATCCGATTTTCTCAACATTGAAGTTATCCTTTCACAATCTCCATCAGCGTGTCGTAGCCGTTAACCACATCATAGCGGAAGCGGCTGTCGCTCAGTTTGGCGAAGTGCTGTTTCGCGCAGTGGATCTTCGCCTTTTCAATTTCGCGCAATTCCATCGAGCTCATGCTGCCCTTGGTCTCGGCAATGAAATACACGTACTTCACGTCCTGGTCCTTGAACACGATCGCCCAGTCCGGGTTGTAGTCGCCGACCGGCGTCGGAATGAAGAACTTGCGCGGCAGTTTGGCGAACACGCAAACGTCGTCGCTGATGTCGAGCTTGCCGGCGAAAGTTTTTTCTACATTGGAATCGGTGACAAGATAGTCATAGATATGCTTCTTCAAGGGATGGGCCGTCTGTCCGAGCGTTGCGTTCAGGCTGTTGATCGTAAAGATGCCGCTGTCGAACGAACCTTCAATGAGGTTGTAGGCAATGCTCTGGATGACGGTCGCCGCCTTCTCTTCGTTGATGATCTTGCCTGCCCGCAGAATAAACTCTTCCGGGTTCTTGCGGAACTGGGCGAACGTTAGCGGCTTGACCTGTTGCAGGATCATCGCCGTCGTTTTGCGGGTCAGCCGTGTTTCTTCCATCAGCTTGCCGACCAAGTCATAGCGGATGCTGGCCGTGGCCAGTGTCGTCACATACTTGCTACTGCTGCTCTCTTCATGGAAGGCGTTTCCCTGCCGCAATTGCTCTTTCGACTCGATGGAATCCAGCGCCCCGGTTGTGACGGTGAACTGTACATCCGGCACCGTCAGCTTCGCGTCCAGCGCCGCAACGCATTTCTCCACCAGCTCCGCCGAATCAAACTGAACGGTATAAGCAGACTTGCGGTTGATTCTCTGCCATAGCTCCTGAAACTCCTTGCGTTTGAAGTTGCTGTTGGGATTGAGCTCCCTGATGTTCCCTTTGCGCCCGTCTTCCACCATACCGGCGGTCTTGACCGGAGAGTAGACTGTTGCGACCAATTCCAGGATCGCTTCCTTGTGCTCGTTAAACTCCTCCGGCAAAGCGACCGAACCGGCCTTCACCGCCTCAAAGTAGGTCGGCGTCAGATTGTTGTTCTCATCAACATAGTCCTTCTTGACGAACGATTGATACAGTTTGGTTGCCTGCGGCGCTGCCAGCACCAGAACCTGCCCCTTAGCGTTCTTGACCGCCTTGTTCATGAAGAAGGCAACGTCCGCCTGCTTCGGTCGGTCGGACAGCGCTTCGGCAATCTCGCTCTGCAACTGCTTAGCGAATGTATCGTAGGATTCGCTGGCAACAACCGTCAACTGATTGATCTCGTGCACGTCCACGCCCGGAGTATCGGCGTCGATCCGGTTTCCGGCCTGATCAACGCAAAGGCGCAGGCCGCGCCCGACTTCCTGCCGCTTCCTTACGGTCGAGTCGCTGTGCTTGAGCGTGCAAATCTGAAACACGTTGGGATTGTCCCAGCCTTCCCGCAGCGCAGAGTGCGAGAAGATGAACCGGGTGGGTTCGGCGAAGCTGAGCAGCTTCTCCTTGTCCCGCATGATCAGGTCATAGGCGTCCACGTCGTCGGATTCCTTGTCGCCGGACGCTTTGCCGTCGATAAACCGTTTGTTTTTATCGATCGAGAAGTAACCCTTGTGGGTTTCTTGGGCAGCAATGCCGTTGAGGTACTTGATGTAGGAAGCGTCGTCGAACAAGGTGACGGCGGTTTTGACCGCTTGCTTATATTCTTCTTCAAACAGGGTTGCATAGTCACCGGACAAAGCCTCGCCGCCTTTGTCGTATAGCCGGTACTTCGCCACTTCGTCGATAAAGAACAGCGACAGCACCTTGATGCCGCGACCGTAAAGCTCGCGTTCCTTCTCCAGGTGCGACGCGATCGTCTCCCGGATTTGAATGCGCCGGTAGTTCAGTTCGTTGACATCGCCGCGCAGTTCTCCCGCCGCCAGCGTCAACGCGTTGGCAAACCGGACTTCGTTTCTTGTACCGTCAATCTCGGCGATGCGGTATCCCTTGTACTGCTCCAGCTGACCCGACAGCTGATACAGGTCGTCGCCTGCCGACAGCTTGCGGATGGTCCGCTTGATTCCGCCGCCGGTCCGTGTTTCAAATTCGATCCGCGCTACCGGGGCATGGTCCGGGCTGATCTCCACGCTGTCAAGATACAGGTAGCCTTCTGTACTGGTCGAACCTTTGACGGTAATCCCCTTGACGATAATCTTCTTGACCAGCTTCTTGTTGTAGGCGTCCAGTGCATCGAGGCGATACACCTTATTGTATTCCTGCCCGGCCCGGTGCGTTGCCGAATAACGCAGCGTGAACAACGGGTTGAAGTCTTTGAGTCCTTCCTTGGTTTTTTCACCTTCGACTGACTGCGGTTCGTCGATGATCATGATGGGTCGGGTCTGCGCCAGAACCTCGATCGGCATGCGGGACTGAAATTCGTCCAGCTCCATGCGGATACGCCGCGCATCCTTGCCGCGTGCATTGAATGCTTGGGAATTGATAATCATGGCGTTGATGCCTGCATCAGCAGCAAAGCTGTCGATGTTGTGAAGCTGCTTGGAGTTGTAGATGAAATAGCGAATCTTTTTGCCGTACTCCTCCATGAAGTGGTCTTCGGTCATCTGGAACGCTTTGTGCACACCTTCCCGAATCGCAACCGACGGCACGACCACAATGAACTTATTCCAGCCGTAGCGGCGGCTCAGCTCAAACATGGTCTTGATGTAGGTGTACGTCTTGCCGGTGCCTGTCTCCATTTCGATGGTCAGATTGTACTTGCCTTCCAGCTTGTTCGATGGCACCAGACCGCCCCGATGCTGCACGGCGCGGATGTTGGCGAGCACTTCGCCATCCACCAGTTTGATTTCTTTGTTGCGAAAGCCGATGTCCATCGAAAATTCCGATTCAGCAAGCAGCGTCATTTGCTGTTTGTCTGCAGTGTCGACCGCCTTGTCCAGCATGAACCGGGCGACGTCGTTGGGCTGACCGGCAAAACAGTCGACCACCGACAACACCGCATCCTGCTGGAACGGTTGCTTCTTAAACTTGAGCTTCATCGCCATCACCGCCTACAGAACCTTGATCTCAGTGGAAGGTGACAGCGCCTTGAATATCTCTTCAACGTTGATCCGGGCTGCATCGCTGGCGAACGAGCTATCCCTGAACACTACCCGCAGCGGTTTGTCCTTGGCAATCAGCCGCACCAGTTCTTCCGGCACTTCCTCTGCAAAGCAGGCAACAAGCGAATTCTCCGCCACATAATACACCGGTTGCCCCATGACCTCTTTGGTTTGCATCGGCAGCGACAAGGGGAGTCCGCAGGCCAGCATAACTTGAATCAGGAGGTCTTCTCCGCTACGGTCCGCCTTGATGTTGTCCGTCAGGTCGCTGAACATATCCTGATGCAGTTCCTGCGGGCTGTGGTAAACGTCCTTCACGTTGCCTGTGTCGACCCGGAACACGCGGAAGCCATAGTCGATGTCGGCATTTGTCTCTTCTTGGATCTTCTTGGCGGCGCGGCGAATGCGTTCTTTGCCGATCTCGCAGATGTTCTTGTATCCGGCTTTATAGGCTTCGGAGTCCTCTGCCGTGGCTTCAGGAAGCTGAACCATGATGTACTGGCGGTTGCCGCCGTCTTCAGCGTTTAGTTGCATCACGGCGTGGGCAGTTGTTGCGGAACCGGAAAAGAAGTCGAGAATGATATCATTGTTTAAGTCAGTTAGTTTGACCAGTTCCATTATCAATGCCTTGCTCTTGGGATTATCAAACGGCAAATCTATTTCTTTGCCTATTTGAGACACTTCAATGTCAGTCCAATTGCTTGTACGCAACGAAGTATCCGATGGAGCAATCCAATGCTGAACTCCTCCATTTTTTCCCACACCGTTTGGAATTCGTCGGATAAACTCGGTGACTCCAGCAATCTCTGAATAATCCTCAAGAGTCATCTTGCTCTCAAATTCGGCTTCGTATTTCTGATAGTTTGCGACAGCTTTATCAGCTTTTTCTTTGGAATTACGCCATTGACCTGTTTCAGGCGTAAAACCCAATATGTCATATCTCATTGTCGGCCGATCTGCGTTACTCCAAAAAACATCCCACCTACCTTGGGTCGGGACTTTGTCCTTCTTCATCCGTAAAGCTTTCATGAGAAATGCAGAACTTTTTGCGTAAACTAAAATATATTCAAAACCTACATTCAAACTATATAGGCCGTTACTCGCGAACTGTGAGTTAAGGCTTTTAACTCTTCGGCGGGTAAGAATTGTATTACGGAAGTTGCTAGATCCAAAAACCTCGTCACACATCTTTTTTAATCCATCAAGTTCATTATCGTCAACACTGATGAAAAGAACACCGTCATCCTTAAGCAAGTTCCGTGCGAGCTTAAGTCGAGGATACATCATTGTCAGCCAATCGCTGTGGAACCGGCCATTCGACTCATTATTTTGGAACAGGCGGTTGCCTTGCTCGTCCACTTGCCCGGAATCCTGCAAGTATTCCTCCGTGCTCTGACGGAAGTCGTCCTTGTAGATAAAGTCCTTGCCGGTGTTGTAAGGCGGATCGATGTAGATGCACTTGACCTTGTTCAAATATGACTCCTGAAGCAGTTTCAACGCTTCCAGGTTATCGCCTTCAATGTAGACATTCTGCGTGGTATCCCAGTCCACGCTGTCGTCTTTCACCGGGCGGAGCGTTTTGTTGATCGGCGCGTTCGCCTGCAGGATCGCCTGCCGCTTGCCCGGCCAGGTCAGCTGATAACGTTCCTTGTCGCCCTCCACCAGTACGGCGGACAGCTCCTGCCTCAGCAAATCAAAGTCCACTGCCCGCTGCAAATTCCCCTGAGAGTCTTTCACTTCGGTGATCACATTGGGGAACGCCGCCGCGATGGCTTCGATGTTCTTTTGCACCAGGTCCGGGGAAGTAAGGTTCACTTTTTCCACGTAAGGTCCCTCCGTTCGATTTCCTATTATTCAGTCTCAAGCTGCCGTTGCAACTGCCGCAGCCGCAGATTCATCTCGACTTTCTTGTCGAACTGTACTTCGCTTCGTATCTTTGCTTCCAGCCGCGCACACTCGCGTTCGAGGCGCTGCCGTGCCTGTTGACGTTCTACAGCAGCCTGTAGATCCGTCGCCGCTTCCTCGCCGCTTGGCATCAGGTGACGGACAAGGTTTTCGTACACGGCTTCCAGCGTGAGTCCCTGCAATATATTTAACGTGAACTGACTTAATGGTTGCCAGTCCGACTGATAGTACGCCTGAACGACGCTGCGGTTCTCGTTGGTCGTATGCCGCTCCTTGTAGGCGATCATCAGCTTGGCTTCATCACCATAGCGAAGCAGATGCAGAATCGGGTAGGGCACCGCCCGGTCGATCTTCTCAAGTAGTTCCTGATTCAGCTCCCGCTGCCGCAGATGAATTTCGAACACCTGGACCTCCTGTACCGCTTCGGTTGGCTCCAGGTTTGTCGTCTCCCGCGACAGCTTGTGCTTCCAGACAATGCTGTCGATCTGCTCGACAAACAGTTCCTTGATTCGGCTGTTGGCAGCCAGTTTCTCATAAAACTTGTTTTTGGGAATCTTGCGGTTGTAAAGGGTCCGCTCAGGCAGGCCCAGCATGGTTATCTCCGCCTTCCACCACCACAAAGGCAATCAGTTCAAAGTCTTCGAGGCCGCGCACCGTGTCAAGCAGCGCCGACGTACCGCCTGCGGTGAACAGGCTGTCGAGGTCGCTCTCCTCTTTCAAGTCGACAATCGCTCGGATCGTCGATTCCAGAAGCTGCGAGCACTCGTTCATGTCCCTGCCGTCCTGCGTCCTGCGGTTAAACGCTTCACAGGCTTCGCGAATCGGCTGCGCCTGTCCCCTGCACACCGAACGCAAAAAATCCAGCGTCCGTTTCACGTCGAGGTGATGGGACAAAATATCGCCATCGCCGCCGATGTAGACAAGATAGAATGGATGCAGCCGGTTCTGGTTGTTCCGGTTCACTGCCTGGTTGACATTACGCAGTACGAACACGATGCCGGGACTGGCTCCTTTATCCGGGTCCGCCGATACGACCGCATGCAGACCAAACGGTACTTTGTCCATATTGCCGTTGTCCTTCATGTAGTTGACGAGATCCATGCGAAAATCATTTAGGCCGAGATCGGTAATCGACACGCCGGTGTTCATGTCGTCAAGGTCGACGACCTCTTCCTGCAGCCGCGACAACTGCTGTTTGCGATATTCGAGGTCGCTCGACTCGTTGGACAGCACGTTGTCTTCGCCGGTTGCCGTCATGTCCATGATCACCATGCGATTCTCGACCCGCTGCTTCAGGTTGATGTATTCGTCGAGCGTCATGTTTGGCCAGAAATTGACCAACTGGATGGCTTTATTGACGGACCCGATCCGGTCGATCCGGCCAAACCGCTGGATGATGCGCACCGGGTTCCAGTGGATGTCGTAGTTGATGAGATAATCGCAATCCTGAAGGTTCTGGCCTTCGGAGATGCAGTCGGTCGCGATCAGGATGTCCAGCTCGCCGGCGACGTTCGGCATGGTGAGCTGTTTTTCCTTGGCACGCGGTGAAAAGCAGGTCAGCAGCGTCACCAGGTCGTTATGAAGCCCGGCCGTATTCTTGTTGGCGTCAGTGCCGACGATTTTGCCTGTATGCAGGTTCCGGGCGGCTGCGAAGGCCGAGACGTGTTTGTACAGGTATTCGACCGTATCGGCAAACGCGGAAAATATCAGGACTTTTTTATTGCCTTCATTGATGGGATTCTGCAATTTGTCCTCGATCACTTGCTTCAGCGTCGACAGCTTCTTGTCTTGTTCCGGCGTCACCTTGTTCATTTCCTGCATGAGTCCCTGAAGAATGGTCAGATCATCGCTCAGGTCCTCCTGCCAGCGCAGGATGTCCATATCGGCAAGGTTGACCTTGATCACGCCGCCAAAGCTAAACCCGTCGTCTGCCCAGGAGTCATCGTCGAGGTTGATGTTTTCGATGTCGGCATAACCTGCAGCTTCGGCTTGTCCGGTTTTCTTATACTGATCCAGCGTGAACAGCGCGCCCTGCGCCAAGCCGATGATCCGGCCCAGCGTCAGGCGGAAGGACTCCACCGAGCTTTCGAGGCGCTTAAGCAGGTTGATCCGCATCAGCACCTTGAGGCTGCGCTCCCTGTCGGACTGCTTGAGTCGGCTCTCGCCGCCCCGGACCACAGTGTCATACTTCGCTTCATACATAGGTATGCGACTGGGCAATATATAATCAAGCGGGGAATACACGCCGAGATTGATCCGGGACAATTCGTTGAAGATTTCATTGTACCCAGCCACATCAGGCCGGTCGGTTAAGTCGCAGAACTTGGATATCGGTTTCAAGCGCTGGGGGAATGAACCGATCTCCGCCGCATTGTAGTAGCGAAGGATATGCTTACGGGACCGGGCGATCGTCAGGCTGTCGAGCAGCTCAAAGAAGTCGAAGTCCAGCATCTCCAGTAAGCAGCTGGTGGTGCGCTCCGACGCCGGCAGCCGGGACCAGGCGGAAAAGCATCCCTGCGCCTTGCGAAAGATTTCATCGATGCCCTCTTCGGTCTTCAGCTTTCTGTTGATTTCTTCGCTGTTGCCCTCATAAGCCAGCGCCAGTTGATTCCGCAGATCATTGAACCGGTTGTTGACCGGAGTCGCCGACAGCATCAGCACTTTGGTCTTGACGCCGCCGCGAAGCACTTCCCGCATCAGCCGCTGATACCGAGATTCCTTGCCGCGCTTGGCTTCATTGTTGCGGAAATTATGCGATTCATCGATCACCAGCAGGTCGTAATTTCCCCAGTTGAGTCTGTCGAGCGGAATCCCGTTCGAAGTGCCACTGGTGCGTGAAAGATCGGTGTGGTATAGCACGTCATAGCGCAGCCGGTCCTTGAACAAGATGTTGTTGTTCAGGTTCTGGCGGTAAGTCAGCCAGTTGTCGCCAATTTTCTTTGGGCAAAGCACCAGCACCGACTTGTTTCGCAGTTCATAGTATTTGATGATGCCAAGGGCGGTGAAGGTCTTGCCGAGACCGACGCTGTCGGCAAGAATGCAGCCATTATATTTCTCCAGTTTGCTGATACCACCCATGACCGCGTCTTTTTGAAAGTGGTACAGCCGCTTCCATATCTCTGATTCCTTAAAACCGGTCGCGTCGTTCGGCAGGATGTCTTCCGACAAGTCTTCCAAGAACTCGTTGAAAATATTGTAGAGGACAAAAAAATAAATGAACTCCGGCGGATTTTCCTTGTAGACCGAGCTGATGTGCTCAACGACCTGCTCCGTAACGTCAACCAGTTTGGTTTTATCCTGCCAGATTTGATCAAACAGGTCCAGGTAAGTCTTGCTGACCGGAAACTCCGAAAACCGGTTGACCATGTTGGTCAGGGCGTTTCCCGGTTCATACCCAAGGTCGACAGTGGCAAAGCCATTGACGGGCATATAGGTAGTCAGCTCCGCATCGGTTTGAGTGTTAATGAATCCCTGCATGGCTCCGCTGGTGACGTTGGAACGAAATTTTGCTTTCTTGCGAATCCAGTCGGCACACTCGTAGGCAATCGCCTTCTGCGAGAGCTCATTCTTCAGGCGAATCTCCATCTCCGTCCCGTACAGGTTTTTTTCCCGATTCAACTTGGGTATGTAAAACTCCCGTTTTTCTTTCGGAAACTGATCGGAAACGAACGTTGGCGACGTGAAAATGAACCGAAGCTCCTTGATCCGCTCCAGTTCATTTTTTAGCGCTTCGTATGCGTAGATGGAAAAGAAGGCCGCCGCAACAGATACTTTGGCGTCTCGTTTCAGTGTGGCGCGCAGATCGTCGCCTAATCGCTTGTCGATGTTATTGATTACTTCCAAAATTCACACTCCCGACGGAATCCGCAATATTGTTCTAATTCGCTTCTCGAACGACGTATCCTGCCAAAAAGTGATAATGGTTATACCGTGAATAGACATCCCACTGGCAACAATTTGCCACCCGTTCCGCAACATTGCCTGCGCACAATATCGCCAACCAGATTTTCTTTAAGTCGGTCTTTTCAACCTCCGTTTCTCATCTGGCTTTCACAGAAATTTTAGCACCGGGCGCTGACACCATGCTGTCACCAAAAAACAAAAAAGGGCTTGCGTTTTTCGCACGACACCCCGCCAAAAATTATTTAGTTTTCAAAAACTACAAATCCTTCACTCATTTCTCTTTGCGCGGTCTCCCTCGCCCTTTGCTGCGCTCCGCAATCCTTCGCTCAAGCGCCGTCTCGCGAATCTGCCAGCTTCCACCACGCCCACCGAGCTGGGGGACCCACCGGACGTCAACGTCTTTTTCCAGGCGTCCCTTTACAATATCGTCCAGCAGATTCGGCCGAAGGATTCGGCTGCCCTTGGCCCTTGCGTATTCTTCGGCCTCGGCGGTTGAATACCATTTTTCCTGCCGCAGCCGCACCGATTCCACCAGGAAATCCGGATCGAAATCGACCTTTAGCCCCAAAGCGTTCAAGTAGGTGTTGAGCCCATTGCGGATTGACTCAATCGTCGCGCCCTGGTCGACTTTGTTGATTTGATGGACCTTGTCCAGCATCTCGGCCTTCTCGCGCACAAGATTATAGATCGGCACGTCGATGGTGCCTTCTCCGACCAAATAATATATGTTGACGCTTTCGGCATCCTGTCCGATCCGGTGGGCGCGGTCTTCGGCCTGTTCGTTGATTCCCGGGGACCAGTCGGTTTCGAGGAACGCTACGTTGCTGGCCGCTGTCAGGGTGATGCCGGTTCCGCCCGCCTTGATCGAAATGATGATCAGCTTGACGTCCGGGTTGCTTTGAAAGGCCTTGACTGCGGCAGCCCGGTCTTCCAGGGAGTCCTCCCCGGTGAACGATACGGCGACGCTGCCAAACCGTTCATGCAGAAGGTGAATCGGTTCTCGGTGATGGGCAAAGACTATCAGTTTCTCGCCGCTTTCGAGAAAGCTCTCGATCCATTCGACGGCTGCCTCAAGCTTCGCTTTAACCGCCTGCTGACGGACACGCGAGAGAATGGCAAGCAAATTGTTGTCGCCCGTATTACGGCCATCCAGCACGCTGAGCAGGAACTGGCTGATTGTCATCCCTTTCTCGGCCAGATACTTTTGAAATTCAAGCTCGCTTTGGCGATAGGGCTCCATACTGGCCCGATCACAGGGCAAAATGATCATCTCTCTTACTTTGGGCGGCAATTCCGTAAGCACCTCCTGTTTTGTTCGGCGAATCATCACTGTTTCGCGTAATATCCTGCCGAGTTCTTCCGGGTCCCGAAAAGATCGAAAGCTTGCGTCTCCTGCCTCGTCAACGCTCTCTTCCTCCTCAGGATCAAAGGAAGGGTTCGCAATCTGGGTGAATCGTTTGACGAACCCGCCTTTCTTTCCAAAGTTTACGGGGTCAAGCAGATGTAACAGATTCCAGATTTCAATCGCCCGATTCAGGATCGGGGTGCCGGTAAGTGCCAGCACATGGGGGATGCTCTCCGCAACGGCAAACACCTGTTTTGTGCGCCGCGCCTGGCTATTCTTGATGTAATGCGCTTCGTCCAGAATCAACAGATCGAAATGCGCTTCGTTGAACTGCTCGAGCCATTTGCCCAGAACATCGTAGTTGATGATGTAAAAAGTTTTGTCCCAGACAACTTTTTGTTTTGAGTCCAAGATCGGTACGATGTCTTCGGGGTCAATCCCCGCCAGTCCCTCAAGGATTTCCTTGCGCCAGTTCAAGATCAGCGTCTTCGGGCAGATGATGAGCGTTTTTCCCAAACGGTTGAAGCACCAGAAGGCCAGCGCCTGGATCGTCTTGCCAAGCCCCATTCCGTCGGCCAGCAGAGCCCTGCCTTTCCGCTGGGACATCTGCAAAACGCCTGATTTTTGGAACGGGAACAGAGCCTTTTTCAAGCCTTCGAGCTGCATCGACCGCGTCGCTTCGGCGTACACAGAATCGCGGGTTTTCTCCGCCAAAAGCCGCCCCGTCAGTTGAGGGTTTAAGTGCGGCACTAAGCTCATAACTTCCAATGTGGGGCGGGCGTTGAAGTATTCAAGCAGGGTACGTGCCGTTTCCTCCGAAGCCGGAAAATATATGGTTTTGACCCCGCCGAAGCTCCTTTCCTCGCCTTGGCATTGCTCGCAAAAGTCTAGCAATTGATAATTGTAATTGCTGCTCCGCACGGTCCATAGGATGTACGGGAGGGCATCTGGATTACGCAAAACGCAGTCGGGCTTGAGCGAAACGTCCATCTTCACGATCGCATTTTTTCGATCATGAACCGCTTTCGAATCAAGCAACCATTTGCAATTTTTACGCGTTCTAGGATCGTACACTTTCTGATCCTCCATAATTTAGTTTTCGATAACTATATTATTGTAAGTTCACCCCAAAGTCCGAAATTCCTGCATTCAAATGAAAAAAAAAAAGCCCCGCCGAAGCGGAGCCCGTTGATGTTCACTGTTGCGCCTGCCGCCGTTTTTGAATCGCCGCGACCCGTTCACGGATTTGGGCCACCTGCCGAAGCCGCTCCTCTTCGCGGATCACGGCTTCTTGGTAGGCTTCTTCTGCCTCGGATGGCGAGGGTGCCTGGGTGGTAATGAGGTCGGAGTAAATGAGATTTTTCAGCTCGATAAAATTCTCGTTATGAAGCGGCGCCTTGCTGCCGTAGCGTTGCCGATCAAACGGCTCGGTCAGAAAGTTTTCAAGGCAGTACTTCTCGACGAGGCGGCAAAGTATTCTCCGCTCCGCCGTCTCTTCGTCGCCAGGTCCCACATTGCCGAGTCCGACAATTTTAATGATGTTCAACGCGGCTTTCAGATTTCCGGCTTCAACCGCCTGTGCAACGACCTCGACGGCTTGTGTTGCCAAATGGCGTAAGCGCTCCTGACAGGCGTCCCGGGCTTCCTTGGCCAACCGGTTACGTTCTGCGATGAACCGAGGTTCCCGGAGCCACCGGTGAAGCGTCGACCGGTCAATGCCGACAGCTTCAGCAGTTTTGGTGACGGAGTTGCCTTCGAGAAGCCGTTGGAGGGCTTGTTGCTTCTGCGCGGCAATGTCGATCAGTGGCGGCGCTAAAGAGATTTTCTGTCGCAAATCGTTGCAAACTGTTGCAGAATCGCCCTTCACAGCGTTCACCTCGATTGCGCCAGGTCCGTTGCCACTGATGCCCAAGCGTCATAGAACAATTTGCAAGTCGGCGAGAGTTGTGGCGAGTTCACTAGGCAGAAAAAGAGTCCGCGCGTTTTTAGGATGTCAGCCGGGACCTCCCGTTCAACTGCTTCCTTTGAGACAGCAAAGGAGTCGAGTAATGCTTTTTCGTCCACATCGATGATGGGCGCAAGGCCGAGAAGCGCGATCCCCATTTGACGGCGGGTTGCGGGGTCCGCGCCGCCAAGGATTTCCTTGATGGCCCGCAACGCCCGCAGCCAGTCGGAGGGGGATTTGACCCCCAGCATTCGGCGCGTCAAGTTGGCACGGAGTGGTCCATTTTGTTTTTTCACTTCATTTTTCCTCCCTGTTGATTTTTCACTGAACTTACTGAACCCTTTTGGGGATGGTAAGAGAAATTCATTTATCCCTTTTTAATTCAGGAAGACTTTGTTTTTTGCCTTCAGTGGGTTCAGTAACACCGACGCCCTCACCTTTGTTCACGCCCAAAATCATCATTGGGTCCGAATTCTGGGCGTCCTCGAACCCCTCGAGGCCCGTTTTGCGCAGCCGAAGTCCATGATATTGATAAGATCCGGACAACCCGCTGCGCCGTTTTTCGAAGCCGCGGTCGATCAGATCCCGTGAAAAATCGCGCTGCGTCCTCAGCTGCTCGCCGTTCTCTTCGCACCAGTCGTGGAATGCCTGGTAAAGAGCCGTGGCATCACTTCGCTCAGATTTTCCAACGATACAGGCATCGTCAAGGAAGGCGGCGAGAACGTCCATTTCTGCGCGATAATCCGCGGTTGCCGCGGAGACGGCCGCCGGAGGTGTCAGTCCACCCATCTGCCAAAGCAGGCAGCCCCGCACAGCCCATGCCAAAATTCCCGGCAGCTCCGCGATGAGCTTGTCCCGCAATTTCAGGTCTTTCTGAAGGTGGGCAGGCGTGTTCGGATACTCCCGAACATCGCGGAACTGCTGCGTAAACGGTATAGAGCGCATCCGTCGCCAGGTGCCGTCATCGGTACCCTTTATGTTTGGCCGATGGTTCGTTGCAAAGAATATTTTGCATTCGGGAACATAGGAAAAAAACTCCCGGAACATGAACCGGGCGGACACCTGATCGCCACCGGTAACTTGCTTAATCAGCCCCTCTGCCAAGTGTCGGCCTGCCTCGGATTCAGCGGCAGTGACCACTCTCGAGCCCTTCATCATCGCAATATCATTGCTGGCCGCGTCGTTTTTCTTGGCAAGTAGTGTTGAAGTCGGCACATTGCAGGCGTATTCTCCAAGAAGCAAGCGCAGAACATCAAGAAGCGTTGATTTCCCGTTAGAGCCTGTGCCGTAAAGGAGGAGCCAAGACTGGTCTTCGGTCGATCCTGAAAGCGAATATCCAATGTATTTTTGCAAATACAAAACCAAATCGGCGTCCCCCCCAGTGATGCTAAGCATGAATCGCTCAAAGTTTGGGCACTTGGCGTCCGGATCAAACATAACCGGCGCCATTTTTGTGAGCATATCCTCGCGCCGATGCGGACGCAACGTGCCGGTTTTTAGGTCCAACGTGCCATTCTTGACGCAAAGCAGCCAAGGCTCTCTGTCAAAATCACCCTGTTTAGCCGCAATCGGGCGCTCGGACTTAGCCAGTTCCACCATAGCCCTAATCCGAGGCAACTTCGAGGACGCCCCCGCGTGCCGCAACATGGCTTTCCTTTTTATTGGGTCCGGCTCGTCCATTGCGTCGATCTTGAGCTGCGTGATAGTTTGTTTCGCCAACCGGTCGATCTCGCCGTCTTCGTCGATTCCCCATCGTGCGCCGTCCCAAACCAGAAACCCGCCAAGTTTTTCGACGAACCGTACATCCCTACCGTGCTCCATTGTGAACCGCCGGGCGTTGCCGAGATCGCCGTCGCCAAACGCTTCCGCATATTTTATGGCGCTTTCCGCGATCCGCGCAACCTCGTCGTCGTCAAGCGGCGGGGCGCATGCGTCTTCGTTTTCTTCCGCCAGGCGCTCCAACAAATTTTCCTGCTGCACCCCAGCCTTCAAGAATAGGCACGCCCGGCGAAACAAATAGTCATTGCGCCCACCCTCGGGCACAGCGTACGCCCGGGATTGCTGACTAACCC
This sequence comes from Veillonellaceae bacterium, assembly GCA_012798135.1. The sequence continues at coordinate 36,522 of JAAZNU010000014.1, read as the reverse complement.
CGCCATTTTGATTAGGCGTCGATTTTTTCGCAGGCGCCTTCAGTTTTTCGGCCAACCACGCCGGCAATTCGGCAACCGGCGCCGAAGGATCGTCACAAGAGTATCGAACGCCTGAAGCGTGGCAGCTCCCGGGCGCTACGACCACGCCGCCTTTGCCCCGTACATCTATGCCTTGGCCGATGGATCCCACTTTGTTGCCGATCTCGAAATCGGGATATCGAAAATAGAGGTGCTGGCCGCGCACATCGCCAAACCTGCCGGTATGGACGGTAAGCGTCTTCGGAAGCGGTCCGTGTTCAGCTTCCCAGCTTGCCAGCGTTTCCAGACCTCCACTCCGAGGATCGACATCAATCACCAAAATGCCACTGACCGGGCCGGTCAAAACGCCCACATTATTGCGAGAACCATATCGGTCTCTGAAAACCTCTACTGCGTCAGCAACCGGCAGCCCTTTGTTGGGCCAATCGGCTTCGCGCGGATGTTTTCCCGGATGTTTGCAATCGGGGTTCCCGCAGGTACATCTGCCGTCCGGCATGGCGAAGTGAAGCGGAATCACCTGAAATCGGCGATCCGCCACAAAATCGAGGATGGATTTTTCGCCCACTTTATCCACGGTTATCGACCTCCGCTCTCGGTTTGATTGCAAGTATTGGCGGCCAGAACTTTTTTTAGGCTTTCCAGTGGGACGACAAGCCGCCGTGCCCCCAGGCGCACCGTTGGAAGCTCCTTGGCCCGCGCCAGTTGATAGGCCAACGTCCTGCTGATCCCCAAGGCGTCAGCCGCCGCTTGGATTGAAATTCCCAGCTCATTACGGTTTTGCATTTTTGACCTCCCAAAGATCCGGTCATCATTTGAAGACGGATCGAAATTAATAAATCTCCCCCTACTATTGTTATACCTGAAACACGTTTTGCGTTTTGACGATACTCTTTGATATCAAAACGCATTTACTGCGGCCTGGACGGCTCCCGCGACGATTATGAATAAAGTTACAATATAATTTATAAAAATTTATTTTTTGTATAGTAAAAAGGGCGCAATAAGTGCCCCCCAAAAAAGGTTCCTATGGATCGCCCCGATTAGGCACATTTGAAAAAATTCTGCAAACTAAATTCTAAAAAAAAGCCTGCGGAAAAAACCGGAGCGCATTCGTTCCCAAACGTTATAATTGCATTTCAACCAGACCTGCGTAGTTCCACAAAGTGCAAATTGGGCTACAACGCCGGGCTACAGGCATAAAAAAAGAGACCCCTCGTTTCCGAGGAGCCTTGTCGTTACAGCGATTTGGGGAATACAAAAATCAGAACCCTCTTGATTCGTAGTCAAGCGCTCTATCCAGCTGAGCTACGGGCAGAGAATCCAAAAGGAATAATACCATATCCCATCGGGAAAGTCAAATACGGCCGCAACTTTATTTCGGCGGGCGGCTCCAGTCCACATATATGCCAGTATGATGCCACAGGCGAGTCAAGGCCAGCTTGAAGCTGGCCAGATCATCCGTGGGAACCAGCGTCTTGGGATGAAACGTCCGCAGGTCATCGCCGTCCGCATTGGAAATCACATGCGGTTCATTGAGATATTTCTCGACCGCTTGCCTTTTTTCCGCATCCGCCAAATTGACCCGGACCGTTTTTGTCGCTTCGTCGTATTCGACTTGTCCATACTCCGCGTCGAAATGAATCACCACTTTGAAACTACGGTCACTCACCGTTCCACTCACCCCGAATCCGTCCATTTCCCTGCAACAGGGAACGAATAATTTGGTTCGCGTATCATTGTAACAAGCAGGAGAAGGGCGAGTCAAGCAGAATTGTTCTTATGGGTAATATTTTCCCCGATCCCATCAATCTGCGGGAGGAAACATTCATGTCCGAACGGGTCGCCGTCATCGATCTCGGGTCCAACTCGGCCCGGTTGATCATTATGCACATCTACGCCAACCGGGCTTACAACCTGGTCTATCACCAGAAAGAAAGCCTGCGTCTGGGCGAAGGCATGGGCCGCGACCAGTTTCTGACACCGGCGGCGCAGGAACGCACGCTGGCGGCGCTACGCAATTTCGCTCAGATGTGTAGAATCATGGAAGCCGATACCATTCTGGCCGTGGCGACCGCCGCCATTCGCAATGCCCGCAACGGGCCGGAATTTCTGGACAAGGTCGTCCGCGAAACCGATCTGCCCATCCAGGCGATCAGCGGCGAAACGGAGGCGTTTCTCGGTTATTTGGGCACCATCAATACCATCGACGTGAAAGACGCCGTCTTGTTCGACCTGGGCGGCGGCAGCACGGAAATCTCCCTGATCCGGGCGCGGCGGTTGGTCGACAGCATCAGTCTGCCGATCGGCGCCGTCAATCTCAGCGACGAGTTCAAAACCCAGGACAAGGTTTCCAAAACCAATCTGACCCACTTATGCGGCTTCATCGACCGCCAGCTGAAAAAGGCGCCCTGGCTGGAAAACGTGGCCTTGCCACTGGTGGGGATCGGCGGCACCGCCCGCAATATAGCCAAAATGGATCAGGCCCGCAAAAGCTATCCGTTTTCAAAAGTACACAATTACCGGATGGGTCCGATCGCTCTCGAGGATTTGTTCCAGCTCCTCACCGGCGCCAATCTGGTGCAGCGCCGCCGCATCAGCGGGTTAAGCAGCGAGCGGAGTGATCTCATCATTGCCGGCATTTCGGTTGTGAAGCGGCTGTTCGACCGGGTCCGCGCCAGCAACCTGATCGTCAGCGGCTGCGGCGTCCGTGAGGGCCTGTTCTTCCGGCACTATCTGAAACACGAGTATTATCCCGACGTGCTGGCGGACATTCTGTCGCACAGCGCGCTGAATATGCTGCGGTTTTACAAGGTCAACGAACAGCACGCCCTGCACGTCACCGACATCGCCCTGCAATTGTTCGACGGCTGGGCCGCCATGCACCATCTCGACGCCCGGGACCGGATGCTGTTGCGGACGGCGTCCCTGCTGCACGACATCGGCATCAGCATCAACTATTATGATCATTCCCGCCACAGCGCCTATTTGGTGGAAAACGCCCGCCTGTTTGGCCTGACCCACCGCGAACAGATCCTGACCGCCGTGGTGGCCGGCTGGCACAGCAACATCGCCGGCAAACTGATGCGCAACCGCCTCTACAGCGAGTTCCTGGATGATGCCGATTGGGCGAAGGCCCGCAAAATGGCGATAATTCTGGCAGTCGCCAACAGTCTGGACTCCACGCACCGTCAAATGATCACCAATCCGCTGGTTTCCTATTCCAAAGGGCTGGCCGTAGTCTCGGTCAGCACGGAGGGTGATTGCAGCCTGGAAATGCAGGATGTGGAAAAGCAGCGCAAGGCTTTTCAGCGCGAGCTGGACGCCGAACTCCGGATCATCTTCAAATAGACGGACTCAGCCCCGCCGCCTCCCGGATGATGGCCAGCGTCCATTCCGTCGTCCGGTACAAGTCGTCTTCGCGGATAAATTCCGCCGTGGTATGAACCTTCGCCATGCCGGTTCCCAAGATGGCGGTCGGCACGTTGTAACGGTTGAAGAAATTGGCGTCGCTGCCGCCGCCGGTCGCTTCGACCCTGGCGGCAATGCCCGCCGCTGCCGCCGCCTTCACTGCGGTTGCGATGACCGGCGCGGTTTCCGCCAGAACAAACGGTTCATACGCCCGCTTCACGCCGATTTCGACCTGACCGCCGCCCGCCGTCACGATCCGGGAAAACGTGTCGGCGATTTCGCGGGTCAGCCGCCCCAGCTTGTCCAGGTTGCGGCTGCGCACCTCGGCGCTGATCTCCACGCGGTCGGGAACAATGTTGGTGGCGGCGCCGCCCTTAATGACGCCGACGTTGCAGGTTGTTTCAAAATCGATGCGTCCCTGGGGGATCACCGCCAATGCCCGGGCGGCCAGGGTAATGGCGTTGATTCCCTCTTCCGGGGCCACGCCAGCATGGGCCGTTTTTCCCCGCACTACGATGGCCAGCGAGTTCTGTCCCGGCGCCATGGTCGTCACACTGCCGACTTCTTCGCCGTCGAGGGCGTAGCCGAAGTCGGCCCGTATTTTTGTCGGATCAATATGAATCGCCCCGTCCAGGCCCGCCTCTTCCGAAATCGTGAACACGACCACGATTTCACCATGCGGCAGGCTTTGTTCCTGAATTTGCCGCAGCGCCTCCAGGAGCGGCACGATGCCGGATCTGCAGTCGGCGCCGAGGATCGTGTCGCCGGCGGAGGTGATCACGCCGTCGTTCAGTTGCGGCCGGATTCCGGCGCACGGCTGCACCGAATCCATGTGGGCGCTCAGCATGAGGACCGGCGCGCCGGGCACCGTCGCCGATAGGCGGGCAATAAGGTTGCCGGCGTTGCCGCCGATCTTTTCCCCCGCACCGTCTTCTTCGACCGCCAGCCCGGCCGCCTGCAGTTTTTGCATCAGGACATCGGCAATTTCCCGTTCACCACCGCTTGGCGACGCGATCGCCACCATTTCCATGAATTCCTGCAATACCCGTTGTCGGTTAATCATCTTTCGTTTCCTTTCCTTCCTTGCGCGGCGCCAGCCGGCCATGCACCACCATCGGCGCGCCAAACTTCCGGCGTAGCTGGTCCACGGCGGCCGAGAGCTGACGGCCTTTTTCTTCCTGGTTGTCAAACAACGACGGCGCCACCGGCCGCTCCGTCTCCAACTGGGATACGGTAACGCCGAGCAGGCGCACGCCGCTTCCGGCGCCCTGCTGCTCCAACAACTCCACGGCGGTCCGGTAAATGATTTCGTCGATCTGGGTCGGTTCCGTCAAGGTCCGCCGGCGCGTCAGCGTCTGAAATGTCCCGTAGCGGAGTTTCAGCGTGATCGTGCGCCCGGCGGTTTTTTCGCGACGCAGCCGGTATCCCACCCGCTCCGCCAGCGCCAGCAGGGCGGAGCGCAGGTCGTCGGCCGCGAACAGGTCGCGTTCGAAAGTTTCCTCCGCCCCGATGGACTTCGCCTCATGCCCGGACACTACCGGCCGGTCGTCGCGGCCCAGGGCCAGATTGTGGATGGTGGCGGCGTTCTCGCCGAACAGACGTTTCAGCTGTGGCGGCTCCAGACGGGCCAGCTGGCCGATGGTCCGGATTCCCTTGTCATGAAGGTTCTTGGCCGTGACATCGCCGATCCCCCAGAGTTTTTCCACCGGCAAGTCCCGCAAGAACTCCTGCTCCCGGCCGTGTTCCACCACTACCAGCCCGTCCGGTTTCTGCAGGTCCGAGGCCATCTTGGCCAGAAACTTGTTGGGCGCCACGCCGGCCGAGACCGTCAGGAGCAGTTCTTCCTTCACTTGCCGCTTGATGGCCCGGGCGATCTCCACCGGCGACGGGTACAGCCATTCCATGCCCGTCACGTCGAGAAATGCCTCGTCGACGGAAATCTGCTCCACCAGCGGCGAATACTGATCCAGAATCGCCATGATCTGGCCGGACACGCGGGAATACTTCCGGTGGTCGCCAGGCAAAAAGATTCCCTGCGGGCACAGCCGCCGCGCCGTCGCCATCGGCAGCGCGGAATGCACGCCGAAGCGCCGGGCTTCGTAGGAGGCGGTCGACACCACGCCCCGGTTGCCCAGCCCGCCGACGATGACCGGCTTGCCCCGATATTCCGGATGGTCCCGCTGTTCCACCGACGCGAAGAACGCATCCATGTCCACGTGGATGATCCAGCGCAGCATCGTTTTCGCCAGCCTTACTTCGTATACACGTTCAGGCCGATTTTGACGTCTTCATGCCCCGGCACCGACTGGTTTCCTTCCGTACTGGCGATGATCGTGGATTTGCCGCTGCTGGATTTGCCGAAGCGCTGGGAAAGATCGACCTTGATGGTCAGGATGTCGCCATTCGTTGTCATTTCGATATTTTTCATGCCGATTCTCCTTTCTGCTGTTTGCCTGAGGTGATGTCTATGTTCGCCCCCGGACCGTCTTTTTCCTGTCGTGGGTTCGGCGGGACGGCCTGCGCTCAGCAGAAGCTGATTTTCACATTCTTGCGCAACTCACGCAGGCACTCCTCGAGCTGGCGGATCAGCGCCAGCTTGACCTGGAAATCGAAGCCCGTTCCTGCGTGCGCCTCGTTGGCCGCCATCCCGAAATAGATGTTGATGTCCGTCGCCGTTTCGACGAACAACCGGGCCAGCACCGACGCCGCATCCTTCTTGCGGCTGAACTCGAGCAGGGCCAGCGGATCCGCCAGGCAGGTGCGACAAAGCTCCAGCACTTTTTTCAGGGTAATGACGCCTTCGGTGACGTAGTCGACGTTCTCCATGCGCGACATCGCCGGGATTTCGGCCGTATCGCTCTCTGCGACGACGGTGATCGGTTTGCCCTGGTATTTGCTGACGGCCTGGGCGGTGCTGCCGCCGCAGACGACCCGGATGCCCGCCTTGGCGAAGAACAGCTTCAAAATCCGGTTGTCGTCTTCCTTGTTCTCCGGCGGTCCGACCAGCAGATTGACCACGCTGCGCTCCCGCAGCTTCACCACCAGCACCGATGCGTCGTCATCCAGGGACTCCTCGCTGAGAGTCCGGCAACAGTCGATGATCTGCGCAGCAATGTGTGCCGCCGACAGACCGGCCGTATCCAGACGCTCCAGAAAGGCGACCAGTTCCTCCCGCCGCCAGCCGTTCGGCGCCAATTTGCCAACGCCGGCGTTGGCGACGCCGTCGGACATCACAACCAGAATGTCGCCCGTCGCCAACTGGACATGGCTTTCCAGGATCTCCTTCTCGCCGATGAAATGCACGTCATGGGCATAGTCCAGATTGCGCCCCTGCCGCAGCAGAATCGCCGGCGGGTTGCAATATTGTGCGAGATAGGCCGTACCTCGCTCGATCTGCAGGACCGTGAAGGTCGAGTAGGCCAACTTCCGTGTCCGGCAAACCGGCAGCGTGGTGGCGACCGTGGCGATGCACTCGTCCAGTGGAATGCCCCGCGACAGCATGGTGCCCAGAATGGTCGCCGTCAGGGTGGACAGGATGTTCGCCTTCACGCCGCTGCCGAGGCCGTCGGACAGTACGAACACTTGTCGGCCTCGGTTCTCGAAGGTTTTGAAAAAATCGCCGCACAACTTTTCGTCGTGCTTGCTCACGCTGGCCCAGCCGCTTTCCAAAAATTGCGCTTCCGTCGCCAACACCTGCCTATTCCTCGTCATCCATCATGATGGCGGCCTTGAGATCATGGACGGCGATCTGGGTTTCGGCGGCCGTCTCCCCGAGCAGCGAGGCGATTTCGTGGACGATGCGCAGCTGCTTGTCGCCGATTGCGTCGGCCAGCGCCGCCGCCTGGGTTTTCTTTTTCAGTGCCTGGTTTCTTTTCTGGCGATCATGGGAAATATTCTTCATAATGCAGACCACCAGGCCGCTTTCCTTGTCATAGAGAAAAACCTGGCTGAGGTAGACGTTGTATTCGGGCAGAAACGCCGTCTTTTCGAGTTTTTCCGTTCCCTGCATGATCAGGTCCGCAAAATGGAATTCATCGAGAATGCGCGACACCGGCTGTTTCAGGACATCCTCCGCCGCCACGCGAAAAATCTCACAGGCTGCCTGGTTGATCTGCTGGATCTTCAGGTCCATGTCCACCGCAACGATCGCGTTCGGGGTGATGTTGAGGATCTGGTTGGAAAACGATTCGGCCCGCTCGCTCATGTACGGCAGACACATGTTGATCTCGGCCTTGCCGGCCAGGATGGCCGCCGCCTTTTCCCGGCAGGAATGGTAGCCGCACATGCCGCAGTTCAGTTCGTCCGCCGGCGAGCGCTTGCCCATCTTGCGCAGGACGGCGGCGATTTGTCCGGCCGACGGCGGCTGGGTATCGCTGGGCGGCGGGGCTGAAAAACGGCTGGTCAGCGAAGTGTTGCAATGAACATTGAAATCCGTCGCATAATCCGGCGCGGCTGAATATTGCTGAATGGTGAGGGTAGACCGCAACAGCGAAACCTCTTTTTTACGGAAGGACGGACCGCCGACGCAGCTGCCCTCGCACAGGCTCATCTCGACAAAGCACGACGAAACGCTACCGCCCAGGATGTCACGGATCGCCTGCTCGCAGGCGTTGTAGCCGCTGACCGAAACATAGCGGTAACCGGCCTGCTTGGCCATGGTGGCGACGATGCCGCCATCCGTGGGAAATTTGCGTGACAACAGCGGCCAGCCGTCGACTCCGTTCGCCGTCGGCAGGGCAATACCGGCAGCCGCCAGCAGCTCCGACAGTTCTTCGAAGGTAATGACATAATCGATCTCGGAGCCGGGAGCGTAGCGCTCGGCTTTTTTGGAGACGCAGGGGGTGATGAAGGCGACCCGGGCCTCCGGCCGCCGTTCCTTCAGTAGCCGGGCGTGCGCCTGGATGGGTGTCACAACCGGGGCGAGGTGCGGCAACGCCGCCGGGTGGTACTTGCCGATCAGCAGATTGACCGACGAGCAGCAGGAAGATATCCAGACCTGGCCCGGCCGGTCGGTCAGCAGTTTTTCATATTCAGATTTGACGAGATACGCACCCTCGGCCGTTTCGTCGGCGTCGACGAACCCCAGCCCGCGCAACGCCGTTTGCAGCGACTCGACCGATGCCGAGAAATAAACGACGGCGGATGGCGCCAGACTGGCGATCACCGGCACGCCGCCACTCAGAGCTGCTTGCAGTTGGGCGACCTCGCTCACGGCCCCTTTCGTTTTCTGGGGACAGATGATCGTGCATTCGCCGCACAGGATGCAATCGGCCGCGTTGATCTGGGCGCGATGGTTCTTCACCTCGATCGCCTTGACCGGACAATGTCGGACGCATTTATAGCAATTTTTGCAATGTAGCTTGTCAAATTGCAGAATGTTCAACAGGAGAACTCCTTTCCATCGCTCGCCGTCGTTTCCCACTGCTTGCACGTATACCACATTTCGCAGCCGGCTGTCAACGGTGGACTAGCCATCACCGCCGCCCGATCCCCCCGAGACGGACATCGTTTCCCCATAGAGAGCGCGCTTTGCCGACACAGGGATAGCCTCCAGGAAATTTGCACTATGAGCCTATTAATTATAAGATAATAGCAATGCCGCTTACTTCGAGATCCCAAACACTACGAGGTGAACCATGAAGAAAACCGTCTGCGTTGTCGGACATACCGAATCGACCTGCAACTATATCACGCATCAGTTGCTGAAATTTCTCGGCCAACATATCAACCTGACCTCCTGGTCCATCGCCCAATCCTCGATTCCGCCGCCGTTTTTGGGAATGGCAGACATCTTTGTCGTTTCCAACCGCAACGTATGGCGAAGCGTTGAAAGCCAGTTCCCTGCGGAAAAGCCGGTACTGATCGCCAACAGAGTGCTCGGGCCGGAGTGCCTGGACAAACTGTTCAGCCTGGAACCGGGCAGCAAGGTCAACGTTGTCGGAACTACAGAGGAAACTGTCAGCAACACGATTAGTATTTTGCAGAGTTTCGGATTTCGGGACTTTCAATTTGTTCCTTATTATCCCGGCATATTGGGAAAAATCGACGAAGAAATCTCGGTGGCAATCACCACCGGCCTCTCCCACCTTGTCCCCAAACACATCAAAACCATCATCGACCTGGGCGGCAAGGGACTGAACCTTTCCACATTCGCCGAACTGCTGCAATACCTGGGCGTGCCGATGACGATACTCAACGATATTTCGCATTTCTATCTGGAAACGATTTTATATAATACCCAAAAAATCCGTACCATGGGCCAACAAAGCGAACGTCTGAAAAACAATATGGAAGTCATTCTCGATACTGTCGACGAAGCCATCTTGGCCGTGGACGAAAAGACGGATGTCATCCTGTGGAATCAAGCGGCGGAAAGCATACTGAAAATTAATCACCAGCAGGTTCTCGGCCGCAAGCTCAACAGTATTTTCCCGGAAATCGACCTGTCGGGATATCTGGAACAACGCATCGGGGTTAATCATGAGATTCGGAGCATCGCTGACAAACACTATTTTTTAAACGCCAATGTCATCATCAACAATGGCCGTTCCGTCGACGGAATGGTGGCTACCCTCCGGCCGATTCAGGAAATTCAGGAGTTGGATGTCCAGATTCGCCAAGAACTAAAAAACAACGGAAAAACGGCAAAATACAAATTTGAAAACATTGTTGGCAACTCCCCGGCTCTCAACAAGTCCATCCTGCTCAGCAAACGGTTTGCCCAGACGGAGCTGACGATTCTGCTGGAGGCCGAGACCGGCGCCGGCAAAGAACTGTTCGCCCACTCCATCCATAATGTCTCGCCGCGACGAAACGGCCCGTTCATTGCAGTGAATTTTGCCGCGATCCCCGAAAGCCTGGTCGAAAGCGAACTCTTCGGCTATGAATCCGGGGCTTTCACCGGAGCCAGAAAAGGTGGCAAACCCGGGCTATTTGAAGAGGCGCACATGGGGACCATATTTCTCGACGAAATCGGCAGCGCTTCCTCGGAGGTGCAAAACCGGCTGTTGCGGGTTTTGGAAGAACACGAAGTCCGGCGCATCGGCAGCGGCAAAATTACGCCAATCGATGTTCGGGTGATTGCGGCCAGCAATGTAAATCTCGAAACACTAGTCGCCAAGGGTAAGTTTCGGGAAGATCTGTTTTACCGTCTTTGTTCATTGCCCATAACTATTCCGCCGCTGCGCAACCGTCGCGAAGACATCCTGACCCTGGTCCGGCATTTTGCGGGAAAGCATTCGCGTCCCAAGCTAACTCTGACTCCCGAACTGACGGATTTTCTGACCCATTATGACTGGCCGGGAAATGTTCGTGAGCTGCAAAACATCGTCCAGTTCCTGTGCAGCGTGGTGGAAAAGGGCCGTCAGGCGGATCTGCAGGACATCCCTCCCTATTTGCAGCGTAAAGCCAACATTACCGACGATTCCATCAGCTCCATGGAAGCCGCCCCGGCTCTTGCCGACCTGCTGGTCGATCCCCGAACCGCCGAATTGATTGCCGGAATCCTGACCGAAATCAAAAACAAATCGCTTTTGCTCAGCGGTGTAGGCTGGCAAACATTGATCAAACAGATGGACAACCGTCTTAAAATTTCGGAACATCAAATGAAAAAATGGCTGAAGCTACTGAAACAATCCGGCTATGTCGAAACCGGCAAAACCCGTCAGGGAACAAGAATTACACCCAAGGGCGAAGAATTGCTGGCCCGGCTGGCGGCAAAAAAAGAGACGGAACCACGCGTTTAGTGGTTCCGTCTCTTTTACAAGTCGGAGTTATTAATGGACAGTTACCGCAAAAACATCAACAGAACCGCCATCACTATTACGCCGGCGATCATCGGCAGTGCATTGCGCTTGGCCAGTTCCATGGGGTTGCTGACTCCGGCCAGGCCGCAGGCAACCATGGCCGCCCCGGCAATCGGCGACATGGTCCGGCCGAGACAGCCGGCGATGGCAGCGCTGCTGCCCAGATTCATGGGAGTGATGCCAAAACTGGCCGCATGCGGAGTGACCGCATTATTGAACGCCACCGAAGCAGCATCGCCGGAACCGCAGAGAACAGCCAGCAGGAAGGGGCCCATGGTGCCGGTAAGCTTGGCCATGGCGGGGTGGCTGCTCATAAAATTGATCATGGCTTTCAAAAGCCCGGTTGAAGTCAGTCCGGCGACAAATATGGCCGAGCAGATGATAATGCCATATATCTGTGAGAAACCTCGGCCCATTCCCTGAAAGAATGCATTGGAAATGTCGCCGGGGCTGGTCTTGGTAATCACGCAGGCAACGATAACGCCGATGATCATGGCATAAGAAATCTGGAGGGCCTTCAGCGCCGGAACAATATTCAACGACCCGAGCAGAATCAAGGTCAACGGGACCAACGGGACAATCGCCCTGACAATATTGACTTCAAATTCCTCGGCCACAGTGGAGTTTTCATATCCTTTATGTTCTTTAAGCACAAAGGCGACTGCGGTGACCAATGCCGCGACCACCGCGCCGATAATCAGAACATCCGTGAAATGGTTGCCGACAACCTCAATGGGCGTATGCTTCACCGCATTCGAAATGACGACATTCTGATGAAAACCCGGATGGAGCATAGTGGCACCGAACGTGCCGGCAAAGACGGCCGAAGCGGCCATCGGCGGATGTACGCCGGCGCCGATCAGAATCGGAATCAGGACCGGGCCGACGGAGGCGATGCAGCCGGCGGCGCTCGGAATCGAAATATGCACAAACGCGGTCGCCAGGACAGCGCCGGGGATGAGAGCGGGGCCAAGCTTTTGCAGGCCTTTGGCCAACAAATGCACCAAATGTTTGTCGCATTTCGTCGCTTCCATAACAAACGCAAAGGCCATGGATGAAGTGATGGTTTCCATGACCACCGCTCCCTTAATTGCCGACGAAAAGCCTTTGAAGGCATCCAGCGGCGAAAGCGCCGCCAGGCACATGACTAAACCGGAAAGAAACAGGACCATTCGAGGTTCGTATTGTTTTACCAAAGCATATATTGTCGCCAACAAAATGATGGACCCAATGATTAGCAACATTAAACTCACCTCATTATTTTATTGCCTATTTCACGACGCGTGTGGCTTTAACTCTGCTTTCTCCGCCGGTGAATCGCCGAATTTTCGCAGGATTTCATCGGCAGGCTGTCCCGGGACCGGCGCGGAAAGTCGACGGATCAGGGCGTTTCGAGGTTGTGCAATGGTCCGCATGCTACGCCGGCGGACCGGAAATCGGCTCGGCGCCAGAATACTCTTGAGTATACCAGAAAGGAATAATACCGGTCGTGCCTCATACTGCTTAATCACAAGATGGCTGATTACCGCCAGGATAGCTTACCCCTCATAACTCAACACAGTTTCACCTTCTTGCCATTTTGTAATGAAGCTCGCTATTCAATTATTCAGCGTCATCTTTTTTCTGTTTATTGGCAGCTATATTGGCTTTTTGCTGTGCTAAGAACTCCTCAACCTGAGTTTTATCCATGCCAAAAAATCTTGCGAAGACTTCATTATTATGTTGTCCCAGCATCGGCGCCGGTCGGTTGGCAACGACGTCAATACTGCTGAAATGCAAGGGGTTGCCAGCCATTTTATACGGACCGCAATGTGGGTGCTGCGCTTCGACAACCATGCCCCGATGTAAGATCTGCGGGTCGGCGGAAACCTGGGCAATGTTATTGATGCGGCCAAACGGAATATCATGCTTTAACATGATGTCTTCAATTTCATCCACCGTGTATTGTGTCGTTGTTTTTTCTATCTCAACTTCCATTTCATCGGTGTGTTTCCGGCGATCCTCCGCTTTAAGAAAGCGTTCATCAGTAGCTAAGTCTTCTCTGCCCAACGCCTTGCAAAAACGCTGATACGCAAGATCTCTGTTGATTGCAAAGATTACGTCACCGTCTTTTGCGTGATAGGATTGGAAAGGGGTATTAATTTGGTGTCTGGTCCCATTTCTCTGCGTAATATTGCCAGTGGCAAAATAATTTACGACGGCATTGTCCAGGCAACTATACATACAATCCAGCATGCCAATGTCAATATATTGGCCTTCCCCCGTGCGTTCACGATTATACAATGCGGTTTGCACGGCGCCGAAGGCATATAAGCCGGAAACGAGATCCGCGATGGAGGGGCCGGCCTTCATCGGCCGCCCATTACGCTCACCGGTTATGCTCATAAAGCCGGACATCCCCTGAATTACGACATCCAGGGCGCCGCGTTTGGAATAAGGGCCAGTTTGGCCAAACCCGGAAATTGAGGCATATATAACCTTGGGATTTATTTTGTGAATGTCTTCATACCCTAGTCCCATGCGGGCCATCGTTCCCGGTTTAAAATTTTCCACAATGATGTCGACCCGTTTGGCAAGTTCCCGGCACATATGTAACTCGGCCGGGTCTTTCAGATTTAGAGTAATGCTTTTTTTTCCACGCATGATGCTCAAATCATAGGTTCGCTCACCCTTTACATAGGGGCCGGCGCCAAGCGCACGATCAGGCCGTTCAACTTTAATTACCTCTGCGCCCAAGTCAGAGAGTTGCATGGTACAAAACGGCCCGGACAAAAATTGTGTAAAATCAAGTACTACGATTCCCGCGAGAGGTTGTTGTTTGGCTTCCATTTTTCTGTTAACCTCCTAGTCTTAACTTCATGCAGACAAACGGCAGCGTGATGCCGGAAGCGGCTTTACCACGGGCATTTTATTACAAGGGAATATTGCCATGTTTTTTCCATGGCAGCGTTTTATGCTTTGTCCACGTCGCTTCCAACGCCTGAATCAATTCGATCCGGGAATTTTGCGGCTCGATAATCCGGTCGGCATAGCCGCGCCGGGCTGCCGCCAGCGGGGTGTTGAATTTCTCACGATATTCGGCGATTTTTTCCCGGCGTGTTTCTTCCGGATTGGCGGACGCGGCGATTTCCTTGCGAAATACTATTTTGGCGGCCCCTTCCGCTCCCATGACCGCGATTTCGGCCGTCGGCCACAACAGTAACTGATCCGCCCGCAGCTCCTTGCTGCACATCGCATTCTGGGCGCCGCCGTATGCCTTGCGTAAAATCATGGTGATTTTCGGCACGGTAGCTTCCGAATAGGCGTAAAGCAGTTTGGCGCCATGACGGATGATCCCGCCCAGTTCCTGGTTGAGTCCCGGCAGATATCCGGGAACGTCGACCAGTGATATCACCGGGATGTTGAACGCATCACAGAATCGAACGAAGCGGGCGGCTTTGTCGGAAGCATTGATATCGATGCAGCCGGCCATATACCGGGGCTGGTTGGCGATGATTCCCACCGGCTGGCCGGCCAGCCTGGCAAAGCCGACGATCATGTTCATTGCAAACAGCGGCTGAATTTCAAAGAAGGAATCGGGGTCAAAAATCAGCCGTATCACTTCTTTCATGTCGTAACTATAATTTGTATCAACCGGAACAATATCGAGCAATTCTTCAACCACCCAAGCCGGGTTGCCCTCCGTTTCTTGTTTGGGCAACGGCGCCCGATTGTTGGAAGGCAGGTAACTCAACAAACGGCGGATGGTGTCGAAACATTCCTGCTCGTTGGCAACTAGGCAATGAGCGACGCCGCTTACCGCATTCTGCACTTGGGCTCCGCCCAGTTCCTCCTCGCTGACATCTTCGTTGAGGGCTGCTTTGCAAACGTTCGGACCGGTCACGAACATGTGGCTGAGTTGGTCGACCATAATGATGAAATCCGTCAAGGCTGGCGAATATACAGCTCCGCCGGCGCAGGGGCCCAAGATGGCTGAAATTTGGGGTACTACACCCGACATGATCGAATTGCGGTAAAATATTTCGCCGTAGCCGTGTTTCGCGTCAACACCTTCCTGGATACGGCCACCGCCGGAGTCATGCAGCCCAATGACCGGGCTGCCGGTTTCCAACGCCAGATCGAGAACCTTACAAATCTTGGCGGAGTGCATCTCTCCCAATGACCCGCCAAATACGGTGAAATCATCCGCGTACACATAGACAAGTTGTCCGTCGATTTTTCCGTAGCCGGTGATCACCCCATCGCCATAGCCGGGATCTTTCTCCATGCCAAAGTTTGTACAGCGATGCTGAACAAACCGGTCAATTTCCACGAAAGAACCCGGATCGAACAACAGAGACAGGCGTTCCCGGACAAACAGCTTCCCTTGTTGGTGTTGTTTGTCGATCTTAGCCTGTCCGCCTCCCAAATCATATTTTTGAGATGTTTGGCGAAAAGTCTCGACAACATTACGCAGTTTAGACAAAATTTACGACCTCCGTTTATCAAATAATCCCCAGGCTGTAATGGCCAGCGACGAATAAATGCAATATCCGTGCCAAAATAGCTGGGGCGCTGCCTCGTCGGCAAGGGCAATTCGCCGCAAATCCCGGTTCCATCAGTAAAATCAGAACTTCATATTTTCTGTCGATACAGAAAAATCCATCGAATAAAGCGCCGTATTTTCCCGCACAAATCGTCAAATATCTCCCAAAGTTATCACAATAAATCCTAAATAAATTTATATTTATCCTCATCACGCCGGCCTTCAATAAAAAAAGCGCCGCCTCCCGGCAGCGCGCTGATGCTATGTGTTATTGTTCCATTTCGTTCTTCGGCTTGGCGGCGTCAATCATTCAACGCAGGAACGTAATCAACTCTTCAACCGGTTTTCGCGGCGGCGCCACCGGGCTTTCATCCGGGTACCCCACCGGAATCAGCGCCACAAAGTCCTCGTTTTCATTAATACCGATAATGTTTTCAACGGCCGCTTTGGCTTGGGTCGGCCCCACCATCCAAACAGCTCCCAGCCCCAATACTTGAAGCGCCAGCAACAAATGGGCGACAAAAGCGCCAACCGTCTGAACCCGCGAACTCGCCAGCTGCCGGCAGCGGTTTATCTCAATGACACGGGCATCCTCCATATTTTCCGCCTGCAGTTTATCGGAAACATTCTGATAGACGCCGACGCTGACGGCGATAAGTACGGGGGCCTTCACAAAGAAACCGGAATTTTTCTGCCACCGCTCAACCGACGCCCGGTCTGCCGGCGATTTGCACAGGGTCACCAGATAGTCGGTCACGTCCTGAACCGCCCGGTAAATCGCCTCGATTTTTTCGCGATTGCTTATCACATAGCAATGATAAGTCTGCTTGCCGCCGCTGTTCGGGGCCCATTCAGCCACCTCGATCGCTTTGGCCAGCAAAGATTCCGGAATCGGCGTGTCTTTCCATTTTCGTATCGATCTGCGTGATTTGAACAAATTCCCCAGCGAAACAATATCCATAATTACCCCTCCATCATCATCTTATTTTCACAAAATATTATAGCAGGTCCCGCAATCCGTCAACGCGTATCCCAAATTTTACTTAACGTTCCTCACCCCGCTTCCCCAGTCATTGTCCGCGGCCGGAAAATTTTCTGCCGCCGTTTCGTGAAGATGCAAGTTTCGTGCCAACTTTCCTCGCGGCAACTTTTCGCGCGGCCATAGACGAAATTCGCTTAGTCGTCTCCCGGCAGCAAGGATAAGCGGCGGACAACGCCATCATACCTTTCGCAAGAAATCCGTCCCAAACCGCACAAACATCCTATCCAATTCCGATTAAATCATCGCAAATGCCCGCAAGATTTCGCAGCACCGCCTTCAGCGCGACTGCACTTACCGACAAAAAAGCAGGCTCCCGGAAGTATTTTTTCCGGCAGCCTGCAGTTCGCAAAAGTTACCTAAAAACCGCGTATGGCCAAGCGGGCTTGCTGCGCCCGGGAGACAACCGACAACAGGTAATTGACGCCGAAATAAAGCGCGGCGATCGCGGCAAAGATCGAAAACACCTGGGCGGTTGTCCCGTATTTCCCCAAAAGAATCATGCCTTTGCCGGTCAATTCTTCCACCCCCACCGCCCAAACGAAGGAAGTATCTTTGATGACCGTAGTGAACTGGGAAACCAGCGGCGGCAAAATATTGCGGAAAGTCTGGGGCAGTACGATGTACCGCAGAGTCTGGGCATACGAAAATCCCTGCGACCGAGCCGCCTCCCACTGTCCTTGGGGGATAGAGTTCAACCCGCCCCGGATGATCTCCGCCATGACCCCGGCGGTAAAGACCGTCATCGCCAAAATTCCGGAATTGACCGGCGCCAGCGGGGTCATGAAGCGGGCGGCCAGAATGAACAGCAGCAGCGGAATATTCCGGACCGATTCGATATACACGGCGGCGAGCCGACTATACAGGGGATGCCCCGAATATCGGGCCACCCCCAGCAAAGTTCCCAGCACCACGCTGAATACAATCGTGAACCCGGCGATCTTCAGTGTAATATACAGACCTTCCAGCAGAAAAGCGAACAGTTGAATCTGAAACAGCTCCTGAATCACAACAACGCCCCCTGTCGTTTTTCCAGATAGCAGGCGTAACTCGCCAACGGATAGCAAAGAGATAAATAAAGCAGTCCGGTGACGATATAGGCGGGCGCGTAATACAGGTTGCTGCTGGACCAGGAGTCGGCCTGGTACATCAGCTCACCGCCGGCCACCATGGCCAGAACGGAAGTGTTTTTGATCAAGCTCACCGCCTGGTTGGTGATAGGTGGGTAGACAATACGGGTCGCCTGCGGAAGGACGATGTACCGCATAGCCTGCCAATAGCCGAACCCCTGTGAGTAGGCAGATTCGATCTGCCCGCGCGGGATGGACTGAATGCCGGCCCGAATGATTTCGGCGATATAGGCGCCGTGGTAGACACCCACGCCCAGCACGCCGATGGAGAATACCGGCAGGTTGATGCCAAGATGCGGCAACCCATGATAGAGAAAAAAGATCTGGATTACCAACGGAGTATTTTGGATCAGCTCTACATAGAGGCGGCTTAACCTCCGCCCGCCCCGTCCGGGCGAAGCGGCGGCGACGCCGAACAGCATTCCCAGCAGCAGCGCCAGTACCAAGCCCAGCCCGGCAATCAGGACAGTAGTGAAAAATCCTTCGGCGAAAACTGCCCAATCTTCGAATAAGGCCAGCCATTTAAAGCCGGCTAAGGGGCCTGGCACTTATTTCAGCCCCCATTTTTTCAGCAGCTTGTCCATTTCCCCGGATTTTTTCATATCAGCAAATGTATCATTGGCCAGCTTCGCCAAAGCGGTATTGGATTTTTTGATCGCCGCGCCGTAGAGTTGGGGAGCATAGCGGTCCGGTAAAATTTCCACCGAATCATCCAGATAACCCATCAGAATGGCGACATCGATACTGTAGGCATCGACCCGGCCGGCATCCAGCGCGGTTTTGACCTCCGCATAAGTGCCGAACTCCAGAAAATTGACCTTCAATCCGGGGATCTTGTCGATCTCGGCCTGCAGCGCTTTACGGGTGGTGGCGCTCTGCGGCACGCCGATCCGTTTGCCGTTCATGTCTTTGAGGCTCTTCAGCCCGGATGATTTCTTGACCATCAGCCCGACGCCATCGGTATAATAAGGTTCCGTGAAGTTGTAGCTTTTTTTCCGCTCGTCCGTGATCGTAAAGGTCGCGACCACAATATCCAGGTCGCCATTGTCCAGCAACGGACCGCGCGTTTTGGCCACTACGCCCTGCATTTCGATTTTATTTTCGTCACCCAGGATTTTTTTTGCCAAGGCTTTGGCGAGATCAATTTCGAAGCCCTCGATTTTACCGGTCTTGGGATCTTTGAAGCCAAACTTGGGAACGTCGACCTTGACGCCGACTTTCAGCACACCACGATCTTTGATGGCTTTGATGTCCGGCGCAACGGCGGCTTTGTCCGCACCCTGCTTCGCCGGCGCCGGGTTTGACCCGCCGCAACCGGCCAACATCACCGACAAGGCCCAGAAAATCGCCAAAAATACGAGTGCTGTTTTTTTCATAATAATTCCTCCCTGTTTTGCTCTATGGTTCAATGCAGAATCCGGCTCAAAAACGTTTGGGTCCGCTCATGTTCGGGGTTGACGAAGAAATGTTCCGGCGATCCCTCTTCCAGGATTTGACCATCATCCATGAAAATAACCCGATCCGCCACCCGGCGGGCAAACCCCATCTCATGGGTAACGACCACCATGGTGATCCCTTCGTTGGCCAGGTCCACCATGACATCGAGCACTTCTTTGATCATCTCCGGGTCCAGAGCCGAAGTGGGTTCATCAAACAGCATGATTTTGGGATGCATGTTGAGGGCCCGGGCAATCGCCACCCGCTGTTGCTGCCCGCCGGACAGCTGGGTGGGATAACAGTGTGCCTTCTCTTTGAGGCCGACCCGCTCCAGATAGGTCAGGCCCGATTCTTCCGCCTCCTGTTTCGATACGCCTTTCAGCTTGATCGGCGCCAAGGTCAGATTTTCCAAGACCGTTTTGTGCGGATAGAGATTGAATTGCTGGAACACCATCGCCACCGATTGGCGGATTTCGTTGACCTGCTTCGTGTGCGACGTAATATCCACCCCATCGACGACCACCTTCCCGCTGCTGGGCTTTTCCAGCAGATTCATGCAGCGGATCATCGTGCTTTTACCCGACCCGCTGGGACCGATGACCACCAGTTTCTCACCGGACGATACCGACAAGTTGATGTCCTTAAGGACATGCAGGGACCCAAAATGCTTATTAATTCCATCGAGATTGATCATGCGCCCGTGCTCCTTTCATAATCTAAAATAAAAACAGGCCGCTCCCGCCGGAGACAACCCTCCGGAACGAGCGACCCTGCTCCCCATAAAAAACAAATCGCCCAATTCCCGCATAACACCGGAATTGAGCGGCTTTGCTCCAAAAATCGGTTTCAAACTTTTTTCTCATTATAAGGCAACGATCACGAAAAAGCAAGCCATGGCGGCATTTTTTCGCGAGGCGCATCCGTTTTACCGGCGATGTGGCACGGCGGCCTCAATTTTTATACCCATTCCTTCCGATGTGGTGAAATACATTTCTACGTTTTGCCGATTAATTCAGGGGTTACCTAGAATGCAACACCCGCGCAACGGAACAGCAGCATGGATGAATCTATGTCAATGCCGACAAGCATCAATTGCATAGTCAATGAAAGTTTGCACGGCTTTTGACACATACCTGCCTTTTTTCCAGACTAAGCCGATTTTTACGGAAGTTGGCTCAGTTAATGGAATGACACGCAGAGATGAATCTCCCTGTACAGTTATTTCCATCAGAAAAGCAATGCCAAGGTTATGGGCCACAAGCGTTTTAATAGTTTGGATTTGGCTGGTAGAGAAGATAATATTGGGCAAAAAACCATGCTGTCGACATTGGTGGATAACGATATCTCGCTGTACGGAGCCCGGTTTTCTCATGATGAATTTTTCATTTTGCAATTGTCCCCAATCTACACTCGCGCAGCTATTTAGTCGGTGGGATTTTGCCACACAAAGAACAATAGGCTGAGAAAAGAGGAAACGCGTTTCCATATTAGGCAAGTTTTCCGGCAGAACCACCATGCCGACATCGAGTTCTCCTTTTTCCAGTAACGAAATAGTAACTCCTGATACTTCCTCGGATACGACAAAATTCAGTTTAGGATATCGAATGCTAAATTCGGCAAATAATCGCGGGAAGAGATAATTCCCTATTTGCGGCGGCACGCCGAGACGCAGCGAGCCTTTATTCAGCATATTAAAGTCACACATTTCCTGAAAAATTTCATCGGCAAATCCCAATAAGGTGTTAACTCTCTCAAGCAGGACCGTGCCTTCCGCTGTCAATGACACAGCCTTATTGGTTCTGTTTAATAAACGTACGCCCAATTCGTCTTCAAGCTTATGAATGGCGTTAGTAATCACCGGTTGAGCAACGAAAAGATTGGCAGCGGCTTTTGTAAAGCTGCCAGATCGACAGACTTCCTGAAAATACTGAAGTTGGCGCATTTCCATTGTAAGCAACCTCGCGTTTTCTATATCTATTGTTTATCATACTATATTTTGTTAATATTTTAAAATTTGGAGAAAAAATGATACGGTTAGAATGCGATTTGATTTTGTGTCATAGAAGTCAGATAGCTTATAAATATTTGGATAGAGGTGCTTTATAGTGAAAAGTTATTATGACCTTGATACACCAGCATTAATTGTGAATAAAGCTATTATGGCAGAGAATATAGCACGAATGGCAGCCAAGGCACAAAAATGGGGCGTAAAACTTCGGCCACATACGAAAACCCATCGAGTGCCAGCGTTAGCAAAATTGCAAATTGCTGCAGGCGCCAGCGGCATTACCGTCGCTAAGGTCGGTGAGGCTGAAGTCATGGCGGACAATGGCCTTGAGGACATTTTTATCGCCAACGAAATTTTTGGCAAAACAAAAAGCAACCGCCTGCTCGCAGTACACCGCAAAGTACTAGTCGCCGTTGGTGTGGATAATCAGGAGCAAATTGAATCGCTTGCCAAAACCTTCAATCAGGAAAAAAGGCCACTTGATCTCATGATTGAAATCGAGACTGGTGAAGATCGGACCGGGGTGCTGACTGCCGCAGAGGCACTCAGCTTAGCCCAGAAAATACATCAAACACCAGGGCTTAGGCTGCGCGGAATATTTACTCACGAAGGTCATACCTATGGTGCGCAGAGCAAGGAAGAGTGCGTGAAATTATTTGGGAAAAGTCAGGAAGATGTTCTTGCTGTCGCCAACTATCTGCGCGAACATGACATAGAAGTCAACGAAGTTAGTGTAGGTGCCACTCCCTCGCTCATGCACGGTGAACCGTTGCCGGGGATTACCGAGATACGGCCAGGCACTTATATCTTCATGGATGCAGCTCAAGGAAACTCAATTAATGATTATCATCAATGCGCTCTATCTGTTTTAGCGACTGTAGTATCCATGCCAACAGCCGAAAGGGTAGTTATCGATGCCGGAGGAAAAGCATTAACTTCTTTCACTCGGGCGCCGGGAAGCATTTGTGAGACACCTGGTTATGGAATAGTTAGGGGGTTCGACAATCTGCGGCTTGCGAAGCTGTATGATGAGCATGGCGTTATTAACAACGCCGAAGCCAATGCTAAACTAAAAATTGGCGACAAAGTCTCGATTATTCCTAATCATGTCTGCCCATGCGTAAATCTGTATGACAAGCTATATCTTGTTGAACACGACAATGTTATAGAAGAATTGGCAATCCTCGGCCGGGGAAAATCACAATAAGGCGGTGTGTTTATGGAAATTATACTTTTGTCAGATCAAGATGTAGAAAGTCTCGTGTCATTTGAAGAAACTATGCAGTTGCTAGAGCAGGCTTTTGCGGATTACCAAACAGGCAAGAGCCTTGTTTTTCCAGTCGTCCGAGAGGTGATCAAAAAATATCAGGGAGTATTCGGTATTAAATCCGGCTATTTAGAAACTCAAGAAGTTCTGGGATTTAAGGCCGGCGGATTTTGGCTAAATAATATGAACAAAGGACTAAGCAATCATCAGTCTGCCATCATGTTATTCGATCCCGATACAGGTCAGCCACGCGCGGTGCTTGCCGCTAATTTCGTGACAAAACTGCGAACTGGCGTTCTTGGAGCGATTAGTTGCAAATACATGGCTCGACCTGATAGTGAAACAATTGCCATTATTGGCGCCGGTATGCAAGGGCGCAATCAACTTGAAGCCACCCTAAAAGTCTTACCGGCTATTAGGCGGGGATACGCATATGATATTTTCCCCGCAGCCGCCGAAGCCTTAGCTAGGGATTTTTCAACCAATGGCCGAGTTGTCACGGTAGCCGCGACCGCCGAAGAAGCCTGCAGGATGGCGGATATTATTGTGACGACTTCATCTAACTATAAACCGATTGTAATGGCCGAATGGGTAAAGCCGGGTACGCATATCAATGCAGTCGGCACCGATACCCGTGGTAAGCAGGAACTAGATCCACAGATATTTGTCCGTGCGGATAAAATCGTGGTTGATAATATGAGTCAATGTTTGTATTTGGGTGAATGTCAGCATGCATTTGACGCAGGTCTGATAACGGAAAAAAGCATTCATGCTGAACTGGGAGAAATCATTAGGGGGACGAAAAGTGCTAGACAAACCGTTGCAGAAATCACAGTATTTGATACAACAGGTGTTGCCATTCAGGATTTAGTCACGGCTGGCTACGCTCTGCAGCAGGCAGTCAAATTGAATATCGGCGTTAGGGTCAAAATATAATTGAGCCCAGCCATCGAAAGGCGATAGCGGAAGAAGCCAGTTAGCAACTATGAAGAAGCTTGTTTGGACATAGGAGACTGATTGTCGACAAAATTGCGAGTATAACTAAAAATATTGCCAATTGATTTATACGCAATCCTTATTCGCATAGCGAAAGAGGATTGCGTATTGTTATGTTCCAATGGTTTGGGATTAATTGTCTATATTTTATCGTTATTATGCTATATTTTGTTAATATTTTAAATACTGAAATAGAAGTGGTAGGCTAAAAAAGAAAGCTATCCTGGAATGATGAGCGGACAAAACGAGAGGAGATTTTAAAAAATGGGAAAATATCGGCTAGGAATTCTGGACGGGGACGATATCGGGCTTGAAGTAGTGCCTGTAGCCGTACAGGTTATGCAAGCAGCACTAAGACGGCATCCTGCAATTAACGTGGAGTGGGTAAAGTTACCTATCGGATTTCCTGCTTATAAAGACACCGGCGAAACCATGCCGCAAAAAACCATAGATACCTTGTATCAATTAAACGGCTGGATATTGGGGCCAATAGGCCATATGGCCTATCCTAAAACAGATCCGAAAGCGATTAATCCGCATCCGATCATTCGGCGACGCTTTGATCTAGTGAGCAATATCCGACCGGCAAAATCTCACTCACGGCTAAAAAGCGTCCACCAAAATGTAGACTTGGTAGTGATCCGTGAGAATAATGAGGGTTTTCAGCCTGATCGCAATATGTATAAAGGCATTGGCGAATTTATGCCAACCCCGGATCTCGCAATGTCGGTTCGTGTCATCACTCGCCGCAATTCCGAATTTGTAGCCCGGTCGGCTTTCGAGCTTGCTCGCCAGCGCAATGGGATGAAAAAAGTTACGGCAATCCATAAAAATACCGTCTATAAACTCGGTTGCAGCTTATTCTTGGAAGCCTGTACTGATGTCAGCAAGGACTATCCTGATATTGCTTTTGAAACGATGGTAGTTGATACATTTGCTATGAACCTCGTTATGCGACCACAAAACTATGACGTTGTTGTTACTACGAATATGTTTGGCGATATACTTTCGGACGAGGCAGCCGGTATCGTAGGTGGTTTGGGGATGGCACCAGGACTATGTGTCGGTCCGGATTTCGTTATGGCACAAGCTACACATGGATCAGCACCAGACATCGCCGGCAAACAGATCGCCAATCCGTATGCCATGATCATGTCCGGGCAAATGCTGCTTAACTGGCTGGGCATGAAACATCAGGACAAGGAGCTTTTGGACTGCGCCCGGGATATTGACGCAGCCGTTACGAGTATCCTTGACGAAATGATCCATGTCACCCCAGACCTTGGCGGAACGGCAACAACCAATAGGATGGGAGAAGCCATCTGTAAGAAATTATAGATTTAGCTAAGCAAGGAGACAAAGTATGGGGTTGACAGTTGTTCAAAAAATACTTGGGGCTAAAGCGGGATGCAAGGATCCGTCTCCGGGACAGATTCTTGATGTACCTGTCGATCTGGCACTTATTCATGATAACAATGGGCCAATTACTATTAAGGAATTCGGGAAACTTCCTGTCACGATGGTATGGGATCCGGATAAGGTTTGGTTTGTCCTTGACCATCATTCTCCTGCTTCTAGTTTCCGGGCTGCAGAGCATTATCAAGCGTTGCAGAAGTTTGCTAAGCAATATGCCACCCACATATTTCCTTTGGGGCGCGGCATTATGCACCCTGTGGCAGCAGAAGAAGGTTTGCCACGCCCAGGCAAGGTTGTTGTGGGCACAGATTCACACACTGTCGGACTTGGGGCATTAAGCTGCTTTGCTACGGGGATCGGTTCGACCGAAATGGCAGCAGTATTAGCGACAGGTAAAATCTGGCTGCAAGTTCCAGAGACTATAAAAATATCACTAACCGGCAAACTGTTGCATGGAGTAGCAGCCAAAGACATCGCCCTGTTTTTGTTGAAGCAGTTTGGCCCACACGGACTAAATTATATGGCGTTAGAGCTAGGTGGCCCGTTAATAGAAGCCCTCAGCATTGAGGAACGCATGGCAGTCGCCATTATGGGGCTTGAGATGGGGACCAAAAGTGTCTTCGTTCCGTGCGATGACAAGACATTAATAAAACTTGGCGGACCGAAAGCCGTTGACGAAATAGTATATCCAGATACGGATGCCATTTATGCCGATGTACGGACATACGATTTGTCGCATTTAGGGCCTACAGTGGCGACGCCGAGTTTGCCTACCAATGGTGTTCCTGTCCAAGATGTGGTCGGAACGCCCATTCGTCAGGCGACATTGGGGTCCTGTTCTGGCGCTTTTTATCACGATTTAGTTCAGGCCTGCCAAGTACTTGAAGGAAGGCACGTGCATCCTGATGTCCGCTTTATTATTGTGCCGAATACAGCCCGAGTTTTTGAGGCTGCAGCGAAGAACGGTATTATCGAAAAACTGGTACGTGCAGGAGCGATTATTAGCTCACCGTCCTGCGGCACTTGTGCTGGCTATGAAGTTGGCTGTCTGGCGCCAGGTGATGTCTGTATCTCTACAACGACACGAAATATGGAGGGCCGAATGGGACAAGGAGGCCAGATCTACCTTGCCAGTGCGCTGACAGTGGCGGCATCTGCTGTGAATGGTGTAATTACCGATCCTAGAGAAATAATCGGAGGTGAACGCAATGAATGAAACATCCTCCGGCCGTACGTGGTTATTCGGCGATAATATCAGCACAGACCATATCTTGCCTTCCCGCTTTATGACGCAAATCAAACCGCAGGAATTAGCCGCTAACTGCCTGGTTGGCGCTGACCCTGAATTCGCAAGACAGGTAAAGCCCGGCGACATTGTGGTTGCCGGTGTCAATATTGGCTATGGGTCAAGCCGCGAGCAAGCCCCGCAAGCTCTCAAATACGCAGGCGTGGGTGCCGTTATTGCCAAGTCTTTTGCCCGCATATTCTACCGGAATTGTTACAACGTCGGCATTCCGGCCATTGTTTGCCCGGAGTTTGTGGTGGCGGTACAAAGCGGCGATCAGGCGACAATCAATTTGGCCGGAGGCACTATCACTAACTTGACGAACGGAGTGCAGTATCTTTTTTTAAAACCACCGGCATTTCTTATTGAGTATATCCGTTTGGGCGGTCTCATCCCGTATCTTGCCGCCAAGTTGACCTGCGGTAAAGATGGAAATAAGGAGGAATAATAAATGGCACAAATAAATCAGGAAAAATGTGTTGGTTGTAAGGTATGCATGACATATTGCACAGTGGATGCCATCCATTTTGATGGGAAGAAATGCAGTGTTGATCAAGATGAATGCACGGACTGTTATGTGTGTTTACGCCAGAAGGTTTGTCCTAAGGGAGCTATCGAAGCGGTGGAGCTGGACAATTTCTACAAGCAATTCCGGCATGTCATGAGTGACCCGGTGGAGAATCATGGAGTTACCGGCGTGACCGGGCGCGGTACAGAAGAAGTAAAAACCAATGATGTCACCGGGCGGGTGAAGAAGGGAGAAGTTGGTATTTGTATTGACATGGGACGACCGGGCGTGGGGGTCTACC
This sequence comes from Veillonellaceae bacterium, assembly GCA_012798135.1. The sequence continues at coordinate 9,358 of JAAZNU010000014.1, read as the reverse complement.
TCAGAGACGCTGAAAAAGTGGCAATGGCTTGTGCTAGCGCCGGCGTTGAACTCGCTCCGGCGGAACACACTCCACTGGCAGCGCTTATGTCTGATCGGGCGACCGGTAAGCTTGTAGAAGAATGTCATGGTTATCATTTGTTGTCTGTCATTATCGAAGGTAAATGCGCAGAAAGCAACTTAAAAAACGTGCTGGAAAGCCTGAAGAAAGTCGAGAAGGAAATCGATACAGTTTTTTCTCTCGGACTTATATTACGAGTTGATGAAAACGGGCAGACAAAAGCACTGGATTGTCTGAAGGAAATCAAAATTCCTATGCCACACCGCGGCAAAGTCAATGTTGGTTTAGGACGGCCATTATCGCTGGCTTGACTTGTAAATAATGAAAAGGAGGCAGAGTAGATGACGCATTCATTACATCGCTCAGGAGACATCGAGTCTCAAAAAAGAGATTTTAACTGGTTTATGTATCAGACCAAGGGAATCAACGATATCGGCATTAGGCCCAAAGCGCTGGAATTTATTGCAGCAGCGGAAGCTGAAGGTTCTGAAAACTGGGGAGACGTTAAGACCGGACCAATTACCCGATTTTCTTCAGAGGAAATTCGTGAAAAGATCACTGATAAATCCAGGATTCGCGGAGTCTTCACCAAAAGAGAGCAAGTAATTGGTTTTCTGAAACGAGTAAAAGAAAAGGATCTGGGACAGTCGGTAGTTATTACCGGTGTACTGTCAGAAGTTCTCCCTGCGTGCAAGGAGGCAGGTGTTACTCCGCATTCAATCAATTACTCATTAGGAGTATGGGGCAAGAAGGAGATTTTACCGGACGAGACTACTTTATCGATCACGACAATGTGTGGCCATCATATGATTCCGCCAAAATTCGTAAACTATGTCATGCACCAAGTGGAAGCCGGGAAAATGACCCCTGAGCAAGGCGCGATTCGGCTAAGCGATTTTTGTTATTGCGGTATTTTTAATCAAGTCCGCTGTGCGGAAATCATTAAGAAACAATTGGATGAGTAGACCCAACAAGCACTCTGCTAACATGGCATTCCAAATGAAAGGGGAGAAAACATGTGTTAGACAACAAATTGTTTAGGGGCGCCCTGATGATAGCAGTTGGAGCAGGCATTTGGTTCTCGCCGGTGCCGGCAGGTTTAAAACCTGCCGGATGGCACCTGCTGGCCATCTTTGTAGCAGTTATCATTGGGTTTATCCTAAAACCAATGCCAATTGGGGCGATTGCTTTTGCTGGCGTCACCCTCAGTGCCTTCACTCATGTGCTCAAACCCGCAGAAGCCTTATCAGGGTACGCTAACACAACAATTTGGTTAATTGTGTCGGCCTTCTTATTCTCCAAAGCTTTTGTCAAGACGGGGTTAGGACAGAGGATATCCTTTCTCATTGTTAAGGCTATTGGGCATAAAACGCTTAACCTCGGGTATGCTATCATCCTCAGTGATCTAGTATTGGCACCGATGACTCCATCAAATACGGCTCGTGCCGGAGGAGTAATTTTTCCGATCGTCCGTAGTCTCTGTTCGGTATTCGACTCCTATCCGGGACCCAGCGCCCGCCGGATTGGTGCATTTCTAATGAAAGCCGAATATCAGGGCGATGGTATCACCTCTACGATGTTCATGACAGCTTCATCGGCCAATGTTCTATTTGTCGCTCTGGCAGCCAGCACCTTTAATATCAGGCTTAGTTGGAGTGCTTGGGCGCTTGGTGCCCTGCTGCCAGGGCTTGTCGCACTGTTGGTAGTGCCTTATTTCATTTATAAAGTATATCCGCCGGAAATTAAAGAAACCCCACAGGCGCGGCAACTCGCGGAGAGCGAATTAGAAAAACTTGGTCCAATAAAGCCGGCCGAAAAAATACTAATTGGCATTTTCATTACGATGCTGGGGTTCTGGGCCACTGCCGAAATCACCCATATAGAAGCAACTATCGTGGCTATGGCCGGAGTCATCGTCATGATTCTGACTAAAATTCTTACATGGAGTGATGTGACCCACGAGCATGATGCATGGGACACTCTGATTTGGATGGGCAGCCTGATAGCTTTGGCAAATTATCTCAATAAGCTGGGAGTGATTCCCTGGTTTGCAAAGATCGTTGGCACTAGCATTGTTGGCGTTTCCTGGCCGGTAGCTCTTGGAATTTTGTCGATATCCTACTTTTTCATTCATTATTGTTTTGCTAGCATGAGCGCCCATGTCACCGCATTGCTTCCTGCTTTCGGAGCTGTAGCCATCGCAGCCGGCGTTCCACCCTACTTGGCCATACTTGTGCTAGCCTACAGCACACATCTTTCCCAGTCACTTACTCATTATGCAACTGGGCCGGCGCCGATTTTCTTTGGTGCAGGTTACGTAGATCAGGGCACATGGTGGACGCTAGGCTTCTATATTGCCCTTATTAATCTCACCATATTTGCCGTGGTAGGAATTCCCTGGTGGAGAGCATTGGGCTTTTGGTAAACTCCAATGTGATAGTTTGGTTTTTGTAAGCCCCGCAGGTTACTGCGGGGCTTTATCCAAGGGTGAGTAAACTGTTTGGGGAGCTGGGTATTATGACATTTTTACAGCCGAGTTCGAATATGCTTTCTACAGCGCCAGTAAAAATTTCGGTGTATAGTGCCGGCGCCGCTAGAAGTGGCATGACCAGTCTGGCAGAGGCCTTTTTCAAAGAAACCGGTTATGTGGTCAACCTTACGTTTGCGCCAGTCGGGGCAATAGTGAAACGACTAGCCGATGGGGAAACGACAGATATCGTCGTCCTGACAGACCGCGCTTTGGAAGAATTAGTTAGGCAAGGCAAAGTTGTTTCCGACACAGTAATTGAAATTGGCAAAGTGGGCGTCGGGATAGCTGTACAAGCCGGAATGCCGGCTCCTGACATTTCCACTTCCGCGGCATTTCGTCAGGCTATTCTTGCTGCAAAGTCTTTGGCCTATGCTGATCCTGCAAAGGGAGCTTCCAGTGGAATTCACTTTGCTTCGGTCCTTGAAAAAATGGGAATAGCAGATGATGTAAAAGAGAAATGTATTTGCCTGACTGGAGGCTATGAAGTCGCGGAATTCGTGGCTGAGGGCAAAGCAGAACTGGGTATTCAACAAATTAGTGAGATTATCCCAGTTAAGGGAGTAACACTAGTTGGGCCACTACCATCTGGCCTACAAAAAATCACGACCTACGCGGCGGGCATTATGAAAGCAGTTTCGGCACCGGATATTGTTGCGAGCTTCCTTTCCTTTGCGGCAACCCCCATCGCCGCGCATGCTTTTATCACAGCAGGTTTTAGCAAGTGCGGATCGACGACACCGACAAGTTGATGTCCTTCAGGACATGCAGGGACCCAAAATGCTTATTAATTCCATCGAGATTGATCATACACCCGCGCTCCTTTCATAATCTAAAATAAAAACAGGCCGCTCCCGCCGAAGATAAACATCCGGAACGAGCGACCATGCTCCCCCCAAAAAACAAATCGCCCAATTCCCGCATAACACCGGAATTGAGCGGCTTTGTTCCAAAAATCGGTTCCAAACTTTTTCTCATTATAAGGCAACGATCACGAAAAAGTAAGCCATGGCGGCATTGTTCATGCCGAAAGATTTTTCCATCGGAACGGCGTCAATTATTTTTTCAACGCCAAAATATCGTACAACTGATCAAAACAAAAAATGTTATAGTCGGCAGCGGGAACGGTCGTCTGGTGTTCGTCAAAGAAGCAGGCCGCCATGCCGGCGTTTTTCCCGGCCAAGATATCGATATCGCGGTCGCCGATCATGATACACTCGGCGGGAGCAAATCCATATTTGTTCGCCAGGCTCAACAGCGCTGTCGGGTCCGGCTTCCGCGGGAAGTCATCTTCGATGGAGATGCAATCCGTAAAGCACTGTGCGATCCCCGATTTTTCCAGATGCCTCAACGCGATCCGGTCGCGATGGGTGTATAAATAATTCTGCTTGCCATTTTCCCAGACCGCCCGGCATATTTCAATGGCATGGGGAAATGCCGGGATGGCCACATCCTCGATTTGATTGCGATACCGTATATATTTCTGTTCGAACTCGTCATTGTTTAACCCATATTGCTGGACGAGCCGTTTTTGAGTGTTACCGATAGAAACCCGCAATTGTGCCCCCAGTTCTTCCATGTCCATTTTGATATTTGCTTCGGAAACGGCACGATAGAACGCCTTGGTAATTCCGGGGTATGTATCGTAAAGCGTCCCATCGAAATCCCAGACCACATGATTATACATAGTTTTCACCCCGTAGGTTATTTTTTTGATTTTACGGAAATTACTCAAACGGATTATGCGGCTGCCGTATTAAGCAACGTCTTTCGCGGAAATCCGAAACAGCTTTTTGTATTCCAGGATAAAGAAGGCCGTGCCCAGGCTGATGGCAGCCACCCACAATACTAGCGCCGGTACCCCCTGCACGGGTTTACTGTGAACCGCGTTTATGGCGACCTCCTTCGACTGCTTAAACGCCGGCTTGTCCAGCGTTCCCGACAGGCCATATTCCAGAAAACGCAGGCCCGACTGGTGATCCCGGCCGACAGTGTAGTTTTTCTTGGGCGAGGAAACGTTCAAATATTCCCGCCCCTTCGGCAAATAGATCTTCACTTTATAGTTGGCAATATCGTAGCTCTGGGTATTGGCAATCTTGTATTTTAACGAAACCTGTCCTTCCACGCCGGTGTCCGGCTTATACGCAGCCCCCTTGTAAAAATCGCGGCATTTGAAGGTCAGTTCCACAGCGTATTTTTCTTCGGGTGCGACCGTTTTATAGATCAGATAGGCAGTGGAGCCGACCTTGCCGGATTTGCCGGTCGACCCGACAATATTGCCCACCTTGGCTTTCAGCCCCGTCTGCGTCATCTTGGCGCTGCTCAGGAACACATAAAACTCGCCGGCCTTATTGGAAATCCCCTCCACAGTGACTGTCAAATCGGCATCGTTTTTCGCCGCGGGCAAAAACGTTTCCGTATAGTTCGCGATTTGGCCGGGTTTCAAAGCGGCGCTGGCTGCCGAAGCGGCGGTTGCCGGAATGAGCAGGCTCAGCAATACAGCAAAGCACGTCAGGCAGTTGATTAGGTTTCTCATGCTATCCTCCTCCTTCAGTAAATGCCTAGGAATTTGAACCAGGTCAGCGAAGCGATCACCAATAGTATCCATTTGACCAGCAATACGAGTATGCCATAGACAAACTGGTTGAGAACGCTGAAGTAACCGGTGCTGTAAAAGATAAGATTCGGTTTGCTGCTGGGCGGCAGCGTGATGACATCAGAGATTGTAAAGCTCGCCGGCAGTGCCAGCGCCACCGGGTTGACTCCCGCCGCCTTGGCGATGCCGATAATCGTTGGAATCAGAATAATCGTGCGCACCGTTTTGCTGGTAAAAACCAGATGCGAAAACATGGCGACGAAAATCACGACCGCGTATAATTTGAAAAATCCCAACGACGCCAAATTTAGGCTTCCAAACAAGGAATTCAGCAAGAAAGATGCCCCGCCGGACGCGTCCAACGCCAGACCGACGGAATACGCGCCAACGCTGAACAGCACCAGATCCCAAGGCACCTTGGCATCCTTCCAGTTGGCGATGCCGATATAAGGCATGAAGAATAAAATGCCGGAAATCAGCGTTACCAGCACTAAGCTGATTTGCAGACCGAACATGGCGTAGTGATGGCCATCGGTCGCCCATAAGAAGACTGTCAGCGCAAAGATAATCAACGCCTTGATCTCGTTTTTACTCAGTTTACCCAAGGCTTTATACTGTTCTTTGAATTCTTTTTTGGCGTCCAAGGGAGTCTGCCCATCCTCAAGCGGCGGGGTAATGACTTCGCTTTTGAACAAAACATTGCCGATCAAGAGGGACGCGAATACCGAGAGCGCAGCGATCGGGAACGATGCGGCAAACCAATCCATCCAGGTTATACTGGCGCCAGTCAGGTCCTTGATCAGCCCTACCGCCATAATCTGCGGCGATGTCGCGGTCAAAATGCCGGTTGTGCTGATATTATTGAACTGCAACTGCTGTATGGCCAATTGCCGGCCAAAATTGCTTTCACCTGGCACGGCTTTGTACACTTTGAGAATCAACAGCGAGATTGGCAACATCAGGGTAGCCCGGGCCGTAGTCGACGGCACCAGAAAAGCCAGGATCAAATTGGTTATGGCCAGAGTGGCCAAGGTGCTTTTGGCGGTATGACCGAATTTGGAAACGATCCAGAGGGCCAGCCGCTTGGCGAAGCCGCTCTTTTCCATGCCCGACGTAATGAAAAAGGCCATCAACATAACCCACATAACGTCCAGGCCAAATACGCCCAGAGCTTGTTTCTCGCTCCAAGCCCCAGTGATGACCAGCAGAACGATGGCCACAAGAGAACTCAGATAGGTGGGCAGGGACTGCGTGACCCACAGAATAAAAATCGAAAAAAATACCGCGATGGCGGCTTTGCCTTGCAAAAGCAATCCATCCGGAGTCGGCATCGTCAATAAGAACACAAAAACGATGAGGGCGGCAGGCAGGCCGGCTACCTGCATCCACTTATCAACAATGCTTTTTTTCTTGGCGTTGGCGGGCGCGCCCGTTCCGCCTGACGTAGCTGGGCTTGTAGTCATAGTCTCACCCCTTTATTTATTTCCGATACTATTATTAGAATTTTCGACAATCATAAGCAGATCGTATAAGTTGTAACATTGATAACAAAAAGTTATACTTTTAATAGATCCGGCCATAAAGCGGAGGTTGCCATGGATATTGTGAAATTGACTACATTTTTATCATTGGCCAAAACAAAGAACTTTTCCAAAACCGCCGATGAATTGTATTGTTCACAGGCTGCCATATCCAAGCAAGTAGCCGCTCTGGAAAACTATTACGGAGTGCGTCTGTTCGACCGGATTGGTAGAAATGTCCGGCTTAACCGGAACGGAATCATACTATTGAAATACAGCGAAAAAATAATCCAACTGAATCACGACTGCATTGAAGAGCTTTCCGCCGCCAACCTTGCCAGCAGCAGCAAAGTGCGAGTCGGCGCCACCAGCTTTATCGCCAATTATGTCCTGCCGGTATTGGTCAGTACTTTTCACGAAAATAGCTACGGCACCAACATCGACCTGTCGATCGATTATTTCACCGTCATTTTGGAGCAGGTACGTCAATTCAAACTGGATTTCGGCTTTATTTCCCAACACAAACTTCATTGGGAATTTGAGGGATTGAAGCTATTGCCGTTTGCGTCCGACGAATTGGTTTTAGTTCTGTCCACGAATAACGACTTGGCCCGAAAAAGCAGCATAACCGTCGACGATTTGGCCAGCCAGACTTTCCTGATTTCCTCCAAACCCTATTCCGCCACCCGGGAATTTTTCGAAGATGCGCTCAAAAAAATCGGTGCGCCGATTCCCCCCTGCCAAAAGTTCGGCAATACCGAGTCTGTTAAACAGGGAGTGGCCAAGAACTATGGCGTCGCCGTGTTGTCCCGCAAAAGTGTCGTCAATATCGAATCGCAACTGCCAGTACAACTCGCCCAAATTGAAGGGTTGAACCTAAAGCGCTACCTCTACTGCGTGAAGCGGCCCAATGACGATTTTTCCCCAAGCTCTCTCGCTTTTCTTGCCGAATTCATCGACAACCCCGAAAACCGCGATTTGTGGCAGAACTGCTACAAGAGTCCGGAGTAGCGCTGCCCATTAAATGTAACGACCCCAAACCGGCATATTTCCATAAAAAAACGGGCTCCTGGAACTAATCTTCCAGGAGCCCGCAATGCTTGATAAAACTGGCGGAGTGGGAGGGATTTGAACCCTCGCGGGAGTTTCCCCCCCTATCGGTTTAGCAATTGGTTTTTTGCCGTTTTACCTGAAATATCCATTCGCCGCTCGCCTTATAAACCAATCGTTTTCGCCATTTTCCCATTTTACTCCATCTACAGAAAACACCTGTATTTATAGAGTATTCCTCCCCATTTTCCTCCCCCGAATAACCAGTATTTTGTGCGCCGTAATGATACGCTTGACTTATGACCTTAAATTCTTTGTATGATCAATCAAATCTTACGACCTTGTCCGTTTGATCGTTTCCTATATTCTGCTGGAACCAACCTATCTAGGTCTGGCACGCGAAAGTAAGTTAAGCTGTGAATCGGAATATTGTTTTTCTCATATCGACCGCATGCCCATGCCAAAGGATGGTTCATAAACGCAAGAAAAACAAAGATGCCAAAACACATGCCCGCCTGCGAAGCGTTTTTCTTGCATGCCTCTATACTTTCAAACAATTAGATATTTACTTGCCGCGATAATAGCGTATCAATGGCGGGTTATGGTCATCGTCGGGAGTCATATAGCGAGCACTAAAGCTCGGTTGAAAATCCTCCGGCGGCTTGCAATATTCTTTATCGATGAGAATAAATTGCGTTCCCTTCAGTTCATTTTCACAAAGTTGATAAAGCATTTTGAAAAAGCCCTCGAACTGCTTTCTGTTTTCTCTTTCGCTAATATTTTTCATCGGTGAATCAATAATCATAATCGTCGGTAGCATTGCACCAGTTTCCACCGCCAGTCGGTGCAACGCCACAGCAAAACAACATTTAAACAGGGTCTTCTTTCCTCCGCTCCCTAAATTCGCAAAAGATGTTACTGCTAGATCTCCTGCATCAACAGAAGTTACTTCAGGTAAAAAGTTTGGCGATTTCATTTCAACGGTATCGTCAACCAGAATACCAGGTATTTGGGCACGAAGAAGGCAATCAAGAAACAGCTCTTTTAATCGGTTAAGATTTCGCGTGTCTTTCTCTGCAATAGTTCGAGCCTCTTTTAATGCGGAACGGACTTTTTGTTCTTCAGCAATCAAAGTGGTCGCCTTTGTAGACAAATTCGTAATGCGTTGAATTAGAATTTCAATGTTCCTAATATCAAATAGCTTTTGCTTCAAGGCAGATCGGGCTTTTTCGGTCTCTAGAACTGCAGATAAATAAGCCGAATCATATTCGAAGGATTGACGATTCAATTCTTCATCGATTAGAGTTTTTTCCGCACATATTTCGCTTAGATTTTTCTCATGCTTATGTAGATTGGCTTCATGCATGGTGATAATTTCCGTAAGCTCGTTAACTCGTGCGTCTAAATCTTTTTCAGCAACATCCTCTCTCAACACTTCACAATTCAATGGGATATGCGGTTGACCACATACAGGACAAAGCTCTGGATCGCGCTTTTCCAAAACATTTCCACACCGTGGGCACGCCGAAAAATCAACTCCATTTAGCACGACTCGCGCGGATAGCGACCTGCGGAAACGTGTTCCCAATGAAATCAGCTCATATT